>DAIMKF010000021.1:0-32774 GCA_036721855.1 Bacillota bacterium | reverse complement strand
TCCGTTACCATGGAAGTTAAATTTACAAAGTGGAACTTAACTTTTCAATTCACCTTGTTTATATTTTTCTTCCAAAAGAATACTTCTTTTTGTATAAAGAAAGCAGCACTTACTTCTAATAATCTTTAAGTACTGCTCAATCTTAACACTCACCTTTCAAATTGTTGTGGTTTTTATTTGCGTAAGATGTTTAGAATATAGTTGTTAATTTTGCTAGGATCTTGTCTTTACCGCTAATTTTACTTTCACAACGACCACTTTGACAGAGATATAAATTCAAACCTTCTGTACTTCTCCCATTTAATAGTCCTAAAACATTGTTACTTTCACTTGCTACCCAAAATAAACTTCCCCTTAAAAACTGTTGTCTGAGTTTTAATTCTATCTCTTGCAAATCTTTTTCATTTTCTGGGTTATAAGATAGAACAATCTCATAGGGTGAACCTAAATACCAGCCACCAACCATTGTTAAAAATGGTGCTGCTGTGGAATAGTTTGCTAAAACTCCTGCTGCTCCATTAAGGGTTTTTTCTAAAGCTAAACGGTATTTCTCCTGACCTGTAAGCTGCATTAGCCTATACAAATTAAAACTCATTATAGAGTTTCCTCCAGGTAATGCTCCTTCAAAATAATTTTTTGGTCTTTTCGGAAGGATTGTTTCTTTAGAGATGGAGTAATAACCTCCATTTTCTTGATCAAAAAAGATCTTTTCTGCGCCTGTGGTCAATTTTATTGCCAACTCAATGGCTTCACTATTATTAAAAGCTAAGCCATATTCTAAAAAGCCAAAAACTAAAAAGGCATAATCATCTAGATGACCCTGTGAGATAATCCTGCCATGGATAGCACCAGGTAATGGCTTTAAATGAGCATATTGCTTCAGATAGCTATAAAGATGTTCCGCTTCTTTTTTAAATATTTCGTCCCATATGCTCGCTTTAGATAAAGCTGCTAATAAAAGCCCATTAGCAAAGATTAAAATCTTTGTATCGACAAATGGCTTTTTTCTTGTTTTTTCACGCCAATTTTTAAGCTTTTTAAAAATTGGTGTAAGTTTTAGCTTTAGCTTCTGATCAGAAACTACTAACTCAAAAGAATGTTGATCTTTCGGATACAGGTGGATTTTTCCCCTGAAGTTACCTTTATGATCTACTTGATAGAATTGGGTCAAAATATTTAACTCATAATCATTCAAAATCTCAGTTAACTCTAACTCTGAAAAAAGATAATATGCCCCTTCTCCTTCTTTAGTGTCTGCATCTTCTGCTGTATAGAAGCCTCCCGATTTATCTTGCAGGTTGTCTTGGAGATAGTAAAACACCTCCAAGGCTTTTTCTTTATAATATATTTCTTTAGTTGCTTTATAAAACTCAGCAAGGGCGTAAATTAGAAAAGCATTATCATAGAGCATCTTTTCAAAGTGAGGGATTTTATAAGAGCTGTCTGTTGAATAACGATAAATTCCGCCTCCTACATGATCATAACAACCTTTTGCCAATAAACTTTTTAAAGTATCATTAGCCATTTTAAGTGCAACATCATCTTTTAATCCATGGCTTTGATCTAAAACAAAAAGCAGCGTATGAAGCTGCGGAAACTTTGGAGCAGGCAAAAACCCGGAATTTTTGGTATCATACTTTGTTTTCAGATCTATGAGTTGATTTTCAATTAGATTTGAGGTAAAAATAGCCTGTGGATAATCATCGGCAAGCTCATTTAATAACCTTTCACTACCACCAATTAAGTCTTGGCGATCGTTTTCCCATAGCCATTTAATTTTCTTTAACAATGAAATAAAGCCAATGTCTCTAAGGCTATCTACTTTAGGAAAATAAGTCCCGGCAAAAAAAGGTTTTAAGTCTGGTGTCAAAAATAAATTAAGTGGCCAACCTCCAAAACCTGTCATCTTAACACAAGCATCCATGTAGACAGCATCAACATCCGGATACTGTTCTCTATCTACTTTGATCGGCACAAAGTTTTCATTAAGCAGCTTACCTACTTGTTGATCTGTAAATGTTTCTTTGTTCATAACATGGCACCAGTGACAAGTCGAATAGCCAATCGACAGAAAGATAGGAACATTATCTCTTTTGGCCTTGTGCAAGGCTTCTTGACCCCAAGGATACCAATCAATCGGATTTTGGGCATGTAATCTTAAATATGGGGAAGGTTCGTTTTTAAGTCGGTTCATTACCAGTCCTCCTATTCATTTATTAATTTTCCCCATATCATATATAACCTAATCATCTACTGCTTTGTAGAATAAATATAAGAGATAATCCGTTCGGATTAATCTTTCCCTTGCCAGATCACAATATTTTTGTAATAATTAGGTTGTTAGAATTTTAACTTCTTTAGCTCTACATTAATTGAAAGGAGGTGTGAGCAGATGCTGAGGAAGAATGGGTTTTCTATTGACTTTTATTTAGCGTATTTTTCTGCCATAACCCCGGCGTTGGCTCACACTTGCGTTTAGAGCAATCCTTTGCCATGCGTATTTTACAGCCAACGCCTCATGAAAGGAGACTTTGGCTGTTTATGTATACAAACGCTGAAGAAATTTTGCCAGAAGAACTTCTCAGACAAGTACAAGAATATATTCAAGGTCAGGAAATTTATATCCCAAAATGTGATGGAAAAAAGCTTGGCTGGGGTGAGAGAAACGGTGCCCGTGCTGAGTTAAAAGAAAGAAACCGAATTATTATCCATCATTATATAGCCGGTTTTTCCATCGAAGAGCTTATGGATAAGTTCCACTTAAGTTACGACAGTATAAGAAAGATAGTCAGAGGCAGTCGGAAAAAACATTTAGGAACCAGAAAAGGCACCTAGAACAGGTGCCTTTTTGTTTATAATGGTAATTGGGAATTGGCCAAATCATCCCAAGCGAGGGGGTGGTTGAGATGATCAACCAGAGGTGGCTTAAACTCTAGTTTCCTAGAGTTTGACCTCGAAACAGGCAGATCTTTTAGATCTGCCTGTTTTTTTATGCAGCTGTTGAATTTTCTAATTTTTCTTTTATTTTATTAACTTCTTTTTTATTTAGTGGATAGAGCAGGTAGAATAAAAATGAGAAGACTAAAGCTGCAATTGGTACTACCACTAAAGCAACTTTTAAACCTGTCAGTGCTGAACCTGCCTGTACTGAAGCATCGGCAATATATCCGGTTCGACTTAAAATGTAACCAAGAAGAGGCCCCTGGATAGAGATGCCTAGTCTTATAATAAGCGCATTCATGCCAAAATACATTCCCTCTCTACGTTGACCTGTTTTTAGATGATCTAAATCTATGACATCTGCTAACATAACATCAAGTAAAATAATCAGACCAGCTAAGCCAAAACCATTAAGAGCAGCAATAATAAGCCCAGTTAAGTAGTTTTGGGCAAACCAATAAGGTATTAAACTAAAAGCAAATAATGCTATACAAACAAGCATGGTCCATTTGGCACCTTTTTCACTAGATACCTTGCCCCAACCCAAAACAAAGAACAAAGCACTAATAAACACTGTTCCCAACACTAGGGATTGTTCTAAACTTCCTGCTTTAAGTACATATTTAACATAAAAAGGCATTACTGCTTGCATAAACACAAAGGTAAACTGCAAGAAAAAAGAGGCGATTACATAGATAACAAAAGCTTTGTTTTTAAGCGTTTCTTTTAGGGCAATGCCAAAAGGCAAGCCCTCTTTTTCGTGAGGTTCCGTTTCTAATTGCACATATTTAATACTTAAATAGAGTGCAACTAAAGCAATTGAAGCAAAAGACACTCCTAAAAGTGGCCACCCGATTAACATAGCTAATACAGGTGGTGCAGCAAAGCCAATAATATTGCCGATTATCCCAAAAATCTGTCTGATCGCGGAGACTTCATTTCTTTCCTTATCTGTACGGTAGAGCTCGGGATAAAGAGCTGTCCAGTTAAGAAAAACTAATGTATATAAGCCATCGAAAAGAAATACCGAAAAAACAAAGTAAGCAAAAAGAGCTGTTTGATTACCTGCAAACCAGGTCGGTTTAGGAAGCCATAATAGAGCAAAAGCGATTACAAACGGAACCATTCCATATTTTATAAAAGGCACCCTAGTTCCATGTCTACTATGGTAGCGATCGGATATCTGTCCTAAAAGAGGATCATTTATAGCATTATAGATACCATAAAAAAACATAGCCTGACCTATGAAGATTGGTGAAAGCTTCAAATAGTCAATATAGTAAAAATTAATATAACCGGAAAATGTAGCAACAGTAAGCATACTCGCTAGAGAACCCACGCTGTACAACCAACGGGTCTTATCCTTTTTCATTCTTCCCCCCCCTTTTTGTTCATATTAAGGTTATTCAACCAGATAAACAAATTCCCTTGCAATTGGGGTATTAAAAATTATTAAAAGTATAATCTATTCTTAGAGGTGAAATTATGGTTGCAAAACAAAGAGCCCCAAAAAAGACTCGAAAAAGTGAACAGAAAATAAACCAGCTAAATCGTACTAACAATTTAAATCGCAGCGAAGAGTGTAACAAAAAAGACAACGATTTGAAAAACTGACAAACTGCAAAAAGGGAGGGTTTTTACCCTCCCTTTAATTATTTATAAAAACCAACAATAGCAATTACAATCGCAACTAAAGACAGGCCAAATCCCATGTGCCAAATTGTACGGTTTTTTTCCAAAGCTTGAAGTCTGGCTTGGTTGCTTTCCTGTAAACTTTTTTGATCTTCTTCAAGTTTTTGAAATCTGTTTTCAATAGCTTTTTCTTTGCTTGCATTAAGATTGCTGGCCATTCTAAAATCATTTTTTAAGGTATCAATCTGTTCTAGTATCTTATTTTGAGATGTGTTAATTTCAGTCATACGAGCTTCAATATCACCTGTAAAAGCAACATACTTTTCTTCGGCAACTTGATCTCTAGCTAGAGCTTTTTGATCGCTTTCAGCCATATAAGCACTGAATGTTTCACTGAGTTCTTTTTTGAATTCCGTGATTTCAGCTGCTGATTCTTGCGAAGCACTCTGGATCTGACTTTTTAGCATGGTAAAATCATTGCTCATTTTGTTTTCCATTGCTGTTATTACAGTACCCAAATCAGCCTTCACTTTATTTAACTCGTTAGCTGATTGTTCGAGCTCTTGTGTATACTTATTATCTAACGATTGGATAGCACTAGTAATAGAATCAATATTTGCATCAGTTTTTGTGGCTAGAACATCAAAATTTTGACCTTTCATCGCCAGATCTGTTTTTAAGGCTTCAATTTCTGCTTTAAGATTTTTATCCATATCAAGCTTTATAACTGCTAATTCATCATTAAATTCATCTCTTAGAATTTGTTCCCTTTGATCAATATCATCTGTGAGCTGTATTAGTTGTTCGTTGAATGTTTCTTTAAGTTTCTCTTGCTCTTTATTTGTTTCCTCAATCTCTGTTGACGCTCTTTGAATAGCATTGGAAATAGCTACATCTACAGCAGTGCTAGAAACTTTCTCCGTTTTTATGGAGTCTATCTCTTCACTTAAATCTTTAATTTGATCTTGAAGATTGGATTTTGTGTTATTTAAAGACGAAAAAATAGCTCTAACTTGGTTGTCAAAATCTAACTGGAATCTAGTTATCTCTTCGTTGTTGATACCTAAACCTTTTTCAAGGCTTGTTACTCTTGTGTTTATTTTATTAAGATCAATGGTGGTAGTTCCTAATTTGCGTTCAAATTCTTCATAAAGTTTTTTTAAGGTTTCAACATCATCTTTTAATATATTAGCATTACCACTTTGAATCTCTTTTATTACTCTTGCTATTACTGAAGCTAAAGTATAGCGATCAACCGGCTCATTCCCTCTAAAGGTGTTATCCGGATATACTGAAAGGTAACCTTTATCTACCAGCTCTTTCACGCTTTGATATGCCCAATGAGTTGAATTAACATCTTTAATATCTACCGCAGTAATCAAGCCAGCTAATGAAAGAACTAATATTAATACTGCCATAGCTTTTTGCCGGAAAATCTTCATAAAATACCCTCCCCTTCTAAACAAGCTTACTTTTTCAATTCTATTTCTAGAACATCTTTATTGAATTTAATTTGGGGTCTAAGAATAACATTATTAATATCTATTTGAGTTTTACCTACACCTATAATTTTAAATTTAATTTGAGCTAAAGAACCACTAATACTGCCTCTTTCCAGAACCTGACCTTTAATGATAAGTTCCCCGGTCTGATTTGCCTTGTAAGGAGAAGTAACTTCAAAAGAACCATGCTCTAGCTCTCCTTCAGCCGAGGAAGCGACTATTTGCGTACCCATACGCCAGCCAAAAAACTGTAGGAGGTTAGGATCGTAATTTAATTCTATTTCAAATTGTCTTAGACCAGGAATATTTGTTGCCATCAGGTCAAAAACATAAACTAAATTATTGCTTATCACTTGTGGTACATCGTTTTCTGGTTTTAGCCATAGTTTTGGTTCTAACCTAGGTACATCAATTATCAGTTCTCTTGGATTAGGAGCTTCAGCGTTATTGGAGATTGCATTTAATGTTACTATTACCTTGCCATATGGATAAGTTAGCCCTGGATTAGGTCTGGTTGATATCTGCCATCTTACATCCTTAGAAGAGTTTGGCGGTATTGAAAAAACATAGAAAGTAGGACTATGAACTATCTTAAAAGATGAACTACTGATTTTAAGTTCAACATTATAAGCAGTTGAACCACCATCATTTGTTATTCTACCGTTTACCTCAAACACTTCAGGGTAAAGTTTTTCATCATATACACCTAAACTGCGAGGACCACTTAAACTAAGCCCTAGTTTCGCCGGTTTGGTAACTTCTATATCCCTGGTGACTGAGTTTAATCCGACATTGATTGCTTCAACATCCATTTTGATCTGCATATGGCCGAAAGCTTTGCCTGTCGGCTGAACTTTCCATACTACTTGACGTGACTCACCGGGAGCCATCTTGCCGACAATTTTTTCAGAATCTCCCAAGTTTCCTAAACCTACCGGAAGATTAAGTTTAACAGATACATCATGAGCAATACCATCGCCAGTGTTTTGGACGTAACCAACAACATCAAACGGCAACGAATTGGCCGCGACTTTATTCACTGTACTAAGTCCTAAAGATAGATAACCCTTAGCAATTGAGATGCCACCTAAACCATAATGAGTTACAAAATTTCGTGACTCTCCCGGAGCAAGTGGTTGTTGATCCCAATAAATGGCCATTGCACTATCTAGTTCAAATTCCCCTTCGCGTGTAAAATCACGTTCTAATTGAAAATTAAAATCCCAAACTCCATCCGCAAGACTACCCCAATTGGTAAAATATACTCGGTTAGGTTTGGTTACTTCAGGACCGGCAAGATTTGCCTGTGCCATAACTGCCGGCTTAATCAAATCATCAAAAGCCTGCACAAAGGCGGGTATTTCATCTCCCACAAACATGCTGTCGCTAACTACAGCCATATCTCGCACTCTAAAAGGGGCTCCGTCATTGTTACCAAGCATGGTGTCTAAAACAACCCGTAACCCCAAATCTTGAGTCATACTGCCTTGATTGGTAATACAATACCTAATTGAAGCTGTATCTGGTTTACCGGTTGTTGTTGATATAGTCAGATCTAAAATCTGTTCTACAAAAATATCTCCGTAAAGATAAGCTGTATAAATCCCATCTTCTCTTTGTACAGGTGGTGTTACAACCTCTCCATAATTACCATTTAGACCTGCTCTTTTACTGGTCTTGCCCCCAAATACATAGTTGGTTTTATCAATACGAATTGTACTATAAGATGTTACAGGTTTTCCTAAACCATATATTAAAAAATTATTGTTATCGTCTACCCTTGTAGGATCCCCTCCTGTAGTTAATACCGCAAATCGACCTGTGGCATCTTCACTGGTATTAACAACAATCTCGATATATTCGTTTTCGATCTTGATAACACTATCACCCTGGCTAAAGCTTCGGGGTATTTGTGATTGTGCAGCTGTAGATGGACAGACAAAGGCCATTATAGAAAGGACGCTAACGATAACTAGAATTTGTTTTTTCACTGCTACCCCTCCTCTATATAAGTGGTGATACATCTCCAAATTTATGTGTCCCTTTACCTTTATCAAAGATTACCGTTACCGGTACTTGATAACCATCTGGAAACCTCGCTTTAGCCTCTTCATCAAAACGGCCACGCCAACTTCCTTGTGCAGAGTTAACCAATTGTTTATTCAACCTCTCATCACCTAAACCTTCGACCAAAACAACTGTTAACTTGCCTTCGCTATCTACTTCAAAAACCATCTCTAACACTCCACTATATTCCAAACTTTCAATATCCTTGGTAGTAAAGCCGCCTGAGCCACCTCGATTGGTAATATAATCTTCGCCTCTTGGAGGCACTAGATTATCTGAATTTCCCTCAGATGTACCGGTTTTATTGGCAATACTGCCACCTTTACCCTCATCATCTATTGCTCGTCCTTCGGCTGCCTTGGTAATGGCATCAAAGTCTACTGCCAGCTCACTAGTTTTACTTACTATTAATTCAACTTCAGGTGCTTTTTCCTGGGGAGGCTCAGGTTTCTTTTCCGGGGTATCGGAACGAACTGGTTTTGGCTCTGGTGTAGGACTTTTGGAAGATTCACCTGGTTTTTTTGGTATATTGCTTTTTACTGATTCTGTGGGTTTTATTTCAACCTTTGGTGCAGGCTGGTCTTCAACATTACCTTTGGGTTTTTCTTCTTTTTGAGAAGCTACTTCAGTTTTCTCTTGTCCTTTATTTAAAGGCTCACCACTGCCTGTAATTCTTATCGCGATTGTTTTTGTTTGTCTGTAGTTATTTCCTGTACCTGAAAAAATAGCTTCCAGCTTATCTAGTGGTATAAGTAATAAAAGACTGATATGAAGTGCTAAAGAGAACATAAAAAAGATAGAGAGGGCCCTATTTCCTTCTTTATTTACCATTTAAGCCCACTCCTTAGTCATTCTTTTTCCACTGCCAGCGAGATATTGTAGCCTCCTGCAGCCTGTACAATATCTATAGCTTTAATAGCATACCCATAAGCAATCGCCTCATCGGCTCTGATAATAATAACTTCATCCGGATTTAATGCCAGTTTGGTTTTCACAGAAGCAAGGATCTGTTCTTCAGATAAAATCTGTTCTCCAAGGTACATTTGACCTTCTTTATCTATACTAATAATCATCATACTTTTTAAAGCATCTTCACCTGTAGCTGCTTTAGGTAGTTGCAGGTTAATACTAGCATCATAAGTTCTAAAAGTAGTAAAGACAACAAAAAACAAAACCAGTGAAAACATGATATCTATAAGAGCAGTTATCTCTAAACGTGGACGCTTACTTTCATACTTAATAGTCACCCGATATCACTCGCTTCCCTTTGGGATTCCTCTAAATCTAGATTAGCGAAAGTATCGAGAATTTCAATGCTAGCTCTATTCATACTGGAAACATTTTTCTGGATCAGGGAATCCAAATAAGCGTAAATAGCAGCTATGGGAATTGCAATTAACAGACCATAGGCTGTAGTTAAAAGAGCTTCGGCTATACCTGAACTCATAGCCACAGGATCTGATACCCCCTGCAAATTGTTTAAGACATTAAAAGTACGTATTTCACCGGTAACTGTCCCTAAAAGACCCAACAAAGGGGAAATCTGTGCTATCATCTCTAAAGCCGGCATCCTCTTTTTCATACGATACAGTTCCTGTTCGGCAGTTAGATCCATCATACGTTCTACTTCTTTAATACCGCGTCCATAGTTTTCAATACCTGCTGCTAATACAGCAGCTACAGGTCCCTTTTCTTGCTTAGCTAATCTTAAAGCTTCTAAAACTTTCCCCTGTACAAGAAGGCGCTTAACGCCACCTATTAATTTTTCCGTGTCGTTTTGAGCCCTTAAAAGAGTATAAAGTCTTTCTAAAACAATGGTAAGTGCTAGGACTGAACATCCCAAAAGCACATACATTACCCAACCACCCTTAGCTAATAATTCAAGCATAATTTCACCTGCAAAAGCAGGCTAGCCACCTCCTTGACAGTTACCTTTAATAGTCACTCTTAAGTCTTTAGCCTAATTGTAAAATACGATAACAAAAGTAATACGATTCTTATTCATTTTTCGACAAATTAAATCTAGATTCCTTGTCCTCATATAGAAAGGAACTCGTCAGAGAAAACTTTTTTCAGCATTTGAATAATTTTTCTCAAGAACTTCTTGACAACGGATCGAGGTCTAGTATACTTCAATTGGGGCAAAACCCTGTAAGTGTCCTTAAAATACATTACAAAAGAGAAGAGGAGCGGGTCTTGAAACAGCAGGAAACTCCCTTGTTCACGGCACTTCGAAGCTATGCAGCCTCTTTACCTTTACAATTTCATATTCCTGGCCACAAAAGAGGCAGTGGTATGGATCCGGAGTTTAGTGACTTTTTTGGCCTTAATGCTTTGTCAATTGATCTGATTAATATACCTCCCCTTGATGACCTCCACAATCCCCACGGAATCATCAAACAAGCTCAAGACCTTGCGGCAGAGGCATTCTTAGCGGATCGAACTTTTTTCTCTGTGCAAGGTACAAGCGGTGCGATTCAAACCATGATCATGTCGGTAGCTAATCCAGGTGAAACCATAATTGTCCCACGTAACATTCACAAAGCAGTTGTTACAGGACTTATCCTCTCCGGAGCTCGCCCTGTCTTTTTAAAACCTGTCATTGACGAAAGGTTAGGTATAGCACATGGCATTACACCCGAGTCTGTCGCTGAAGCTTTAAAAGAGCATCCCCAGGCCAAAGGTGTCTTAGTTATTAATCCTACTTACTACGGTTTTGCCACAGATCTGGTTGAGATTGTCCGGATCGCTCATCAAAGAGGTGTGCCGGTTTTAGTCGACGAAGCTCATGGGATCCATATCAGATTTCATGATAAGCTGCCTCTTTCTGCTATGCAGGCTGGTGCTGATTTAGCTGCTACTAGTGTCCATAAGCTGGGTGGTTCTCTTGTTCAGAGTTCAGTCCTTAACTTAAAAGGTAACTTAGTCTCTCCGGAGCGTGTTAAAACTGTCTTTAGTTTGTTAACTACCACATCAACTTCTTATTTGCTTATGGCATCTCTTGATGCCGCACGTCGTTTTTTAGCTACCCAAGGACATAGAAACTTAGACCGAACCATGCAATTGGCAGAAAATGCCCGTAAAGCTATTAATACCTTTCCCGGTCTTTATAGCCCGGGGAGTGACCTTATTGGCTCTAAAGCCTTTGCTTATGACCCAACTAAACTTTTAATTCATGTCAAAGATCTTGGACTTACAGGACATGAAGTTGATAACTGGCTAAGAAAGACTTACAACATCGAGGTAGAACTTAGTGACCTTTATAATATTCTTTGCATTATCAGTATTGGAGATAACCAAGACACTGTTGGAGCCTTAGTAAAAGCCTTTATGGAACTATCTCGTGAAAGCGAAGCCTGGATCAAAATACCGGATTTCCCTGAGCAGTTACCGGAGACCCCGGAGCTTTGTCTCTCACCACGTGAAGCATTCTATGCCAAGGGTGAAGCCATTCCATTAGATAAATCACTGGGCAGAGTCTCTAAAGAACTGGTTATGGTTTATCCTCCAGGTATTCCCATTATTATGCCTGGAGAGATAATTAACCGCCCCTGCCTGGAATACATTAAAAATGCCAAAGCTTTTATTCTACCTATCCAAGGCCCTGAAGATCCCACCTTGACTTCCATCCGAGTAGTCTTGTCCTAGCCATGAACTTCTGCTTTAATCAGACTCGCCATAAGCTTTACAGTTACCAATTAAAAAAGCTTCCTTCGTGTTTTCTCATTAAATAATTAAGAATATTAATCTGACGGATAGATTGCGTATGTGGTGGGATACTCGTTATCCCACCATTTCGTTTATAACCTTAGGGTTTTTCTTTGCCCCAACGAAAGTGCTTGGACTTCCGATTTGATATCTGCATTTAAATTTAAAAACTTTGGACATTGCCACTTGTCTTGAAACTTTCACCTTGATAACCTGAATGTAGATTTGTTCTGAAATGATAAGAATTAGAAAATATTTTTAACCGGTTAACCAAATTCATGTTCATTCCACTAAATAAATGATAGCTTCTCTAAAGGAGGTGAGATTTTGGATAAAGACTACCTCGATCAAAACATAGAACAAGCTACCAGAACAGTATTTTTATATTGCCTTTCCCTTGCTATAACGACTTTCTTACCGCACAAGAAATAAGTTTACAAATTGGTATTTCTCTACCCTACCTTGACACTGAAATCAAGACCTTAAAAGAGGCAGGCCTTCTAGTTCAAAAAGGCAACAGGTTTAGTATCAATATTATTTTTATTTCCAATCAACTCCAAAACGAACTGGCTTTAAAAACATCAACCTACCAAAATGAAATCGCTGATAAGATCTACCATTTTATCCTGCAAAAAGAAGACAAAATAAGAGGTGTGGTTTTTTGCGGTTGCAATATGTCAAGGAATTCTTATCTTTGGCATACTACCTGTGTTTTGTTGCAGTGTTTGTGTGATAGAATCACTAAAAAATATACTCTGGGAGATCCTCCTGTAACCGCCTTTGGTGAAAAAGCTTATGTATGGGAAATCAAAGAACCGGAATCTATATTTAACATCTGCAATCTGACCAAATATGACGGTGCACTCACCACAGGTGAAATCCACTTTATGAACTATGTCCCAACTATGTCCCGAGATCTAAAAGCCATCACCAAGAATTTTCTTGTAATTTAAAGTTGGCTAACTTTTTGGTGAAACTTGCTTCAAATAAGGTAACTGATCCAAACGAATACGAAAAAGAATTTCTGGCTGAACTTATTCAAAAAGGTTACGCCAGAAACGATAACGGTAAAATAACCGTCACCACACCTGTTTATACTCCCAGTCAATTCCAATCTTTGTATGATATTTTACAACCCATCATAGATGAACTACTGGAAGTGTCTGTCAATATCAAAGAAATATCTAAAAATACCTGGCAAAACCATGTGCCATTTCATCTGCAAGGTCAAGTGAAGGCCATATCTTGCCTGCGGCTGTTTGATGATGTAATTGGAGCTGCCGCTCAAATAATGCACCGCAAAGATTATCTGAAAACCAACTGGGAGGCTACCGAAATGCCAACGGAATATATAATAACTGATTATTAACCAACCTAACAGGCAGGAAGCAAACACTTCCTGCCTGTTTTTATAATTTTTTATAATTTTATGTCATAAACCGGCTATGCTGTTTGTCTTTAACCGTCTAAAATCACGTTCATTGTAACGAGTAAACCTTTATTTTCATCCAAAATCAAGGAAATGTTTCCTGCAGAAGATGAATTAAATCACTTTTATCTATTTTAGCCCAATTAAAAGAATTATAGCACTCATAACACCTAAGGCAATAAACAGACTCTTGATGGTTTTTGACTGATCTGTTACTTCCTGCCTTAGATTAATAACATCTTTACGTAGAGTATCAACTTCTATGTGTAAATCATTAATTGCCTCTGCTTTTTGGTCAAGGCTTTGAATTTGCTTTTGTTGGTCATCTAGCCTTTGAGCTAATCCTTGCTGCATCAGTTCTAGATTCTGTAAAGCCTCTTCAAGTTTGCCATAATCAAGCTTAAGGTTATAATAGCGATCACTTATTTTAACAAGCTCATCTTCAAATTCCGTTTGCAGCTGACTGACTAAACTAAGTAGTTCTTTCACCATAGGAGTATCGGTTTTAAGAGAAGTTTCATCCGCCTTTATAGCTACTGAGTTATCTTTTTCCAGTTCACTTAAAACATCGATTAAACGAGCTACAAAAAGAGCCATCTCATAGCGATCCACTACCTGCTTACCCCTAAAAGACCCATCAGGGTAACCTTCCATCAGACCACTATCTAGTACTTTTAAGATCATCTCATAAGCTACATCGGTATTAGCAACATCAGTTGGTGGTTTGACAGCCAATGTAAATACCGGAAAAATAAATAATAGGATAATAAGGCAGCCTACCTGAAATTGCTCTTTTCTCCCCAAGATTCCCATAGTAGATCCCTCTTCCTTACAAATGACATATTTTCAATTGCTGTCAAAAATCTCCAACAACGAGATTGACAACTGGTTCAATGGAAACTTCAAAGAATCTAGGCCACGCCAGATCAATATCCCAGTTAACGGCAGGTGGCAAAATGTATTCTCCCACTTTCTCATTGGCAAAGTGATGAACATATAGTTCAAATAAGTAAGGCTGAAGCAAATTCTTTAGTTGTTCTTTAACCAGAGGAAAGCTATTTTCCGGCAAATTAATGGTATTTAGGCCATGTGTGCTAGCCCAAAGTTCGATGGCACCCTGGACAAAGTTTTTATAATAATAATCTTTAGCTATTCTGTGTAAAAGATACTCATAATAAGCATTTTCTGCTTTTAATCTTTTTTCGCCGATTAATCGTTCTCTTGCTATGGTGGCTATTCCTTGTCCTAAGGCAAACCCCAAGGTGTTTCCTGCTGTATTCCAACCGGCATAACCACTTAAAGATTTTAATTCTAGCTCTTTTAACATCATTAAAAACAAAGAAGGATCGGCTCTATTAGTTATAGCAACATCGCATATAACCACCTTTTCTCCCAACTCAAGCTTAGATTGAATGTTTTCGGTAAAGGTCAGGTTATCACCTCCTGGTGTAGCCACAAAAAGATTAACTGTTCCCAAAGGTGAAATTTTTGCGCCGCAGGCAATAATATGTCGGCGAATGTTTTCCGCAAAACTAATATCTTCCAAAGGTGCAATCCAGATATTTCCATCTCTGCCGCGATAAAAAACCTTAAATGAGGGTTCTAGGCCTAAGCTTTTGGTAATGGCACGGCTGACTAAAACAACATCAACTTCATCGGCTCCGGGAAAAATATTAACTTTATCCGTTAAACCTAGTTTTACTACCTTTTCTTGCAAGCTTTCACGTTCTGCTCTATGCAAACCGGTAACAGAAGCATCATCCTGAGCTAGGATTAAATAATTAATGACCCCTTCATTTACCATGCTAATCAGGGTTTTGTTGATAATATGATTACGTGTCCTTGCCCTAAGGTAATCAGCAAGAATATCGTCAGGAATACATTCTTCGAGTCTTTCCAACTCTTGGCGCTTATATTCTTGACCTAGATTTTCAACTTCATCTTTTAAGATAGCCCAGTTGTGAACTGAACTATAATATAAGGCAGCCCGACTATCACTAGAAGTTATGGCCAACCTTTGTATGGTATCGAAAACATAGATCGGCTTGTCATTTATTTTTTTTCTTAACTCTCTTAAAGACTCCAACCTTTTTTGAGCTTCTTTAAGACTAACATCTCCTGTTCTTGAAGCCACTAAACCACCATAACAGAGTTGAGAAACAGAAATAATGTAAAAATCAGCTTCAGTTTCTTGTAGCCAGCCTATATTTTGCTCACAGTTGCCTGGGTTTTTATAATAATCAAGTGCCGAAGACTCAGGCATAAGTAACTCCAAACCCGCCATCTTAGCTATCATATAAGGGGAATAAGTATTTGCCGGTCTGGAATCCAATGGCAATAAAGCAATAGTAGCGTTAGCACTAGCAGATAAACTTAAACATAATAAGCCGCACACTAATAAAGAACGTTTTAGCATTGTTTCCCCTCCCATAAGACGTTCTAGGCACCTATTTGAGATTTGTCCTTTTCAAATTGTAATTTTGATAGAGACATAAGCCAGATCTCATTCCAATTAGGATCTTTTCTCTTGAGAAAACCTTTGAGAGTAAAACCAACCTTTTCATAACAGCGAATTGCCCTTTTATTAAAAGCATATACTCTTAGATAAACTTCATTTAACCCCAAATTGGTGAAAGCTTCTTGAAGAATTATTTTAAGTGATCTTGTTCCCAAGCCCTGATCCCAAAAACTTTTGTCGGCAATGCAAATTTTTAGTTCTGCTTGTCCGCTTCGCCAAGCAATATTGCAGAGTTCAATATCACCTATGGGCTGACTGGCATATTCAATAATAAAAAAACGCCGTTCACGGTTTTGAGTTCTATCAAAAAGCCAATTATAAAGCTCAGCCTTATTCTTTGGGTATTCCCAACCCATTAAACTTTTTAATTCATCATCTTGACTCCAGTTAATAAATAAATCTAGATCCGCTTCTTGAGGTTTTCTAAGTCGTATTAAGTCATTATACATTGCCTTTATCCCTCCATAAAACAGTTGCTGAAATCGCCACCAAACTTTGCAACTCTTATGGAGAAGGGTTTTCTCTATTTGACTGGCACTACCCTTTAGGCAATTCCATCCATGAACTCTAAAAGCTTATTAAAATACCTCTTAGGTAGATCAACCAAACCTAAAAGTTCTCGATCTTTACCTTTTTGCCCATGACAATCAGAACCTCCGGTAATAAGTAATTTGCGGTTGTTGGCAAACTCTTCATAGAATAAAGTCAGAGCCTTCTCATGGGCTGAATGAAATACTTCGATACCATCGACAGGAATGTTTTCTAAAAACCCATCGGTAAGTTCTAAACCTATTAGCCCTGGATGAGCTAAGATCGCTGTCCCTTTGGCCTTGTGAATAAGCTTTATGGCCTCTGCAGGCGACAGACTGTTTCTGGGAACATAACCGGGTCGATCCGGTGTTAAGTAGTTTTTAAATGCTTCATCAATGGTTTTTACATAGCCTTTTTTTACCATAGCTCTAGCCACATGGGCTCTCCCGGGTAACCCGGTTAGAGGTAGTTCATGAAACTCCAAGGGGAAACCATATTCTGTGAGCTTGTCCACTGTCTTTTTAATTCTCTCTATTCTTTCTTCTCCCAGTTTTTTCAGGGTCTTTTTTAAGACCGGAGTTTGCAGGTTAATACCATAGCCGAGAATATGCACCTCTTTGTTTTTATAAACCGTACTAAATTCCACACCTGTGATTAGTTTAAGATTAAGTCGATGTTTCTTAATAGCTAAAAGACCTTCAGTTATACCATTTATTGTATCGTGATCTGTAATGGCAATTGCTTGGTAATTTGCTGCAGCTAGGACTAGCTCTTCAGGTGTTCGAGTACCATCTGAATAGGTTGTATGCAGATGTAAGTCGATCAAACTAATCCTCTCCTAATAGATGACGAAGCTTGTTTAGAGCTTTCTTTTCAATTCGACAGATCTGAGCTTGCGATATTTGTAGTTCAGCAGCTAATTCAAGCTGAGTTTTTTCAGCAAAAAATCTTTGTACAACTATATACCGGCTACGCTGATCTAAGGTAGCCAGAAGATCGTTGATTAAAATCCTTGTCTCACTATTTTCTTGTTTGCTTTCAATCAGATCGCTTATAAATATTTTTTTATCTTCATCAATAGAAATATCTAGAGATTTTGGAGTCCTAGCTGCTTCTAGGGCATAGATTAGTTCTTCACGATCAACCCTTAAAATATCAGCCACCCTCGCTAAACTAGGTTCGGTTCCTTCTTCCTTAAAAATCCTTTCGCTTTCTTCTCTAAACCGTAGATATAATTCTCTGCCTTTACGTCCTAAACTAACTTGCTTCTCTTTACGCAACCACTCTTTGATCTCTCCCATAATAAATGGCACTGCATAGGTAGAAAAAGCTGTTCCAAATTGTAAATCAAATTTATCTAAAGCTTTAATCATACCAATAAAGCCAGCTTGAATAAGATCTTCATTGTCAACCTCAGAAAATCTTCTGGCTATATGGACTACTAGGCCTCTGTTTTTTGTTAAAAAGGTCTCCTTTGCTTCTTTATTGCCCGTCTTGGCCTTGATAAGCAGTTCTCTGTTTTTATGCATCTTGTATTGAGGGTGTTTTACGCATAGTAATTTTTGTTCCTTTACCTAAACAAGATTCAATTTGAATCTCATCCATGCAAGCTGCCATAAAACTAAAACCAAGACCAAGATTTTCGCCAGGCTTAGTAGTATACTCACTTTCTTGGGCTAAGGTAGTATTTTCAATACCTAAACCTTGATCTTCTATGATAATTGTAAGTGTTTTAGCCTCAAGGTAGACACTAATATCAATTATACCAGGTTTATCTGGATAAGCATGTTGGACACAATTAGACACCGCTTCGGAAACGGCTTTACGAATCTCATTGTATTCTGCTTCAGTGAATGCTTCGATCTGGACTGCAAACGCTGCTACTGTTGAACGAGCAAAAGCAATGTTTACAGGCAGGCTGGGAAATCGCAGATTAAGTTCATTTTTTTGTGTCATTTTTTTGGTTTGTGGCACCGATTAAATAAGTGCCATCCTCCCCTCTAAATAATCCTTATAACATTTAACTGTTTAGGTTATCCAGGCTTGACTTGTAGGCACAAAGTCTTAAGATACCGGAAATTTCTAGATCGTCTTTCACGCTTCCTTTAGCTCCGACTATAACCATTCTGCCATTTCTCATATTGACCTTCTTATAGCGGCCTAGTATTGCACCTAACCCGGTACTGTCGTTAAAATCAACACTCGTTAAATCCAGAATTAAACAGTTTAGCATCTCGTTTTGATCCCACATTTGGTCAACTGTCTTTTTTAACTCCGCACCGGTTACCATATCAAGATCACCTTTGACTTTGGCAATAAGAGTTAAACCGTCTTTAATTACCTGAACTGACATATAATCACCCCCAGGCTGTTTGAGACATTTTTTCTGTCCTGGGGGTTAAATTCCTTCTTTAGGCTTTATTAATTCCTAAAAGTTGATAGAAACTTCGGGCTATCTCTTGCCAAAGTGTCGCCTTTTCTATATCCTCGCCAGCTACAATTTCAATCTCCGCTAAAACTTGAGTATCAATTTTAGCTCTTAATAGGCCAACTATGGCTCCCTTTTTTACGGGTGCCTTAATATAATCGCTTACTTGAAGTTCCAGCTCTGGTTTAATTTCGGTTCCTTTTTTTAAGGTAACCCGTAAATTGTCCTGCGGGTAGAGTAAAAGTTTGTCTTTTTTACCATGACCTACTGACACTTCTTTTATTACTGTTTCTTTTTTAGCGAGCAAAATTCCTTGGTAATTATTGAAACCATAGTCTAGTATACTTACAATATCTTTGTAGCGTTCGGCGTTACTTTTTGCACCTAAAACTACGGCAATTAGTCTGAAATCGTCTCTTAGAGCAGAACCACTTAAACAATAACCGGAAGCTTCGATCATACCCGTTTTAACTCCATCGGCTCCTGGGTAACCCCTTAAAAAAAGCTTGTTATAGTTGTATAAAACCACTTCACCCTTTTGATTTGGACGCACAGTATATTCATAGGTGGAAACTAGTTTGGCAAATAAAGCGAACTTATAGGCATAAAACGTCATTAGAGCAACATCTTTAGCTGATGAATAGTGTTCTCCTTCTAAAACACGATGACTGGTTTCAGGTAATCCGTTGGAGTTTACAAAGTGAGTATTTGTTAAACCTAATTCTAAAGCTTTTTGGTTCATTTTTTCTACAAAGGCATTTTCCGAGCCACTATGATATTCAGCTAATGCTACAGCCGAGTCATTTGCCGAACCTACAGCCAGAGAAAACAAAAGATCATTGACACACATTTTTTCTCCCGTTTCCAACCAGATCTGTGAGCCACCTTGCCTTTTAGCCTCTTCGCTAACTGATACCATATCTTCTAAACTAAACTGGCCTTTTTCTAAAGCTTCAAGTATTAAAATCATTGTCATTATTTTGGTAATGCTAGCTATTTGTCTTTTTTCTTCAGGTTTTTTCTCCCAAAGAATTTGACCGTTATTGACTTCCAGTAAAACAGCAGCTGGTGAATTTATTACCGGTTGAGCTATACTTATAACTCCTAAAAGAACAATTAATACCCATATAAAAAACTGCCTCATCAGTCAAGCCTCCCTTGCTAGTCTTGGCGCTAGATCCTATGCATTTTATGCTTGGGGTATGTTTTAGGAAGGAATTTTTGGTTTTATGTAAAAAAGAGTTTATGACATTAAAGCAAAGGGGACTATCTAAATCTGTGAACACCTTAAAACGATTTTTAAGCTACTATCAATACGAACTACCTCTAACGATCCTAGATATTTTGGCTGCCTCCGGCATCGCCTTTTTAGATCTGTTATTTCCGGTTATTAGCCGCAAGATGATGAAAGAATTTATCCCCCAAAAAGATCTGCGAGGAATTCTCATCTATGGTTTAATACTGCTTGGTCTTTATCTTCTCAGTCTTGGCCTGCAGTATATAGTCGATTATTTTGGTCATATTGCCGGCATTCGTATTGAAACCAAGATGCGTTATGACCTTTTTTGCCATATGCAAAAGCTTGATGTGGAGTTTTTTGATAACAATCGCACCGGAAATCTTATGTCCAGAATAGTTAATGACCTACATGAAGTTAGTGAGCTTGCGCACCATGGCCCAGAAGATCTGTTAATTGCAACTTTGATGTTGATTGGTTCTACGGTCTATCTCTATCACATTAATATTCCTCTAACTCTATTAATTATAGCCTTTGTCCCCTTTATGATCTTTTTTGCCATCAGAACCCGTAAAACAATGGGGCAAGCCTTTCTAAATGTTAAGGAAAAAACTGCCATCATTAACTCCGATATTGAAAATAGTATTGCTGGTATTCGTGTAGCCAAAAGTTTTGCCAACGAAGAATATGAAAAAGAACGTTTCCAAAACGCCAACCATAACTTCCGCGAGGCTCGAGAAGGGGCTTACCACAGCATGGCCATTTACTATTCCGGTCTAAACTTTATGACCAACATGCTAAACAGTGCTGTATTAGTTTTCGGTGGTTATCTCACTTATCTAGGGCAGCTTGACATTGCCGATCTTATCGCTTACCTTCTTTTTGTCTCCATGTTTCTTCAGCCCATAAGAAGATTGACTTCTTTTGCCCAGCAATATGAGCAGGGTATGGCCGGATTTAAACGTTTTATTCAACTTATGTCTATAGAGCCGTTAATAAAAGATAAGCCCAATGCCCTTACCTTAAAAAATGTTGTTGGTAAAATCGAGTTTGATAACGTTTCATTTGGCTATAGTGGATCTAGTGAAGTTTTAAGAAATATCTCCCTGACAGTAGAACCAGGTAAATCAATTGCTCTTGTAGGTTCTTCAGGTGGAGGTAAGACCACTTTATGCCATCTACTGATGAGGTTTTACGAAGTTGACTCCGGTGCCATTAAAATCGACAACCATGATGTCCGTGACATAACCCTTGCTTCACTTAGAGAGACTATCGGGTTTGTTCAGCAAGATGTCTTTCTATTTGCCGGTACCATAAAAGATAATATCCTCTATGGACGTCCAAAAGCTACCAAAGAGGAAATAATTCAAGCCGCAAAAGATGCGGAAATCCATGAATTTATTGCCTCCTTGCCTGACGGGTATAATACCTATATCGGGGAGCGTGGAATTAAGCTTTCCGGTGGCCAAAAGCAAAGATTAGCCATTGCCAGACTATTTCTCAAAAATCCACCGGTTTTAGTTTTAGATGAAGCAACTTCGGCACTGGATAATATCACCGAATATCGAATTCAAAATACACTAAAACGCCTTAGTCAGGGACGTACGGTCTTACTTATCGCTCACAGACTCTCTACAGTTAAAGATGCCGATGAAATTATTGTCTTGGAAAGTGGCCAAATTGTCGAACAAGGTTCTCATAGCGAACTAATCAATAATTCAGGTGTTTATGCCAAGCTTTATAACTCACAGTGTTTTTTAGCTATATAAAAAAAGCAAGGGTAAGTTCTCCGACTACGTTTATTCTATAGCTACAACATCAATGCTTAACCATGGCGAGATAGTCAGCACTGTTTGTCATTCTTCCACAACTTGCTACGATAAATATGAAATTTTATCGTCAAAACCAGTGGCCTGGTCAGGATATTGTTACCTTGCCAGTTTCAATCTTTTAGCTAATACGGGCTACCCCTCTTTAACAACCCTTATTGTATTTAAGACGGCATCCTTAGATTATAATTTGTGTTGCCTTTATTAAGGAGCAAAGCCAACTTTAAATCAAAAAAAACAAGAACTGAGAGGTATTTCTCCTCTCAGTTGCATCGCCATTACTTATTTTGATAAAAACATCAGCGTAAACGGAGTATTTTTAAGCCAGAAAGCTTGTCCCTCTTTCATAGGTAAGATCGAAAAACTCAGCTGCTGATGCCGCCACATCAGCAAAGGTTTCTCTAATCCCTAAAGGTCTCGGTTTTATGCCATGAACTAACAAAGGTACATATTCACGCGAATGATCGGTACTTGGTGTTGTTGGATCACAACCGTGATCCGCAGTTATCACCAAAACATCATCTTTATTTAGTCTTTTAATAATCTCGGGCAAAAAACGGTCAGTCTCCTCCAAAGCTCTCGCATAACCTTCTACATCATTTCTGTGACCATAGACCATATCAAAGTCAACTGAATTGGCAAAGATTAAACCACCCTTTACCTGCTCAAGAGCAAAAATCAGTTGAGCTATGGTCTCATTATTGTTTTTGGCTTTAAGGACTTGACTAATCCCTCTGCCGGCAAAGATATCGGCGATTTTGCCTATCGCTGTTACGGATATACCCTCCTCAAAAAATCGATCGAGTACTGTCCTACCTGATGGAGGCAAAGAATAATCATGGCGATCCTTAGTCCGATAGAAATTGCCTAATGTTCCTGCAAATGGTCTGGCAATTACTCTGGCTACACCATGCTCACCTATTAAAATTGAACGTGCTATCTCACAAAGCCAATAGAGCTTCTCTAAAGGAATCACGTCTACATGAGCTGCAATTTGAAATACCGAATCAGCTGAGGTATAGACGATTGGTCTTTTAGTTTTAAGATGCTTTTCACCTAATTCTTCGATAATAACCGTACCTGAAGCCGGATAATTACCTAAAACTTTATAACCGGAAAGTTTTTCAAACCTATCAATAATATCTTTGGGAAAACCATGGGGATAAGTAGGAAAAGGCTCTTTTAACTCTAAACCGGCAATCTCCCAATGACCGGTTATGGTATCTTTACCCTTTGATACTTCCTTCATTTTTCCATAGGCTGCTTCAGGGTTAGCTACACGGTCAACGCCGGAGATATTTTCAATTAAACCTAAGCCTAGACGCTCTAAATTCGGCAGGTATAGACCTCCACGTTCTTTAGCAATATTCTGTAGAGTAGCACTTCCTTGATCTGAATATAAGTGAGCATCTGGCAATTCTCCTATACCAACGCTATCAAGAACCCAGATTATAAATCGTTTCATCTTTAACCTGCCCTTCTTAAAAAAACATATTGTGATTATTTTACCATAGCTTGGCTTTTCTTACTAGAATCAGTTAGCTGGCTCTTTTTTTTCACCTCTGGGATGAGTTTTTTGATAGACTTGTCTAATATGACTTTGACTTAAGTGGGTATAAACCTGGGTGGTAGCTATATCTGCATGACCTAGTAGTTCTTGAACAGCTCTAAGATCAGCTCCATGTTTTAATAGATGTGTCGCAAAAGAGTGCCTTAGTGTATGAGGACTTATCTCTTTTAATATCTTTAGCTCTTTGGTATAACTCTTCATGATTTTCCAAAAACCTTGTCTAGAAAGACGCTTCCCCCGGCTATTTAAAAAATAGGCATCGTTTCTTGTTTTTAAAAGTCTCGGGCGGCTAAACTGAAGGTATTTTTCCGTGGCTTCTTTAGCTAATCCACCTAAGGGGATAATGCGCTCTTTATTTCCCTTGCCTGTACAGCGTACAAATCCTACTTCTAATTCTATATCACCGATATCTAAATTTAACAGCTCCGAGACTCTCATCCCGGTAGCATATAAAAGTTCAAGCATAGCTTTATCCCGCAAACCTAAAATATCACTCTTAGGAGCATTTAAAAGCTTGTCCACTTCCTGTTCACTTAAAACCTGAGGCAAAGACTGCTTCCTTTTAATAGCATCTAGTTTAGTGGCAGGATTTACTTTGACTTTGTTTTGCAAGTAATAATAGTCGTAAAACCCTCTAATACAAGCTACTTTTCTAGCAATTGTTGTAGAAGACATTTTTCTTTGCCATAGCACAGCTAAATAATCATAAAGATGCTTTAGTTCAACACTAAAAGGGTTTTCTAGATCATAAGCCCTTAGAATCTCTTGAAACTGTAGAAGATCTCTGCTATAGGCAGAAATAGTGTTTTGGGCCATGCCCCGTTCAATTAAAAGATAGTTTAGATATTCATCGATAGCCTTACTCCACATTGTCTTCACCGCTTTCACAATCTAACCAGTAACCTCAAAAAGCCTGGCGTTACATAAGCTTCCATAAAACAACCAAGAAGGATAACTAAGATTCCTACCGCAGTGCGTCCCAAAAACTCCTGTAGTTCTCGCTTGAGTGGCTGTCTTCTATTCCCCCATATGGCACTTATTATGGCGATAGAAAAAATTATTGCTGCTCCGCCCAAGATTACAAGGCCTGGAATGATAAAGATGTTTTGCGGTAGCAGTCCGGCCAAAAAAACCATACCACCACGCCACTGCATCTCTCGAATTAAAAAAGCACCGCCAAAGCCAACAATAAACCCTCTTAAAAAGCCAATGACAGCGATCAAAGGAACGCCTACTAAGGATAGAGAAGCCAGAAAAATAGGTATAGTGGTTTTTAGAAGATTGAGGTTAAGTGCCTCTTTAAGAAGAGATGAATTTGCTCTTTGCAAAGCATCATTGCGTCCTACAAAGTTAAAATAGCTCTCCAGATAGGCTGTAAGCTCACTGCGCTGATCTTGCTGAAGAACATTTGTGGCCATCACACCAAAGATAATACCTAAAAATAACATTAAAGCCATTAAGATATAAGGCCATAAGACTTCTTTTTTTCCTTCTTTGCGCCTGTTCTTATAACGCATAATACCACCCCTAGACAAACTATGCACTTAGGGTGTGGTTTAGAATTAATAATAAGCTTATTTATCAACTATTCTGCTTTTTTACTTTCCCGTAATAACCGGCTCCTCCAGCTGTAATTATGAGTTTACCCTCTCTGGAGTCTTTTATAACATTGGCTATTTTCTGATTAGTAGCATTTTTAATCTCATCAAGAGCTATTTTATTCAAGATCTCTAGTTCAGTTCCCACTTCTAAAAGTTTAGAGATTGTTTTAGGACCTATTCCCGGGAGAAATTCAAGTGGGATCTGTTTAATATAAGGTGGTCTTTTTCTGCCGGTTTTCAGACCCCCCAACTCTTCACAACGAGGCTTTACTCCTTTTACAGCATAACCACCACAGTGACAGCGCATTTCTAGTTGTAGATGCTTGCCACATTTAAGACAAGCTGTTTCATGGTATTTACCAAGCCTAGGATCCAATCCGTAATTGGCTATTATTTGTTCTTTTGTAATAGTTTCTTTAAGAGCCTTAAAACTTAATGAGTTTAACTTCAATTCATTATATTCCCTTGCGATTTTGGGCAAAGAGTGAGCATCGGAATTGGTCAAAAAGACAGTCTTATGCAATTCACTTATCCCAGAAACCATCTCTGTGCAACTAGAAAGGCCTAACTCAAGAGCCAGAAATGGTTTATCAAATTCTTCCTGAAATGAATTGTAGGCTTTGCCATAAAAACCTTTGTGAGGTGTAAAACCATGAGCCGGTAAAAAGAGACCTCCTAAACCTTCTACTGTTAATCTTAGCTCAGCTGGTGAAATAAGATATTTTTGTGTGCTTAACTCCTGATTCTTCGTTCTAGGCCAGAGTTCTTTAGTTAACTCTTTTAAAGAACTTAGGTAGGGTAGATATGCTAGGTAGTGGACCTCTTTTAATTCTAATTCCCAGCCTAAGATCAACAAAAGCCCGTTTTTAGTTAACAGGCCACCCTCTTTTAACTCTGTTAATTCTCCTTGTTCGAGCAGCTCTTCTAGTTCTAAGATAACTGGCTTGCTCCCTGAATCAATTAATCCAAGAACATGAACCCCTTTAATCTCTTTGGCATATTTAAGAGCATTTTTTATTGTTAATGCTCTAGATGCGGTTATCTTTACCCAGTGATTATTAGCTTGACCGATATGTACATGAAGATCAGCATAGACTGACATTTTTATCAACCTTCTTCCAGCAACTTAGTTTCTAAAAACCCGCCTTAATAACTTCGATGTATAGTTTTATTTTAACATCTAAAACCACTACCCTATTGAACTTTTATTTTAAACAAACGCTTTGAGCTTTTTGTTGGCTTTCAGGAAAATCTGTTTTTTTCTGCCGGTAATAAAGAAAGGGGCTCTCCTGAATTGAACTTGTTAAAAACAAATGGGCCGTGTTTGGGCTTTTTAAACTAACCGGAGTGGTTTTAGATGAGTTACAATGTATGACCAAGCTTTGCTTAGCATTCTCCTTTGGAGCAGCCAAATTTAAACTAAGATTCCGGTTTTTTAGATCCATTGTAAGAACAATATCAGAGTTTTGATCAATAAGAAGCCTGTTATAAACTTTTCCTTCGGATATTAAGAGGTAAACTTGTTTGTTTTCCTCAGTTGCGCTAAGAAGTAAAAAAACATCCGGATAATCATTGGTCCCTCTCAAAAAATCTTTTTTATCACGAATTAAGTCATCAAGTTCTTGAATATTAGTAAATAGTGGTAACAAAACAAGATCAGAACCTTGTTTTCTACCTCGCTCTAACAAATGAAATATTCTTTTTGTTCTTTCCGCAAATACTAGGTTATCTGTTTTTAATTCCATAAAAGTAATTTTCAAGATCTTTCTCCCCTAAATTCTTGTAAACTGCTAAACCGGAAATTATTGATGTTTTAACTCTTCTAACTTTTTCCCCTACACAAAAATTAGAGGTGTGTCTTTTGCTGCGAAATATTTAGTTTTACCAGTGCTTTTCTCCAAGATAGGAGTAGCCCCTAATTAGTATCTTATTATGACAGTATAATTAACTTCTCGCTTTGACACATAGATTCCTTGAACTAATCTGCCAAATATCACTAATCCGTTCAGTAGTTAATTTTATTCTACTTGGAAAGTTGATGTTCAAACGATAATAACCCTTGCTAATTAAATCCCTTTGCTTTAAAATTAAATCACAAGATAATTTAAAAGGTTATGGTACCTTATTAATTTGTTTTGCAAAAATAACCTGAAAACATTAGCTAAGATCTTAGGAAGGGAGTGTTAGATGTGATTGCCGTAACTGGAGCAACAGGACATGTTGGAAATGCTCTAGTTCGCGAACTATTAAACCGCCATTATCAAATCAGAGCCATAGTACCGCCAAACGAAGATACTGCCAGTTTGTCTGATCTAAATGTGGAAATTTATCGAGCAGATGTCAGAGATTTAACCGCTCTTAAAGAAGCTTTGACTGGTGTTGAGGGAATCTTCCATCTTGCTGGGATAATCTCCCTTACCACAGACCAAAGTGATCTAATGCATGCGGTTAATGTAATAGGAACCAAAAATATCGTTAATCTTGCTTTAGAACTTGGTATAAAACGTCTGGTTTATACAAGTTCGGTGCATGCTTTTTCCGAACCACCTCAAGGTGTTATTATTACCGAAGAAACTTTGATTGACCCGGAAAATGTTATGGGTGCATATGCAAAAACCAAGGCCTTAGCCACCTTAGCTGTGGAAGAAGGGATAAAACAAGGACTCAATGCTGTCATTGTCTTTCCTTCTGGAGTTATTGGCCCTTTCGATTACAAAATATCAGAAATGGGACAATTGCTTTTAGATTATGCACGTGGTTTTTTCTATTATGTTGATGGAAAATATGACTTTGTTGATGTACGAGATGTTGTTTTTGGTATTATTGCAGCTTACGAAAAAGCCGCCAAAGGCGAGCGTTTTATTCTTTCAGGGAATCTCCTACCTATAAAAAACATTCTTTACACTATACAACAAGTAACGAAAAGACGCCTTAAAGCCTTCAAAATACCCTACCCTCTGGCCCATTTTGCCAGTTTATTTTCACCAATTTTTCAAAACTTGAGTAAAAAAAAGCCTCGTTTTACCAGCTATTCGCTCTATGTACTAAAATCAAATTCGCTACTTTCTTATAAAAAAGCAGAACAGGTTTTAGGATATAAACCACGTAGCTTTTTTGATACGGCTAAAGATACAATCGCTTGGTTCACCAGCCAAGGGCTTTTACGCAGACCTAGATTTAATTGAACTAAAATATGTTATTTTTAGACATTTAATGAATGAGACGTCATTCAAAGAAGCTACCTTACCGTAATTCTTCCCTTTTCTAAATCAATTGCCAAAAAGTAGCCTAGGTGTTTTAAGTCTAGGCTACTTTTATTTTCTTAACACACCAAAGCTGTAAAAAGTACACCAATTGTCACAAGTATAAGAAGCGGTATTAAACCAAAGACAATTGTCAGGGGAATTAAAATTAGCAACCCTAAAACAAAGACAATTACCGCCCATATACCGGTAAAAATAGTTAGTACGAGTTTAAACGGTAAAAGTAATAGCCAGACAAGAAACTTAAGCGGCCAAAGAATTATATGCCACATTTATATCACCAGCTTTAATTTATTCCCAGCGAAAAAAGCGCACTGCTAAGAATAAGGTAATGATTAGCCAACCTAATAAGACTGTGATTCCGGTTAGTAAGTTAATATCACCTGAGAGTCCCAGAATAATTTGTCTCAAACTATCTCCCAAATATGTTAAAGGCATTACTTTCACAACCGGTAGTAAAGATGCAGGTAAAAAGTTCAAAGGGAAGAAAATACCAGATAGAAACATCATGGGAAACTGCACTGCTTGAACTAAGCCATTGGCAGCTTCTGTTGTTTTAGCGAAAGAGCAAATTAGATAGCCCAGACTAATAAACACGCTAGAGCCAAGTAGAATTATACCGACAATCGCTATGGGTGAGCCTTTAATTGGTACTTTATAGACGAGGTTACCTATAGATAAAATTAAAAGGCCTTGAACTAAGCTCATTATAAGTCTTAAGAGGATCTCTGAGCTCAAAAAGCTCACTTTAGAAATAGGTGCTAAAGCCAGTCTTTTAATAATTCGTTTTTCTCTATAAGTTACAAACTGCATACTACCAAAAAGACCGAGCTGCATAATAGCCATCCCTAAAATACCTGGCAAAATATAATCAATCATGCGCATAGATTGTTCCTCTTCAGGCCTTTCTATTATCTGATAATGCCTTGGCAGCCCAGATTTTGCCAGCTCCACTTCAGTTAGCACTTGTCTAATCAGCCCTGCTACAATAGTACCTGTACTATTTTGATCATTTTTATAATGAATAAAAACCTGTTCTTTACCAGCATCATTGTTTTGAATTAAAACTGCCACATCAGTTTTACCTTGTTTTAAATTCCTAAGAGCATTTTCTTGATTAAGATAAGTGATATCAAATACAGGTATCTTTTCAAAAACGGCTACTGTAGGGCTTTTTTCAGGAGCAGCTAAAGAGATATTAAATTTTTCATTGCCGGTACTAGAAAAGATAGTCCCATATAAAAACACGAATAGTATAGGAAAAAGGAAGAACCAGAAAAGAACCATCTTATCACGAAACAGATCCTTTAGATGAGCATTAAATAGTTGAAAAAAGATCTTCATTCCCTGATTCTCCTTCCTGTCAGTTTTAAAAAGACATCTTCTAAAGTAGCTCCTCTTACTGTAAAACTGTCTAACTTAAAGCCGTTGTCTTTTAAGTTAAGAAGATTTGCGACTGTAGCGGCAACTTCTGCGGTATAGACTGTAGCTCTATTTTCATTAAATTCAATTTTTGCTCCCTTGATAGTACTTGTAATTAAATGATGCTTTTCTCTTGGTATATCAAACTCTAGTGCTTGTTCTGCAAAATGATAGTGAATCAGTTCCTCAGGTGTGCCCAGGGCAATTATTTTGCCATAATCAACAATTGCTACTCTGTCACATAATTTCTCGGCTTCATCTAGATAATGAGTTGTCAGAAATACTGTTTTGCCCTGCTTTTTAAGATCTTCTATTACATCCCACATTCCTCTCCTAGCCTGTGGATCAAGTCCTGTTGTTGGCTCATCTAAAAAGATAATATCAGCATTACTAATTAAAGCCAAAGCGACACTTAATCTTTGCAACTGACCTCCTGATAGTTTAGACGAAAGAGTGTTTTGCTTTTCCTCTAAACCTACTAATTCTAAAGTTTCCTTTACTTTAAGTGGCTGGGGGTAAAAGCTGGCAAAAAGGTGGAGCATTTCCTTGACTTGAAGCCTTTCAAAGAGAGCAGGAGTCTGTAACTGCACACCTATTCGTTTTTTAAATTCATTGTCACTATCTTGGGGGTCAAACCCTAAAACCTTTACTACTCCTTCTTTTCTTTTTTTTAAGCCCACTAGTATCTCTGTAGTAGTTGATTTTCCGGCTCCATTTGGTCCTAACAGCCCAAATATCTCACCGCGTTCGACAAAAAAAGAGATATCATCTACAGCAACTACATCACTATAGTTATGTCTTAGATTTTTTACATAAATATCTTGAGCCAAAACAACACCTCCTATGGTAACCTATGCTATCTATTTATACGAAAACTAAAGATATATGTTTCATCAAGGCTTAATTGTCGGTAGACCTTGTAGGTAATTCGAATAGTCCTGGTACAGTTGTTGAGCTTTCCTTGGTCCTAGAGGAGCTTCGCTTTCGGGCTTATCCATTAGACCAATATACTGATAACAGAGAATCTCTTCGACATAAGGTCCTATACCTTTTAACTGCATACGAATGCGGTTGATATCAGCGGGCAATAAAGCACTGTTGTAAACTCTCTCTTCAAATCTAAAGATCTCCATATCAGCCCAAAGTGTTACCCCAGCCAGTTCATGAGCTTTCTTTAAGTTTTCAAAAATATAAGGCAGATCATCAAAATCAGTTTTTTCTACTCCCACCTCATCTTGATAGGCAATTATATCTACTCCCAGTGCTTTTAGCTGCTCAACATAAAAAGCATCTGCTTTAACCCGATTAGTGCCATAGGGAGCAATTAAGATTTTGGCTCTTGGGAGATATTCTTTTGCCCAGCTATTATTCTCGTTTACATGATCAATAAAAGCTTGTGGAAAATAACCATTAATCCCTAATTCATTAGGCCAGTAAAAACCGTAAAAACTCTCGTAGTGGCCATAACGTTCACTTAGTTCTTTGATCGCTCTTCTGGTTTTTTCTCTAACCGTTTTGTCTGTAAATGCTTGCCAGGGATTAGTCCAGTCACCATAAAAACCAGCGCCTAAAAATACTTTTATACCTTTTTTAGCTGCTGCTTTTAAAACTGCCTCTACTGGATCATAAGCTTTAATTGGATATTTGGGAAGGATCTCTGAAGGATAAAAACTTTTGTTGTTCAGCGCAACCGCCATCACAACAACATACTTCATGCCAATTTCTGCCATTTCTTCGATCTTTTGTTCCCACATTTGGTCGGTAAACTTTGCTGCCTGAGGGTTCCAATAAACTCCTTCTACGGTGGAATGGTGCTGAAAATCGAAAAAGGTTCCGGTTATTGTATACCTTTGGGAACCAAAAAAGAGAGCTTCTTTTTCTTCGATACTCATATCGGCCAAAGCTGTGTTTAGAAGAAGTAAAAATGATAATAAACTTAGAATTATCTTCATGCTAAATCCTCCAAAATTGATTTACTTTAAAACATATTCTTGATAAAAAAGCTCGTTCCTTTACTTACTAAACCAGTCCTGTCGTATACACCTTATTATGGCTCACTGCCTTAAATGTGTTTTTATCGGATATTATAAAGGAGGGTAATTCTTGCTTAAATTCACAAAGATGCATGGTCTTGGCAACGACTATGTTTATGTTGATGGTCTTAGCAGGCGCTTCCCAGATAATATAGACTGGCCATCTATCTCCAGATTAGTTAGTCCTCGTCATTTTTCTATAGGTTCTGATGGTTTAATTGTGATTTTGCCATCGCAGCATGCTGATTGTAGAATGCGCATCTTTAATGCCGATGGCTCTGAGGGGGAAATGTGTGGCAACGGTATTCGTTGCCTTGGTAAATATGTTTATGAACATAACCTGTTGAAAAAAAACCCTCTTTCGGTTGAAACGCTCGCCGGAATAATTACTTTGACCTTAACCTGTGAAAACGAAAGTGTTGAATTGATTGAAGTTGATATGGGAGAACCAAAACTAAATTTTAAAGATATTCCCTTAAAAGGCCCTGCAGAGGCTATGGCTGTTAATGTAGAATTGCCACTTAAAGATGGTTTAGTCTATTATGGCACAGGAATTAGAATTGGACCACCACATTTTGTGGTAGAAGTTAATGACGTGGAAGGTTTTCCGGTAAAAATTATCGGAAAACTTTTAGAAAATCACGAGTTGTTACCCCAAAAAGCCAATATTGATTTTGTACAAGTTATAGATCGACAATTATTAAAGATGCGTGTTTGGGAAAGAGGTAGTGGCGAAACACTTGCTTGCGGTACCGGTGCTTGTGCCGCTTTGGTAGCGACTTCGTTAGCTAATAAAACCGAAGCTAAAGCTACTGTTGTTTCAAAAGGTGGGTCTCTTTTTATTAGGTGGGATAAAAAGCTAAATCGCGTATTTATGAAGGGAAGCGCAGTAGAAGTCTATTCAGGTTATATAAAAATCCCTAACTCTATTATAAATCGGGCAGGAGGCTACCCCTTATTTGAGTAGCCGACCTCCCACAGCACCGTATGTACCGTTCGGTATACGGCTCTTCCAAAGTTTACACATTGCTTGCAGAATAACATTCACTGAAGCTGAGGTATCC
>DAIMKF010000020.1:0-33176 GCA_036721855.1 Bacillota bacterium | reverse complement strand
GCATAAATTAAGTCACATATTGAGATAGGAGGTGTGGGTCAATGAAAGTTACTGATAAGGGCGCAATGGTAGGGTAATAGCATAATGAAAACTAGACACTATGTTTTTTAAGGAAAAGTTACCTCGCCAAAGGCCAGCCGATTCTCTATCAGTTCTTGTCGGGTAGGTAACATACCATATATGAGAACGAATTTGGCTAACTTAGGAAATTAATACGGGGGGTTATTGTTCAGACAGATAGACTTAACCGGAGAAGTTTTGTATAGTCTAACAATATTGGAAGTCAGCTTGAAATGAGGAAGAAACTGTTGTAATGTAAGATGAAACTCAAGGGTTCTGTGTTAATCTCGAAAATGCCGAGGTAGAGTTCTACTTGCCATACAAGCAAGCTTACCAGGCATATGTCGGTTCGGGGAGTGAAAGTGTTGGAATTCAGTTAAGCAATAACCTACGCTTTTATACATAACCTAAATTCATTATGACTTAATTGAGGGATTAAGAAGAGCCAATCGTCTTTGGGCTCGGTTTTACAGGATATTTTTAATAAATAGGGAACAAATAATATATTAAGAGAGATAGATTAGAAATTTATCAATGTGTCAACTATAGCTCTCGGGAAAAGTTTAAGAATATTGAAAAGCATACAGGGGGAAAAAATATGAAGAGGTTTGGAATCTTGCTTTTAATATTGGTAGTTTCGGTTGTTTCTCTAGCTAAAGGTATCGAGATTTGGTGGATTAGTTCCAATGAAGAAATCAAGGTGGCTAAAGATCTTATCGAGACTAAATTCACACCCAAAACCGGTATTGAAGTTGATATTAAAATTGCCGCTTGGGAAGATCACTTTGAGAAGGCACTTTTAGGCCTGGTAGCTGGAGATTCACCTGATATTGTCATGACAGGTGCTGAGCAGTTATTTGACTTTGCTATTAGGGGTGCGGTTGTTACCGATCTTAATAAGCGTTACCCCAAAGAATTTAATGAAGTTATAGCAAACCTTCCTCAAGGAACCTGGAGGACTCACTCTTACAAAGGTTCTTGGTATGGTCTGCCGGAAGGAGTTAGTCCACAGCTTGGATATTACCGTATTGATGTTTTAAGTGACAATGGTTTGGGTATCCCATCTACTTGGGATGATCTAAGAGCTATGTTACCTAAGCTTTATGCTCGAAATCTTAGTGCGGGATTTGATGGCTATCTGGCACCCAAATGGTTTGGAGTAGCTACTTTTGCTTGGCAAAATGGTGGGGCAATGATTACCGAGGATCGCCAGCTTTCTGCTCTGGATTCACCTGTGGCCATTAAAGGGTTTAAAGAATTCACCGGTTTTTTTACCAAACATGGTATTCCCGCCGAGATATCTGGTTATACCTCGTTTATAACCGGAGAGATGCCGGTTCTTTTACATGCAAGTTGGATTTATCCAAGTATCCGCTTTGGTGCACCTCAGTTAAAAGATAAGTTTTGTTTAGGTCTTATCCCAGGTACTATGCAAGCTGGAAAACTAAATCATACAGCTTGGGTACATGATGCCAGCTGGGGTATTATGAAAGGTTCAAAAAATATTGACGGAGCATGGAAGTTTTTGAAGTGGTGGCTTTCAGAGGAGGTTCAGACGGCTTATTTAAATGGCAAGATGGCGGCGATAGCTAATTCAGTCTATCTATCAGCCAATCTAAAGACTCTCTCGGAAGCTGATATTCCTGCTAATGATCGCAAAATTATTTGGGAACAATCAGCTGCAGGAACCTGGCCGGCTTTTGGAGTTGGCTCGGTGATTGGTACTAGGTATATGACCAATGCTGTGATGGAGGTTATTTTGCAAAAGGAAGATCCCGAAAAAGCAATTTGTAAGGCGGCCAAACTGATGACTGAAGAAATGAAACGCAAACAGAAAGAGTTTGCAAGATTTGTAAAACAACTATAAGAATTATTGCCCAAAGCTAAAGGCCCTGCTAAAATCAAAATTGACTAAGGGGATGCTTTTAATGGCATCCTCTTAATTTAATTGATGAGAGCAAGTCATTTTAAGGGGGATTTTTTATTTTAACCAGTAAACAACGAGCATATTTGAGATCGGTTGCTAATGTGGAAGAGCCTATTATTCAAATAGGGAAAGAGGGAATAACAGAAGGAACCATAAGCCTTGTTAACGAAGCTCTTACTGCCAGAGAGCTTGTTAAGATCAGAGTCCTAAAAACAGTTGAAAAAAAGCCGCAACAAATTGCAGTTGAATTAGTAGAAAGATTGCTTAGTACCGAGGTTATTCAGGTAATGGGCAGAGTTATTCTTCTATTTAGAGCCAATGATAAAAAACCCAGGATAATTTGGCCCTAAAGGAATCCGGGATTTTCTTGTCGTTATTTCGGCTAAATACTGAGGCTAGGAGGTGTTATTTTGCAGGCCACCAAAACTAAAAGCAATCTTTATAAAGATCTAGAACACAACTATCGAGTTGTCCTCTGGGAAGGTTCAACCTATAGTGTTATGGCCGGTCTAACCACTCCATTTTTAGGAGTACTGGCGTTAAAAATGGGTGCTACTCCTTTTCATCTCAGTTTAATTACCGCCTTGCCCAATTTGATTAACGTTCTTTTTATGGTCCCACTGGCAGGGTATTTGGAAAGACAAAATCATAAACTGGGTTATTGTGTAAAAGGTATTTTCGGTAACCGCACGGGCTATTTTTTTCTGGGGCTTTTAGCTTTTTTAGGTCAATCACCAAATTTGTTTTTATTGGTATTAGCAGTTATGACCATTCCAGGGGTGATTGCCGGGCTTTCCTATACCGATTTAGTTGCAGTTAGCTTCCCAGCTCGGGAAAGAGGCAAAGTCTTTGGCCATAAAAATGCTCTTGTGGGTCTATTAACATTTAGTGCGACCATGGCTACCGGTTACCTTCTGGATAGTATTAGCTATCCTAATAACTACTTTTTTGTCTTTTCTATGGCCACGTTTTTTGGACTTATCAATACTTATACCATGAGTCGATTTAAAGAACCATACCAGGAAAAGCCGGTTTCTAGTAAATTAAGAGAGCCTTATGGGCAAAGGTTAAAAAAGATCTTGGCCCATGAAGAGCTAGGCCAAGATTATAAACGCTTTTTAACAACTATTGCTCTAATCTATATCGGTTTTAATATTCCCTCTGCTTTATGGACTATTTTCTATGTTGAAGAGATGCAGATGACCCAGTTTCAAATTGGCAATTTAACAGCGATTAACAATGCGATTATTGTGCTTTTCTCATTTTATTGGGGAAAAAAGATTCAACGCAGTGGTGACAAAGCAGTCTTTGCAGTTTCGTTATTTGGAGTTTCTTTGGTTGCTCTATGGGCAGCTTTAGCTAAAAGCGTGCTTTCTTTATACCTTTTACAGATTCTAGGTGGCTTTTCTATGGCAGCTTTTAATATTACTTATTTTAATATCCTAATCGCCTCTTCTGAGGAAAAGTATAGGCCGACTGCAGTAGCAACTTTTCATGCTTTAATTGGCATAACAGGGGTAATTTTTCCGGCCATAGGAGTATGGTTATTTGGGTTTTTAACTGCCAGACAGGTTTTTGTGCTTTCATCTTCAATACGTCTAATAGCTGCTTTAGTTGCTTTGAGCAGTTGCGGCAAAGATGAAATAGCTAATCTGTTTCGAAGAAGAGGTTATTTTCACGGTTGCTTTTAACAAGATATTAAGGGAAAAGGTAACGGAGATTTTTGTTTAGATAAAGATAAGGCCAATCTTTCCACATAAAAACACCAAGCTATAAAAGGCTTGGTGTTTTTATTTATTGCAGGTAAGCGTTTCTTAGTATTTGATCTAGAGCATAAATAAAATCTCGGCGTTTAATGTTCTCAGGTAATTTAGGTTTTTCTAAACCTAGTTCTAAGGCCAAAGAAGCTAAAAAGGAGTCGGCAGATGTTGCCCGAGCTTCAAGGTTGGCACCATCTTTAAGACCTTTGGCCCAGATAATAAGATGCTCTGGTTTTAACTCATCTTCAGGGTGGAATTTCAATTCTTTGTCTTTTTCATATTGGAATGTACCAAAGGCTGCGGTAAATTGCAGGGCACTAAAGAGAGGTGCTCCTATAGGCACATCAATAAACCAAAAAATCGGTGTACCATCTGCAATTAAAGTAGCTTGAGTTTTACGCAGCAGCCTTTCATCTAACCAAACTTCCTGAGGTAGAGCATTTTGCTTTAGAGCTATGGCCGCAAGTGTTCCAGCAGCTCCACCGGAGGCCCATTCCACGGGGTGGAGTCTAAAGGTGCCATTGGTGATATGGGTTACAGAGAGATTTTTCCCACCGGCCAGCAAATTTTTAATTCTTCTGTGGATTAGTGCTCCCAGAGGTATTTGAAAGGGATAGACTTGTGACGATTTAGCGGTTTCTTTGAATCCTGAGGCATGGATATCGATAAAATATTTACCAAGACCGACACTATCTCTAAAAAAGCGAGCCCTGGGACCATCAAGATAACCGACACAAACATCCTGTTCAATAACTGTGGTAAGACCTTTAATTCTACGAGATTCCCTGATGTAGGGATATTTAGAAAGACCATCAGGTGAGTCCATTATATCGGGGCGTAATTTAAATTCCGGATAGCCATAGCCTTTATCATCATCCCGCTTGACTTCGGTCTGCAGCCAATATAAAAAGCCTAAGGCCAAGTCTTTGGCTTCTTTTAAGAGACGCTCTCTTTCCGCCAAAGAGACATCGATAAAGGTTCCGCCGACAAAATCATTACCATTCCAATTGATCATGGCAATATCATGGGGATAGCGAGGATCATAAAAGTTATCTTTATCAATCAAGCGCCTGTAGGTCCAAAAAGGTCCATAGGTAGGCTTTGCTCGGCCAAACATCAGGTAACTTACAATACCGGTTTGTCCACCATAGTCTACATCTAAGGTATAGGGCTGTTTCTCACGGTTTTTTTCGTAATCAACGGGCTTTTCTATGAGATGATTTTCTCCCGGGCAGTATTCGATAGCAAAGGTATAGGTATAAGACTGTACCCATTTGGGTTTTTCTGTCTCCGGAGCATGAGGTTCTCCGGTTTCACTTTTGGCCTCAGCACCGATACCATATTCGGCACCGACAAGCGGTAAAAGGTCACCGATTTCACTGGCGTCAATGAAAATATCAGCACTAAAGTTTTGTTTTTTGCCCTTTTGATCTTGATAAGTAACAGTTTTAATCAAGTCATTTTCTACTTGTGCTTCTATGGGGATTGTTTTGTAAAGAACAGTTAACTGACGGTTTAGAATATACTTTTCCAGCATTTTGTTTATAACCTTAACACCTGCTTTAGGTTCATAGCAAAGGCGGCTAACCCAGCCATTGCCTGGATTTAGACGGGTTTGATACTGGGCTTTTTCACTCAAACGAAAGTTTTCACGATAATAATTGCGAACACCTTCGCGAAACCGATAGTAGGAAGCTGGAGCACCAAAATATTCAATCCACTGATTTTCGTCAGGTGCAGATACTCCCTGACTGGTTAACTGGCCTCCAAGCCAGTCGGTCTCTTCTGTCATAAGTACTTTATAGCCGTGATCAAGCAGTGAAAGTGCAGCAGCAACTCCTCCCGTACTGCCACCGGTAATTATCACATCAAAATGCACTGTTTCGTCCATGGCTGACACCCCTTAAAGTATTGTCTGTCATAACTTTTCTACCTAGAACCGTTTTATCCTTTTTAGCAGACTAAAAGCCGATTATTATAAGAGCTTCCGAAGAAATCGGAAGCTCTTATCCTTAAACAGCTTTATTTTCTGGCGGCCACAGGATCATAGAGTTTAAAATACCTTACCATTTCCCGCCAGTGGTTTAGAATCCGGTTACCATAGCCAACCCCCGGGACAGCCCACCTACCATCTAAATCCGGCCAAGTAGGGGCACAACCTTTTTTAACCAGATGAAAACGGGGATCAACTAATTCGGGACTACTTGGCAGGGGATCTCTTGTGGCGTAAGCCCAGATATGCTGAAACTGGGCAATGACACCTTCTTCAGGGGTTTTAAAGTATTGACCCCTTACCCCACCCCCGGTAGTACCAATACCAGCGTAGTTGTTTTGTTCGGGCACCACATCACCGCCAAATTTGAACCAGCCGGTTTCGTGAATCGATTGCGCAAAGACCACATCACCACGGATTCCGTAGTATTTACCCCACTTGACATAATACTCGCCAATCTTAGGTGCGTGGGGATTTTTGAGGCTGACAAAATAATCAAGCTGTTCTCCGGTTAAAACCGTAGGACCAAAAATCGAAGGATCCTTCCACAACTTGTCCCAATCAACAGGCTCTTCAACTTTGGCCGGTTTATATAAGCTCATACCAATCACTCCTAAGGCAGTAACTGCTACCAGAGTCCAGATTAGGATATTATTCATATTACGACCTCCTAATAACCAAGATAGTTCATCAATGAGTTGTGCAAATCACGGATACGTTGGGCGTAGGTAGTACCGGGAACAGCCCATCTACCGTTTAAATAGACCCATGACTCGACTTTTTCGGGACGTTTTACATACCCATAACGTGGATCATCCACGTCACTCCAAGGCCTAACCGGACCAGAAGGGTACATATAAACTTGGGTGGGCTCATTATTTTTGGGCATACCATAAGCCCATAAGTGTTTCAGCTGTCCTAAAACACCTTCTTCCGGAGAATTAAAGTAGTGCCCCTTAACTCCACCTCCGACTGTACCTATACCGGCATAGTTATTTTGTTCAGGCACCACATCGCCACCGAATTTAAACCAGCCGGTTTCATGGATCGACTGGCAGTAAGCCCAGTCTCCGGTAATACCTAACTGAGAGCCAAAATAGAGGTAATATTTGGCAACATAGATCTGATAAGGATTGCTGCCTTTAATGCTTCTGACAAAATCCTCCAGTTCCCAGGGGGCAAAAAGGGCTTTCCCTCGAATAAGTGTATTTTCGTCTGAACGAGCCACAGATACAGGCACAGAGGTTAGGTTTATAGTTATGGCTTCTTTATGAGGCAAAACAGCGACTTTGGCTGAAAATACCCGCCCTGATTTTTTAGCATAAAACCAATAGACTCCAGGTTCATTAAATTTAAAAACTGCCTGATTTTCTATTAAACCTAAAGAGGTTGCCACAGGATAGTCGAGTTTTGTGGCTGTACTTTGATCCCGCCAATAAAAGATCTCGGCATTTGGTGTATCTACAGCGATAGAAACCTTAAATTTCATTTCGCAATTAAGAGAGAGAGTTCTATCTTTTAAAATCTCGATCTCTTTTTTATATTCCAATTGTTTTTTTATAATTTTTAGCTGATATTTTCCGGGGCTAATCGAAATGTTAACAGCTCCATTGGCCTTTGTTAAACCATAAAACTGGTTGTTTAGATAGATTTGAGCCTCGTCTGTATCACAGCTAATATTGAGATAACCTTTCTCAATTAGGGGCTCTAGAGTTATAGCAACAGTAGTAGTTTTGTTTTTAACAATGTGGATCTCTTCCTCATAAGGCTGATAATCACGAAGGCAAAGATGTAATAGATAAGAACCTGGTTTAAGGGTTAGTTTAAGAGGTTTATTATTAGTTTTGTCAATTCTTTTAGCATCTAGAAAGACTAAGGCTTCCGGAGGCTCGCTGGAGATAATAAGATAACCGTACTCTTCTTTGATAATACATCCTGATAATAAAATGGATATAAGAACAACTACGGAAAAGCTGAGTAGAAAGCTCTTTTTCATTCAATACCTCCTTAACGTTAATTCTAGCTTAATAGGTTCGTGTACAAGGAAAATTTACCTTTTAAATTACAGAGTAGAAGTTCTCTATTTGGTGTATTTCCCAGTGAAGGTTTTTTTGCTCTAAATCCAAGGTTAGATAGCTTTGACCTAAATGAAAGTCAGGTAAGCCAAACGAAAGCGGGGGTGCCGATAAAAAGAGGGTAACACCCAGATTAACAACAAGGCGATGAAGATGACCGGAGATTAGAGCAAAAACCTGCTTATCTTCTAAAAGATTCAAGATCTCTTGCCTTATTTTAGGTTCAGCATTCCAATAGCTGCCGCCAACTTCGAAGGGACTGTTTATGTAAAGAGGAGTATGCATCAAAACAATTTTAGGGCCATCTATCGCTAGCTGATCTTTGAAGAATTCCCATTGTTCTTGCTCTTCTTTTAGGCCACTTTGTAAGAGCTGGGAATTCAAACAGATAAACTGCCAACCAAGAAAATTTTTGGCTCTAAAATCAGGTCCGAAGTTGGTACGATAGTTTTTAATCTTTGAACTGCTTACCTCGCCTTCTTTACCGGTAAGTCTTTTATTTCCCAGATCATGATTGCCGGGAACAAAAAGACAAGGCTTATCAAGCCCTGCTAAGGATCGTTTAAAAAGCTCTGCTTCTTCTATAGAGCCCTTTTCGGTAAGATCGCCAGCTATAAGATAAAGGTCAGGTTCTTGATTTTTAGCCATTAACAAAGCATTTTGCCACTGTCGGAGATGACGTTCGTTTTGACAGCTAAGGTGAGGATCTGACATTACCGCTACTCGGATTGGTTGGGGAATAGTTGGGTTAATCATTGGCTAATCACTCCTTCTACTAAAAAACTAAATGTAAAGGTAAGTTTTAATACTTTCAGGTAGTTAAACCAATATATTTACACTACTAGCTTTTATAGCCATTTCCTTCTAGGTGTCATTGAATAAGCCCTATTTTAGGGCTAAGGACCGGCAATATATCACTAGGCAAACTGCCAGCGTTAAATAGTAATCAAATTAAAACTTAAGAAAAGCCATGAGTTAATAGCTTTCCATGGATAAACAAGGAAGCAGTAACGATTGGTAGAAGTTGTCGGTATGGGCTCAGTTACAGACATTAGCGGTAAAATCATCAGTCTCTATACCTAATATCCATTTGGCAATAACTTATAAGAACAGACTTACCTGCAACTCTCCATCATTATGTTGTATATGTTCATTAAGTAAAGAACCGTGATTTCATACAGTGTAAACGCTTTTTTGATAGTTTGGCCTTTTTATCTGTTAAACTCGGGAAATAGAAGGTTAAGATATCAAGAGTCCTTTTTTAAGGTAGTTGCTTTTTTGATATCTAAGCCTTTTTCTCTTAAATAATCGATAGTTTGCCAGAGTTTTAGGTTGTCTTTTTTAGTAAAAAGGCTTTGGGTCTTCGCACCAGTAAAGTTACTAAGTGAGACACCTAAAAGCCGAAACGGTCCCGCAAAAGGTTTGGCAAGCTCTAAGACTGTAGCCAGTAATAGGTCGGTATCAGCAGTTGCTTCAATTAAGGAGCGGCTCTTTTCAAAGGTGGTAAAATCGGGATAACGAAATTTAACTGTAACCGTACGGCATTGCAGACCTAGCTTCCTTAAGCGTCGGGCTGTTTTATCGGTTAAAAGGATCAATTCTCTGTGTACGGTTTCACCTCTAATATTTTCGGCGAATGTTTCTTCAGCACCTAAGGATTTAGTGCTTGTATTTGGTTTAACCGGGCGGTTATCGATTCCATGTGCGAGTTGATATAGTTGATATCCTTGTTTACCTAAGGTTTTAACTAAAATATCCTGAGGGGTCTTTCTTAAAGCAGGAATATCATTAATTCCTAAAGAAACTAGTTTTTCATATGTTTGTTTACCAACACCCCACATCTTGTTAAGGGGTATGGTATCTAAAAAGGCAAGGGGATTAGTGACAATTGTAAGACCATCTGGTTTTTGTTTTTCCGAAGCGAGTTTGGCCAAAAACATATTGGGAGCGATACCTACACTTGCTGTTAGAAGAAGTTTTTCGCGTATACGGTTTTTAATACTTTGTCCCATTAAAACTAGGTCCTTGTAAAAGTGTTCACAGCCAGTCATATCTAAAAAAGCTTCATCGATGGAAAGAGGTTTGACTAAAGGAGTAAACTCATCAAACAGAGCCATTAATTCATGGGAGACAGCAATATACTTTTCCGGGTTGCCTTTTAAGAAGATTCCTTGGGGGCATAGCTTTCTGGCCTGAATCATCGGCATTGCTGAGTGCACCCCAAATTTTCTCGCTTCATACGAACAGGTAGAAACTACTCCACGTCTTGAATCTGTATCACCACCAATAATAACGGGCTTGCCCGCAAGGGAGGGATTATCTCTAATCTCTACCGCAGCAAAAAAAGCATCCATATCAACATGAACAATAGTTCTGGACATAAACTCACCTCTTTTGGGGTTAGAAATGAGGGGAAAAAGATGCTGCTTGTATTTCTAAAATCCAATAGGGAAATAAAGATTAAAAACGGCTATCCCAATGTCTTTCGTGACGAAATAAAAGCCATTGAAGGAAAAGAAGAAGATGGAGCAATATGTAATGTTTTTAGTCAGGACTATCATTTTTTGGGCAAAGGTTTTTACTCTAGATCAAATGTTGCCGTAAGAATGCTAACAACAAAAGATGAAGAGATCAATGAAGCCTTTTTTATTACCAGAGTCAAAAAAGCATGGCAAAAAAGAACAGCTCTATTTGCAGATTCTTACCGTCTACTCCACGCTGAAGCAGATCAATTGCCTGGAGTGATAGCGGATAAATATAATGACTATTTGGTAGTTCAAATTAGAAATATTGGTATGGAATGTTATAAAGATTATCTAGTGAGAGCTTTAACTCAGGTGATAAAACCCAGAGGGATATTTGAACGCAGTGACTTTGAAACTACTCAAGCAGATATTCTGACTCGCCATGTTGGACTCCTTTATGGTGAGTTACCACCAGATCAATTAATTATCGAGGAACATGGTCTTAAATACAAGGTGGATGTTAAAAAAGGGCAAAAAACAGGCTTTTTCTTTGATCAGAGAGATTCACGGTTGTGGGCAAGAAAACTAACGCCACAAAATGCTTTGGCTTTAGATGCTTTTGCGTATACAGGTGGCTTTGCCTTTAACATGGCTAAAGCTGGGGCAACCAAGGTTATTGCTCTGGATAAAGATCAAGACTCAGTGAAATTTGGCCTTGAAAATAAAGCATTAAATAAGCTAGGTAATGTCGAGTTTATTAATACCTACTACGAAGATTATCTTAAAGACTATAACGGTCCTCCTTTTGATATTATTGTCCTCGATCCGCCTGCTTTGATAAAAAAGAAAGAGGAAAAGAAAAAGGGTTTGACAATCTTTCAAAACATGGTTTCTTTAGCGAGACCACATCTCAAAAAAGAAGGTATTGTAGGACTTTGCAGTTGTGCATTTGCAGCTGATCTAGATCTACTAATAAATGCCCTAAGAAGAGCTTATTCTAACTCGGGTCATAGTTTACAGGTTGTAGGTGTGACTTATCAATCCTTAGATCATCCCTGGAATTTATTTATTCCGGAAAGCCTTTATTTAAAGTGCCTTTGGGTCAAAGTCTATTAAAAAAGCGCCATATGGCGCTTTTTTAATAGCTAAATTTATTCTGATAACTAGATTTTTTAAAACAAGGTAGCCTATATAGTAAAGACCAAGGTTCTAAAAGAGTCTACAGTATAAAAGCTCTTTGGTATTGGCGTCATGTATTGCTAGGATATAGCGGTACTGAGTTTTGGGGGTTTGTGAAAAAGAGACAGGAATATCAATATTAAGAGAGCTAGTTTGATATGAGCGATTTCTGGTTGCCTGAAAAACTTCCCTGGCTTCAAGGTAGTTTGTATTATAGCCACTGGTCTCTGCTAAGATTAGATAGATAGCTAGATCCCGATAAATATTAGCCGGGATATATTCAAGATTTAGCCTACCGCTTAAACGGTTATAAGTTGATGTATCACGGTAGTAGGTGATAAACTGGGGAACAAGATTGGTTATATAAGGAGAATAGTAAGAGCTAAAGTTGGTGATCTTGGTTTGGCCATTTCTAAAAACAGCTGGAAGATCTAAACGGTTGGTATCTAAAAAGCGATATCTTTCTAAGAAAGAAGAGTGAAAGTATTTTTCACCCCACATAGGGTAATAGAGGGCAAGGGTATTTTCTTGAAGTGAGTTTTGTAAATAGCGTAAAGCGTTTTGATGCTCGTTAAGAAAACCAAGCGAAAATAATTCGTCGAGACTATAGGAAAATGAAGGATAACTTAAGACAGTAATGGCAATTGTCTTTTTGGTGGTTTGGCCGTAGATGTCGGTAGCTTCGATAGTAATTGTGTTTCTACCGGCAGATAAGGATAGAATCTCATTAATTCCAGCGAAGCGTCCCCAAACACCACCTAGTATTTTGCCGTTAACAGCAATAGAGCTGATATTGGCATCGGCTGAGACGGTAGCTTTTAAGTTAACTTTAGCAGGTAGGTCATAGCTAGTTATTTGTGAGTCGTCTTGAGGTTGGTGGATCTCAATTTTAGGAACGTTAAAGAACTGTTTAGGTATTATTTCTAAACGCACATTGGAAAACTCAAAATCATCGTAGTCATTATCATAACAAGAAGAAATACTAAGGGCATTCGAACCGCTTCTCAGCACATTCACCGGTATTTCTAGTTGAAATTCACCAGAGTTGCCGAAATTATTTTTTAGTTTTAAATAGCCGACTCTTTGGCTATTTATTTCAATCGGGTTGTTGGATTCAGCTCCCTTAACTGTGAGGCGCAAAATGGCTCTGTCGATTTGACCCGGTGGAATTGGTAAATTAAAACTGGTCTGATACCTAAGTCCCTCGGTAGGTAGTTGAAATTGAGAATTGGCAAGACCGGTGTAGAGATCATCACCAAGATGGTGAACCCTAGGATCGATAAGAATATAGTTGCCATGAAGGGGAGATAAATTAAAAGAGAAATCATTTTGCCTAAGGTTACTAGTATAATAAACGCGATTTTCCGGAATATATCCGTTAGCTTCAACTTGCAAAATAATCATGTTGGGTAATTCACCAAGGGGTAGAACAAGGCGAAAATAACCTTGAAAATCGCTATAAGCTTGATAAGATTTTGAGCCAATAGAAATATAAATTTTACCCTCTTTAAGAGGTTGGCCACCTGTTGTATAGAGCTTTCCTTCAATATAGGTAGTGCCTAAACTAGGTATTGTTCCGGGTGTTTTTCCACCCGTTTGGATCGGATCACTTAAATCTATACCGGCTAAAGCAAATAGTGAAAAGATGAAAACCACTAAAAGAGCCGCGAAGATTTTTTTTGCTTTCATGATAATATCCCTCCTTGTTACCTTTTTTTGACAAAAACTCTCATTTGAGGTTACTCATTCTAATCTTACCATATGAATAATATTTAAAAAAGTCAAACTGACAAGAAAACCTCTGTCAGTTTGATATGAAAGGACTCTCTTCTTTCACTCTAAGGAAAAATAGGGGGGCTAAAAGGAAATAGAGAGGTATCGGTTGGAAATAGTTGTTATGTAACAGTTGTATTCATAAAGATTTAGCATATTCCTGCTAAATCTTTACAGAAAAGAGCACAAATGGCAGGGGAAATATATTTGAAGCTGAATAATGTATGTGATCAGTTCTTTTCCAAAGACAAAAGAGGGGGAATATAGATGAAAAGGTTTATCTTTGCTATGCTGGTACTTGTAATTTTAGCTTCGGGAGTAGCTTTCGCCAAAAAGCCATTGGCTGTAGTAAAGTCTTTGAAAACTATTAACAGACCGACTAACTATCCATCTTATAACAACGATTTCAACTTTTTTATCAACTGGCTTAAAGAATTTGCCAACTTTGAAGTGGTTACCGATTTAGATGTAGAAGATGGCGCACTCAAAAATTATGAAGCAGTTGTATTACCAGATAATGGGGTTATGGGTGATGACGAAGCTGATGCTTATTTTGATTTTGTCGATCGTGGAGGCAAGCTCTTTGCCTGCTATTCTACATCTTTAAGAAAAGAAGATGGTAGCATAACTTCTTATCAGTTAGCCGATATTTTTGGTGTTACTTGGGGTGTCTGGAATAATGCTAAAGACAAACATAACTATATTTTGTTTGAATCGCATAAGATTTTCAAAGGTTTTGGTGAAGGTTTGGACAATATCGGTAGCAGTACCCAGATTGTTAATTTAACTCATGGCGAGGTTCTTGCTAGTTGGACTAATGCTGATAAAATAACTCCTAGTGAGCCTGATGAGAAAAACGCCTGTATTATCGAAAATGAAGGTAGCATCTTTGTATCATTCCCTATTAATAATTCACTTTATTTAAGCAATGAGAATTTCAGCCAGCTTTTCAAAAATATCATTGCCTATATTGCTCCAAACGCCATTAATTAATTTAAGAAAAACAAAATCTCTGGTTAAGACCAGAGATTTTGTGGTATTATAACGATATGTTGTCAGTAATTATTACTAGGAGGAATTGTTTTGAAAGAACTAAAAGGTTCAAAAACCGAAGCTAATCTAATGGCTGCTTTTGCCGGGGAATCACAAGCTCGCAACAAATATACCTTCTTTGCAGAGAAAGCCAAAAAAGAAGGTTTTGAACAGATAGCCTATATTTTCGAAGAAACAGCCAGAAATGAGAAAGAACATGCCAAAAGAATTTTCAAATTCCTTGATCTTCTAGAAGATACCGAGTCTAATCTAAGGGTTGCGGCTGAGGGTGAAAATTACGAATGGACTAAAATGTATAAAGAATTCGAACAAGTAGCCAGAGAAGAAGGTTTTGAGCAGATTGCAACCTTTTTCCGTGAAGTCGCTGAGGTAGAAGAGGAACATGAAAAGCGTTATTTGAAGCTAGCAGATAATATGGCAAAGGGTCAGGTATTTAAAAGAGATGAAGCGGTTTTTTGGATGTGTCGCAACTGCGGTTATGTGCACAATGGTAAAGAGGCTCCGTTAGTGTGCCCTGCTTGTGCTCATCCGCAAAGTTATTTTGAATTAAAACCAGAAAACTATTAAGATTATAAACAGCTGTATCTTGGTGATACAGCTGTTTATTTAATTTGAAAAGATTGATTTGGCACAACCTTTTTTTTTAAGCAGGATGCACTAAGCAAATCAAGAAACTATGCAAAGAAAACTATTTTTGGCAACCAAGCAGCTATAGTGGTGGAGGTGGGTTTGGTGGATTCAAATCTGGTATTTGCCATTGATATCGGAACACGCAAAGTAGCTGGGCTGATTATTGAGTTTATAGATGATAAACCGGTACTAAAGCATTATCTGCTTAAAGAACATGAACAAAGATCCATGGAAGATGGTCAGATTCATGATATTCCCATGGTAGCTAAGTTGGTAAAAAGTGTTAAGGAAGAACTAGAAAAAGCTACCGGATTAAAGCTTAAAGAAGCTTCCGTAGCTGCGGCAGGACGCTCACTTAAGACGGTTATGGGTTTTAGCAAGCTTGAGCTTGAACCGGGAGAGGTCTTGACTGAAGATAGAGTAAAGGCCTTGGAATTAGAAGCTGTATTTGAAGCCCAAAAAGCTATTGTGGCCCAGGAAGGACAAAAAAGCGATTCTTTTTATTGTGTTGGCTATAGTGTTTTGAGCTATATCCTAGACCAGAGTAGAATTAAAAATTTAATTGGCCAAAAAGGTCACTTAGCTGAAGTGGAGATAATTGCAACTTATTTACCAAGGTTAGTTATAGATAGTTTAACAGCCGTGTTACAAAGAGCAGGTTTAGAATTTACCAGTCTCACTCTAGAACCTATTGCTGCAGCACATGTGGCAATACCTAGGGATATGCGCCGTTTGAATTTAGCTTTAGTTGATATAGGTGCCGGAACATCTGATATTGCCATTACCTCAGATGGTGCAATTACAGCTTATGGTATGGTCTCTAAAGCCGGTGATGAAGTTACCGAACATCTATGTGAAAAGCTTTTAATAGATTTTATGACAGCCGAAGAGTTAAAACGTAATTTTTCTAGTAGAGATGAGGAGTTTATCTATACTGATATTGTAGGCTTTGAACAAATAATAGCCAAAAGTGAATTGGCTGAGTTGATTAAAGAAGCTAGCAAAGAAATTGCAGCTGATATTGCAGCCGAAATCATGCGTTTAAATAGCACGCTTCCACAAGCAGTAATTCTAGTAGGAGGAGGGTCTCTTACGCCTTTTATCAGTGAGAAGATCTCACAGGCCTTAGGTATCGATCATAGACGCATAGGCAAAAGAGGCAAAGAGGTACTGGTTAAAATTGGTTTGTTAGATGAAAAAGCCGCCGGTCCCATCTTTGTTACTCCGGTTGGTATCGCACTTTCCTACCATGATGGTTGTGCATTAAAAATGCATAATATCTACTTAAATGGCAACATGCAAACATTATTAGGGGAGAATTTAACCATAGGAGATGCTTTGGTAAGTGGGGGTTTTAGTACTTTAGATATTTATGGTAAAGTCGGCGAACCTCTTACTATCTATTTCAATGGTGAACCGTTGATAATACCTGGCAAAAGAGGTCTTGGTGCACAAATTAAATTGGCTGGAGAACCTGCTAAAATCGAGCAAAAAATTAAAGATGGAGCTGAAATTGAAATTATTAAAGCTCAAGAAGGAGAGCAGGCGTTGGCCTCTTTGCAAGAGATCGCCTCAGACTCTTTGGTTGACCTTAAAGATAAAACTATTACTTGGCAAGGTAAAAAGTATACTCTTAACGAGGTTATTTTAGTAAATGGCAAAATCGAGAGTATGGACTACCAATTAAAAGATGGGGATCAGGTCTCGATTCTGGCATTAGAAACAGTAGCTGATGTTTTAAGAAGGCTAGAGACAGAAGGACTTTTTAGCTGGGATACATTAGAACAGGCTCTTAAAAGTCATTACTATTTAAATGGCGAAAAAATTGATTTAAGCAGTGAAGTTTCGCTGCGTTTAAATGGTAGAGATGTTGATTTAGAAGAACAGGTAGCCTCGGGAGACGAGTTATCGTTTATGGATACAACCAAATTTCCAAAATTAAGTGAGCTTATCCCCAAACAAACAAAAATAGAAGTTATGGCCGAGTTAAACAGAAAGAGATATCAGTATCAATTTGACCTTCAATATCAAGTTACTGTAAATGGTGAAGAGAAGATTCTCGGTTATAGTGTAAAAAATCAAGACGATGTAAAAATTGTTTTGCTAAAAGAGCCTCTAGTAGCAGATGTACTTGCTAAGTTAAGCAATGAACTGGCAACCTTAAAAACTACCAATTTCGAACTAACCTTAAACGGTGTAGAGGGGCAGTTTTCTACACCGATAAAAGATGGTGACCTAATAGAGATCAAAATTGAACCACACCAAGATTAAAGAATGAGGTATAAAAATATGGTTTTAAAAATTAATTCCCAAGAACTAGCTCAGTATATTGATCATACTTTACTCAAACCACTAGCTTGTGAAGCAGATATTCTAAATCTTTGTGCCGAGGCTAATCAATATGGTTTTAAATCGGTTTGTGTCAATCCCTTTTTTGTACCTTTGGCAAGATTAAACACTCCAAGGATAGTCTGTGCCGTAGTTGGTTTTCCGCTGGGATCTTTGCCACTTGAATTAAAGTTAAAAGAGGCAGCTTTTTGTGTTCGAGAAGGGGCAGATGAAATTGACATGGTGATTAACCTTGCCTTGGTTAAGGATAATAATTACCAAGCCCTAAAAGAAGAGATCCAGGCACTTGTTCTGGCAAGCTCTCCCTCTAAGGTAAAAGTTATTCTCGAAACAGCTCTTTTAACAGATTCAGAGAAGGTAAAAGCAGCTCTTATAGCTGTGGAGGCAGGAGCACATTTTATCAAGACTTCAACAGGCTTTTTTGGCGGAGCAACTCCTTTAGATGTTAAGCTGTTAAGTCAGGCAATAGGTGACAGATGCCAAATTAAAGCCTCAGGGGGAATCAGAACAAAAGAGCAGGCTATAGAATTTATCAGTTTGGGTGCAAGCCGTATCGGTACTAGTTCAGGGGTGAAAATTGTATGTCCTTAAATACCATTGAGATCATTTTTAAAAAAAGAGAGGGCTATTCTCTATCTAAAGAAGAGATTGAGTTTTTGATCCAAGGTTATGTCCAGGGAGAGATCCCCGATTATCAGATGGCTGCCTGGGCGATGGCTGTTTTTTTTCAAGGCTTAACACCTAAAGAAACAGCTAATCTGACAACGAGTATGGCACGTTCCGGCACGATGTTGGATTTTAATAGTTTGGGTTTTGTCCTGGATAAACATAGTACAGGTGGAGTTGGTGATACAACAACTCTGATTGTTCTGCCTTTAGTGGCTTTGGCAGGCGGCAAAATTGCCAAACTCTCCGGAAGGGGTCTGGGACATACAGGCGGAACCATTGACAAACTTGAGGCCATACCTGGTTTTAAAACCGAGCTTACCGAGGAAGAGATTTTTTGGCAGGTCAAAAACTTGGGACTAGCCATTGCCGGGCAAACTAAAAATCTGGTACCGGCTGACAAAATGCTCTACGCCTTAAGAGATGTAACTGCCACGGTAGATTCTTTGCCGTTAATTGCAGCCAGTATAATGTCAAAAAAAATTGCCGGAGGAGCTCAGGGCATTGTGCTTGATGTTAAAGTAGGTAGAGGGGCTTTTACGAGAGATTTGGAATCGGCCAAAGAACTAGCCGAGCTTATGGTTGATCTCGGCCGGCAAGTAGGTCTTAAGGTAACCGCGGTAATAAGTGATATGGAAGTACCTCTTTCCAGAGCTCAGGGTAACTCTCTGGAGGTTTTAGAAGCTGTTAATGTTTTACAGGGCAAGGGTAGCAGAAGGCTAAGAGAACTTTCTTTGGTACTGGCTAAGGAAATGCTGGCTTTGGATAATAAAAAGGCTAATCTTGCAAAGAGCCTAGAAAACGGATCGGCTTTGAATATGTTTAACAAGTTGGTTACATTCCAGGGCGGCAACTTACAAAGTTTGCAAGTCAAGGCTTTATATAAAAGAGAACTCTTTGCGGAAAAAAGCGGTTACTTTTCGGCTGCCGATGCCTTAAAGATTGGTGAAATTGTACGGGATTTAGGTGCCGGTCGCAAAGTAAAAGGAGCTAGGGTTAATCCAGATGTAGGGATCTATTTTACCCTTGATCTTGGCGATAAAATAAATCAAGGTGATGTACTGGCGACAGTCTATGCGAACAATGAAGCTGCTTTAGAGGAGGCTGTAGAAAAGTTGAGTGAAGCTGTAAAGATTGGTCCAAGGCCTTACAACAGACCGGTGGTTTTGGATATTATTAGAAGCGAGGCTAAGTTATGATTTGGATAATGGTAATTATTTTATCTTTGACTTGGCCTCTAAAGGCCTCTGAGGTGGAAATTGCAGACAATTTATATCTTATCACCTCAGCCTTTGGAGAAGATATTTTAGATAGTGCTTACAGACAAAGTGTAGTTAACCGGCTAAAAAAAGGTTATGATGGTGTTATATTGACAGGTTTTGAACCACATCTATATCTAGATAAGTTAAAAAAACTAGATCCGTTTAACAAATGTACTCAAGCTGAATTAGAACTTATGGGAGAAAAGATTTTAATCGCTCATATCCGTAATATTGAAGCAAACGGCTTTGAGGTTGGGCTTTGTGGTAAAGCAGGTCTAGACTATACCATTAGGGGACTGGTCTGTTTTACCTTTTTTGAACAAGCTGTCTATTATTCAGAATCGCTGTATTATAAGCTTCCGCTTTTATACCTACCCCACCAAGACTGGCAACTAACCTTTGACCAAGAAAAAAAACAACTCTTTGAGCTTTCCGAGAGTAAGAACACACCATTTTATCATCTTTCACGGTTATGCCTGACTAGTTTGCCGGCAAACAACCCTATAGAGGCGATTGAGGATTTCAGAAGAAGTTTAAAAAAAGCCGGTTTAGAGGGGAGTAAACTCGATTATGGCTGGATGAGGTTGGCCGAGATGGCCTTAAAGGCAGAGCGAAGAAAACGCCAAGACATGTACTCCGGTCTACTAAATTGACAGTCTGAACAAAAACCGTGGTGATAAAAAATATTTTAATACTTTTCACATCCCGAATTTAGTCTGGAGTCTTGCCAATGCTAAGTCAATTGCACCCTGGAAACAGCTTCGACTCAGTAAAAAAATGGTATTTTTGGTTGCAGTTAGAAAAGTGGTCCAGCCGTCGATTAAGAGGTTGGTCTAAGAGAACCACCAGGCTCTTTTTATTTTTTTCAATTTATGGGTTCAATCTAATTTCAAAGAGAGGAAAATCCACCCCTAGAGATGAATAATTTTTAATAAAGTATTACTCGGGGGAGGTGTTAAAGTGAAGATTAGAATAACGGCAATATGCGTTCTTTTACTCTTGCTACCACTGAATAGTAAAGCCCAGGGATGGAGAAGCAGGGTTTGGCCAAAAACACCAGAGGGCTTTTTAAAACCAGATCCAACCCCTGATCCTCAACCAACTCTAAAGCTATCGGGTTGGATAATTGTAGTTGATCCGGGTCATGGTGGCACTGACCCCGGGGCGGTAAATAAAGACCTAAACTTAAAGGAGAAAGATATTGTTCTTGCCATCGGTTTTAAGTTAAAAAACAGTTTAGAAGCTTTAGGTGCCACAGTTAAAATGACCAGAGAAAGAGATGACACACTCTCTGTCAGCACCCGCTACCAATTGGCTAACAATCTAAATGCCCATCGCTTTGTTTCCTTGCATAACAACGCTGCCGGAAGTATATCCGCAGAGGGCATAGAAACCTGGGTTGATGCAGATGCTAGTCAGATCTGGCACGATTATGCTACCTCACTACACAACAACACTATCCGGGCTGCCAAAACCTATTACGATGTTAAAGACAGAAAAGTAAAATACTCGGGGACAACATCACCTTGGAATGGAAGGAAAATCGGAGTTATTAACTATAGCAATATCAAATGCCCCGCAGCTCTTTTAGAACTAAACTTTATCAGTAATAATACCGAAGCCAACCGTTTAATACGCTCTGACTATCAAAACCTATTGGCAGACGGGATGGCCCAAGGTTTTATTGAACATGCTACTTATTATCAAAAAGAAGCTGGTTTAAGAAGATGATAAAAAAACTGGCTTTAACCTGTGTTTTGCTTTTATTATTAGTTACTTTTGGTATTCAAGCTAATAAAGGTTTGACTGGAGATCGGCTATTTCCCGGCGAGCTTCAAGGTAGCCTTGGCTTTCAAATGGCTTTGGGTTTACCACTTGATAATAATTTTGCCCTACAGGCCCCGAAATTGAGTCAGAATTTAGAACTAAGCTATCATTTTCAGAAAGAGTCTTTTTTTGTGGAACTAAGGACAGCTGCCTTTGGTGTTTTTGGAGCAAATCCTTATGTTAATCTCCCCTCATTAACAGACACTTTAGCTCTTAAGGAAGCTTTTGTGGGCTTTTTAAGTCCCTATGGCCTGTTGTTTGTAGGGAGATATGTCCCTTTAATGCCTGTAAGCGAAGAGGATTACCGTGTTTACAATTTACTTTTTGGCAATCCTAATCTGCCCTTAGATGCAATTTCTCTTTACAACGAAACTTCTAAGCTTGAATATGAACTAACCTTAGGTTATTTAAGTTTTGTAGAAGATCCCAGTTTCAAGGGAGGCACGGATGTCGATTTCTTTTTGGCTGCTAGGTTGGCCTTTGAAATTAAAACAGCCAATTTACGCTGGCAACTAAGCCCAAGCCTTCTATTAAGCGATCTAGTAGACTCTTATGGCGTTTGTTTGCCTTTTAGATTAAGCAAAAAACAACATCAATTGGAAGGAGAAATAGCAGGGTATAACCTTACCGGCACTACCTTAATTACTCCAGGTTTTTACCCGGCCTTGGTAATTAAATACACTACCTTGGCTTTGCCTAACCTTTCGTGTGAAGGAGCATACATTCATAAAAGTTTTCTGCCCTACACAGGTAATATGAGCAATTTTGGAGGGAGTTTAAATTGGGAAACGGGCACTTTGGGGTTTAAGATAAACCTAAACTTAGATAAATTTCTTTTAAGTATTAAGGTAGCCAAAAGTAAAAAGGACAAAGAGGTTACAACTACAACATTTTCCTGTGCTTTTACTAAAATGCCAAAACCATTTACGCCTATTTTGCTTTCTTTAACTAAAAGAAATGACCAATTTAGATGTGCTATGAAAACAGGTTTAATATTTTATTTTTAATCTAAGGAGAAAAAGATGAAAAAGGGATTGCTTTTGCTAAGTGTTATCTGTGTATTTTATATGCTAAATCCAAGTGGGAGAGCACAAGAGAGGTTTAATCTAGGTGTTAGTCTTGATCTTCAAAATTCATGCTTAGATAATAATTCATGGTATACAGATCAAACTCAAGCCCTTCTTTATGGATTTTCTTTAACTAAGAAAATAAGTCGGTTGTTTGAAGTTTGCTTAACAAAAGAAATTGGCCATACTGCAAAAGCTACAGCTTTACAGGGCAGTCCACTGACAGACTTACAGGGCAATTATTCTAGATGGGATATGGGTCTTATCTATTATTTTAATAAAGACGCAGTGTTTAGAACCGGTATTGGGGTAGGGTTTGATTTTGATTGTGAAAAGTTTTACTGGGTAGGAGATAACGATTCTTTAGGAGAGAGAGATTGGCAATGGCAAAGAAATTCCCGAGGTTTATTGGGTCTTGTTGCGTTAAGTTATAGGGCACCAAAGTGGCATGCCAGGGGAATTTTAAGTTATAGCCCCCACTTAACCAGTGATGAAACTACCTTTGCCACAAGTACAAATCTTTGGGAAAGCTGGGAGAATTGCTCTCTAAAGGCTACGCTTTTAAAAATAGACTCGGAAATAAGCTTTAAAATAGACAAAGCCCTTAGTTTAACTTTAGGTTATAGATATCGATATTATCAGAGCCCTCAAATGCAAGTAATAACTAAATATGAAAATAAAAAGGGAGAAAAAGCTGAACTCAATGATGTTGCTGCGGCAGTGGTTCAAAAAGGCCAGACAGTTAACTTGGGCTTAAAGCTTTTACTCTAAAAATTTTAGTGGATTAAAAGCTGCCTTAAGGCAGCTTTTTCATGGTATTACCTACCAACTTAACAGTGCAGGAAAAAGTTTTAACTGTGGTATGATAGACACTGATAATGTTGCAAGGAGGTTTTTTAAGATGATATACCTAGACAACAGTTCTACAACAAGACCACACCCTTTAGCAGTCAAGGCAACACTTATTGCTTTGGAAGACAATTTTGGCAACCCATCTAGTCTGCACAAATTAGGTTTTCAAGCTGAAAAGATGGTTAAAGAAGCAAGAACAGAGGTAGCCAAGCTAATTAAAGCCACTTCCGAAGAGATTGTCTTTACCTCCGGAGGGACAGAGAGTAATCATTTAGCTTTGCGCTCGGTAATTGAGAATTCAACAGATAAGCATCTGATAACTACTGTGGTGGAACACCCCTCGGTTATGGCAGTTTTCGAAGAATATGCTAAGTGTGGCTACCAAGTTACTTATCTGCCGGTAGATCCTAAAGGCCAGGTAGATATCCAAACTCTAAAAGAAAACCTCCGTAAAGATACAGCTCTAGTATCGATTATGGCTGTCAATAATGAATTAGGGACCATAGAACCGCTGGCTGAAATAAGCGAGCTCTTAAAAGCTTATCCAAAAACCTATTTTCATGTTGATGCGGTACAAGCTGTCGGCAAACTAAGCATAGAACTGGATCGAATTGATCTTTTAAGTCTAAGTGCCCATAAAATTCAAGGGCCTAAAGGAATCGGGGCCCTTTATGTAAAGAAAAACCGCAACTTTATATCTATTATGCCTGGAGGAGGTCAAGAGAGGGGTTATCGGGGCGGGACGGAAAATGTTCCTGGCATAGCCGGTTTTGGAGCAGCAGCCAAAGTGGCAAAAAAGAGGCTTAAGGAAATTGGTAAGTTAAAGGAGAAAAAAGACGAACTAGCTAAATACCTTAAGCAGTTAATACCCGATTGCACCATAAATTCTCCTGAGGAAAGTTTTACTGTGCTTTCGGTAAGCTTTCCCCAAATTAAGGGCGAGGTGTTAGTGCATGCTCTTGAAGACGAAGAGATCTATGTCTCAACTGGGTCTGCCTGTTCGCAAAAGAAAAACTCCCATCCTGTTCTTTCGGCCATAGGAGTTCCAAAAACACTTCAAGCAGGAACGATTCGCTTTTCTTTTGGTTGGGAAAACGAAACTGTAGATTCTTTCTTTGTCGCTGAGACTGTAGCGGAAAAAGTAAGAGAACTTCAATCACTTTGGGGGTAATAAAATGTCGCTACAATATGAATTACTGATACTAAGATACGGCGAGTTGGCTCTTAAAGGCAGAAACAGAGCCACATTTGAGAATCTTTTGGTAAAACAAACCAAACGAGTGCTAAGGGATCTCAAAGGTTGGCAGCTAAAAAGACCATCCAGACGCTGGGTGCTCTATTTTGGTGCTAATAGAGCTGAAGAAGTTATTAAAAGATTACAGAGGGTTTTTGGCTATGTTTCTTTTTCACCGGCGGTTTTAGTAAAAGAGCCCACCTTGGAAAAACTGCAGGAAACCGCAGTTAAGATGGCCCTCCAGTTAGCTCAAGAGAAAAAAACTTTCAAGGTAAGCACAAGACGGGTAGACAAAAAATTTCCCTATGATAGTTATGCCGTATCAAGACAATTAGGAGCAGCTATCTTAAAAGCAACTTCAGATAGTCTTAGGGTTGATGTACATAACCCTAAATGGATGTTAAATGTAGAGATTAGAGAAGAAGGTGCTTATTTATTTAGTGAGACTCTAAAAGGCGCGGGTGGTCTTCCCTATGGTAGTGCGGCTAAATCGCTACTTCTTCTTTCAGGAGGTATTGATAGCCCGGTCGCAGGTTATCTTATTATGAAACGGGGATCAATGGTAGAGGGATTGCATTTCCATAGTTATCCTTTTACCAGTGAAAGAGCAAAACAAAAGGTGATTGATTTAGCTAGACAGTTGGCAACCTTTACCGGCAATTTTAGAATTCACTTTATTTCTTTAACCGAGATCCAAAAGGAATTAAAATTAAAGGTAGACCCGGATTTGAACATTACCATCTTAAGAAGATTTATGTACCGTATTGCTGAGGCTTTGGCTAATAAAGAGCAGGCTCTGGCTTTAGTTACCGGCGAGAGCATTGGTCAGGTAGCCAGCCAGACCATAGAAAGTCTGTATACCATAAATTCGGTAACCAACATGCCTGTTTTAAGACCGCTTTGTGGCATGGATAAAGAAGAAATTATTTTGCATGCCAAAAGCATTGGTACCTATGAGATCTCCATTTTGCCTTATGAAGATTGCTGTACTATTTTTTTGCCGGAACATCCCGAGACTAAACCTCGCCTTAGTGGGGCTTTAGAAGCCGAAGCAAAGCTTGAGGTGGAAAAGCTGATTCAAGCTGCTCTTAAAACACATGAAATTTTAGATGTACAAGCCTAGTTATTTTAAATGACCTAAGGTATAAAAGAGGTAAATATTACCTGCCAGGGAAGATTAATTTAGGTATAGTGAAATTTATTTCTGCAGAAATATTAGGAAGGAGATCAAAAATGAGTCTTAGCTTAACCGGGATTGGTCTTATGTCCGGCACTAGTGCCGATGGTATTGATGCAGCTTTAGTTAAGATAACCCAGGAAGCTACCCTTGAAGTTCAGGTTTTGGCATTTGAACGTCTGGATTATGACCCACAGTTTAAGCAAAAGATCTTAGCTTCTTTTAATTCATACAAAGCGGATAGGCTATGTGAGCTAAATTTTGAAATAGGTGAAAAACTAGCTCAAGCAGTCAATTTGTTAATAGAAAAGACCGATATGTCCATAGATTTTGTGGCCTCACATGGTCAAACAATCTATCATATACCACCACAAAACGATCGCCTTCCATCAACACTGCAAATAGGAGAGCCCTGTGTAATTGCCGAGAGGACAGGTCTAACTGTGGTTGCTGATTTTCGCCCCAGAGATATGGCTTTAGGAGGACAAGGTGCTCCTTTGGTTGCTTTAGCCGACTACTTACTTTTCAATCATTTAGACGGTGTTATTTCGCAAAATATCGGGGGCATTGCCAATTTGACTTTTATACCAGATGATAAAGATATTAGTAAAGTTATAGCCTTTGATACCGGTCCCGGCAATATGATTATTGACGAAATCATCCGCACTCTTACCAAGGGGAAAGAAGAATATGATTTATTTGGAAAAAGAGCAGAGCGTGGCCAGATTAACCCAGGGCTTTTGGAAAAGTTACTCTCTGAAAACTATTATAAGCTTAAGCCACCTAAAACTACCGGCAGAGAACTATTCGGCCAAGAGTACACTCAAAACCTTATTAAAACGGCTAAAGAGCTAGGGATAAAAGAAGATGATTTAATTGCAACAGCAACAGCTTTAACCGTGGAAAGTATTGCCAGAGCTTATGAAGAGTTTATCTTACCAAAGAACAAAGTCTCTACGGTAATTGTCGGGGGAGGAGGCAGTTATAATCTAACTCTGATGAAATGGTTAAAAAAGAGGCTCCCCGCTCTTAGCGTAAAGACTCATGAAGATTTTGGCATCTCCAGTGATGCTAAAGAAGCAGTAGCTTTTAGTATTCTGGGTTTTAGGACCCTACTTAATCAAACCGGAAATATTCCTAGGGCAACGGGAGCTAAAAAAGAAGCAGTTTTGGGGAAGATAATTCCGGGAGATAACTGGAAGAAATTATTACCTAAAATTAGCGCCGGGATAATTTTATAAATGTGAATCTTCTTCAGATAATGTAGGTTGCCAACTACTGCTATGATCATAAAAGGAGGCTTACTCATTCTTTGTGAGCAAGCCTCTTTGGCTTATTTTGGCTATGTGGTTTTTATCGAAATTCAAGTATTATGACTATAATTATTAAAATGATAACTACTACAAGGATAGAAACCTTAATGACACTTAAGGGTGCCTGTCCTTGAACTTCACCGGTTTGGCCGTTTACCAAATACTGGTAGGTCTTTTTTTTATAGGTATAAGCTGACATCCAGACAGGAAGAAGGAGGTGTTTATATTTAATGTTTTTATAGCGTATATTTACCTGAAGATTTCTTAACGTATCAGCATTGATTTTCCCTTCAATACCCCCATAAATAGCAGAGTCTATCTTTTCGGTTGCTAATTTGAAACCTTCGTTAAGATCAATACTGTACTTTTCAGCGCAAAACCCGGACAGGTATTGGGGATTATATTTAACCAGCTCGTTAAGGTTATAGGGTTCAAGGGCTTTAATAAGTTTAGAATCAACTTGTCTGGAAGCGTGAATTAAAATATCATCAAAGCTTCTTGTATAATTTCCTTCTACAAAGCACCAGCGAATTCTTCTTTCCTGCCTATATTTTGTTACCATCTTGCCATTTTCTCTAGTCCGATAAGAAACTCTAACATAGTAGTAGGTGCCTGCCTCGGCAGTGTAGGTTGAGTAAGTATTGGCATCATAAGTCCAAAAGGGTATATACACCCCTGTAAGTCTTTGTTTTTTAAATTCGTTTTTCAGATCGTTGGGAGCAAAGAGCCTCTTTTTAAGCCAGAGGCTAAAATAATCAAAGGCCTTGTCCTTGGTAATTTTAAATGGTACCAGAGATTCAGGAGCAATCCCAACAGACTCTTTAGTATTAAGTATATAAGAGGAGCCACAGAAAGAACAGTATTGTGCTGTTTGGTGTTTTCCAAGGACAATTTCAAATCCGCAGTTTTGGCATTTTACAACTGCCTTTTCTTCACCCCAGCTATTAGCCGGATGGTCACTTGCCTCTGAAAAATCGTATTCGGTTATCTTTTCCTCTGCAAATTTTAGAGCTGTTTTATTTCCACAGTAAGAGCACTCCAGAGACTGGCTCTCAGGGTTAAACAGCATATTGCTCCCACAGGAGGGACAGCTAAACTGGTAGACGTTCTCATGTTTTCTAGGGTTTACATTACCATTTTCAGTCATTGAGATTCACCTATTCAACGGGGCTGCCGCATTCTGGACAAAATTTAGAATTAGCAGGTAGTGTTAGGCTACACTTCATACAGGTCAGCTCCCGGGGTTTGGCAGTACCACATTTTGGGCAAAATTTCATCTTGGCATCCATCTCGTAATGGCACTTGTCACACTTTTGTTTCGGTTGGAGGAGAGATTTACCACAGTTACTGCAAAACTTAAAGCTCTCGGGAGATAATGCTCCACAATCAGAGCAAGTTATCTGGGGATGTTTTGAAGAAGATTGATTTTGAGACTCTTTAGTTTCTTTTATGGTCTCTTGCATCATCTGGCCTAAAGCTACACCTGCTCCAAGACCGGCTCCGGCTGGAGCCAGACCTCCGCCTGGATTTTGGGCTGCATCTCTTATAGCTTCGGCCGTCTGATATTGTGTATACTGCCCTAGATTACCGATAACCTCCAGAGAAGTTCTCTTATCGATGACCTTTTCAACCTCTTCGGGTAGGGATATGTTTTCAACATAAAAAGAAACCAACTCAAGTCCAAGTGCTGCAAATCTCGGTTGCAGTTTGTTAACCGCTTCTGTACTAAGTTCATCGTAATATTTTGCCAGGTCAATGGCAGCTATATTGGTTTCGCCAAGAATATCCGCAATTCCGGAAACAAGCGATCTTTTAAGATGCCCGGTTATTTTTTCGGTTTCAAACGCTTTGTTTGTTCCGAAGATCTCTTTTAAAAAGAGAGTTGGCTCTACAACCTTAAAAGAGTAGATACCATATGCTCTCAGTCTTATAACACCAAACTCTTTGTCTCTTATCATTATAGGGTTGGAAGTTCCCCACTTTTGATTGGTAAACTGTTTGGTATTAATAAAATAGACCTCTGCTTTAAAAGGTGAATTAAAACCATACTTCCAGGATTTTAGCTTAGTAAGAATTGGCAGATTCTGTGTTGATAACTGATACCTTCCGGGATTAAATATATCTGCAATCACTCCCTCACTTACAAAGATAGCAGTCTGAGATTCTCTTACTGTAAGCTGGGCACCCATCTTTATCTCTTTATTTCTTACAGGGAAACGATATACCATGGTATCTGTACTTGAATCTGTCCATTCAATTACATCAATAAACTGGCTTTTTAGAAAACTAAATAACCCCATAGGATACCTCCTGAACCTTTGTTTAACTAAATAATATCAAATATAATCATTTACAACAATCATTTATTTTGGGCGATACAGCAGGAATTGATCCAAGTCGATGAGTAATTATTCTTTCTAAGACTTCTTGGTATTTGAGAAGATTTTTCTTAGCGAGGAAAATCGTTTATTTTCTTAATGTCGTTAAGAACTCTTAATTGCTGCCCGAATTGACAGTGAGCGCGAACTAGGGTATAATTTTCCAACAAATAATGAGGATTTAAAACCAATAGGAGGAGAAGCATGAGTAAAGAGTCTTATAATGCATACGAAAATGCACAGGCACAATTCGATGCCGTGGCCGAGAAAATTGGGCTTGATAAAGCAACCTGTGAGCTACTTCGTCAACCGATGAGGGAATACCATTTTTCCATACCAGTTAAAATGGATGATGGTAGTGTAAAAGTATTTAGAGGATATCGAATCCAACATAACGATGCCAGAGGCCCTGCAAAGGGTGGAATACGCTTTCACCCCTTCGAAACTGTAGATACCATAAGAGCATTGTCTATGTGGATGACTTGGAAATGTGCCGTAGTAGATATCCCTCTTGGAGGAGGGAAAGGCGGTATTATTTGTGATCCCCATAATCTTTCAGAGCGTGAGCAGGAACAATTGTGTCGTGGATGGGTAAGACAGTTAGCAAAAAATATTGGACCGGTTCAAGATGTTCCAGCACCTGATGTAATGACTAATGCCAAGCATATGTTATGGATGCTTGATGAATATGAAACAATTCATGGTGGTAGATATCCGGGATTTATAACCGGAAAGCCGGTTGGTATGGGGGGCTCCCTTGGAAGAACCGAAGCAACGGGTTTTGGAGTAATCTTTGTCTTAAGGGAAGCGCTCAAAGAATTAAATATTGATATTACAACAACCACAGCTGGTTTTCAAGGGTTTGGTAACGTATCACAACACGCAGCTATAATATATCAACAGCTTGGTGGAAAAGTTATAGCTATTTCCTGCTGGGACAACAGAGACAAGAAATCATATACTTTTAAAAATCCAGATGGACTGGATGTGAATGCTCTTTTAACTATAACTGATTCTTTTGGTTGTATAGATAAAGACAAGGCCAAAGAACTGGGGCTTGAAGTTTTGCCGGGAGAGACATGGATTGAGCAGGATGTGGATATCCTTATTCCTGCTGCTTTGGAAAATCAAATTACAGTCGAGAATGTACATAAAATAAGCAATCAAGTTAAAGTAATTACTGAGGCTGCAAACGGACCTACAACTCCAGATGCAGATAATGTGCTTAACAAACGCAATCTATTTGTCATTCCCGACTTCTTAGCTAATGCCGGAGGAGTTACATGCAGCTATTTCGAGCAAGTTCAATGCAATATGAATTATTATTGGCAAAAAGATGAAGTAATGGAAAAGTTAGATACCAAAATGACGGCTGCATTCAAAGCGGTTTATGAACTTTCAGTAAATAAAAATTTAACTATGCGTGAAGCAGCATATGTAATTTCAATAAACCGTGTAGCTCAAGCTGTTAAAAACCGTGGTTGGGTATAAAAGATTGAATTCTAAGAAGGAAAAAATATTTAATAAATGAATAATGATGATAGCATCCTTAATATTCAGGAAAGAGAAAAAACTGGCTTGAGGCCAAACAATCTCGAGGTAGATCCAAACTAAGTTTTGATAAATTATTCCTACCCTTCTTATATCTAGCCGAGCAGATTACCCTGCCTGGTTATGCTTAAGGTCTTAACTAAGTTGGGTGTAGAGTAATTTTTTCAGTTGGAATGTCGTCTGCAGCTAACTTCGGGAGGACAAATGTTTTTTGTAGAAAGCTGAAGACTGATATTTCTGATCAGTCCTTCAGCTTTCTTTTTCTGTATGAATTGTGGTTGTTTTATTATAAGGTTTAGCTCCTCTTTTGGAACGAGTGAAGTTATTTGAAAAAGGAGAGATGGAGTATGCCTGCAACTTATGCTCACTATTTATTTGGGCAACAGATCTTAGAAAAGCTTGATCAGCAAATCAAAGATTTAATCTTAGAATACCTACCATTATTTAACTTTGGACTACATGGACCAGATATTTTGTTTTACTATAAGCCTTTACAGGCCAATTACCTTAACCAAAAAGGCCATGAGTTACATAAAAAAACTGCCGTCAGTTTTTTGGAAAAGGCCAGAAAAGCGATTCCTAGCTGCTCGGAGTCTGAAGCGGGTTGCGTATACATTTTAGGTTTTATCTGTCATTTTATGCTCGATAGCCAATGCCATCCCTATGTTAGAAAAATAACAGAAACTACGGGAATTTCTCACAGTGAAATAGAAACTGAGTTTGAACGTTTACTTATGCTGGAAAATCAATTAGCCCCCCTTTCGTTTAGGCCAACCAAGCATCTTATTCCTAAGCTAAAATATGCATCCTGTATAGCTAATTTTTATGATGGCGTAACAGCCAAGCAGATTCTAAAAGCACTAAAATCAATGCGTTTTTATTTAAACTTTTTAGTTGCCCCAGGCAGGTTAAAGCGATTAGTAATTACTAAAGCTTTAAAATTAAGTGGCAATTTCTCAAGCATGAACGGACTTATGATGAATTATAAAACAAACCCTACCTGTTTAGAGAGTTCATTAACACTACAGGCGATTCTAATAAAAGCAATTGAACCAACTGCAAAGTTGGTAACTGACTTTTACCATAATCTTGGTAAATTAGAACCATTAAACAGCCGGTTTAACAGAGATTTTGGCTAGATTGAAAACTATTTTACTCGGAAATTTTCTTTAGAAAGGAAGAAATAACATGCATACGGTTGCAAAAAAGTTTACAAAGCTTGAAAAGTATTGGATCCTTTACGATGTGGGTAATTCAGCCTTTGTTATGCTTGTATCAACTATTATTCCAATCTATTTTAAAAACCTGGCTCAGGCCAATGGTGTCTCAGCAGCAAATTCCACTGCTTATTGGGGCTATGCGATTTCTACTGCTACATTAATTGTGGCTCTGCTAGGTCCGATTATAGGAGCTTTAGCCGATACAAAAAACTATAAAAAGCCTTTCTTTATCTTTTTTATGATGCTTGGAGTATTAGGATGTGCAGCACTAGCAATTCCGCTTTCTTGGACTTTATTTTTAACCATATTTGTCATAGCAAAAGTAGGATTATCGGGAAGTTTTATCTTTTATGATTCCATGTTATCTGATATTACTACTGATGACAGAATGGACCGAGTCTCAGCCTCAGGGTATGCCTGGGGTTATATTGGCAGCTGTATTCCTTTTACTATCAGTTTACTACTAATCTTATTTGCTGATAATTTGGCTATAAGCACCTCTTTGGCCACAAGTATTGCCTTTATACTTAATGCTGCCTGGTGGTTTTTTGTTACCCTTCCTTTGCTTAAAAACTATCAACAACTTCATTATGTTGAAGTTGAAAAGCATCCTTTTAGGAAAGCATTGCAAAGACTTGGCAATGTCTTTCAAGATATCAAACAACAGAAGCAGATTTTTGTTTTTCTATTGGCGTTTTTTTTCTATATTGATGGCGTATACACCATCATTGGTATGGCTACCTCCTATGGGAAAGATGTTGGCATTGGCGACAATCAATTATTATTGGCCCTTCTTTTGACCCAAGTTGTGGCTTTTCCTTTTGCGATTCTTTTTGGCAGACTTTCCCAAAAATACCAAACTCAAGATTTAATCAGTGTTTGTATTGCCGGGTACTTTTTAATAACAGTATTTGCACTACAATTAGATAAGACCTGGGAATTTTGGCTTTTAGCTGTGTGTGTGGCGATGTTTCAAGGTGCTATCCAATCCCTGTCGCGCTCATATTATGCCAAGATTATACCCAAAGAAAAATCCAGCGAATACTTTGGCTTTTATGATATCTTTGGTAAGGGAGCTTCTTTTGTCGGTACAATGTTAATGGGTGTCTTAACTCAGCTTACCGGAACCTCAAAAACAGGGGTTGTACTTATTTGCCTGCTGTTTGTCATCGGATTTATTATCTTTAGAAAGAGCGCTAAGCTGCAAACAAAAGCAGTTTATTTCAGTTCCTGAAAGATATATTAGTTTGGCAACCAAGGTAAAAGTTAAGTAATAGTCTTTTAGTCTACTGGTAAAAACACCAGTAGACTTTTTATTGTGTGCCACGCATGGCGATTAACTAGACGGTGAAAGTCCGTTATGGG
>DAIMKF010000019.1:0-33694 GCA_036721855.1 Bacillota bacterium | reverse complement strand
AGAGCCAAAAAGATGGTTTTGAGGCTTTTAAGCTATTTATTAGCTTAATCGAGTCCCACCGGCACCAATTTTAACCTCTAAAACCTCGTTTTGCAGTTGCCAGATTTTCGAAAGCACGTGGGCATCCTTTTTAGCGTGCTTCTTTTTTAGATATAGAAGAGTAGGTCCGGCCCCTGAGATGATTAGTTTGCCACCTAAATCTTGTGCCTTTTGACTTAAGTTTTTAAAACCGGGTATTAGTTCTCCCCGATAAGGCTCATGGATCTTATCCGCTAACGATTCCAAAAAGAGTTCTCCATCTTCCCTTTCCAAGGCCAAGACTAACTGTGCTAATTTACCGCTATTACTCACGGCAATTTCTAGTGGGACGGTTTTAGGAAGTACGGTGCGAGCCTTTTTGGTCTCTAGTTTATAGTCGGGAATAAGTAAACAAGCCTCTACTTGTGGTGCCGGAAGTCTGAGAAAATAACTATTGGCAGTTAGAATTACTCCTCCCAAAAGAGCCGGAGCTACATTATCAGGATGACCTTCAATGGCAATCGCTCTTTGAAGCAACTCCTCGTCAGTAAGATTGGCCTTACTCATTTTGTTGGCTAAAAATAATGCCCCAACAATAGCTGCCGAAGATGAGCCCATACCTCTGGCCAAAGGAATTCGGTTAAGTGTTTTGAGAAAAAAAGGTTTTGTAATGCCAAACTCTTGGAAAAAGCTTGCCATGATTTGTGCGATCAGATGCTCATTAAAGGGTTTTTGCTCAGTATAACCCTCTTCAATAAGACTATATGACTCTGAAAATTCAGCCTCGATTTCGTTGTCAATATTTAAACTTGCACCTAGCAAGTCAAAACCCGGACCTAGATTGGCAGTGGTTGCGGGTATTAAAACTCTCATATCATTACCTCTTCAATAGCTTCTAGACTGTTTTTTACATGGAAAATCTCCGGTGCTTGACTGATAGCGTTATCAGGGTCTTTTAAACCATGTCCAGTAAGAACCATAACAACAGTGCTGCCTTTTTCCAGATCTTTGGCATACTTTAAAAATCCAGCCACAGAAGCTGCCGAAGCCGGCTCACAGAAGATACCAGAAGTATTAGCTAACAAACGGTAAGCAGATAATATCTCTTTATCGGTAACTTTTTCAATACGGCCTAAAGATTCATCTCTGGCCTTAACTGCTTTTTCCCAACTTGCCGGGTTGCCAATTCGAATGGCTGTAGCTACCGTTTCCGGATTTTCAAACACTCTGTTTTCTACAATTGGAGCTGCACCCGAGGCTTGAAAACCCCACAACTTAGGTATTTTCCGAGCCAAGCCCGCCTCTTTGTACTGGGTAAAGCCCAAAAAATAAGCACTGATATTACCTGCATTGCCAACAGGAATTAAAAGGTAGTCCGGAGCTTGACCCAGATGGTCAACTATTTCAAAAGCAGCTGTTTTTTGACCTTCAAGCCTATAGGGGTTGATTGAGTTAACTAAAGCTATGGGATGCCTGGCACAAAGTTCTTTAACATATCTTAAACAGTCGTCGAAATTACCGTTAACTGCGATCACTTTAGCTCCATAGATCATCGCTTGAGCCAATTTACCCAGGGCAATATTGCCGTCGGGAATTAAAACCACCGCCTTCATCTTGGCTCTGGCCGCATACGCTGCTGCCGAGGCTGATGTATTGCCTGTTGATGCACACATAACAACTTTTAGGCCATCATGTTTAGCTTTTGTTACGGCCATAGTCATACCCCGATCCTTAAACGAACCCGTTGGGTTTAGACCTTCATATTTTACAAACACCTTGCCCAAAAAGCCGGCAGCTTTGGCAACCTCGGGAACCTCAATTAAAGGAGTATTGCCTTCATTTAAGGTGACAATCTCCATGCCCTCTTCAAAAGGCATAAAACGACGGTAGCGATTGATTAGTCCTTGATACATTTTTAATAACCTCTCTCTACTCTAATTACATTAGCTACTTCCTTAACACAGGATAGACTTGCAATGGCTTGTAAACTGCGAGCTAAATTACCCTGCAAAACTTCATGGGTTACAAAGACTAAAGGAACCTTATCTTGCGCTCTACCTTCTTGAATAACAGAAGCCACACTTACACCATTTTTTCCCAAAATAGCTGCAATTTCTCCTAAAACACCAGGCCTGTCTGCCACCATTAATCTAATGTAAAAGCTCCCACTAGTTTCAGATATGGGCACAATTTTACCGGTAGTAAACTTTCTTGGCAAAGCCTTTCCAGTTCCGGAAATAATTCTTCCAGCGGCTACAATATCACCCACAACCGCACTAGCTGTAGGATAGCGACCTGCTCCACGGCCAAAAAACATCAACTCGCCAACTTCCTTACTGTTGACAAAGACTGCATTATACACATCATTTACCGCTGCCAAGGGATGATTTAGAGGAATAAGAGTAGGATGAACTCTAGCTTCAATACCTGAGTCAGTCTTTTTACCGATAGCCAGTAATTTAATTGCATAACCAAAATTTTTAGCAAAGCTGATATCCATAGTATCAATATTGGTTATGCCTTCTGTATAAATATCTTCTAGGCTCATATAATTATCAAAAGCAAGGGCAATAAGAACCGTTAGTTTATGAGCTGCATCTAAGCCGTCAATATCGGCACTAGGATCAGCTTCGGCATAACCTAAAGCTTTGGCTTCATCTAAAACATCTTGGAAACTTCTGCCTTCCTTGCTCATCTTAGTCAAAATATAGTTGGTAGTTCCGTTGATAATACCCATTACACTTTTTATATTATTACCTACTAATGATTCGGTCAAAGGGCCAATAAGCGGTATTCCTCCGCCTACACTTGCTTCATAGTAAAGAGGTGTGTTTTCTTCTCTGGCCAGTGCAAATAGCTCCGGTGCATAATTAGCCAGGACAGCTTTATTGGCCGTAACTACAGCTTTTTTAGCTTTAAGTGCTGCGACAATATATTCTTTGGCAGGATGAAGTCCTCCCATTAGTTCTACGACAATATTAATATTTTTGTCGCGGAGGATTTCGTCATAATCTTCGGCATAAACATCTGGTAAAAGATGAATGTCTCTTTTTTTATTCTTATTGCGAACCAAAACTTTTTTTATTTCCAGATCGATACCACTGCGATTAAATATCATAACTCGATTCTTTGAAAGTATCTCCGCTACTCCTTGGCCAACAGTTCCCAGACCTAATATAGCTACACCTATCTTACCTTCTCTCAAGTCTGTTAGGCAGCATTTGAGGCTGCCAACACCACCTTTCCTATATCCTCAGAATCAAACGTAGTTTTTCCTATTTTAACACATTCAGAGAGTAATAGTAAGCGATATCCGTATTCTTTTCGTATTAACTTATAAAAAAAGGCTGTCCCATTTCGGGACAGCTTCTATCTCTCTTAGAGATAGCTGAGGTAATTACTTGACTGCGTCTTTCAAAGCTTTACCAGGCTTGAAAGCTGGAACATCCCTTGCCGGAATCTCAATGGCCTTACCTGGTTCACGCGGGTTGCGACCAGTACGAGCTTCACGGTGTCTTACCTCAAATGTACCAAAACCAACCAGCTGAACCTTTTCCTTCCTGGAAAGAGCCTCTGTGATGCTTTCCAAGACTGCATCAAGAGCTTTGCCAGCGTCCTTTTGAGACATGCCAGCCTTCTCAGCGATGCTTTTTACCAACTCCATCTTGGTCATGTAGTTCACCTCCCGCCAAAGTACCTAACCCCTTGGAACTCTCGTCCCTAGTAGCCAACCATAGTTAGGTCGTCTGCTAAGTATTTCGCAAAGATATTGATATTTCCTTCTTCTTCCAGTAAAAAACAAGGAAGAGCTTTGGCTCTTCCTAGAAGATAATACAGATTAAACCGCCACTTCCTTCGTTTAGTATCCTTTCTAGAGTCTCTTGGAGCTTTTCTTGAGCATTAAATGGCATTCTGTAAAGTTTACTCTCTATTCCTCCAAGCATCATGTCATAGAGCGATTTCCCTAAGAAATCCTTCTCCCAGATAGCACCGGGGTCTTTGGAAAAATCTTCTGCTAATTGTCCGACTAATTCTTCTCCCTGTCTTTCAGTCCCCACAAAAGGTGTTACTTCGGTAAAGATATCGGCTTTAATAATATGGTAAGAAGGAGCCGAAGCTCTTAGCTTAATACCAAACCGATGCCCTTGTTTAATAGCCTCAGGTGATTCCAAAACAATATCTTCTTTACTGGGTTTGACAATCCCATAACCTTTATTTCTTACTTCTTGTAAGGCGACAGCAACCTTATCGTATTCTTTTTTAGAACTACCCAATTCGATTAACAGACTAAATAAATTGGCTTCGTCTTCAACTTTAAAACCTGTTATCTCACTTAGGATATCATAAAAAACTTCAGCTTTCAGGTTTAGTTGAATTCTAGCTCGCCCTTGGCCTAGATCCATTTCCGGTGTAAAGACAGTTTCTAGTTCTATTATCTCCTCTCGTAGTTTTTCCCTAGCCCAAGCTACTTCTTTAGCTTTTTTAACTTCAGAGACATGGGCAAAGATTGCTTTTTCAATAGTCTCTCTTAACCCATGGCTAAGAGGTAATTCAGTTAACCATTCCGGTAGATCAACCGCAATCTCACGCAGAGGAAACTCGTATAGCAAACCAGATAATATCGCCGCTATTTGGGTTTCACTTAGGTGTAAACAATCTACCGGAACAACAGCCACACTATAACGAGCTGATAATTCTTCAGCTAGAGCAAGGGTTTTTTCAGCTGTTGGTTCAACTGAGTTCAAAAGTACAATAAAGGGTTTGCCTAACTCTTGTAATTCTCTGATAACTCTTTCTTCGGCTTCAAGATAATTTTCTCTGGGCAGATCTGTTATACTACCATCTGTGGTAACTACTAAACCGATGTTGGAATGATCCTGGATAACTTTTCGCGTACCTATTTCTGCAGCTTTCTCGAAGCTCATTTCCTCCTCGCTCCAGGGAGTTCTAACCAGTCTAAGACCTTCTTCATCAAAATAACCCAAAGCTCCTGAAACCGTATAACCAACACAATCAACTAACCTAAGACTTGCTCGCATGCCTTCTGAAAGCTCAATTGTTACCGCTTCATCAGGCACAAATTTAGGTTCTGTAGTCATAATCATTCGGCCGGAACCACTTTGAGGCAACTCATCACGGGTACGTCTTTTTAGCTGTTCATCCTTGATTAACGGTAAGACCATTAAATCAACAAATCTCTTAATAAAAGTAGATTTACCTGTGCGTACCGGGCCTACAACCCCGATATAGATATCGCCCCTGGTGCGGGCCACTATGTCTTTAAACACCGCTGTGGCTTCCATACACTTCTCCCTCCCAGAAAAAAGATAGATCTCTTTCTCTAAAAGCTATGCAGTTTTAGCTTTGTACAGAACAAAAAAGCAGTTTTACCAAAAAAGTAGCCCTATCTCATAGGACTACTTTTTTTAGCTTTTTATAACTAAGGTCATTAGATTCTTGGTTGAATATAACGTCTATATTCTATGCGTTTGCGTTCAATCTCATTTTGCATCTCTTTATGAGCTTTGGCTAACAATTCTTGAGAATCCTTCCCCAGTAAAACTCTGGTTCGAATAGCATTATCAATATATCTGTTTAATGAACCTAGGTGAGGAATGGTTGTTCTTGAATCCTCAAGAGCTTCTTGCAAAAACTTTAGTTTATCCTGAGGATAACCTTTAAGCAAGGGAATAGCCTTGGGGTTTGCCGGATAATATGTTGCCCAATCAATAGTAAACATAATCTGATTAGAAAAATCAGCTTGGGTTTTACTATCTAAAAACCACTCCAAAAACTGAAACGCTGCTTCTTTTTGTTTTGAGCCTTTATAAATTCCAATCATTGGCCCTCCCAGAGGTGTTTTCCTTACAATCTTGCCATTAACTAAATGGCCTGGGAATTTAGCCATTGACCAACGACCGTTTAGGGACTGTTGAGAACATAAATTGCCATATGTCCAGTCACCATCAAATAGGAGTACACTTTCACCATTTAAAAAATAATTGAATGATGTTTTCCATTCACTGTCTTGAGGTAGTTTATAAACGCGATAAAGATCAGTATATTCATTAAATGCTTTTTCTACAACCAGCTCATTAAGCCTTGATTCTAGTCCGTTTGAAGAAAGTATATCTCCTCCCCTTTGCCAAATAAAAGGCAGAAATGAATGAGTGGCCATGTTTTCCCAGGCTAGATTAACTGAATAGCCAGCAGTTTGGATTTTTGGAAATACTTTATATAGTTCATCCCAAGTTTGAGGCGGGGTTAGTGCTAATTTTTGCAAAAGATCAAGCCGGTAATATTGGATAAAGCAATTAATAAGATACCAGGCACCATAATATCGGCCTTCGTACTCTGAACCCAAAGACGCACCAGCGGTCCAATTTTGCGCTAATTTATCATAGCGATCCCCGAACTCAGCTTTTAAGTCCAGTAAAGCGCCTCTTAAACCAAAATCGATGGAAGCGTATCCAATATCAGGGGAATCGCCACCGGCTACCGCCAAAAGGCTTTTACTTACAACATCCGACCAGTTGATTGGTTCAATGTCAACCCTAATACCGGTTTTTGCGGTGAATTGTTCCTCGGCCATACTTTCAAGTATTTTTGCATGTTCGTTATAAAGGAGTAACCAAACTTTTATTTTGGGTGCACTTAAAGCTTTTGATGCTAATATTAAAAACAGTACTATTAGTAAATACTGTCTTTTCATTTTTAAACCCCACTTCATTACAAATAATATTTTTTTGTTACAACAACTCTTCATTACCTGTAGACAGGCCTATAAAGACCTGTCTATTAAAATGTACCAAAACGCAGATTATCTATATACACTGCTCCATTAAATGCTTGCTTAAAATAAAACAGTACTGATACTCGTTGCACTAAATGCATATTTTGGGGGATAATGGCATACGCCCAATTGCTTTCAGCTGCTTTCCACAGCCTATCATCCAGCAAATCAAAACTAAGGTCCTTGTTCCAACCCGGCTTTAACTTCACACTGACACTTTCATACCAAGTCCAGTTACCTGTAGAAAAACTGAGTGCAAACTCAAGTTCCTTTTCTAAAGGATTATAAATATCGAGCATAACTGCTTCAACATTTGAAAAATCCCATCCTGCAGAGTTCTCAACCATATAAGCTAATTGACCATATTTTTCTTCGACGTCTAAAATATTTACCAAACAAGCCAGAGCTTGTTTGCCGGAAGTAGATTGTTTACCTGTTAGCTCTACACCCACTGCAGCTGCATCAGTTCTCCACGATGTCCCGGCTTGCCACTTTGTATCCTTGCCTTCAAAATCATCCCATAGTTCATACTTTACCTTGGCTTGCACTAAGAAAACAAAACTTAAAACCAGTAAAATAATCCCTACTCTTTTAACCACAGCACTCTCCTCCTTAGTTCTTTTTTAAGACACAAAAAGCTTGATCCTTATCAGCAGGATTAAGGTCTAACCTTAAAAAGCCTTGCGTTACCTCAAAAGTCTTTTTTGATACCGGCAACCCAATATAAGGATCCCATTGTTCGACATCATAAAGTCCGTTTTCCAAACCCTGAAGATCCCAAATTGAAGGTTCTGTGTTTTCAGTTAAGCCATCTTTAATTTCCGACCAGTCCCCTTTGGGATGCTTAGCCCAAATTAAGGCTTGAGTTTTATTAGCGATTCCGAAACAGTATGCGATGTTATCATTCTTGGTCTTTTGAAAATTTGTAAATACCATCTTTTCCCATGCAATCCAACCCTGTTTATTAGTTATTTTAATAATATTGTTTCCTTTAGGATAAAAAATCTTTACTATTCCTAAAGAGAAATCACTAACTTCCCATAAGTTACTGCCAGAGCCTGCGATTTTTTCTTGAAAAACTTCCACATCATTTAATTTAATGCTAACTTCTGCTCCTTTTTTGGCGACAGCATCGAAGTGAATATTTAGCGAACCTTCATAGGTTGCGCTAAACTCGACCAAAACAGCTTGCCCTGTGGGATATTTTTCCGAGCAACCTTCAATTATACTTCTCGGTAATTGATTGTTTAGTAAACCTTCTTCATTTAAACAGACTTTAGTTACTTCGGTATCGCCATTGCCAAGTGGCAAAAGTTCAAAATCGTTATAAGACTTAACTTCACACCATAATTCAGCCAGGTGTGTATTAGGATTTTGAAAACTAAAATTGGAAACAAACTGCCTTAAGGGAGTAAGTACTCTCCATAGATCAAAAGGATCGATATAACTATCCCACCACCAAAGATGAGCGCAACCAGCTGCTCCGGCCATTGTAGATGACCAGATGCCTTGAATAACATGGGTTGCTTTTAGATCTTTTTGGGTAAGATCAGGATCTAAACCAAATTCTGCTGCCAGTATTGGTTTTTGAAATCGCTTCCATGAACTGATCTGTCTTTGAAAATACTGACTCCAGTTCCTTTCGTTATATTGATGGAGTTGTACAATATCCATTCCTTCAGCTGGCCAAATTATATCGGCTTCAGCTTCCGAGCCTTGAAAACTTAGTGAAACCGGTCTTTTATAAGGATCAATTTCTTTTATTAATTTTGCCTGTTTTTCAAACCAGGGTTTTAATACCTTTACTTTACCTAAACCATCTGTCCAATTAACTTCATTCCATATTTCCCAGATCATAATTTGCGGCGAATAGCTATAACGGGCTATAAGATATTTAACTTTTCGCTGCCAATACATTTGAGCTAGTTTGTTTTCATAAAATTGCCCAGGTTTTTCTAAAGGTCCGCCATTTACAGAGTTATAAGGGTTAGCATTCCACTCAGGATCGACCTTGGTACTAAACTGACCATGATTTAAAAAGCAAAGTTGGAGATAGATCCCGTATTTACCAGCTTCTTCGATCACCCAATCCAAAGCAGCTAGCCTAGACTGCCTTTTTTCATAATTACCAAGACCGGTATCATTCCACTCCGGAGCAAATGACCAGCTTGCAAGCCAGATGCGGGCATAATTTCCCCCAGCCTCAGCTAAGGATTTAAACCATTTGGCATAATCTTCTACCGCACTATTTTTATACCAAGCAAGATTAAACCCAATTGGAAAGAAAGCTGCACCACTTTCTTTTTTAAAATAACTACCGTTTTCACATATTAAGATACGTTCTTTTTTATCACCTGCCAAAACAGTAAAGGTAACCTCTTTCTCGTAAACAGGTTTCGCTTTTTGTTTTAAAACCAGCTGACACTTCCACTGACCTGAAAAAGGTGGGGCAAAACGCACAGCAAAATAGCTATCTTTACTTCTTTCCCAAGTGCTGCGTTTTTCATTATATGTATAAGGCCGATAGTAAAATCCGAAGCAGTTTATTTTTGTATCTAAATAAATAAAACTAGCTTCTAAGCTCCACTTTTCAGGATCATAGGGATTTTGTACTTCTGTTGCTAAAATTTTTAGCTCCCAAAGTTCGTCAATTCGGCACTGTTTGGGAAATGTTATCTCCCAATCTGTTGCAGTTAGAGCAAACGTTAACAATAAAAATATTAGTATTCCACCTCCAGTTAATAAAACTGCTTTTTTAAAAATAATAACCACCTCGCCTATAACCAATCTTTTGTAAATTAAGTTCCTCTTTGGTTAATTTTTTCCTGCTTTAGGGTATTTATTTTTCTCTTTTTTTATCTGTTTAGTTATTTATCCCCTTTCATCACTCTATTACTATGCGTTTATAGTTAGTTTTATATGCGAAATTTTTTACCCTTTAGGGAAACTTTTGCAGGAGTTTCTTTTACAAAAAGAGAATCAGTATTATGGGTTTGGTCAAAGGAGGGATAGCCATTTTGGCATGAATATGAAAATAACTTTAGAAGATATCGCCAAAAAAGCTGGCGTTTCAACAGCTACAGTCTCTAAATGTCTCAATAATCGCCCCCGCATCAGTAAGAAAACCAAACAAAAAGTCTTGTCAATTGCCAAAGAATTAGGTTATGGCATACCAGAAGAAGCTTTAGTACCCGGTCTTAAAACAGCTTTCATTATTCATAAAAAAAATATCGCCATAAATAGCGATCCTTTTTACTCATTGGTTATGTCAGCCATGCAGGAATCCTTAGAAGCACAAAAAGGCCAATTGGTATTGCTTACTCTCTCTCCTAAAGAAGAAACTACATTTTACCTGCAAACTCGCTTAGAACAATTGGCTGTCGAAGCAGTAGCATTATGCGGTCAGGATTTCTCTCCCGGTTTTATTATCGAATTAGCAAATTCAATTCAGCAACCTATAATCCTGGTAGACAACTATTTGCCACAAATAAACTGCTACTCCGTAGTCAATGACAATTTTCAAGGTGCCTTTATGATGACAGAATATCTCTTAGAACTTAACCACCAATGTATTGGCTTTATCAGTGGTCCTCTTAGGAATATCAGCTTTTTAGAAAGACTGCAGGGTTTTCATAGTGCACTTATTTCAGCTGGAATCAAACCTGAATCTGATTTAGAAATGATCTTTAATAGTGATAACTGGCTTAACCCAAAAGACCCCTGGGGCTACGAAGCTACACTCTCTTTAATTAGCAGTAATAATCCGCCCACAGCCATTTTTGCAGCTAACGATCTTTTGGCAGCTGAGTCTATTCAAGCTCTAACTTCAAAAAACCTTAAAGTGCCCCAAGATATTTCCGTCGTTGGGTTTGATGATATAAGTATCGCAAGTTTAACAGCTCCACCTTTAACAACCATTAAAGTCGGTAAACGTACTTTAGGAAAACTAGCTGCGGGTTTACTTTTGTGCCCTAATCTGCCTCAAGGAAATTATAAAGTTGTTGTGCCTCCCAAGCTAATTATCAGACAATCTACGGCTATAAACCCAGGTACAAAATCCCCATAAATACTCCATTTATAACACCTATCACAAAGTCGTTCTTACAAATTAAAACTATTACTTTACAAGAATAATTGCTGCCAAAACAAAACATCTGCTCTTTCGAAGGCTTTTATCTCAAAAGATAAAGAAGGTCGCTGAGATTGTGGATGTTTTACACATAAGTACCTAATAAAGGTTCACCAAAAAGATACCCCTAATGTTTGTAACATTAGGGGCTTTTTTATTGGTAAATTAATTAGACGAGCTAAGGTTGTTCCAAGAAGACATTGTCAGGATTATTATTGGCAAACTCGTTGATAGCTTCCACTGCTTCTTTGGTTGATAAAAGCTCGCCATTTAGATTGGTTATACGTGAATTAGCTGATCTCCAAAGACCTCCACCATTAGTTTTAGCATTGTTGTCTTTAACAGTATTGTTTTGAAATATAAGATTGGAAGAATTGTAAACATTGATTCCACCGCCGCAGCTAACTTCCTCAGCACTAGAAGCTGTGTTTCCAGAGATAGTACTGCCGGTTATGCTAACTGTCGCTGAGATAGCCAAAACCCCGCCGCCCCCCTTTTCGGAAGCTAAATTACCACTTATGGTGCAATCGGTTATATTTACTACTGAGCTTACACTCGCACAGACTCCCGCACCGCCAAAACCCAATGCAGTATTACTACTTATGGTACAATCGGTTAAGTTGGCATTTGCATCATAGACAAAAATTCCGCTGCCAAATTCAGCTGTGTTACCATTAATAACGCTTTCTCTAATATTTGTCACGGATTTATTGCAAAGAAGAAATCCACCACCTTGATATATAGTCGTACTATTATCGTTAATGGTGCATTGATTTATAGTTAAATTTGAAGAGTTGACATAGAACCCGCCACCTTCTAATTCAGCTGTGTTGGCATTTATATTGCTTGTAGTTAAAGTTAAATTTGAGCCAAAAGAGATGATTGCACCACCATATTTAGCCCGATTATTATTAATATTAGTATCTTTAATAGTTAGCGTAGAGGGAGACTGAATATAGATTCCTCCTCCAGAAAAAGCCTCATTAGCAAATATGGTACTTTCTTGTATGGTCACAGTAGCGGAAAAAGCATCGATGGCTCCGCCAGAACCCTTAGCTATATTCTTACTTATGATGCTTTTTAGAATATTAATTGTAGAAGATGATTCGGCAAAGATACCACCACCATGACCAGACGAGGCTAAGGTCGTATTTTGGCTAATATTACTATTAGTTATGTTAATGGTAGATGAATAGGCATAAATACCTCCGCTCGCAGAAGCTTTATTACCACTTATGGTGCAATTTTGTATTGTTAAGCTTGCAGATTTAGTATATATTCCGCCTCCAGTGGTTAAATTATCTTCTCTTAACTTTCCTGACCCATTTGTTATGGTAAACCCGGAAATGACAATATCATTTTCGCCATTTTCGGCTATAATACAAGCACCTTTTTGATTCCCATTAATAATGGTAGCTTCGACAACTAAAGGATCTAACGGATTGGTACTTGTTAAAGTAAGGTTATTTTTACCATTAAGATTAAGGTTTTCTTTGTAGGTACCTGGAGAAACTAAAATTAAGTATCCTTCTTGAGCAGCATCAATTGCCTCTTGAATAGAAGCATAGTCTTGTGGAACGTTTATTTGACAAGCTTTAAACACAGCTTTGACAGACTTAGCACTATCTATAACGATGGTTGCAGGGTTAGTACTGTCTGATAAATCTCCTTCCCATTTTTCAAAACGCCAACCTGTGTTGGGTAGGGCAGAGAGGCGAACAGTAGTGCCATGTTTATAATTTGTACCTTTTCCGGTAACTATTATTTGTTCTACTATCCCTTCACCTTGAACTGTAACTTCAAGAGGATACTCCTTCTTAACAAAGACAGCCTTAACAGACTTATCGCCATCCATTTTTATACTTGTTTTCGCATTATCTCCTGTAATGTCTTCCCCCCAGTTAGAAAAGCTCCAACCTTCTGAGGGAATAGCTTCTAGTTGAACTACCGCATTTTTTTAAAACCTTTACCTCCATCATCCGGACTTTTTGTTACTAAGCCTTGCCCTTGAATGGAAATGTTTAGCTGTACTATTTTCCCAAAACAGCCACCTAAAAGCAAAGTTAGTATTAATAATCCAATAGGTATTAAACTTTTTCTATTCATAGCAAACCTCCATATTATAATCTTCATTTTATATCCTCGGACTTTTATCTATATGCGTTTATAGTAATATTTCCGCTAATTTACCTTAATACCTCTTTTAATGTAGTATTATTATTTAATTTTTAGTAATATGTCTACTATGCTTCATGATTCTCGGTTTTCTGATTTTTCGAAGTTATGTTTCATTTGTCTGCTCGCTTGCTTCTACTGAGATATCTATCAAGAAAATAATCTTTCTCCAGAGAGTATAATTGAAAGCCTATTTAATATTAAAAAAATACCCTTAATGTGTTATAAGAAACTCATTAAGGATATTAATAAAGCTTTTAACGCTGGTCCTTTAGCCGCCATTTTAACTTAAAGATAATAACTCAAATGTAAGTTTAGCTTAGCTGGTGACTAGACGATCATATTTTACTTTTTTCTTAAGCTGAACTTCGATTCGTTCCCTGCTATTAGCCGTTTAATATTTTCTTTATGCCTATAAACGGCAAAAGCTCCGGCTAAAATACTCATTAAAATATAAGGTAGTGTATAGCCAAACAGATAGACACAAAAGGGCATAACTATGGCTGAAATAACTGAGGCTAAGGAGACATATTTAGTTAGGGCAACAAATATTACCCAAAGTGGCAGTAAAATCAAAAAAGCTTTGGGAAACAGAAAGATAGCTACACCAGCGGTAGTGGCTACTCCTTTACCTCCTACAAATTTTAGATAAAAAGACCAGTTGTGTCCAGCAATGGCCGCTAATCCCCCTGCTACGGCACCGTATTCGCCTGCTAGAGAAAAGCCAATCCAGGCACTGAAAAACCCTTTTAAAAGATCTAAAACCAATACACTTACTCCTAAAACAATGCCCGTATTTCTATGGACATTGGTAGCGCCGATATTTCCGCTGCCAAGTTTTCTTATATCAATACCAAAAATATAACGACAAAGTATTAGACCAAAGGGTATTGAACCTAAAAAGTACCCGATTATAATGCTTAGGATTGGTAGCATTTGCTACTACTCCTTTCCTCGCCCCTTGTAGGCGTCTTTTTCGCTGCGAGATTTATAGCTTAGAATTATCCTTGAACCATTAAATCCAAATGCTTCCCTGAGGCGATTTTCAAGATAACGTTCATAGGAGAAATGCATAAGTTTTGGGTCATTGACAAATAAGGTAAAGCGCGGCGGTTTTTGCCCGGTTTGTAAGCCATAATAAATCCTCAGTCTTTCACCTTTGTATGAAGGTGGTTCTTGGATTTTTATGGCATCGCGAAGGATTTCATTGATACGACTTGTCTGCACTTGTAAACTAGCCTCCGAATCGACCTTAACAATTAGATCCAAAAGAGCATCGATTCTTTGTCCGGTAATAGCCGAGATTAAGGTAATGGGTGCGTAGGTGGCAAAAGCTAATTTGGACTGAATCTCAGCTATTGTTTTTTCAAAGGTACCGGTTTCTTTCTCTATTTCATCCCATTTGTTACCGGCAAAGATCAGTGCTTTGCCTTGATCATGTGCATAACCGGCAATCTTGGTATCCTGCTCGGTAACTCCGTCAATTAAATCAAGCATATGAACTACAACATCGGCTTCGTCAATAGCCCTCAAGGAACGAATAACGCTATATCTTTCTACAGACTCCCAAATTTTTCCTTTTTTTCGTAAGCCAGCTGTGTCAATAAGCACCATATTATTATCTTTATAGGTAAAAGGCACATCGATAGCATCCCTGGTCGTACCTGGTATATCACTGACAATAACCCTTGTCTCGCCAAGAAGGTTGTTTACCAGAGATGATTTACCTACATTTGGTCTGCCGACAACTGCTACTTTAATAGCTCCTAAGTATTCTGGGGTTTCAATATTTGGCATCAGAGCAGTTATTTTATCCAAAAGATCACCTGTACCAAGGCCGTGTTCGGCGGAAACCCTTATTGCATCACCAAGACCTAGAGAATAAAAATCCCATATTTCCGTACCGGTAGCATTTTCCAGTTTATTGGCAGCAATGACTATACTTTTACCCTTGGCTCTTAAAATATTGGCTATGTCTTGATCCAGGGGGGTTACCCCTTCACGTCCGTCGACTACAAAAACTATCACATCGGCCTCATTGACTGCTATTTCCGCTTGCAGGCGTGTTTCTTTAATAAACGGTCCTTCCTCATTGATAATAATACCGCCGGTATCAATGACTGTAAAGACTTGGCCATTCCATTCCGATTCGCCATATATACGATCCCTGGTTACTCCGGGGTTGTTTTCGACAATAGCCTTTCTGGTACCACACAAGCGGTTGAATAACGTAGATTTACCAACATTGGGTCTACCCACTATAGCTACAATTCCCTTGCGCATATTATCACTTCTTTCTGCCATATTTGCTTTTGGCCTCAAAAACTGCTTTCCTTAATTTGGGCAAGGCCTCTAGAGTACCTACAGCGCTTAAGTTGCGTCCAAGAGATACCGCTCCTAGATAGCGAGAAAGAAAGCCGCCTATTCGCATCTTAATATTAACACAAGGCAATGTATCAATAAAGACGATCTCGTCAAGTAAGCCATTTAAGTTGCATGCGGTCTTCAGACTTTCAAAAAACGCTTCAATGAGATTGAAATGCTTACCTCTGCCTAAAGAATAAATCCGGTTGCCAAATTCATCACTGCCATGATAAAAAAGGCGGCCCCAAGCAGCCGCCTTAATTTTATCAAACAGTGGCAGTGCAAGCAAATCTTTTGCTTTGGGGTCCGCCGGAAGCTGATTTAAATGTAAAGATGCCGCTGTTACCGATGAGTGAGTTCCTCCATAACAATGATAGATAATCAGCATCTATCTTTACCTTTTAATTTTAAAGCATGAGTAAATTTACGTCCGAGATCTTTTAAACTGCTTAGTCCTTCTTTATTGATTAATAAAAAGATACCTAATCCTACAATGGCAATTAAGACTACCCAAAAGATACCCCTTTTAGAAGCAGCTCTCTCTAAGCTGCCACCACCCTCCGGTAAAGCTGCTGTGATGGCATCGGCAAATTTTTCTGCCGATATTTTTGCTTGATCTAAAGTTAGTACATGAGTGCCAAACTCTAGCAAAATCGTTCTTGGACCTAAATCCTGATTATAGTTTCCCTTGGCCCAAAAGATGCCTTCCATAATCCCCGGATAGTCTTTATCGGCATGTGCTTTTAGAGCTTTGGCATATTCAAAGTTACTGGTTTTATTCTGGTTTTGTTTGCCGGTAACAATTCTAACTTTGGCAGCTGTTTGTCCGTCAATCTCAGTTGAGTAGAATTCAGCATCAGGGACTGCGTCGCGGTGCACATCAATTAATGTAATCGGATTGCTTCTTAACAGCTTAGCAGCTGTGTCTCTTGAGCGATTATAGGCAGCTCCGTCATGGGGATTATGATTGGCCTGTGACCATTCAACCTGAAAGCCTCTTGCTTCAAGAGCCTCTTTAAGAGCTTTACCAACCTGGTAAATCTCACCGGGATAAGGTTGGCTGGGATTACCTGGCGCATAGGATTCATCACTATGAGTATGATAGATACCAATTAAAGGTTTACTGCCTTCAACTTTAATAGCCAAAGGACGACTTAAATAGATACTAAGATCTACTACACCTGTTTTTTTTACCTTAAATTTGTCATCTTCTTTACCAACTACTTCGTATTCAGAGTTGTCAGCTGCTATATATACATCACCTACTGAGAGTTCAAGTGTTGTTTTAGTCACTACTGTACCTTCTTCGTCTACTAGCTCATAAACACTTTCAAGGGCGAGAACTGGATTAAGCATGAGAAGAACTGCCAAAATTAAAATGACACTGCTTTTTAATATTATTTTCATATGGCATTCTCCTCTAAAAAGACTCTTACTTCGCCGTCTTCTCCCACCTCTAAAACCAATATAGGCTTTTTTAGCCTAAAAGCATGTGTTGCCTCTTCTATCTCTGGGGGAGCATTGCCTTTTTTAAGACCTGTTGGGTAGTTATCCCCCTTTTGTGGTCCGCCTTGCATCATTTCACGTGTTTCACCGATAACCTCCGCTAAAATAATAGCTACCAAACCCGCAATGAGGGCACCGGTGAAAAATCCTGCCGTACCCAAATTTGCTGGCCCTCCTTCTGTAACTTGCTGCACAATTATACTACCCGCTTCTACCAGTAGCATACTGCCTATTCCTCCAATAAAAGCAGCTCTTCTTGATCGGCCTAAGATATAGGCAATTATTCCAGCCAAAGCCCCAAATAAATACATGGGATCGATAAAGGTATAGCTTTTATATTCAGGACCAAAATCAAAGATCTGACTTATTCCATAAATTACTGCAGCACTTATTACAATTGCTAAAACACCTCTTACTCTTTCTGTATTGCTCGATGCTTTAACCAAAAGGTATATTATTAAAACTAAAGGAATGATAAATCCACCGATATTAACTGAAACCCTGCCTAGGGGAATATCAAAATAGCTACCAACCCAAATGGCGGCAATAACTAAAAGGGCCTGCTTATCAGTAAGACCAGTTCGATCTAAGGCTCGATGTCCTAGGATTATTACAATTAAAGCTGTTACTGCAAGTAGAGCTGCTGCCATACTTGTCATACTACCACCTCCATTTTCCTTATTTAGATTCTCCATCTAGGCTTAGAGCTATACCACAACGTTCCTGAGATCAAAAAAAAAGGCTGCCTACGCAGCCTTTTTTGCCTAATCTAAAATAATATTTGTTATTTATCGTCTTCTTCAAGCATTTTTTTCAGATCCTCAAGCTCACTGAATTGAGAACCGATGGTTGTTCCAAAAACTTCCTCATTGTTAGCTTCGTTTTCTTTAGCCCTTCTGTCGTCCTTTTGCTTTTTAGCCGCAAATTGTTTGGGCTGTTTATCAAAGGGAATAGCCTCACGGATGGAAAGACCGATACGACGAGCTTCAGCATCAACATTGATCACTTTTACTTTAACAACATCTTCTGGTTTTACAACCTCGCTGGCATTGGCCACTCGATGATGTGCCAGCTGTGAGATGTGTACAAGACCTTCGATGCCATCTTCTAATTTTACAAAGCAACCGAAATCTACTACCCTGGTGACTGTACCTTCCACAATATCACCGACGTGATATTTGGTTTCAATCTCGGTCCAGGGATCAGATTTGGTTTGTTTAATTCCCAAAGAGATTCTTTCTTTCTCTTTATCTACACCTAAAACCTTGACTTTAATTTCTTCGCCTTCTTTGACCACATCACTTGGATGATCGACTCTGCTCCAAGCCATTTCACTGACATGAAGTAAGCCTTCCACACCAGATCCTATATCGACAAAGGCACCAAAATCAGTAATGCGTCTAACAACACCATCTACAATTTTACCAGGCTCAAGGTTTTCAAAAACTGTTTTCTTGGCTTTTTCCAGTTCTTCTTCTTCGACTAGACGGTGGGATAAAACAACGTTATTACGTTCAGTCTCAAGTTCCAGAACCTTAAAAGACATCTCTTGGCCAATAAACTGATCCAAATCTTCAACGAACTGACGTGAGATATGCGAGGCCGGAACAAAACCACGTACACCTACATCAACAAGCAAGCCACCCTTAACTTTTTCTACCACGGGAGATACAATGGTAGCATTTTCTTCTTTGGCTTTAGTCAAAGTAGCCCAAGCCTTACTAGCATCTGCTTTTTTCTTAGAAAGAATAACCCGCTCGTCTTCTACTTTTTCCACAACAGCCTGAACATCTTGACCAATAGCTACAACAGTAAGCGGTTCATCTATATGGCGATAGCTCAGTTCTCTTAAAGGAATAAAGCCTTCTTGCTTTTGGCCCACATCTACATAGACACCATCGTTGTCTATACTTACTACCTTTACAGTGAGAACCTCGCCTCTTTTGAATTCGCTTTCTTCTAAGCTTTGCATCATAGCTTCTTGATTCTCTTCGGAATTTGCAGCTTCCTCAGCTACAGGTACTTCAACCTTTAAATCTTGATTTTCCATTTCGCTCATTCTCTCGACAACCCCCTCAATAACCCAGTCGGGCGTGGAAGCCCCTGCAGTTATACCTACGGTATCAGTAGGATTAAACCACTTCGCTTCAAGCTCGTCTGGCCTTTCTATATGATACACTCTCGGGAGCACCTTTTGGCATAGTTCAAAAAGCCGTCTTGTGTTCCCGCTTTGTTTGCCACCCACAATTATCATAATATCAGCTTCTTTAGCCAGTAAAACTGCAGCTTTCTGTCTTAACTCTGTGGCTTGGCATATGGTAGAAAAAACCCGGATCTCCCGAGCTGTATCAACTAAATAATCTACACAGTCTTTAAGTCTTTCTTTAGACTGTGTAGTCTGGGCCACCACGCCTACTTTGTCAAACCTCTTACCTTCAAGATCTTTAGAACTATAAGCAACCAAACCCTGGTTGTTAATGGCTCCAAGTATACCTTGAACTTCCGGATGATCTTTTTCTCCTACGATTACTACTAGATAACCATTTCCCAAAAGACACTTCGCTAATTCATGAACTCTTTTGACATAAGGACATGTGGCATCAATTACATTAAGACCTTTTTCTTTGGCCTTTTTAATTATTTGCGGATCTACTCCATGAGATCTGATTAGAATAGTACCATCTACAACCTCATCAGGGCTATTAATAATTTTAGCACCATTTGCGGTTAATTGTGCGATAACCTGAGGATTGTGAATCAGTGGGCCTATTGTATAAACAGAATTTGGTGGTGCCTTTTGCAGTGCAGCTTTAGCTTCATTTAGTGCTTTTTCCACACCAAAGCAAAAACCGGCATGCTCTGCTACTTTTAGCTTCATACCTTCACTGACACTCCTCTAAAGATAAAGCGATCCTCTTTATGATCTCATTACTGATCATAGCCAATTTCTGATGTTTATCTAAATTATTTTGGTTTTTTATTTTATCAATTTCTTCTACAGAGATAGGTTGCCCAAATTTTACTAAAATCCTCGTTTTGCCGATAAACAAGCCCCTAAACCCGGCATTGGTACCAGATATGGCCACCGGCACAATGGGAACTTCGGCCTGCATCGCCAAAAATGCCGCTCCGTTTCTGGGCTCTTGTATCTTTCCATCTTTAGAGCGAGTTCCCTCGGGAAAAATACCCAAGACCTGGCCTGATTTTAGAATCCTTAAGGCCTGCTTAATTGCTGCTATATCACCTTTGTCTCTATCTAGAGGATATGCTTTTATACTGCGCAAAAACCAATTAGCCAAAACATTATCAAATAATTCCTTTTTGGCCAGAAAATAAACCGGTCTTTTCGATGCGCAGGCAAGGACCGGTGGGTCAAGATTACTGATATGATTACCTGCCAAGATCACTCCACCTTCGGAAAGAGTTATCTGGTCATCAACTTTCATTTTGCCAAAAAGCTTAAAAATAAATGTTGCTATAGCCTTAATAATTGAATAATACATAATATGTCCCCTATTCTTTTCTACATTTGCTCACAATTTCCTGCACAACTTCATCAATAGATAGTCCTGTACTATCTATAATATGCGCCCCTTCAGGGACCTTAAGCGGCGCAACTTCACGCTCTGTATCTATTTTATCACGTTCGATAATATTTTGCTTAAGCTTATCATATTCAATTTTAATACCTTTTTGGTTAAGTTCCAGCAGACGGCGTTTAACTCTTTCTTCGACACTAGCCGTCAGAAAGATCTTTAAATCGGCTTCGGGATAAACTACACTACCCATATCTCTGCCATCTAAAACTATTCCACCTTCTTTGCCCAGTTCTCTTTGCCATTTGGTCATAATTTCTCTGATTAAGGGCTGTTTTGCTACATAAGAGACTTGTGCTGAAACCTCGGGAGAGCGAATCTCTTTGGTTATATCCTCGCCATTTAAATACACATTATTCTCTTTGAGCTCAATTGAGGTTTCTAGAGCTAGTTGGTAAAGAGCATTTTCATCATCGGTAGCTACATTACTATTAAGAGCCAATAAAGTAAGGGCTCTGTACATAGCTCCCGTGTCAAGATAGGTTAAACCCAGTATTTTGGCTACCTCCTTGGCTACAGTGCTTTTGCCGGCTCCCGCCGGTCCGTCTATGGTAATAACTGGCAGCTTCATTTTTATCACTCCCGAAAAGGTAAGCTCATTGTTAAGCTTCTTCAACCAAAACACCTAATTTAATAAGTTCGTTGTAAAAATTTGGTTGCGAGACTTTGGCACACTCAGCATCTTTAATAATAATACCAGTTGGTGAATTCAAGGCTGCAATGGCAGCTGCCATAGCCAGGCGATGGTCTTTTTTAGGATCATAAAATCCCCCGTTAAAGACTCCTGTCTCGCCCGAGATGTAAAGATCATTGCCATCGGTATAAGCATGGCGACCTAAAAGAGTAAGCAATTTAATAATACCTTCTAGGCGATCAGACTCTTTAACTTTGAGCTCTTTTACACCTCTTATAATAGTTTGTGATTTAGAGGCTGCCGCTAAAACTGCCAAAAGTGGTATTTCATCGATTAAACTTGGAACCTCACGTGGGTTTACTTCTGTTTTTTTCAACTCTTGACTTTTAATAAAAAGATTCCCAAAGGGCTCAACTGAAGCTTGTTCTTCTAAAGTTATTTTAGCTCCCATTCTATTTAGAACTCCCAAAAGGCCGGCTCTGGTTGGATTTAAGTTAATTTCTTCTAAAAGTATTTCGCTGTCTCTAACCAAAAGACCTGCTCCGATAAAAAATGCTGCGGCTGAAAAATCTCCTCCAACTCTGACTTGAAGGCCATGAATCTTTCCCTGTGGCTTAATTGTAATTGTAGAATCACTTGAAGTTATCTTTGAACCCATAGCTTTTAAGAGTCTTTCGGTATGATCTCTGGTAGGTATTTTTTCAGTTATGGTAGTTGTTCCCTCACTGTGCAAAGCAGCTAAAATAATGGCTGATTTTAACTGAGCTGAAGCAATAGGCAAAATGTAATCAATACCTTTTAACTTAGAACCTATAATTGCCAGCGGTGCTTTGCCATTTGAGTGCTGGTAAATATTGGCCCCCATCAGTCTAAGGGGCTTGGCAATTCTTTCCATCGGTCTTTTGGTTAAAGATTCATCTCCGGTTAATACAGCAAAGAGCTTGCTTGGCGCCAAAAGCCCCATTAAAAATCGCATTAGAGTACCTGAATTTCCACAATAGATGGGCTGGTTTGGTTCTTTAAGATTGTAAAAGCCAGGACCTTGGGTAATAAGGGTGTCTTCTTCTTTGCGAACTATAAGTCCTAACTTTTTGGCTGCCTCTAGGGTTGTAAGAGGATCGCTAGCTAAACTTATCTTTTCAAAGATGCATTCTTCTTCAGTTAGTAGGGAAAAGAGAATCAGCCTTTGGGAAATGGACTTGTCACTTTCGGGTCTAATCTTTCCCTTAAGAGGTTTTTGCGGCATCTTAAGAAACAGATTCACCTCTACCACCTCGCCTCTAATGTATAACCAAATTCTTGCAGCAGCTTAAAAGCGGCTACAGCTTTTTGACTCGATTCAAAACCAAGCCGCAAAGGTCCGGTTTCTCCTTCCCTTTGCCTAATAATCTCAATCTCTTTAATATTGATATGCTCTCTGGCTAAAAGAGAGGTGACCTCACCTATGGCTCCCGGTCTGTCTTGGATTGCTATAACCAAAGAGAAGACCTCTCCCACCACACCTTTACCCATGTGCGGTAGTTTTTCACGTATTAACTTTGCTTCAGAGAGATAGTCGGTTAAATCATCAGCCTGAATTAGTTCATTAAATACGTGGGAAAATTCTAAGGCAGCCTCTTTTAGGAAAGGACTTTGAGAGAGAATCTGTTGCCAAAGATAGGGATCGCCACTGGCGATTCTGGTGGTGTCACGAAAACCGCTAGCTGCCATAAGAAAATAGCGATCGTCTTGCAGAGAACACCTGGCAGCCGCAATAGTTAGAGCGACAGCCACAAGATGAGGTAGATGAGATACTGCAGCGACCATACGGTCATGAGTTACCGGGTCGAGTAAAAAGGTATACGCTCCCAGGGCTTCGATATAAGGTGTAACTCTTTTTATTAAATCAACAGGTCTAGTACAATCTACAACCCAAAGTGCATTTTCAAAAAGTGCCCCGTCGGAAGAATTAATTCCTCCCTTTTCTCGGCCGGCCATGGGATGGGTACCAAGGTAATTGGGAATAGTCTCTAAAGAAGCAGCTAACTCCATTTTTAAGCTGCCTACATCAGCAATAACACAAGTATATGCACTGAGTTTTTTCACTATAGAAACCACAGCGTTGAGAGGAGCTGCCACAAAAACCACATCTGTATCGCGAAGAATTTCTAAATCTGAACTGACTCTGGTACAGATCCCTCTTTTTTGAGCAATTTCTAAAGTCGTGGGATTTAAATCAACACCGATAACTTCCGCCTTTTCTTGCAGGCCAAGAGCAATGCTACCACCAATCAACCCCAGACCTACCACGCCTACGCTCATAGTAGTTTAAAGATCCTTTTTAAGGCTTCAATTTCAGTTAATAGACTTTGGAATTCTTCTGGTGGTAATGATTGAGGACCATCGGAAAGAGCTTTTTCAGGCTCGGGATGAACCTCGATAATCAGACCATCTGCTCCGGCTGCAACTGCGGCCAGTGACAATGGTCTTACATACTCTCTATGCCCACCGCTATGGCTGGGATCCACTATTATTGGCAGATGGGAAAGTTGTTTAACTACGGGTACGGCACTAATATCAAGTGTATTGCGGGTTGCGGTTTCAAAGGTGCGAATACCCCTTTCGCAAAGTACAACCTCAAGATTGCCTTCACTCATAACATATTCAGCCGCCATTAACCACTCAGAAATAGTGGCTGAAAGACCTCTTTTTAGTAAAATGGGTTTGTTTACTTTGCCAACTTCCTTAAGCAAAATAAAATTTTGCATGTTTCTGGCTCCAATTTGCAGCATATCAGCATACTGGGCTACCAATTCTACATCTCTGGGATTGACTACCTCGGTAACAATTCCAAGGCCCGTGGCTTTAGCCGCATCTTTAAGAATCTTTAAACCTTCTTCTTCCAGACCTTGAAATGAATAGGGCGAGGTACGGGGTTTAAATGCACCGCCTCTTAAAAGACCTGCACCTGCTTTTTTAACAGCCTTGGCTGCTTGAAAGAGCTGCTCTCTGTTTTCAACGGCACAAGGCCCTGCAATTACGCTAAAATGGCCTCCGCCAAATTTTATGCCATGAACATCAATAACCGAAGGCTCGGGATGAAACTCTTTGCCCCCAAGTTTATAAGGAGAACGAATAGGCACAATTCGTTCTACTCCCGGTAAAGCTTCGATATTTGCTGCTAGTAAAGCATCGCGATTACCCACAGCACCGATAATTGTTCTTTCGACACCTTCGGAAAGGTGAGTGCCAAATCCTAGTTCCTCCAAACGTATCCGGACAGCATCGACTTCAGATTTATTGGCTTTACCCTTCATAACAATAATCATTGTTTATTACCCCCAAATCCTATCTCATCCATAGCTTGCCAGAATTTTGCCATTTGATTTTCAGTGCCTAGAGTTACTCTGATGAATTCAGATAAACCAAAAGAACTGCCGCTGCGTATAATAACCCCTTTTTGCAAAAGTTCGTTAAAGATGTGGTCTGCAGCCTTAACTTTAATAAGCACAAAGTTAGTTTGGCTTTTTATATATTCAATCCTACGCTTTTTACACTCCTTGTAAAAGCATGTTTTAGCCTTGAGATTATTAGCAAAAGACAACTTTTGGTGTTTGTGATCTAAAAGCGCGGCTCCGGCGGCTATTTGCCCCAAGAGATTTACATTAAAAGGTTCTTTTGTCTTTTCAAGGGCTAAGATAAGCTCTCTTTTGGCCAGACCATAACCTACTCTAAGACCGGCTAGGCCGTGGATTTTGGAAAAAGTCCGCAAAACAATCACAGGGTAATCTTTTATTAGTTGCAGAGAGTTGAAATAATTATCTTTTTCTACATACTCAATATAAGCTTCATCTAAAATGACTACAACCCCTCGGGGTATTTCTTTTAAAAAGTTACTTAATTCGGCTTTGGTGACCATAGTTCCGGTAGGATTGTTGGGATTGCAGATATAAACCAACTTAGTATTTTGATCAATCGCCTTTTTCATGCTTCCGAGATCATGGGTAAAGCTTTTCAAAGGTACTTTTTTAACCTCCGCTCCCATCAAAAGAGCTCCAAACTCATATTCGCTAAAGGTAGTCTCGGCTTGAATTATATTATCGCCCGGATTAAGATAGGTTTCACTTATAAGTTTTATTATCTCGTCCGAACCGTTACCTACAATTATCTCTTCTGCGGTTAAATCTAATTCTTTGGCTAAAGCCTGCTTTAATAAATAACTTCTCCCATCCGGATACAACGACACCTTATCTAAAACTTCCGCCATGGCCTTAACTGCCAGTTGTGAAGGTCCATAAGGGTTTTCGTTGGAAGCTAGTTTAACAACTTCAGTTATACCTAGTTCACGTTTAACCTCTTCAATGGGTTTTCCGGGTACATAAGGTTTTATTTTAGTTAGCGCTTCTCTCGCTTTGATTTTTTCACTCCCGATTTTTAGCTCTTCTTGACCCCATTCCGGCCTAAGTTTTTTAGCTTCTCGAAGATAAATGTTCTGCCCCGGCTTTGTTGTTTGAATTAAAAGCCTGAGACATCGGGGAAGTTCGTCTTTGACTTTTAGCTGGCAAACATCTAACAAGGCAACCTGACTGAATCCGGCTTTTCTAATAAATCCCGCCGGATAACATAAGTTGAGATCGTCTGTAGCAGAACAGATTACACTGATTATATCTTCCTGTCTGTAGTTGTTACGCTTTATAAAAACATCCCATAATTCTAAAATAGCCTCTCTGACTGCTTCTTTAGAACAATCTTTGGCTGTTGTTGCGGCTCTTAGCGCATACACCATTTTTAACCCTCCCTCGAAGCTTGTATGAAAAAACTCCCAGCTTTTTTTGGTCCCATGGGAGTTATTATCTTTATTTTTATTATTTTACTATGCTCTACCTTAATTTACAAGCTGCAGATATTCCGGCTAAATAGCCGGTGCTAAATGCAGCCTGAAGGTTATAGCCCCCTGTATAGCCACTGATATCAAGCATTTCTCCAGCTACAAATAGTCCGGGGAAAAGCTTAGATTCCATTGTTTTGGGATCAACCTCTTTTAATTCTAAGCCTCCTATGGTTACAATAGCCTCTTTGAATGGCCTTTTATCGGTGATAGCAATTGGCAGATTTTTTAACAGCTCAACTAATCTTAATCGCTCTTCTTTGAGGATAGAGTTTGTTTTTTTAACAGGATCTATCCCTGAAAGCTCTACAATAACAGGAATCAGCTTTTGGGGTAGCAAGTCCGGTAGGGCATTTTTAAAATCCTTATTACTATATTTAGCAAAATCTCTTTGTACCCTCTTATCTAGCTGTTCAAAGCTAAGAGCTGGTTTTAAATCGATAACTATATCTGCTTGCTTAAAGTCATGGTTGCTAAGAGCAAGAATAATCGGTCCCGAAAGACCAAAATGGGTGAAAAGCATTTCACCCTGTTGGCTTGCCATCTTTTTACCGTTTAGAAGTAAAGTCGCTTTAACATTCACTAAACTTAAACCCTGTAAAGATTTGATAAAAGGAGTTGATGACTCAAGGGGGACAAGACCTGGTTTTAGAGGTGCAAAACTGTGTCCTAGGGGCTTGAGAAGTTTTACTCCATCCCCACTAGAGCCAGTAAGAGGGTATGATGCTCCGCCTACAGCTAATACGATGGTTTTAGTTTTAACTGTATCGTTTTTACTTTCTACTAAAAAGCCACCTTTTATCGGTGTAATTTTAGTGACTGGTTTTTCTTGCTTGAGGCTAAATGATGTTTTAGAAGCTTTAAGTAAAACCTCTAAAACATCTTGGGCTCTTTCAGTTGCCGGGAAGACTCTGCCTCCTTGTTCAAGAACATACTCTAAGCCCAGGCGTTTAAAAAACGCCAAAGTATCCTCTGGTGAAAAGTTAGTCATAGCACTGTAGAGAAAACGCCCACCTTGGGTATAGTTACTTAAAAAATCAGCTAATGAGGAGTACCGTGCATTGGTAATATTGCAACGTCCTTTGCCCGTAATTAAAATCTTTAAGCCGGGTCGAGGCATCTTTTCCCAGATCTCACCGGAAAAACCTTTTTCACTAAGAGCTGCCGCTGCCATAAGACCAGAAGCTCCCGCTCCAACAATGAGAATATCTAACACTTTTGGGCACACTCCTTGAGCATTGTTACTTCAGCTTGTGTAAGTTGGCGGTAGTTTCCCGGTTGCAATTTGCCTAGTTCCAACGGGCCAAATATTACTCTATGTAATTGGAGCACTTTATAGCCAACTGCGTTTAACATACGTTTGATCTGTCTTTTGCGACCCTCATGAATGGTAATACTAACCCAGGATGTTTTTTTACCTGCTTTGACAACCTCTACTTGAGCAGGCTCAGTTGGTCCGTCTTCTAAAACCACACCTTTTTGCAAAGCTTCTACAGCCTTAGAATCTAATTGACCATCGACTTTTACCATATAGGTTTTTTTTACTTGGTAACGGGGATGAATTAAAAGATTGGTTAATTCGCCGTCATTGGTTAACAATAAAGCTCCGGTAGTATCGGCATCTAACCTTCCCACTGGGAAAATACGGGGTTCTTTGGGAAGTAAGTCAACTACTTTAGGCCTGTTAAACGGATCTTTAAGTGTACAGATAAAGCCTTCGGGTTTGTTTAAGAGATAGTAGACTTTCTTATTAATAATTACATCTTCTCCAAAAACCTGTATTTTATCTTTTTTTATATCAGCTTTAGAACCAAGCTCAGCTATAACTCCATTAACAGTTACCTTACCGCTTTTTATTAGCTCTTCGACTTTACGTCTAGAACCATAACCCGCTGCTGCTAATATCTTTTGTAGTCTCTCCATTGTTAAAACTTTCACTCCCTGTGCTGGAATCTTCCTAGACGGTCCTTTTCACCAAGTACGATAATAATATCACCATTTAAGAGTGAGTCATCTGCCTTAGGAGAAATAAGTATCTCTTCATTTCTTTTTATGGCTAAAACATTTAAACCATATCGTGCTCTAAGATTTAACTGACCTAACGTTTTGTCATGAAAAGAAGCTGGAACAATTACTTCTGCTATGGTATGTTCTTCTGAAAGCTCAATATGATCTAAGACATTGGTTGAGACAAGATTATTGGCAACTCTAATCCCCATATCTCTTTCCGGGTAGATAATCTGATCAGCTCCAACTTTTTCTAATACTTTGCCATGTAGATCATTTTGTGCCTTGGCTACAACTCTTGGAACTCCGGCTGCTTTAAGAACCAGAGTTGCTAAAATAGAGGCCTGTATATCCTGACCAATAGCAACTACGACCACATCACAATTAGACAGCCCAAGTGCTTTAAGAGCGGCTTCATCTGTGGCATCTGCTTCTACAGCATGGGTAACATCATTGACAATGGCTTGTACTTTTTCTTCAGAACTATCAATAGCCAATACTTCATACCCCATCTTATAAAGAGTGGTAGCTACGCTTGTTCCAAATCGTCCCAGACCAATAACAGCAAACTGTTTCACACTAATTCCTCCAATAGCTTTCACCAACTAAAAAACTAAATGGGTTCTTTTAGATAACCATTTTATTTGACTTTAGAAATTGTTGCCACCTAAAAGAAAGACCTTCTGCTAAGTGATTGTTTTGCTAACTTTTTAATTCGTCTTTTTATTACTATACCATTTTCTGCTTCTTTTTTATAGTCGTAAAACCAAGTCGTCAATTCTTGAGTGAATATATCTGACCATAAACTACCATAAGCGGCAACCACATCCTTGTCTCTAGCATGCCTACCTTCGTTTCGGAATAAATCAAAGACGGCCCCTGTGAAAGTGGGGCCGTCTTTTTTAATACATAGTATTATTGGCGTTAGTGGTGCGATTCATTAGCGGAGGAATAAGATCAATAATTCTGTCTATAAAGGCTTCGGAACCTACCGGCAGTAACCTCACCTTTCCTTGGCCCACAACTAGAAATGCTACCGGTTTTATAGAAATTCCTGCGCCGCTTCCGCCACCAAAGGGAGCAATTTGTTCTTCTTTTGGCTCACCAAACTCACTGCCACCGGCTGCAAACCCCATAAAGACTCTGGAAACAGGTATAATCAGGCTTCCATCTAAAGCTTCGACCGGATCCCCTAGAATAGTATTGACATCGATCATCTCTTTGAGACTTTGCATTGCAGTATCCATTAGCCCTTCTACAGGGTGTTTATCTGGCATCTTTGCGCTCCTTCCACAAAGCCTGATATCTTTTTGCGGCTTCAGTTATAAGTTGACCTAGGCAGAAGGTGATTATGCAGTTTAAACTAAAACCGGTTGACTTACGGTCAAAAGTCAGCTCTGGTATAAATCCAAAATCTCTCCTATAAAAATGCCAATAACCACAGATAGGATAGCATACTGCCATTAAAAGGCCGAAAAGAAACATAGCTTCGCCGCTGTAACTACCTTTTAACCCTATTTTAAAACTAATTTTTTTGAGTTTAAGACTGCTGATAAAAGCCTTTTGCCAAATTTGATTTTTCCTGGATTTTGGTTTGGTTATACCATCAATTTCATTTAACAAAAGAATATCCGCAGTGATAATAGATTGCTTTTTAAACCCAAAAAAACAGTTGTTTACACTGATTAATCCGTCTTTACAACTAACAAGATATGATTTGTAAGGCATTGTTATTTGAAGATGCCAGTTGTTGCCGGAAGGGTCGCTTTTTAAGGTGAATCTAACAAGCAAAGGCCAGTGATAAAGAATAATTATAACTAAGCCCAACCCTAAAATCCACCCCAAAGAAAACACCTCCTACCTTGTCTTATTCTTCCAAGGCAGGAGGTGTTGTATTCTCGACCTTATTATCTTGAATAAATTCGGTTAAAGCAGGTAGCTCAGTTAGATCTTTGAGACCAAAATACACTAAAAATGCTTTATTCGTAGCAAAAAGAATGGGACGCCCAGGTGCATCTTTCCTACCAACTTCCGAGATTAAACCCCGATCGAGCAATGTCGAAAGTGAACTCTCCGAAGAAACTCCTCTTATCTCATCAACTTCTGTTCTGGTAATAGGTTGCAGATAAGCAATGATCGCTAAAACCTCCAACGCGGCCGGAGAGAGAGGGTTTCTTTTTTGTCTTTGACTTAACTCTTCCAAATAGGGCTTTGCTTCGGGGCAGGCTATCATTCTAAAGCCACCTGCTATCATCTCAATTCTCATCCCTCGTTCCCCTAACTCAGCTTCCAAATCCTTAACCAAGCCAGCCACTTCTTCTGTTTTTAACTTGGTTATTTCAGCTAATTTATTGAGAGAAAGCGGTTCTGGAGCCATAAATAAGATAGCTTCTAGGATCATTTTTGCTTGTTTAGGAGTCATATTCCTTTTGCACCTCGTCCTCTCTTAAATAGTATATATAGATGGCCTGTGTTTTTTCATTCTGCCTTACTCCTAAAATTCCACGATGCACTAGTTCTAAAAGTGCCAAAAAAGTAACTACCAGCAATACTTTGCTTTTTAATATGCCAAAAAGATCCTGAAATAAGAGATCACCTTTTTCTTTAACATATAGGGTAAGCCATTTGAGCTGCTCTTCGATGGTGATCTTTTCCCGGGGAAGTGGTGCCTGTTCTTCGCTTTGCTTGGCTTCTAAAACAACTTGGAAGGCTAAACAAAGATCACTTAATGAAATTTGCATATTACGTAGATCTTCAGTTGGTTTTAACTCCTGGAGTAATATTTCATTAAGGCTCTCTCTTGAATAAACCGTACTTTGGGTTAGATAGCTCTCACCTAAATAAAACGAAGCTTCTTTAAACTGTTTGTAAATTAAAAGACGATTTACCAATTCAGTACGAGGATCAGAATCATCTTCTTCTACTAATTTCTTTTCTTTTGGTAAAAGTAAACGAGCTTTTATTTCCATAAGGGTAGCTGCCATAACCATAAACTCAGAAGCTACTTCGAGTTCGGCCTCTTCCATTAGTTTTAAATGCCTGAGATATTCTTTAGTTATTTCAGCAATAGGAATATCATATATATCTACACGTTTTTCCCGAATGAGATCCAGTAATAGATCCAGAGGGCCTTCGTAGGCTTTAACCGATATAGCTATACTCATTGAAAGACCCCCCCACTCTATATTTTATTTACTTAATTTAACGAATCTGCTTTTTTGAGACAACGTTCAAGCCTACTTCTTGATATGGAATTGTGATGGTTCCTAACCAATTCGACAATTGTTTCGTCCACACCTGAAACAAGTAACATATAAGCACCCCTTTGAGCGTGAATAGATTGTACATAAACCGCCCGGGCTAAATAACCTGTCTTGCTTTTTTGACCCAAACGGAGAAGCCTTTGACGCCAGGCAGGAAAATACTCACTTACTTTAACCAAAACCCGCTGCTTAATAGTAAAGTCACCCCTGATTTTACCAATATCGTGTAAAAGTGCGGCTTTAATGAGTATCTCTCTTTCAGCTTGGTTTTGAATACGCGGATCATCCATCACTGCCTTGGCAACTCGGAAAGCGTGCCTTTGATCAATGTAATCCATCTGTTCAAAAAGAACCTTTTCCCAATCTGAAAGGTGCTTGTTGAGGAATTTATCATCTTCGGCTGTAAATTGGGGATCCTTAAGAAATTTATGAGCTAGTAACCACTGCTTAAAGAGGATTTTTATGTTAGTTTCTTGGCTCATATTTATATCCCTCGCTTGTTAGATTAGTAAACTTAATCTAGTCCACATCCCTTAAAAGCAGGTCATTATAGGTTTCTCTTCTGACAACCAGCCTAGCTTCTCCCCTGGAGACAAAAACCATTGCCGGTCGCGGTAACATATTATAATTGCTAGCCATTGAATAATTATAAGCTCCGGTGGAAAAAACTGCCAGGATATCACCTGCTTCGATTTTGGGGAGATTCGCATCATAAATGAGCATATCTCCTGATTCACAACATTTGCCGGCAATAGACACTTTTTCTTCTGCTGTCATCAAAGGCTTATTAGCCAGCAAACTATAATACTCTGCCCCATATAACGCTACCCTTGGATTATCGGTCATACCTCCGTCTATAGCCACATATTTTCTTACCCCCGGAATCTCTTTTTGTGCTCCTGTTGTATAAAGAGTTATTCCGGCTTGGCCAACAAGATAACGTCCCGGTTCGATGTGTAGCTTAACACTGGCATTAGGTAGACCCCGGTAAATTGCTTCTATAAGCTCATCCGGTCCAAACAGAGGATCTTCAGGCAGATACTGAATCCCCAAGCCTCCACCGATATCTATCTCTGGCAAAATAAAACCTGAGTTTTTTTCTATTTCTTCTTTAATATGAGCCATTGTTTTTGCCGTCAAAGTAAAAGAGGCTAGATTAGTTATCTGCGATCCTACATGGCAGTGGATTCCATTTAATGACAAATGCTTGCTTGCCAGTGCTTTTTTTGCGGCTAAAATGCTGTCGGTTCTTGTAAAACCAAATTTGGAATCCTCTTTACCGGTTTGAATATGAACATGGGTATGAGCTTCGATACCAGGAGCCACTCTTAAGAATATCTTTTGGATCTTTTCTTCTTTGGCCGCAATTTCTTCCAATAATGCCAATTCATACCAATTATCTACTACTATTGTGCCGACATTGTTTTTAACTGCCATTTCCAGTTCTTTGGCTGATTTATTATTACCATGAAAATATATGCGTTTGGTAGGAAAACCTGATTCTAAAGCTACATAAAGCTCACCACCGCTTACAACATCAAGGCTCAATCCCAATTTAGCTATTAATTTGCTAAGAGCTTTACAAAAAAGAGCTTTGGCTGCATAAGTTACTTCTCCGGCGGGGTAATATCTTTGCATCGCCTTTTTCAGAGATAAGGCTCTTTTTTCTACCATATCTAAATCAACAACATACAGTGGTGTACCATACTTTTTCGCTAAAAAAACAGTGTCCACGCCACCCCAGGTTAAATGGCCTAAATTATTAACAGCTATATCAGCTAGCAACTTATCTTTCCCCGCTTTCGCAATTATAATAAACTTGTATCATTAATTAATTCTTAGCTAATAATAGCATAGCATTTAGACCTGGTCAAAAGTGGCTGAAGCTACAAAAATATCTCTTTGACTCTTACTGGCTAAATTGGTAATTAAGAGCCAAAATCCTGCTAAATTTGTACTGCTAATTAAAACGAAGTCCCTTTGATTGAATTTCGATACAAAATCTCTTAGCTATATACTAATTAAAAACCCGTATTTAGGTCGGTTAAATTTAACCTCCTTAATCCATCTGCCTTGCTTTTTAGTCTGTCAGATACTTATCTTGCTTAGGAGACCAATTTCTATAATAAAAAATTATCTGTTGTATTTTACCGACTAATCCTGTTAACAATAAGAGCGAAGGCTCAAGGGGGTGAGTTTTTGGGCGATTGGTTAAAGCATGCTATCCGACTAGTTGTGTCTGCAATTGTTCTAGTACTTCTCAGCCCTTTCGTGCCAGGATTTTCTGTTGCAAACTTCGGCCAGGCGCTTCTTGCCGCTGTGGTTATAACAATTTTAGGCTA
>DAIMKF010000018.1:0-39756 GCA_036721855.1 Bacillota bacterium | reverse complement strand
AGGGTACGATTTCTTATACTCTGTCTTTTTGAGTTCCAATTGTTCGGTTCTTAACATAATGACATTGCCCTGAAAGGAGCCTTTTTAATTAATCAAATCTTTTTAACTCTCGCCGCAGCTTTTTCATTATTCTCTTTTCCAAGCGAGAAATATAGGATTGTGATATACCCATTTTATCTGCTACCTCTTTTTGAGTTAGTTCTCTGCCAGAACCCAATCCAAAACGCAAGGTTACTATCTCTTGTTCGCGTGGTTCAAGTTTTAAAAGAGCTGCTTTGAGGAGATCTTTTTCTGTCTCTTCTTCCAAAATCTGATAGACGCCATCACCTTCTGAAGCTGGAAGAACATCAAGCCAGGAAAGTTCGTTTCCATCCCAGTCAGTATTTAGGGGATCGTCAAGATAGACCTCCTTCGATCTTTGATGACGTCTTAAAAACATGAGAATTTCATTTTCTATACATCTGGAAGCATAAGTTGCCAGTTTTATGTTTTTACCCAAATCAAAGGTGTTGACAGCCTTTATTAGACCTATAGTGCCGATAGAAACTAGGTCTTCAATTCCTACACCTGTGTTTTCGAACTTTCTGGCAATATAAACTACCAGTCTTAAGTTTCTCTCAATTAAAGTGCTTTTAACAGCGACTTCACCTGATTGAAGTTTTCTAAGTAACACCCTCTCTTCTTCCGGTAAAAGAGGCGGTGGTAAAACCTCACTTGAACCAACATAATATATAGCACGCCGTCTTCTTAAAAAGCGGCTCAACCACAGTTTAAAATTTAGAAGACTAGTTTCTTTAAATATATTAAGCCAGTTCACGCTGTTCACCTCCGCTTGGGCTTGTTAGCAGAGCAGGATGAATCAGGGCTTGATATTCGTTTTTGTGGCTTAGGGGATTATTTTCTAACCCAATAATAACTCCCGGTAACTTAACTTGTTTGCTTTTGTGCTTAAGGTAGACTGCATCTGGTCTCAAGCCTGTTAAGACACCACTGTTTTTACCGACAGAACGAAAGGGTACCAAAACTAAACGGCGCCCCCAATATTCATAGTTGCTGCCTGTTAATAGTGGCGTCATCTCATCTAAAGATTCCATAACATCTCTAGGTATAAGTGTTTTTAAAACCCTTTTTTCAACAATGATTACCCTTTTGCCACTTACCGGCTCGATCAATTCATTACCACTATCGATTAGAGCTCTAATTACCTGTTTTTTCTCACCAATCTCGACAATCAATGCCACCTGACCAAAACTTTCCCAAAATCTCTCGTGAAGTAAACCCCAGCCAATTTCGGCCACAATTAAAACTGCCACATGAGGTCCTAAAAGCACCCAAATTCTTGGTACATGCATCGAGCTAAGCCAGTAACCTATACCCCCTGCCAAAAGTGCCAACAGATAGACCAAGGGTAAAACCAAGCGAAGATCATGTTTATAAAAAGCTATCAAAACCATTAAGGCTGGCATAATTAGTGATAATAACGCTAAAAGCCAAGGTGACAGAGGAATACCACCTTTGGTGATAAGTAAAAAGCCAAGATAGTAAAGACTACCTAAAATTGCTCCTAAAAAAAGCCCACCGGGACGCGGTCTTCGGTTAGCTATCTCACCTCCCGCCCAGAGGATAAGAAAATCTCGCCAAAATTCCGCAGCCAAGCAGGCTGCCAATAGGTCAACATAGACCACAAAAGACATGCCCTGCCACCTCCCCTTCATAGTAAGATAGTTACGGAGGGAGGATATTATTCCTGCATTAATTTTTCGGTTTGCGTAAGAAAATCGGTATATCTATATCATGACCTGTGGAAAAAGGTTTAATCTCTTCTTTGGTGGGAGCAGCTTCTTTTTGAGCCTCTTCTTTATCCATATCAAATCCAGTCGCAATTACTGTTATATGCACTTCATCATTAAGATTTTCGTCTATGACTGCTCCAAATATAATATTAGCGTCAGGGTCTGCCGACTCAGAAATAACCTTGGCGGCTTCAGTAATTTCTAAAATTCTGATATCCGGTGAACCGGTAATACTTAAAAGAATACCTTTGGCCCCAACAATACTAGTTTCAAGTAAGGGCGAGGCTATAGCCTGCTTGGCAGCGTTGATGGCTTTGTCTTCTCCTGAAGCATTGCCAATGCCCATGATGGCAGTCCCGGCTGAAGACATAATAGTCTTTACATCTGCAAAATCCAGATTTATCACCCCAGGTATGGCAATTAAATCTGAGATGCCCTGAACACCTTGGCGCAATACATCGTCAGCGATTTTAAAAGCATCGATAAGGGTAGTATTCTTTTCAGCAATCGTTAACAGTTTATCATTGGGGATAACAATCAGTGTGTCAACGTTTTCCTTGAGACTCTCAAGTCCTGCTTCGGCTTGACGCATACGATTATTGCCTTCAAAGAAAAAGGGCTTGGTGACAACGCCAACGGTAAGTGCTCCCGTTTCTCTGGCTATTTCGGCTACAATTGGTGCTGCACCCGTGCCTGTACCCCCACCCATTCCCGCCGCAATAAAGATCATGTCTGCACCTTGAATTACATTAAATATATCCTCTCTGGTTTCTTCAGCAGCTTTTTTACCTATTTCGGGATTGGAACCTGCTCCCAGACCTCTTGTTAACTTTTCACCCAGTTGCAGTTTGGTATCTGCTTTTGAACGAAGTAAGGCCTGGGCATCAGTGTTCATGGCAATAAACTCCACACCTTTTACCTTAGCTTCAATCATACGATTAACTGCATTACTTCCTCCACCACCAACCCCAACTACCTTAATGTTGCTAACTTGAGATCTCTCTAGATCAAACTCCAACATATCCTTCCCTCCTGACCTTACAGGCCACGTGCATATCCTTTTGGGCTTAGATCTATATATTTATGCTGTTGGCCACGCATGGTTATCTCTTTTAGTTTTTGACGAATAATCTGAGGCTCTTCTAAATCTTGTCCTAAAAACACCTCACATTTAGTTCCTAGTTTAATAGTTGTACCTGTAGCTGATAAAACAATTTCTGTAAGGCCTAAATCTTCTACAGCTTCCACTAATTGCAAGTAAGAAACATATTCCACTGGAATTTTACTCCCCGGTAAAAACGGGAAGGTTTCAATTCCTCTGAGAATTGGAGCCTCAATGGTATCACCTACTGTTAAAATTGTACCATCGGCTGCAATTTGTAGCAATGTACCATTAAGATCAATATTTGCTAGCGGTTTTAGCTCGTCCACCTTGACATTAATAGTTGACAATCCCTTTACTGATATGGTTACCTTGTTTATAAAACTATCTTCAGCTATTTTTTGGGCCAAATGATTTAGATCAGTCCACAAAAGATTAGGTTGGCCAATGATCCGGCGAATACGTCCTTCATTGGCCAGAACATTGCCTGTAACATTTACTACCTTTACGTTAAAGATTTTGGTAAGTAGTGCAAATCCCGATAACGTTAAGAAAAGAAAAAGCAAGTACCGGTTATTGCGCCTCATATTATTGGCCCTCCTAAATATCTATGGCTATTTTATTTCTTCTATTATCTGACAATTCCTTCTTTATGGTTCGTCTTACCCATGATTTAGTTTAGTTGTGACGCTCGACTAAAGCTCCTAGGCCTATGAGTTTTTCCGCCAATTTTTCATAACCTCGATCGAGATGCTCCAAGCCACAGATTGTTGATTCGCCCGTTGCCGATAGAGCTGCTAAAACCAGTGCGGCTGCACCTCTTAAATCGGTTGCTACTACTTTTGCCCCTTTTAATTTAGGTGTTCCTTTAATTATTGCACAATTACCTTCAAGAACGATATTTGCGCCTAATCTAATCAGTTCATGTATATATTTAAAACGATCCGGGAAAACGGTCTCGGTAACTAAACTTGTGCCGTCAGCTAAAGCTAATAAAGCTGAGATTTGCGGCTGAAGATCGGTTGGAAATCCCGGATAAGGCATGGTTCTAATCCTGAGAGCTTTGGCTCTTTTTGAGTTTTTTACTTCGATATAATTTGAACCGATAAAAAACTCCGCCCCTGCCTCATGTAGTTTATAAAGCAAAGCTTCGTTATGATCAGCTCTAGCCCCATAGACCTTGATACATCCCCCGGTAATAGCTCCGGCTAGTAAGAAAGAACCGGCTTCGATACGATCTGGTATAACTGTATACTCGGTACCTTTTAATTTATCCACACCTTCGATAGTAATTGTGTCCGTACCCGCACCATGTATATTAGCACCCAAATTTGACAAAAAACGCTGTAGTTCAATGATCTCAGGTTCTCTGGCAGCATTTTCAATCAAAGTTCTGCCTTTAGCTAAAACAGCTGCCATCATAATATTTTCCGTCGCTCCTACTGAAGGAAAATCCAGATAAATCCGATTGCCAATAAGACCGTTTTTGGTGTGTAGAAACAGTACTCCCCCTTGTTCTTGTTCAATGTTAGCACCCATAGATTCTAAACCTTTTAAATGTAGATCAATCGGTCTTGGGCCAATGGCACAACCTCCCGGGTAGTAAATATGAGCTTTGTGCACTCTTGCCAATAGTGGGCCTAAGATCAGAATAGAGGCCCTCATTTCACGCATGAGCCCCTCTGAACCAAAACTGCTAATTTCGTTAGCATTATGAAGATAAAGAGTGCCAGGTGCTAGCCAGGTCGCTTCGGTACCCAAATCAACTAACAGTTCAAGCATTTTCTGAACATCGCTAAGATTAGGAACGTTTCTTAGAATACAGGGTTCTTTTGTTAAAAGACTAGCTGCCATCATTTTAAGAACAGAGTTCTTAGCTCCGGAGACCTTAACACTTCCATGTAAAGGTTTTGCACCGGATATTAACAGCTCGGACATGATATCATCCTCACCTTCAGAAGGCTTCACTCACAGATTATGAGTTAAAACCTATGAAGGTGATTAGATATGGGTCATTATCTCCGAAACAATAATCTTAGTAGCTCCAGGATTTCCTAAAGTTTTAGCATTTAAGGCCATTTCTGCTCTACGTTTGGGATTGTCAAGCAGCTGAAAAAGCACTCCAGAAATATTTTCCAATTCAGTTTCAGCAATTAAAACTCCAGCCTTTTTGTCTTCCCAAATCTTGGCATTATATGTCTGATGGTTTTCAGCGGCATAAGGATAGGGTACTAAAATTAACGGTACACCTAAAACAGCCGCTTCGCTTAAAAAGATCGCTCCGGCTCTGGAAATTACTAGATCACTAGCAGCAAGAATAGGAGCCATGTTGTTAATAAACGGAGTAATAAATATATTTTTTTCTATACTAAGGGCCTCATTGCCTAGGATTTTGGCTATTTCAGGATGAGATGTCTTCTTAACAGTAGTAAGATTTGGAAAATCATTTTTACCTGTGTGATGAATAACAACCAAATTCTCTCGTTCGGAAAGTCTCTTGTAAAGAGGTCGCAAAGAGTTATTGATAGCTTTGGCTCCTTGAGAACCGCCTGTAATTAAAAGCAAGGTTTTATGATCCAATTTAAGCAACCTGCGTACTTCTTCTCTTTTAGCCTGTAGTATTTCTTCGCGGATTGGATTGCCGGTAAATAGACATTTTTCCTCAGGTAAAAAACGCTCTGCCCCACGCGAACCCAAGAAAATACGCACTGCTTTTTTAGCCAGAAGTCTAATAGTTACCCCAGGATAGCTATTTTGCTCTTGTAAAAAAAGAGGTATCCGCAATGAATAAGCGGCTTGCCCTACCGGTCCTGACACATATCCGCCTGTTACAACCACTAAATCCGGTTGGAATTTTTTGAGGAGTTGTTTGCTTTTTCCGGTAGCTTTAAACGCTTTGATTAATGTTGGGAAATTGCGCCAGGTCAATTGGCGCTGAAATCCTTCGACATCAAGTAGTTCATAGTCTAGGCCAGTTTGTGGCAAGATCTCTTTTTCAATACCCTTTTGACCGCCGATATAGAGTATTTGGCCACCTAAAGCTCTGGCAATTGCGAGAGCGGGATTGATATGACCTCCTGTACCACCACCAGCTATAACAGCTCTCATAAAACCCCTCCTTGTCAGTCACTATAGCGTGAAAGGTTAAGAAGCAGACCAACACTGACCATGGAAACCAGAAGCGAAGAACCACCAGAGCTAAAAAATGGCAGTGTCAAGCCTGTAACCGGTAGTAAACCTGTGACAACTCCCATATTTAAAAAAGCCTGAAATGTTATCTGCATGGTTAAGCCTACTGCCAAAAGGCAATGAAACTGATTTTGAGTGCGCATAGCAATTCTTAGTCCTCGCCAAGCGTATATGGTAAAAAGTGCAACTATTAGAAAAGTTCCTACAAATCCTAGTTCTTCTCCTACAATAGGAAAGATAAAATCAGTATGATTTTCAGGTAGATATAAAAACTTTTGTTTCGATTGGCCAAGGCCTGCTCCCAATAAACCTCCCGAGCCTAAAGCGTAGATGGATTGAATCAGTTGATAACCATCTCCGAGAGGGTCTTTTTCATAGTTTAGTAAAGCCATTAAGCGTTCCAGGCGATACGGCTCAATAATTGTCATACCAATGATCCCTATAATACCTAACACCAGAAGTAAGATTAGATGACCTTTCTTTGCTCCGGCAGCGATTAACATAAAATAGCAGGTGCCAAGCAGAGCTACTGTCGTACCTAAATCTGGTTCTAAAATAATCAAGCCTGCGACTAGAGCTATTACTACCAAAACAGGAAGTAACCCTTTTATACTTTGGACTTTCTCTTTTAAAAGGCTAAGATAGTGAGCTAAAAAAATAATAAGAGCTAATTTAGCCACTTCGGATGGTTGCAGTGTTCCTACTTTTAAAATTATCCAGCGCTTGGAACCCTTTATATCTTCACCAATAATCAAAACAACAATTAAAAGTAGAATCGCTATCACTAAGATTAAAAAACTCAGTTTTTTTAAGTGTTCTAGGGGAAATATAAAAGCCACTATTAAACCAAATAAACCAATACCGACAAAAACAACTTGTTTATAGAAGATATGATAAGCATGGCCATATTCTTGAAAGGAAATAACCGAGCTGGCACTAAGCAGTGAAAGCAGCCCAATTATTATCAAAAGACTAGCACTTAAAAGCAGCCAGAGGTCGATCTGTCCTTTGCGCTGCATCTTTTTCACCTCACAAATTACCAAAACCTTAGAAATAGCACTAAACCAACAGCTGCGAATAATAACGCCACTACCCAAAAGCACATCACAATCTTAGTCTCCGGCCAACCAGCCAGTTCAAAGTGATGGTGGATTGGAGCCATGCGAAAGACTCTTTTGCCGGTTCTTTTGAAAACAAATACCTGAATAATATCAGATAAAGTTTCAAGCACAAATAGACCGCCTATCACCACTAAGAACAATTCTGTTCCGGTTAAAACAGCAAGAGATCCCAAAGCGGCTCCTAAGGCTAATGAGCCCGTATCACCCATAAAGATCTGTGCCGGATAAGCATTAAACCACAAAAACCCAATTAAACTACCTAAAAGTGCCATAGTAAACGTTAAAAGATCGCATCTGCCAGTTCTAAACAAAAGAACAATATATGGTATCAGAGCAATTGAAGTTGCTCCTGCTGCTAAACCGTCTAATCCATCGGTAATATTTACAGCATTGGAAACAGCCACCAGTACTAAGGAGACAAAGGGTACAAAAATCCAAGCTGAAAGTTCTAAAGCTCCACCCCAGGGCAGATAAATCAAAGTACCGATATGAGGCTCTTTAGCAGCCCATAAACCCACTATAAGTCCGAGAGTAATTTGAAAGAAAAGCTTTTGCCTTGCTTTTAGACCTAAAGTACGTTTGTGTTTAACAATTATAAAATCATCTAAAAATCCGATTAGCCCATATCCTAAAACAACTGCCAAAGCAATTAAGGCCTCATCTGATCTTATGGCAAAAAGCAAAGTACTTAGTGCTGTTCCCGTAAGAAACAAAACCCCTCCCATCGTCGGAATACCACTTTTTTTCAAATGAGTTTGAGGACCATCTGTTCTTACTGTCTGCCCATATTTTAGTTTATGAAGCATGCTAATTAATTTAGGCCCGGATATCAAGACTATTATAAATGCAGTGAAACCTGCCAATATACTAATACTCATAGTTTGCGGCTCCAATTTAGAGCCTTCCTCCTTCAACCCCATTGATCTTACAGCAAACGTAGAAAAGATAGAACAACAACTATGGATTTATAAAATCTTTTAAGGTAAGTTAGCAATAACTTTTTCCATTTCAAGTGAACGTGAACCTTTTAAGAGTAAAACACCCCTTAAAGACGAGACTTTAGTAGCTATTTCCTTTGGTGAAGCACAGAGCTCTGCTTCTAAACCATGCTCTCTAGCTGATTTAGCAGCCTCCTCCATCTCTTTACCGTAAAGATAGAGCCCTTTTAGGTTTAGTTTAGCTGCAACTTCACCGATCTCACGATGATACCTTTTGGACTCCTCACCTAATTCTTTCATATCGCCAAGGGCTGCATAGGCAGCTAATCCCAGATTTTTTGCTCTAACTACTAAGTGATTTAGTGCCGCTTTCATCGAAGTTGGGCTGGCATTATACGTATCATCAATTATAATCAAGTCACCTTTTTTTATCTCTACCATTCTTTGTGATAAATGAAGTGTTTTTTCCAGACCAAGACTAATATTTTCCAAAGATATTCCTGCACAAATCGCTGCTGCTCCTGCTGCTAAAGCATTGTTTATATTGTGTCTGCCGGGCAAAGATAGACATACAGGGATCTTCTCCTTTTTATAACAAAAAAGAAAGCTTGCACAATTAGCTTCGTTATAACTGATATTCTCAGCGTAGACATCGCCTGATGTACCAAAGGAGAGGGAGTTTGTATGAAGATCCTTTAAATATTCGTAGTAGTCGCTCTCTCTTGGAATTATACTTAAGCCTTCTTTTGGTAAGGCCAGAAGTAGCTCACCCTTGGCTTGGGCTATATTATCTCTGTTTCCCAAAAGTTCGGCATGGACCTCTCCTATATAGGTTATTATGCCATGATGAGGTTTTGCGATGTGGGCTAAATATTCAATTTGGCCTCTTCCTCGCATACCCATCTCTAAAACTACGTATTTATGAGCTTCTGTCAGTTTGAAGAGGGTTAGGGGTAGACCGATTTCGTTGTTAAAATTTCCTTTGGTGGCCAGAACAGGTTTGGTAGTACCCAAAATCGCACTCAGCATTTCCTTGGTGGTAGTTTTACCGTTACTTCCTGTAATACAAAAAACAAGGGGCTGCAACTGTGAACGATAATAAGCAGCTAGATCGCCTAAAGCCTTTATAGTATTTGGGACTAAAATATAATGGGGAAAATTAACCGGTCTTTCTACTACCGCCAATTGACCATTCATTGTCGGGGTGATAAAATTATGGCCGTCATTTTTTTCGCCTTTGAGGGCAAAAAACACTTCTTTTCCGGTAAGTTCCCTTGTATCTATGACTATACCGGAGAAATCACAGTCACCGCCATAAAGTTTTCCTCTTAAAATCCAGCTAAGCTTCATTGCGCTGATTTTTAGCAAACTTAACCAGCCCCTCTCTCGCAACTTCGGTGTCATCAAAATGATATTTAACACCCTTAATCTCTTGATAATTTTCATGACCTTTGCCGGCAATCACTACCAGATCCCCTTTTTTAGCTTCACTAACAGCTTGGTAAATTGCTTTTTGGCGATCAGGCTCGACACTGTGGTTGGATAAGTGAAAGCCAGTTAAAATATCATTAATAATTGCTTGCGGTTCTTCGCTGCGCGGATTGTCCGAAGTTACTATTGTTCGATCAGCCCATTTTTCTGCTTCCGCCGCCATTTTTGGCCTTTTAGTCTTGTCGCGGTCCCCACCACAGCCAAAAACCAAAATAAGATTGCCTTGACATTGCCTTCTAGCACTAAAAAGCAGATTCTTAAGTCCATCGGGAGTATGAGCATAATCAACGATTAGGGCAAAGTCCTGGCCCAAATCTACCTTCTGAAAACGCCCGGGTACACCGGGAAAAGATTTCAATCTTGATATGGCATACTCCAGTTCAAAACCCAGACCATATAATAAAGCTAACACTCCCAAAGAATTATAGACATTAAATTCTCCACCCACAGGAAGACTAACTAGATGGTTTTTTCCCGTAGCAAGAGTGTAGGTTATCTCTGTTGCGGTAGCTTTAATATCTTTAGCTCTTACAAGACCATGGTTAATTCCAAAGCTGATGGTTTTCCCCCTAAATCCTTCCCGCATGTAGTCGGCATATGGATCATCAAGGTTAAATGCGGCTACACTATCTTGGCCCATCATAGTAAATAAATCTTTTTTTGCCTTAGCATATTCAGCCATGTTTTTATGAAAATCTAAATGATCTTGAGTTAGATTAGTAAAAATACCACCCTTGAAATGTAAGCCTGCTACACGTTCAAGCACTACACTGTGGGAAGAAACTTCCATAATAGCATATTCAGAACCTTCTTTGAACATTTTTAATAAAAGCTCATCGATCTCTAAAACATCCGGTGTTGTACGTTCTTGAGGCCAAGTCTTTGAACCTACTATAGTTTTGACTGTCGAAAAAAGGCCTGCCCCTTCTTTTTCCAGGATGTGGTGGAGCATAAAGACAGAACTGGTTTTACCATTGGTTCCCGTTACACCAATTAACTTAAGCTTTTTGGAAGGATTATCATAAAAAGCGTGTGAAAGATAGGCCAAAGCAGTGCGACTTGCCGGAACTAAGATCTGATTTAAAAGACCAAGATCTTTTTCTACAACTAGATATTTAGCTCCTTTGGCCAGCGCCTCGGCAGCATAATTATGTCCATCGCTTTTATAGCCTTTAATGCAGACAAATACACTGCCGGGAATTACCTCTTCCGAATTAGAAACAATACCGGTTACTTCTTTATTTCTTACCAGTTCCAACAATTCGTTAAACTCCATCTTCCTCACCCCTAAGATATTAATGCGGTATGCAGGTTAGATCGACAACCCCTCCTTCTTGTAGTATGCTACCTGGTTCAGGTTTTTGATTAGCCACAATACCATTACCCTTGATTTTAAGCTCAATACCTCTTAGATTGGCAAGTGATTCAGCTTCACTAAGCGAAAGACCGATAAAACGCGGTGTCTCTAGTAAACCCTGCAAGGCACAAAACAGGGTAACAGTGGCATTGCTTTCTACAAAAGAGCCTGAACGAGGTTCTTGGCTAGCAACCTTACTGCCTTCTCCTTTGATAATACCTCTTAAACCGATTTTCGTCAGCTCTTTAATAGCATCTTCTCTTGTTTTGCCTGTTAAATTCGGAACACATATTTTACCCCCTGATATAACTCGAGTCCTGATACCTAAATATTGCAACGCTTGGGATGTAAACTCCTTAAATACTGGTGCGGCTAAAACACCGCCTAAATTCTGATCTGTGGCCGGTTCATAGATAACAACCAGAACCACTATTTGCGGATCATCTAAAGGAGCAAAGCCAAGAAAGGATACCACAAAACGATCACTGGCATAGCCACCCTTTTGGGCGACTTGAGCCGTACCGGTTTTGCCACCTACCGGAAAACCACTTATCTCGGCTCTTTTACCAGATCCGTTAACAACAACAGAGCGCAACATCATGCGAACAGTCTGGGCAGTAGCTTGAGAGATTACCTGTCTTTTACTTTGAACTTGCCTTTCTATCAATTGGCCATTAGCTTTATAACTTTTGACTAAAGCAGGTTGAGGTAAATAACCATCGTTTGCTATGGCACACATCGCTGTAACTAGTTGCAGCGGTGTAACGGCTATCCCCTGACCAAAACCTATATTCGCCCAGCCTACTTGATTGATTTTTTCAATAGGTGCAAGAATACCTTTAGCTTCTCCAATAAAATCTATTCCGGTTTTTTCACCAAAACCAAAACCCTTAATGTATTTATAGAGTTGCCGCTTATCCATATCTTCTGCGGCAAGCTTAGCAAATATAGGGTTGCATGATCTTTCCATAGCTTCCAGAAATGTCTCCTCACCGTGTCCCCAGATGCTAGAACAACGTATAGTTCTATCTCCTACATTATAAAATGGTGGATCGTTAACAACAGTATCAGGGCTAATAATATTTTCTTCTATGGCCGCTGAGGCAATAAAAATTTTGAATGTTGAACCTGGTTCGAAACTTTCTGTAATTGCTTTATTTTTCCTAACCTCCAGTGTTGAAGCAGTAAAATTATTAGGATCAAATTGAGGATACTGAGCTAAAGCCAGAATTTCACCGGAGTCTGGTTCCATAGCTATGATTAGCCCTGCTTTAGCTTTACTCTCTTTAACAGCTTTAGTTATTTCCCGTTCAGCTGTATGTTGGATCACAGCATCTAAGGTAAGATAGATATCGGCGCCATTTTCGGGAAGAGTCTTTTCTGTAAAACCTACAGGTATCTCACGTCCTACCGGATCTTTTTCCACTGTATTAAGACCAGGCTCGCCGGCCAAGTAGTGTTCATAAGTAACTTCAATTCCTTCCAAACCTTGATTATCAATACCTGCGATACCAATAGTCGAAGATGCTAGAATGCCTTCTGGGTAAAAACGTCTAGGTAGACTGATAATACGTATACCTTTGAGCTTGAGCTTTTTTAGCTCATCTCTTTTTTCGCTTGGCAACTTTCTTGTTAACCAAGCAAATTTACCTGGGCCTTGTAAAAGTTTAGCTAACTCTTTCTCATCTGTTTCCAAAATAGGTGCTAAATCCTTTGCTGTTTTTTCCGGATCCTTAATTAGACTTGGATCAGCATAAACAGCCGGTGTTGGTATGCTAATTGCTAATTCTTTACCATTGCGATCTAAAATTCTTCCCCTATCCGGGGTTATTGTTTCTAATTTTAATCTTTGGTAAAGTGCTTTATCACTTAATTCCTTGTTCCTTAAAATCTGAAGCGAGAATAATCTGCCTATAATCAGTAAAGCCATACCTATTACTAAAAAAAAGATGAGGCCCAGCCTCATCTTGTTATTTTTAATCATAACAAACTAGACCCGTTGAAAGAAGCTTATAAAAACTTATAAATTCATAAGTTCTGACAATAGACCTTATGAATTTCCTTTTTTAAGTTTTATAAGTCTTTTGCTTACAACGGCTTACACCACCTTTCTTATTCTTGCCTTTACTAGTTCGTTTTTATATTAATTAATTGCTATTTACCCTCCCAAAAGACCATAGAGAAAATCGAGCAACCTATTAAAAAGGCTTGCTGTTACTGCACCCTTAATCTCAACCGGTCCTGCCTCCAAAGGTGAATTTTTAGGCGTTGGCAGTGATACAGGTGGAGCTAAGACTACAATTTCAGTCTTATTATTTTTTACCATTCCCAAAGATATAGCTGTCTTCTCGATACTCTGTAAGGATTTTATCTCTTTAAGACGGTAATTGAGTTGTTCTAATTTTTCTTCTTCAACAATTAAGAAATTTTTAGTCTTTTCCAATTCTAAGGAGAGTGCAGCTACACGACCTTGAAGTAAAGCAACAAATACTATTGGAATAACAATAACAACCAACAATACAATAATAATAGGAAAGATATCTTCATAACGAGAAAAGGTATTTTGCTTCGTTAATGGTTTAGTTTCTTGAGCTATCACTTTTCACCCTCCTTAACAGTAATTTTTTCAGCTACACGTAATTTTGAACTATGTGAGCGTCTATTTCTTTCCATCTCATCAATAGATGGTGTTATAGGTCTTCTGGTAATTATTTTCAGGGTTGGAGTCTTTTGGCAAACACAAACTGGTAAACCTTTCGGACAAGTACATGGATTTGCCTGCTCCCTAAAAAACTCCTTAACAATTCTATCCTCAAGACTATGAAAGGAAATAACTCCTATTAGTCCACCTTGGTTTAAAACTTTCAGTCCTTCTTCCAATCCTTTTTTAAGAGCTTTTAATTCGTCATTTACAGCTATCCTTAACGCTTGAAAGGTCCTTTTGGCCGGATGTTGCTCTTTTTGAGCCTTCATTGGCATTGCCTTTTTAATAACTTCGGTTAGTTCAAAAGTCGTATTAATCGGTCTTGTTTTAACAATTTCCCTGGCAATTCTTTTCGCATATCGCTCCTCACCATAATCTTTAATGAGAGCAAATAGGTTTTCTTCGTCAAAAGAATTGATAATATCCCAAGCAGAAAAACTTTGAGTTTGGTCCATTCTCATATCCAATTTCCCATCAAAACGATAACTAAAGCCCCTTTGAGGAGCATCGAATTGAGGCGAAGATACACCCAGATCAAAGAATACGCCATCCATGGATTTTAACGCCAGTATGTTTAATATTCTTTTTATTTCAGTAAAGTTAGCGTGAACTACAGTCAGATTTTTATTCTGGTAGATGAGAGGTTCTTTATAAACTATTTTAAGATCAAAACTATCTACAGCTTGATTAATTGCTTCTAAATCTTGATCAAAACCTATCACCTTAGCTCCTTTTTCAAGAAATCCTCTTGTATGCCCCGCTCTGCCTAATGTACCGTCAACAATAATCTTACCTTGACTTGGTTTTAATAGTTCCATTGATTCGTTATAGAGCACAGGTACATGACTCATTTTATAGCACCCTCTATATCCCTAAATCCACTAGTTTTTCAGCTATCTCAGTAATAGAACTGCTGTAAGATTGCATATACTCTTGCCATTTTCCTGGTTCCCAAATCTCTATGCGATTTGAAACACCGACAACAGCAACTTCTTTATCAATACCAGCATGTTCTTTTAAATTGTTCGGAAGGACTATTCTACCTTGTTTATCGATCTCAGCTTCAGCAGCTGCCGAAAGAAAAAACCTGGAAAAAGCTCTAACTTCGGGTTTTCCTAAAGGTAGATTTTTAAGTCTATCCACAATATTATTCCACTCTTCAGTAGGAAAAAGAAATAGACAGTTATCCAGACCTTTGGTAACAATAGGAAGAACACCTAGTTCTGGCCGAAATTTTGCTGGTATAGTTAAGCGGCTTTTAGTATCAAGACTATGTAAATATTCACCAATAAACATAAAGCCACCCCACTTCCTCCCACTTTTCCCCACTTCCAGTGATATTATTCCCCTTTATATTTAATTCTCCTGCTAGTAATTTAATTTTTTTTGGAAGTTTTTTAAATTTTTCTTTAAAAAAGCTCTAGGCTTAGCCTAGAGCTTGACTGATTTTCTTTGAGGGTAGCATTTACTGCCAAAATACCTTAAAATGAAGATGCTGCAAAGTTTGTTCTAATTAAGTTAATTTAAATTAAAGAAAGGTGTGTCAATATGAATATAAAAGCGGCCCTCTTTGATATGGATGGAACCTTACTTCATTCCGAACATGTCGCCATACCAGCCTATAAAGCTGCTTTTAAAGAAATGCAACAAACTGGTATCTATTTAGGAGATGTCCCTGCTGAAGAAAAACTCCTGGCTCAGCTGGGTAAAACCTTAGATAAAATATGGGAAGAACTTCTTCCCGATACAACTTGGCAGGTACGTTATAAAGCTGACGAAATAATGCTTCGCAAGGAAATTGAACTGATTAAAAAAGGAAAAAGTGTCTTTTACCCCGGTGTTAAAGAAACCTTAACTGATCTTAAAATGCGTGGTTATGATCTATTTGTTGTTAGCAACGGCTTAGAAGATTATATTGCCGCTTTGGTAAAGCATAGCGACTTTGAAGATCTTTTTAAAGATCTCTATAGTGCAGGACGCTTTAAGACAAAAACCAAAACCGATTTGGTTTTTAAACTCCTCCAAGACTACCCCAACTATAATAAGGTATATATGATTGGCGATAGATCCTCGGATATTGAATCAGGCCGTCTTAATAACTTAACTACTATCGGTTGCCGTTTTGGTTATGGTGATCTAGAAGAGTTAAAGGATGCAGATTACCTAGTTGATAGTTTTGAGGCCATCAGTAAGCTTTTGCCTTAATCAAGTGCAGCGTAATCGAAAGATAAAAGCTCACCGGCTCTTACTATTTTATTTTTTTTACCATTTAAATGGATCAAATACCAAATAACCTCATCAGTGTTATGGTTTGGTGCGATTTTTCTGGCAATAGTCCACAAACTATCACCTTTTTGAACTATAATATTAATTTTTCCTGTCGGAAACTTTTCCTGAGCCTGACTTTTTTCATAATTCAACATAAAAACTATGCTAACCAGCAAAAACAACAAGATGCTCCACTTAATCTTCTTTAAGAAAGCGTTGCTGTTTTTCATATTTACACCTCTTTGAATTATGATGCGAACATTTGTTCTTATATAGCATATACCGTACACATGTTCGTGTCAAGTAAAAAGTGAACATTTGTTTGTTTTTTGTTTATTCCTATGTTATACTGGTTTCAATAAAAGGTTTTTGGGGAGGTGTCTTTTTTGGCTTTCAAGTCCGATCTTTCCCCACGGGAAGAGGAAATACTAAATCTCCTCCGGCAAGGAATCGTTAAAAATGGCTATCCACCTACAGTAAGGGAGATTTGTGCCCAAACAGGTCTTCGATCAACCGCTACTGTTCATGCCTATCTTGAAAAACTAGAAAAAAAAGGCTATATAAAAAAAGCCGAGGATAAACCTCGTGCCATAACACTAATTAACAACGATGCTGTTTATGCAGACGCAGTTGAAGCAATTTTAGTACCACTAGTAGGTGAAGTCGCTGCCGGAACACCAATACTTGCAACAGAAAATATCGAAGATTCTTATCCTCTCCCTCGAGAAATGGTAAAAGATAGTACTTGTTTTTTACTGCGTATTCGTGGTGAAAGCATGATTGAAGCAGGAATCTTGCCCGGTGATCTTGTTTTAGTCAGACAACAAAATGCTGCCGATAATGGTGATATTATTGTAGCCTTAATTGAAAACGATGCAACGGTTAAGCGGTTTTTCAAAGAAAAGAAAAGGGTTAGACTCCAACCCGAAAACGCCTCACTGGATCCTATCTATGCAACTGATGTTAATATTTTAGGTAAAGTTATCGGTTTGTTGAGAACTATCAATTGAGGTAATAAATAAAAAAGCGGGGTCAGCAACTTAGCTGACCTCGCTTTTTTATTTACTAGCTTCATAATCATCTTGGCTGACAAAGCTTCCTCCATTGATTTGTGTACCAATAACACGAAACTGACCGTCAAATTCGAGATATATGCTGATGCGAGCAAAGCAACGATTACTACCGCTTCCAACGACCTCTTTACGCAAGTAAAATGAGCAACTTTTTTCTTTGTCTTTATCATAATTTTCTTGTACTTCTTCTTTAAGACTGATACGCACAGGAATTATTTCATTGCAACGCATACATTTTACATAAACATAAAGATTATCTTTAACATGATGGACCGGGATGATATCTTTCCGACCTAGACCTATCTTACTTAAAATATTCTCCATAAATTGTCACCGCCTAGCTTAGGTCTTTACCAAATTTGCTTTATTAAACTTGGTACTAATAATCAATATTCTAAATAACTGGTTTTAATCCTGCAGTTTGGCATGATAGTTTGGTTCATTAATTTTTGGCATTAGTCCATAAATGTAGTAGGTTTTTCCATTATCATCAACTCGGTAGTAAGCTTTATAACCCTCTAGAGCATCGCACTTGCCAATAAACTCAGCTTTGCCTTCTTCAACAAGCTTTCTAATCTGTTCGGAAAAACTCAACATAATCGTTCACTCCCCTGTAGTTATTAGCATGACCCTGCAACCACAAACTATGCAGGAGCTGCCAAGCAGTCAAGCTTAAAACAAACAGGTAGATATCGACAATTACCTCAAATAATCCAAACAGAATCTCGTTTTTTAGAGATAAGGCTAAAACGGCTGTGTACATAGCCAAAAGAGGTAGCAAAACAAGCAGGAGATAGATAAAACCACCCCCTGCTTAAAATATATGCAACTGTTATTCTAAAGGCCAATCTTTATACGGCAAAGGATCACTTATTCTTTCTAGAGAAAAGTTTACCGGTGTGATTGATGTGTGTTTTCTAGAAATAACATTTACATCTGCATCTTCGGGAAAACTACCTGAGATAACCTCTCCGGCCATCCAATAGTATTCTTTACCGAATGGATCTTTTCTTTCTTGAAACGCTTTACTATAGAGTCTTGGTGCCAGTATCGATAACGACCTACCTTTAACCGGGGCAGGGACATTTATATTTAAGACTGTCTCCGGATTCAATCCTTTGGTAAGAATCATCGTAGCAGCCCATAAAGCTTCTTCAGCTGCAATTTTATAGGCTTCTTTAGTAAAGTTTTCTACCAGAGAAACCGCTATCGCTGGAATTCCATAAAAAGCCCCTTCCATAGCTCCCGAAAAAGTGCCTGAATAGAAGATGTCTGTTCCTAAATTAGGTCCTCTATTGATTCCAGATGCAATCAAAGAAGGGTTCTCCGGCAAAATATTTTCTAAAGCTAATTTTACACAGTCTGCTGGTGTTCCATCGATCATAAAAGCTTTTTCACTGTAACGTTTTACTCTAAGTGGTCTTGACATTGTAACAGCATGTCCAATGGCACTGCGTTCTCTGTCCGGTGCTGCAATATAAACTGTTGCTAACTTAGTTAGAGCTTTAGCTAAAGCCCACAACCCTTCTGCCAGTATGCCATCGTCATTAGTAACAAGAATAGTTGCCATCTGATTTCACCCTATTCTAAGATGGTTGTTTTCATGCCCTCCAAGTTGGCTAGTTTTCTTAGCATTTCACCAGCATTAAAGTATTTGGGCACATCGATCTCCATTTTCAATGTTATCAAACGTTCTGGTTCTTCTTCATCTAATTTAAGTACTTCAACATTATAGATATTAACCTTAAACTCTCCTAAAATATTGCCGATACTTCCAAGCTGACCAGGCTTATCAACTGTAGTGACAAGTAGATACCTATAAAGCTTGCGTAGAAATATTTTTTCCAGACGTTGGATATAAGTAAGGGTTAAAAAGGCCAGAACACTGGCAAAAGTAGCTGGAAGATACATACCAGCTCCAGTAGCAAGACCAATCGCCGATACTACCCAAAGACTCGCTGCAGTAGTTAAGCCGTGAACATTAGCTCCTTGATGTAAGATGGTGCCGGCACCCAAAAACCCTATTCCACTTACAACCTGAGCCGCTAGTCTGAAAGGATCCCTTGAAGTATTTTGTGCATAACCATATATTGATATTAACATTATTAAAGCACTGCCAACACCTACAAGAATATGAGTCCTAAATCCTGCAACCTTTCGATTGCTTTCTCTTTCAAGACCGATGAGTCCTGATAAAAGCAGTGCTAAAACTAATCTCAAAAGGGCTTCTCCTGTAGTAATTCCAAACATATATCCACCTCCTTGATTCAAAAAATGGGCCTGCAGGCCCATTTTACAAGCACAATTCCCTTTGGATCTTATTCTTCACACGACAAAGAGCATTATCAATTGATTTAGTATGGGTTTTTAATGTATCAGCCATCTCTTTATAGCTTAGCCCATTTAAATAAAGAGTAAAAACCTGATATTCAAAATCGCTAAGTGCTAAAGCTACAAAACTGTGTGTCATTTCTAGCTTTTCTCGGTCAATTATTAAAGCTTCAGGATCCACTACCTTACTGTCTGTAATAACTTCGACTAAGGTACGATCACCCTCACTATCGAAAACAGATTTATAAAGCGAAGTATAAGAATTAAGAGGAATATGTTTTTGTCTGGTGGTTCCTTTGATGGCACTAATAATATTTCTGGTAATACATAATTTAGCAAAAGACCAAAAATTAGATGCTCCTTGATTAAAATCCCTTATAGCTTTAAACAAACCTATACGGCCTTCTTGAAGTAAGTCATCATCCTCTGCACCTTGCAAAAAATATGGCTTACTCCAAAGCTGAACCATACGTTCATACTTGCGAATAAGATATTCTTCGGCTTGACGTTCTCCACTTTGAGCTAAAGCAACTATCTCTTCGTCAGTCATGCCGTCATAGCGGATATCTTTCCCCTTTTTCGCTACTTGGAGCAAGGTTACCATCTTCACACCCCTCTTTGTCTCTGGAATCTGCCTTTTAACATTTTTACTAGTTTTAGGGGTCTTCTCCTGCATTGAGAGGAATTTTCTTATAATAATTCCTGTTACATCACCAGAATTACCAGACTTTTTTAATCAAGGCCACATTCTCTGCATCAAGTTTTGATACTATCGCCGTGGTCAGTTCAATGGCCTTATAATAATCTTGAACATTGATTACACCTGTATGGCTATGAATATACCTTACCGGAACACCTATACAAAGTGAAGGAACTCCGCTTTTAATAAGGCTGATTCTACCAGCATCGGTGCTTCCACCTTCCATAATATCAACCTGGTAATCAATACCCATTTCTTTGGCTGTACTAATTGCTAAATCTCTCAGTCTTAAATTAGGAATCAAAGAGCGATCAAAGAGAAAAACAACCGGTCCTTTCCCTAATTTAGCTTGGGCTTTATTTTCGTCTATCCCTGGAGTATCACCAGCTATAGCCACTTCAAAAGCCAAGGCAATATCCGGTTCAATCAATGTACCTGCCGTCTGTGCACCTCTTAAGCCAACTTCCTCTTGAACTGTACCTACAATATAAAGTTGGTTAGGATGGCCTGCATTTTTTAGTATTTTCAATGTTTCAACACAAATAGCACAACCCACTCGATTGTCTAAGGCTTTGCCAATATACATATCTTCGTTTCCCATGCAGGTAAAAGGACTTATCGGCACAATTGGATCTCCCGGTTGAATGCCCATCGCTAAGACTTCAGCCTCCGAAAAAGCTCCCACATCGATAAACATATCCTGCTTCTCAACTGGTTTTTTTCTTTCGTCTTCGGATAAGACGTGGGGTGGTTTAGAACCAATAATGCCAATAACGGGTCCCCGCCTGCCATATATAGCCACTCTTTGGCTTAATAAAACTTGGTCCCACCAACCTCCCAAGGTAGTAAAACGAATAAACCCTTGTTTAGTAATAAGACGTACCATAAAGCCGATTTCATCCATATGCCCAGCTACCATAATTTTAGGGCCTTTACCACCGTCTCTGGCAATAATTGAACCTAGATTATCGGTAACAATCTCCGTTTGCATCCGGGTAAGTTCTGCCCGCATAATAGCTTGAACATCGCCCTCAAATCCTGAAACACCCGGAGCATTACAAAGAGTTTCTAATAACTGTAAAGAATCTTTCATTATGCTATTTAATCCCCCCCTAGTAAGCTCTAAATATTTACTTATTCTATAATATCTATTCTCCAGAAAAGGTCTATTGCCTGCTATATCAGAGTTTTTCTTAAAAATATATTATCAAAAAAAGCCTACCCCGTCGCGCAACGCTAAAATGCGAAACGGGCATAGGCTATCTAGGTGGTAACATAACTAAGATACCCTTTCCTCTTCTAATTTCAAAAGCTCAGGTGGGAGCAAACCACGCTGTACTTCTGAGGATTGAACATTTTGAGCACCGAATTTCTCCAAGAGATAATCGCATGCTACCCAGGGATCGACAGACTCACCGCAAGTAAATACGTCAATTGCTGCATAGCCGTATTCAGGCCATGTATGAATCGCTAAATGCGATTCGGAAATGACCACCACTCCACTGACGCCTTGAGGACTAAAATGATGAAATGCTACTTCTCTGACCTCAGCACCAGCAGCTAATGCTGCAGCCACCATGATCTTTTCAACACGGCGAACATCATTTAGAGTTTCTTTGTCACACCCGTATGCCTCACAGAGGATGTGTCTACCCAAAGCCTGGGTCAACTTATCTCCCTCCTTATTTTATTCTCTGAATTTGTTATTAATCCAGAGACCCGTTTATTTGAACTGAATTAATTATACTCAGCTTTAAGCTTCAAAGTCAAGCAATTTTACGCAAGAATTCAAGCAAAGCAAGTTTAGATTGGTAATAATTCAAGGATCCTTGCAAATACGCACGATATGGCTCTCTTAAAGGTGCATCTGCACTTAATTCAGAAGTTGCGCCCTGAACAAAAGTTCCTGCTGCCATAATAACCTCGCTATCATATCCCGGCATAGGAGCTGGTTGCGGGGTAACAAAACTATCAATAGGAGAACAATATTGAATTGCTTGGCAAAAACTGATTAGCTCACTTTTAGATTCAAAACCAATTAACTGGACTGTATCCGAACGAAGTTCACTGGGAGTAGGCGAAACCCAGTAACCCCTGTATTGCAGTACTTTACTAAAAAGAAGAGCCGATTTCATGGCTTGCAACACCATTAGAGGTGCCTGATAGAGGCCTTGAAGGACTGATTTGGTCTGATTTAAACTAGCTCCCACTTCTGAACCTAGACCCGGTGCGGTAAGTGCTTCTGCTGCGAGTTCCACTAAATCAGCTTGTCCTACCAGATAACCTCCAGATTGAGCTAAGCCTCCGCCCGGGTTTTTAATTAATGAACCGGCCATTAAATCGGCTCCATAAAATGTAGGCTCTACACGCTCGACAAACTCACCGTAACAGTTGTCAATATAGCAGACAGCATCACTTAATTCATGCACAATTTCCATAGCTTTTTTCAGTGTGTTACTATCAAGAGACGGTCGGTCGCTGTAACCCCTGGAACGTTGGAAATAAACCATCTTAGTAGGCCTTAAAAGTTTTTCCTTTAGACCTTCTAAATCAATGTTCCCATTTTTTAGTGGTAAAACATCAATTTCAATATTATAATTTTTAAGAGCCGATGAAAAATTACCACTTAAGCCCATTACAGACTGCATTGTATCGTAAGGTAATCCTGTCGCTATTAAAACCCTATCAAAAGGACGTAAAACTCCCCTTAATCCCAGTGTAATGGCATGAGTACCGGATACAATATGTGGACGCACCAAAGCACTTTCTGTGCCAAAGACTTTACTGTATACTTCTTCAACCACTTCACGTCCTTGGTCATTGTAGCCATAACCACTAGTAGAAAAAAAACTATACTCACTAACTCTAGCTTTCCGGAAGGCATCAAGAATACATAGGCTCCAAGTTTCGCAAATTGATTCTAGTTCAAAAAACTGTTCTTTTAATTCATTTTCTGCTTTTTTAACTTCTTCAATTAGATTATTATCTATTCCTAAATTCTTGTACATTGTAATCCTCCTAAACCCCAAATATAAGCGTGCTTCTTAATATATATTAAGCCTAGTCTACAATTGTCTCAAGCTTTTTAGATAAGATCCTGCTTTTTATTTCTCTAAACTCTGTCTTTGAGCTTGCTGACACCTTAAAACAAAAACCATCTATGAAAAATATATATTTACTGACTATTGCCATAGATAACCTCAATAGTTGCTACTTAAATTGTTCGCTTAGAGAACCTTTTTAAGAATCCGTTTTCTTAGAAGGATATCATGGAGTGTCAGACTAATGTAATTTAGTAGCGAGAAATATACTTAACTATGAACCTCCAACTAAAAATTCTCTCTTTTTCACATAATTATTTTCCTGGAACTAAAAAATATCATTTAGGAGCGATTACTAATGCTTGTCATGTTTTTAGTTTTAGTACTAATTATCTTCCCTTTACCCACTCTTGCTTGGGATGCTCCACCTATTAACCAAAATTTATCAGAAACTGATTCAGCTTGGTTTAGTTATAAGGGCGTTGTAGAACTAACTGCAGAAGGTGTTTTATTTCCTCAAGTAAACTACTCATTAATCGAGTTAGGTTATGAGCTAAAAGACTTCGAACTAAGCTTAGATGTATATGTAAGAGAGTATGGTAACTATGGTAATCTCATGCTTCTTTTGATGGCACAGGACTCTTGGTTTGGCTATACTTGCTCTCTAGGTAATATGATTAACGTTACAAAAACCTATGGTTATTGGGAAGACTACTCCTACATAGGTTACGCCAATAAGAGCTTGCCTGCGAAAAAATGGAGTCATGTAGAAGTCAGATCAAAAAGTGGTACTTATACCATTTTGATTGATGGAGAAAAAGTCTATGAATTTACGGACAAAGAATTTCTACAGGGTGGCCTGGTAATTCAATCGTCTAATTCATCTATGGAACTAAAAAATATTAGTTTGACTGCACCTGATGAGCCTAAATTAAAAACACCTTTTGTTATACCTAATTTAGATTATACTAAGAAAAAACCCCAAAACGGTAAAATTACCGGTACTTTTCTTGCCTTAGATTATTCAAATATAAGAGATGGTGCTGGTTCCTGGGCTAAAGAATTCTCACAAATGAAAGATGCCGGTATTGATCTAATTGTTGTAGCTCCCTACAATTACGGTAGCCCTCTTTATTCTGTTTTAGATGAACTTTTTAATGAAGCAGAAAAACAAAGCTTCCGGATTATGATTGGCAGCAGATCTAATAACGAATATCAATGGACTAACCTAGGCAAAAAGAAACTAGCTGCTACATTAGAAACAACCCTTGCTGAACTTACTGAACTAAACAAACGCTATGCAGGTAGGCCTGCTTTTTCGGGTTGGTATCTAGCAGATGAAATCGATGAGAAAGATTTGATAGCCAACCGTTTTAAAATAACTACTTGGTATTACGGAGAGATTGTCAATCACATGAAAAGTTTAACTCCTGATAAACCTATTCTCATCTGTCCTTCTTATGCTTCGGATACTGCTACTTCGTGGTGGGCAGACAAGTACACCGAGTTTTTAAAACTTGTTAAAGTCGATATCTTAGGACCTCAAGATAGTGTGGGTGCAAAAAGATCCACACCTGAAGAGGCTGCTAAGTTCTATGCAGCTCTAAAGCAAGTAACCGCCTTTTATAACATCCAGCTTTGGGCTGATGTCGAAATCTTTGATATAGATACTTGGCAACCTGGCCCTAGTGAACGTGTAATGAAGCAACTTCTTGCTGTAGACCCTTATGTGGAAAAAGCTATTGTCTTTGAATATAACCACTACATGAACCCTAACCGCACTTCGAACACTAAAAAGCTTTATTACGATTATCTAACTTGGATTAATGAATAAAAGTCTCCACCACTACCTCTAAGCTCTGCTTTTAGAGGTAGTGGATATTCTAATATAATTCTCATTTGAAACAACCTTATCTGCCAGCTAACAAAAACTAGGTATTTAATTTTACTCAATGAAACTACAAAAGGCTAATTTTAGATTGTCAAATACTATTTGGACAAATAAATAGCGAAGAAATTCCTCTACTTCCCTTTTTAGGATTTTATATATCTATTCAGCATTTTTATCGTCCCTGTTTCAGGGACGATTTTATGTTCTTTTTCAGATGAAAAACTTACCTAGCGTTTTAGACAAGATCCTCTCCCTTTAGGATCATTAAATCCTCCCTTTTTATTTTTTCTAAACCTTCAAGCCTTAGAGCCTGCTGACGCATGGCACGTTCTAAGATATTACGAACGTCACGTCCATTGCCTTTCAGATGTTTTAACTTCTGTCGCAGCTTTTCAACAGCTTTTGGTGCCAGTCGGTAATCTCTTGCAGCCATAAATAAAAGAGCTATCTCCATCAGTTCGGCTTCATTATAGTCAGGAAACTCAATTATGATTGGTATTCTTGATAATAGACCCGGATTAAGTTTAAGAAATTGAGCCATTTCTTTAGGATAACCAGCTGCGATTACCACTAACTCATGACGATGATCTTCCAAAGCCTTTACTAGAGTATCTAAAGCTTCGCGTCCAAAATCCTTGTCTCCACCACGAGCAAGTGAATAGGCTTCATCGATAAATAAAACTCCCCCTAATGCCCTATTAAGTACATCTTTAGTCTTCTTTGCGGTATGACCTACATATTCGCCAACCAAGTCAGCTCGCTCTACTTCAATTAACTGTCCACCAGATAAGACTCCTGAACTTTTTAATATTCTGCCAATAATACGTGCTACTGTTGTCTTTCCTGTTCCGGGATTGCCGACAAAAGCCATATTTAATGAAAGTTCCCCAGCTTTTAACCCTAAAAGCCGTCTTTTATGACTGATGGAAGCATACGCACAGATCTCTTTTATTTCCTTTTTAACCATATCTAGTCCTATTAAAGCTTCTAACTCTAACCAGGGGTTTAGGTTCTCTTTTTCTAGCCTTGTTTTATCTGTTAGATAAATTAATTGTCCCTCATATGGTGAGCCGCTGACCCAGGAAATCATTAATATCCCTCCCTAGGTCTAGAGTATGGTTTATATTTAAACTCTGTCACCAAAAAGAGAACCTCACTTTAAGTAAGGCTCTCTTTTTTCTCCAAATCCTTCGCTTTGACAAAATCCAAAACTGCTTTTTTCAAAGAATTAAAATCTAGATATTCTTCATATAAAAACCATTTGATTCTACTGTCCCTTCTAAACCAGGATAGTTGTCTTTTGGCATAATGTCTAGTATCTCTTTTTAAAATTCTCACAGCTTCTTCATAAGTAACCAAACCTCTTAAGTACCAGATCATCTCTTTATACCCTAAAGCTTGGTATGCTGTGGAAGTTGGTTTTAAGCCGCTTTGATACTGTTTTTTAACTTCATCTAAAAGTCCTTCTTTTAGCATCTTCTCGACTCTCTCATCAATTCTTTGGTATAAAACATCCCTAACAGGTGTTATACCAATCCATATGGTTTCATAGCGTGGTTTTAGCTCTTTATATTCTTCTTGTAGTTTGGACAGAGGAGTTCCTGTTTTAATGTACACTTCTAATGCTCTGACAATTCTTCTTATATCATTTGGATGAATCTTTTTGGCAGATTCCTTATCACAGTTTAATAGTCGCCGATACATATACTCATTACCTAATTCCTTAGCTTCAGTTAGTAGTTTGTGCCGTAAACGTTCGTCTTTATGAGGCTCCGGAAATAGCAAACCGTCTAAAACAGATTGCAGATAAAGGCCTGTACCACCGACAAAAATAGGTCTTTTCCCCCGTCTTCTAATATCAAGAATAGCTTTCTCAGCGAGTTTAATATATTCAGCTACACTAAAATTTGTGTTGGGCTTAACTACGTCAATCAGATGATGGGGGACAATTCTTTCTTCCGGTGTAATCTTAGCTGTACCAATGTCTAAACCTTTATAAACTTGCATAGAATCGGCGGAGATAATCTCTCCGTTTAACTCCTTCGCTAAAAAAAGGCTTAAGTCTGTCTTGCCTGAAGCCGTAGGCCCTACTATGGCTATTATTGCCTCCATCGATTCCGCACCCCCAAACTGATTTATATCTATCTACCTCGCCCAAATCTCTTTCCCATCTCATTCCAATCAAGGCGCAGCATCGTAGGCCGTCCATGTGGGCAAAGTGCAGGGGTTTTGCATTTTAACAGTTCCAATACTAGAGCTCTCATTTCTCTTTCGGCCAGCTTAACTCCGGCCTTAACTGCTCCTTTACAGGCAAGTATTGCCGATGCTTTTTCTCTAAACTGAGGATTTGGCTTTTCTAAAAGCAACTCTTTTACGATTGCTTCAGCCTCAGTACCCTGTACATCTAAAGGCACATGAGTAATGGCCAAACTTGCCGGACCAAAATCAACTAAAGTAAAACCGAGTAGCTCTAGCTCGTCTCTTAATCTCTCTAAAGCTGCAAATTCCTCTGGATCAAGTTTTAACGGCAGGGGAAACAGAAGTTCCGTTTGAGGTAGTTTATTTAGCGCTAAAAGATATTTTTCATAAAGAATTCTTTCATGGGCTGAATGTTGGTCATACATTATAAGTGAATCTTCCCATTCAGCAATAATATAGGTTAAATTCGCCTGTCCCAATATTTTCGGGTATAAGGTATTATATTCGTGACTTGTTTCTTTTATTATTGAAACAGCTTCTTGGGCTTTTAACGACGGCTTAACAGTAGCCGAAATTGGCGGTAAACTCTCTTCTTGGGTCTGTTGTCGATTTGCAATCCATTCGATATCATCTGAGATTGTAAAACTTCTATTTTCAATAGGCTGCTTAAGTTGTTTTTTCCCATATGGATTTATAAAACTACCCGGTTCTAGTAATCTTGTATCTACAGCTTCTTTAACAGCCTTATAGACCAGCGAAAAAACTTGGCTTTCACTCGAAAGACGTACAACCATTTTAGCAGGGTGTACATTAACATCAACCTCATGTTGGGGTATATTTAATTCTAAAAAAGCAACCGGGTAACGTCCTTTGGGAATAATATCATAAAAAGCCTTCTCCAAAGCTGCTAAAACTGTTTGGCACTCAACCAGACGCCGGTTAATAATAAATATCTGCTGATCCCTTCTCCCGCGGGCTATATCCGGCTTTCCTACATAACCTGTAACAATATATTGTCCTAGCTGGTGGTTTACTTGTAATAATTGATCGGCTAACTTGTCTCCATAGACCCCTTTTATGGCAAGAAGCTTAGAATCACTCCCTTGCGTCTCTAAGGTTTTTTTTCCATTATTAAGATAGGTAAAGGAAACATCTTCTCTAGCAATGGCTACAGCTTCCAGATATCTTTTTATTCTGCCACTTTCTGTATTTTCAGTGCGTAAGAACTTTCTTCTTACCGGCACATTAAAGAAGAGGTCTTCGATCTCCACAATTGTTCCTCTGGTCATAGCCTTGGGAGTAATACCTTGAACCTTTCCACCTAAAACTTCAATTTGTGATCCTGTTTGCCCTTCGGTAGCACTAGCTAGCTTAAAGCGCGAAACTGCTGCTATTGAAGGTAAAGCTTCTCCTCTAAAACCTAGCGTGGCAATCTTTATAAGATCATCTGCCGAAGCAATTTTACTAGTAGCATGACGATTAAGAGCCAAAGGCAGTTCTTCTTTTTTTATGCCACAACCGTTATCTCTAACTCGCAAAAAAGAGATACCTCCGCCTAAAACCTCAACAGTTATTTCATTTGCTCGGGCATCTAGAGAGTTTTCCACTAACTCTTTAACCACGGAGGCGGGTCTTTCTACCACTTCACCGGCAGCAATCTTATTGGCAGTATCTTGGTCAAGAATTTTAATCATTTAACTGCCTCCTTTGAACTTCGTTAACCAGACCCGCTAAAATATTCAAAGCTTCTAAAGGTGTAAGATTGTTAATATCAATCTCTTTGATTTTGGTGATAAGAGGATCTTCTTCGCTTTTAAAAAGATTCAATTGAGCAGGCTTGGGCACCGGTTTTTGAGTTTTCTGTTCTAAGTCTAATAAAACCTCACGTGCTCTTTTTAGCAGTTCTTCGGGTAATCCTGCCAGCCTTGCTACATCAATTCCATAACTACGATCTGCCCCTCCGGAGATAATTTTTCTCAAGAAGAACACCTGTTTGCCGGAGTGTTGGACTGCTACCTGGAGATTAATAACTCCCTTTAACTTATTTTCCAGTTCAGTAAGCTCATGGTAGTGAGTGGCAAAAATAGCTTTGCAGCCGATACATTCATGAAGATATTCCGTGACAGCCCAGGCTATGCTTAGCCCATCAAAGGTAGCTGTTCCTCTCCCCACCTCGTCTAAAATAACAAGACTTTTTTCAGTAGCATTGTGTAAAATATTAGCCACTTCAGTCATCTCGACCATAAAAGTGGATTGACCGGAGGCTAGATCATCTGAGGCACCTACTCTGGTAAAAATACGATCCACAATGCCGATTTTAGCGCTTTTTGCCGGTACAAAAGAACCAATCTGGGCCATTAATACAATAAGAGCTACCTGGCGCATGTAAGTTGATTTGCCCGACATATTAGGCCCGGTTAAAATGGCGATACGCTCATTTTTTAAGTTAAGAAAAGTATCATTGGGAACAAACTCACCTTTGGGCAGATACTCCTCCACTACCGGATGACGGCCTTCTTGGATCTCGACACTATTGCTGTTGTTTACCAGCGGTCGGCAATAGTTTTTTTGTCTGGCAACTTCGGCTAGTGCGCAATAGACATCTAACTCTGCAACTATTCGCGCTGCTTTTTGAATACGTTCGATGTTTAGTGTAAGCCTTTCCCTAACCTGAGTAAAAAGATCGTATTCCAAAGAATTGATCTTCTCTTCAGCTCCCAAAACCTTAGCTTCATATTCTTTTAACTCCGGGGTAATATAACGCTCACCGTTGGCTAAGGTTTGTTTGCGCTGATAATCTTCAGGTACTAAACCTAGGTTGGCATTGGTAACTTCAATAAAATAACCAAAAACTTTATTAAAACCTACTTTAAGAGATTTAATGCCGGTCCTTTCTCTTTCTTTAGCTTGTAGATTAGCGATCCATTCTTTGCCACCACTAGCTACATCTCGTAGTTCATCTAGTTGGTTATTGTATCCTTGAAGGATTAGACCTCCCTCAGTTAAAACAAAAGGCGGGTTTTCGACAATAGCTTCTGAAATCAACTCTTCAAGATCTTTTAGTGTATCAAGTTTGGCAAAAATACTAAGCTCTTTTTTAGTTGCTACTAAATCGTTAATGCTTGGCAGTTCATAAAAAGAGTCTTTTAAAGCTGCTAAATCCCTGGCATTAGCTGTTTTATAAGCAAGTTTGGCTGAAAGTCTTTCTAGATCAAAGACCTTTTCCAGAGAACTCATAAGTTTGGTGCGAAGAAGATCGTCTGTATAAAGAGAATTAATCCGTTCTTGCCTTTTTTTGATTTCTCCTAAATCAATCAACGGTTGCGAAAGATAGTTTCTTAAAAGTCTACCTCCCATGGCTGTTACTGTCTTATCTAAGATACTTAAAAGTGAACCCTGTTTTTTATTTTCTCTTAAAGTAGTAAGAATTTCCAGATTTCTTTGTGTGGAGTTATCTAAAACCATAAAATCATGTAAGGAATAGGCTTGAATAGTTCTGATATGTTCAAGAGGTATCTTTTGAGTTTTGATAAGATAATCAAATAAAGCCCCTGCCGCAGCAATAGAAAAAGGCTTGTCCCCGAGACCAAAACCTGCTAGCGTTGTAGTGCCAAAATGTCTGGTTAGGTTTTTATAACCTATTTTGCTTTGAAAAGCACTTTCTTCCATTTCCTCATGGCTTATCTTCAATATTTTCAAGGTATCGATAACACTTTGAGCTAATAAATTTTCAGGGTAGATAACTTCTCTGGGATTTAAACGAATTAGTTCGTCTCTTGTTTTAGCCTCAGCCTGTTCACCTTTGATCTCAGTGGCTTTAAAATCACCAGTGGAAACATCGGCATAAGCAATGCCAAAGGTATCTCCCAGACCAAATAAAGCGGCGATATAGTTGTTGCTTTTTTCATCTAAGGCCTGTGGAAGGGTGATTGTACCGGGAGTAACCACTCGGGTAACATCTCTTTTTACCACTCCTTTGGCCAGTTTAGGATCTTCTATTTGATCACAAATCGCAACCTTAATACCATTTTCTACTAAGGTTAAAAGGTAACCTTCAACAGCATGGTAGGGCACTCCACACATAGGAATTCGCCCTTGATTGCCTGCATCTCTTCCTGTCAGGGTAATTTCTAAAAGCTTAGATGCTTTCAAAGCATCATCACCAAACATTTCATAAAAATCGCCTAGCCGGAAAAGCAGGATGCAATCTGGATATTGCATTTTAATTTGATAGTACTGTCTAAGCATAGGTGTCAGTTCGTTCATATCAATTATTTCTAGTTGTTCCAGACTCATTGTTTCCACCCCGGTTTGATTGATGTTTTAGTTTTGCCAATATGGCAGAGCTTTCAGCGCATGATATATTTTCTCTTCAAAGGAGCGATTAAAATTTTTTTGCCAGTTCTTAGGCAATGGCAATAGATCTTTGACTTTTTCTCCGATTAACTCTATTAATAAGTCATCATCTTCTAAATCGATAAGGAGTTCAGCAGGTATTAGATATATGTCAGGACTGTCTGCTTTTTTGACTGCCAGGTAACGTACAGTGAATTGCTCGAGATCGACAACTTGAAAGATAACTTCGCCTAAAGATATTTTATCTGTTGTAAGAGCGTTAAAGCCAACAATGTCACATTTGTCTGTAAACAGGAGGTAGCCAATTCTAAGATCTTCCATTAAAAGCACTCCCTTCAAGAATCCCCTCAAGTGAAGATAGTTTTCCTGCGGTTACTTTAACTAAAACAGTCCGACCGATTAATGCTATGTCACCGGGAAAGTTAATTGTTTTATTGGTTCTGGTTTTGCCGGTAAGCTTATCGGTATCCGATTTACTAAGCCCCTCAACCAGTACTTCTACCGTCTTGCCTACACTTTTTTTGTTTAAATCACTTGAAATTTGGTTTTGCAGTTCAATCAGACGATAAATACGTTCTTTTTTTATCTCCTCAGCAATCTGTTCCTTAATTTGTGCTGCCGGAGTGCCTTTCCTAGGTGAGTAAATAAAGGTAAAGGCTGAATCATAACCCACATTCTTCACCATATCTAAAGTGTCTTTAAAATCAGCTTCGGTTTCTCCTGGAAAACCAACAATTAAATCTGTAGTGAGTGCAATCCCCGGCACAACTTTTCTTAATTTTTCGACTAGGTTAAGATAATGTTCGGTAGTATAACGCCTATTCATCAATTTGAGAATACGATTACTTCCCGACTGTAGAGGCAGATGTAAATGCTCACAGAGTTTTGGTAGCTCTAAAAAAGCCTTAATTAAGTCCTCGGACAGATCTTTAGGATGTGATGTGGTAAATCTTATTCTTTCGATACCATCTATTTCTTGCACGGCTTTTAAAAGGGAAGCAAAATCAGTGCCTAGATCTTTGCCATACGAATTTACATTTTGCCCCAGTAAGGTTATTTCTTTATAACCATTCCTGGCAAGGTCTGTTATTTCCTCTAGGATATGCTGTTTTTGACGAGATTTTTCCCTGCCCCTAGTATACGGAACAATACAATAGGTGCAAAAATTATTGCACCCGAAGGATATGTTAACAAAAGCCTTGACACCTTTTTCTCTTTTAGCCGGGAGGCCTTCTATTAAATCCTTTTTATCTTCCCAGACCTCAAGCACTCTTTCACCTAGCATAACTCTTTCGAGAAGCTGAGGTAGTTCATGAATGTTATGTGTACCAAAAACCAAAGACACTTGGGGTAGTTCGTTTTTAATATATTCAAACTCCGCACCCTGCTGCACCATGCAACCGCAAATACCAATTATCTTTTCTGTACCCGGTTTATATTTCTGAATTCGACCATATACTTTTCTTTCGGGATTTTCCCTAACAGAGCAAGTGTTAAAAAGTATAAGATCAGCTTTGTCAGAATCTTCCGTTTCATAAAAGCCTATATTTTCTAATATACCTTTGATTGACTCTGAATCTCTTACATTCATTTGGCAACCGAAGGTAAGAATTGTATATAATTTTATATCCTTATGCATTAGCCTAATCCACCTCTTTAATAGTAGCTTGATAACAGTATTATCTTTAGGATACCTTATTTAAGCTAGTTAAACAACCAGAACAAAAAATCCTAAACGCCTATTAAAAACTAATTTAAAAATCGTCTTAGTTCATCTTTTGCAAAGGAAATATTTCCGGATAACAGAATACTATAAATAAAGTTTGTAAAGGATAGCATTCAATAATTCTTTTTTACTGAGGAGACAAATAAAGTGGACATCTACCAGCAATTTATCGCTAAATTAAAAATTTCGCTTCCTAGTTATAATGATAGCGCTAGCATTATGGCTGTCTATTTAAGCGGAAGTGTTGCCCGTGGGGACTATATTGTCGGCACAAGCGATATTGATATTTATGTCGTTTGCAAAGATGAAAATAAAAGCTTAAATATTTCGTTTGAAAAGTATGCCAAACAGATTGCCAGTGAGTTTTTAGCTGAGATAATGGTGTGGTATCCGGATGTTGTTTCTTTAGCTTTTACCACCTATAAGGATGTAAAAAATGGCACCTCTTTTTTGGGTAAAGGGCCGGATTATTACGGGTTTATAAATTCTGCACAACTTATTTACGGTAAAGACCTAAAAAAGGAAATTCGCAAAACCGATGCTACCGAGAACGAAAAAATAGCAGCCGAGGTCTTAAAACAAGCTAAGGAAATTATTAACCAGGATATCTCTAACGAATTATTAACAAAGTTTTTTATTAGAGGGGTTTTTAGCCTGGTGTTTACCGCTGTTCACAGTTTTTTAGTACTAAAAGGAGTTTATTTAAGAGGGAAAAAACAACTAGTTGAGGAGTTGTTTAATTTCGATACGGTTAATGGCGAAAAAATGCAGCGCATTTATATTTTCTGGCTTGCTTTTGCAGAAGATACCTTAACTGAAAACGATAAGCTGGAGCTGTTAAATCTCGTTAAAGAAGTTGTCTCAAGTTTCTAATTCATTAAAAAACAGCTTTTAGGAGGGGAGCAATATTGACCAAAAAAGTTCCTCTAATCCACTCTACCAGGAAAGAATTTCTTAGTAGCATCTTACAAGACGGATTATTGGCCCGTTCAGATTTTGACACCCTAAATCTTAAGATGCGTGAAAATGTTGTTTATTGCTTGTTGAAAAAAGAAGACAATAAAATGTGGTCATCTAACCCTAAATACATTGATCTACTGGTATGGGTTGAACCAAACAGGTGTCTTGTAGCTGACATGGATCTTATTGGCCTAGCTTAAATGTATAAACAAGGAAGTTCTAAAACCCCTCAAAACAATGAGGCCGTAAAACTTTTAGCTCAAGTCTACCAGATAACTTCCCTTCCTTTAACTTCATATGATGGAAGGTTTTTTACACCGGAGGTACTTGTAAAAGAGAACATTGAACCTTCTCTAATATCAGTCTTAAAGGAAATCGCTTAGCCTTCTCAGCAGTGATCTTAACAACTAAAACCTAAAAAACTCACCCTTAAAAACAAGCTACCTCTACTTTTTTATTATCCAAACCCCCTTCAGAACTTATTTTAGACCTCCTAATTTGTAAATACCTACTTAAAAGCAGCTCTTCTAAACAAGAGCTGCTTTTTCTAGTATACTTCTTTATTCCTAATTTTATAAAGAGGCTTAGTATTGAAAGCCGCCTTTTTATTTACATAGCTTGCTGTGATAGAGGCTAAATGGTTTAATTTCTCTATGATTACTATTAATATTAATCCAACTAAACCTTTATACCTAATAAACAAAGTGCTACAATAGAAGATAGATTCTGGGGACATAATTTTTACTTAAGTTTTGATGAAAGGTTGAAGATAAAATGCAGAAAGTAAATTTATTCAGACTTAGGTCTTGTTTGGTTATCTTGGTAGTTTTATTATTTTCTTTATCTAGCTTTGCAGAACGAATAGGTGTGGCCATTGTATATAACCAAAAATCTGCTGCTGTTTTAGGAGAAGAAAACTATAAGGCCATGATAAAAAATGCCAAGGAAACTTTTGCTGAAAACTACATCCCAGCAATTGTAGTAGATAACGATGACATATCCGAAAATGTTCTGGACTATTTTGAAGTAGCTGTTTTGCTTTCGGATTCGGAATTAACAACCCAAACAGCTGAGAAATTAGCTGATTTTCTCGCAAATGGCGGGAAAATAGCTGCTACTTATAACACCAACTTTTTTGAAAGTTTGGAAATAGTCTCAACTAATAACACATCTAGCCAATTAACATTAAACCTCGATGATTTGAAGCTAAATTCAGCAAAATCACTCCTTGTCAAAGGAACACCTGACTCGGAATTTATATCTTGGATAGGTAGTGATTATGCTGCTGTTGTTAAAACTAAGAACACTTTATATCTGGCGGAAGAACTTTTTACTTCTCAAGCTGAGCTTTCTGACTGGGAAACATTTTTCGTTGATGAAATCTATTATATGTTAGAGACTCCATCAGTGATGATTTCTTTATCACTACCTGAAATTAACGAGCTGTATAAAACCATTAATAATCGCTTTAGTGTTTGCCAGAAACTATTTAGAAAATTAACAAAGGAAAATCGTACCACTGAAGAACAAACCGTTTTGTTTGAGGAGGCAACCGCAAACCGCGATGCCTTAAAATACTTTCTGGCAAGAGAATCCTCTGTACATGCCACTTACTTCCTCAGCAGATTAAAAAGTAGAACAGATTCTCTTTTCCCTCTTATTCATCCCCTAAATCAGTCTGCCGATGAGCTTTTAAAAAGAGGTGAATACTGGTATAAAAAAGTCAATGCCTTTAGCTTAGAACGGGTACCTGAAAATGCATTTCTTTTTATTGGCGACTCAATTACTGATGGTTATTACCTACAGGGGTATCTGCCTAGAATACCTACTATAAATCGTGGCGTTAGTGCCGATATTGCAAGTGGAGTCTATGCAAGACGAGTTCTCTTTAATCTAGAGAGCAAACCTCGTGCTGCTTTATTAATGATTGGTACAAACAATCTTACCTGCAGTCTTGAACTTGATACCTATTTTGAAGATATTCAAAAGATCTTAAACTATCTAAAAACCAATGCTCCACAGGCTAAAATCTATCTGCAATCAATAATGCCATTAGGAAAAAATATGGCTGCTGCGCCGAATGTACGCGAGTATAACCAACAGTTAGAAACCTTAGCTAAGAGCCTTGGAGTAGAATACCTTGATATCTATTCACTTTTAGAAGAAGACGATTACTTCCCAACCTCTCTTTCTGAAGATGGTGTCCATCCTAATGGAAGAGCCTATCAGATCTGGTCTGATTTTTTATTAAATAGATTTAAAGAAGATGGTCTGATTTAGCCATCTGAGCATATGGGTAGGTACAACATTAATCTAACACCGAAGGGAGTCTGGCTTGACAAAGCAAGCCAGACTCCCTTTAAAATGCCAAAACTATGCCACCTTTGCCTGCGTAAGTACCGATAGTTCCACTCATAGTTGTTTGGAAAAACTCAGCCTCTTTGAGAACATTTTGAACCATTTCCTTTAATATCAGAGTACCTTTTTCATTAGCCACATGAGCTAGACCTACTAAAGGAACTGTTTTGTCTCTTGTCTTTTCCACCACTAACTGTACTAAACGTTCATAAGCTTTTTTTGTACCTCTAACTTTTTCAATAAAATCTACTTTGCCTTCCTTGACTTCAACAATAACTTTTAAATTTAATAAATTGGCGATAACACCTTTAATTGGATTTAACCGTCCACCCTTAACCGCATTTTCTACCGTCTCCAGTAGCGCATAAACCGTGAGATTTTCTGCGTATTTTTTTACATCGTCAGTTATTTGTTGCAGTGATTTTCCTAACTCGGCCCATTTGACAGAAAGGCACGTTAAAATACCTATTCCCGCTGAACCTGATTTAGTATCGATTACCTCTACATCAACATCAGTCATGCTTTTTGCTAGTACAGCACTATTATAGGTTCCACTTAAAGCACTCGACAAACAAAGACAAATAATCTGGCAACCCTTTTTACCATACTTTTCAAATACTTCAAGAAACCTGCCTGGTGCGGGTTGTGCTGTCTTTGGCAGCTCTTTTTCCTTACTCATTCGCTCATAGAATTCATCAGAACTCATTTCTATACGATCTAAATAGTGATCATCACCAAAGGTAACTGTTAAAGGTACTACTTCGATATCAAGCTTTTTTATAATTTCCTCTGGGAGATCAACACTACTGTCAACAACAACTTTTATAGACATCCTTCCCACCTCTATCATACAAATTTGCATGCCAATTTTTAGCCGTTTTTTTAGCTCTATAATTACATAATACCATTATCTCTCGAGAACCTAAAGCAAAATCATTATCGTCCCCTAATAAAATTCAGTAAATGTTTTACTTTTAAACTAAATCAATCACCTTTCGTAAGTAAATATCTAGATTGACATAATTATTCTTTGCCGGTATAATTATCCTAGACGTCTAATTTTATTTTACCGTTTATATTACTTTGGAAGGGTGAGCTTATGCCTACTGATTTCTATCAAATCAAAGATCCCGAAATAATAAGGGCCATTGCCGATCCCTTAAGATTAGAAATAATTAATTTAACACGGAAACAAAAACTTTCCGCTAGGCAACTGGCCAAAGTATTAAATGAACCAACTAAAAATCTCTACTATCACCTAAACGAACTCGAGCGACATGGAATAATTGAAGTTGCAGAAACTAAACAAAAGGGAAATCTGCTGGAAAAGTATTATCAGGCTAAATACTCCTACCTTACCTTTGCCCCTGAGCTACTGATGTTTAACGACCAAAATAATCAGTTATTTTTTACCACTATTGCCAGTGGCCTACAACGTACCCTGATCAATTTTCAGAAAGCAGCTGAAAAGCCGGCTTTTTGGGATAGTCATTTTAATAGCTCTCTTCTTTCAGAGCGAATGACTATGGAGCGTTATAATGAATTTTTAACAAAACTAAATGAACTTGTTAATGAATATTTTGATGATTCTGAATCCGAAGGTCCTATGGATGTTACCTTTTCTTGTCTTTGCTTTTCTACTCCCACACAGATCATCTCAGACAATGACAAAGAACAGGATGATACCTTAAAACAAGAGGGAAATGATTAAATGGCAAAAAATAATTTAAGCTTGTTCGTTTGGGGTAATTTTGTCTCTCTTTTGGGCAGCTCTATGCAGCGTACTGCTTTACCACTTTATATTTTAGACCTTACAGGTAAAGGTAGTATCATGTCTTTACTTACCCTTTCGCATATGGTTCCGATGCTACTTACTACTCCCCTTGCCGGTGTTATAGGTGATCGAGCAAACAGGAAACATATCATGGTCAGCATGGATATCATCCGTGGTTTATTGATCTTACCCCTGGCAATATTAGGCTTACAACAAAATCTAACTCTACCCTTAATATTTCTTCTTATGTCCTTGTGTGCTGTGCTTGATTCCTTATTCTCTGCCGCCACCTCGGCTATGCTGCCTGAGCTTGTCGCTGACAATAAATTGCGACAAGCCAATTCCTACCACTCACTCTTTACCAGTATGGCTGATTTGCTTGGTCCTGTTTTAGGTGCTCTAAGTTATAGTATCTGGGGTATTGGAGCTATCTTTGTATTTAATTCTTTGTGTTATCTGATTTCTGGCTTTTTTGAAATTTTTATCCAATACTCACCTCAATCCCAGCAAGAGAAAACCTCTGTAAAGGAATTCATTGCCAGTGCTAGAGCTGGTTTAGATTTTATCGTTCAAAACCCACACTTAAAGACTTTCGCCAGTTTTTGCCTGCTCCTCAACTTCCTTCTGGCCCCCATTTTCACCGTAGTTTTACCTTTTTCAGCTAAAACTGAGCTACACCTTTCTGCTTTAGCCTATGGCCTTTTAGGTTCTTGTTTAACAGCAGGTTTTATTATAGGGGCTCTAGCCACAAGTACAATATTCGTTAAAAATCCTTCTGGAACATTAATAAAAAAAGGTGTCCTGGCTATCTGTACCTTGACTCTTCTTTTTAGTATTCTTATCTCACCCCCATTGCGCTTACTTTTTGTGTCAGAAAAACATGTTGGAACTATTATTCTGCTTGGTTTGCTAACTTTAATAGGCATAGCTTTATCTATAACCAATATTCCTATTAGAACAGATATGCAAAAGCTGGCACCTAATCATATTCGCTCGAGAATATTTTCCAGTATCGAGCTTTTAACTCAAGTAGCTATACCCTTAAGCATTGCAGGTGGGGGATTGGCCTTGGATTATTTACCATCTCACTTAATAAGCGCTTGCTTTGCCGGTTTTCTTTTTCTAGCTGGCATTAGCTTTGTAAAAACCATTGGTACCCAGGGCTTAATTATCCCTTCTAAAAAAACTACCTGAAGTAAAATTAAAGTCGCACTAAAATATACTGCCCTAAATTTCGATCTTAAAATTAAAATAGATATCTCACAGACATTAAAAATGCTGTGAGGTATCTATTTCTTTTGATAGTCAAAACCACAATAGGCTTTTTGGGGGGTAGTGTCAAGAATCTTGTGTAAACGCATTCCCATATTTTTCTAGGAACATA
>DAIMKF010000017.1:0-40130 GCA_036721855.1 Bacillota bacterium | reverse complement strand
GACTCGATTAAGCTAATAAATAGCTTAAAAGCCTCAAAACCATCTTTTTGGCTCTTGAATATATCATAGTTTATGCTAAAATATATCTGTGGTGAGGAGATAAAACACCTCGCCCATTGCGGGCTGTAGCGCAGCTTGGCTAGCGCGCTTCCTTGGGGTGGAAGAGGTCGCTGGTTCAAATCCAGTCAGCCCGACCATTTTTTTATTCGTCCGTAAAAGCGGGCGTTTTTTTATCTCCAGTTTTGATACTAGAAAACTAAAGGTTAACAATATAAACAAAAATAAAGGAATTTATTGTCTTGTGCCTAAGTTAATAACAAAATTATAAGTACCAGGAGGTGAGATAATGAAAAAAATGATTCTGCTTTGGGGTACCTGTACTAACCAATTTGTTGTTCTTAGAACGGTATTAGAATCCTCCGGTTATCAGGTGGATCTAGCTGAAGATAAAAAGCAGGCTTTCGCTCAAGTAAATAAGAAAAAGCCTTTACTTGTCATTTATTTGGCTACAGAGAATGAACAAGATGCTCAAGAACTCAAACTCTCTGTGAATAAAAACGTATCTTTTTGGGCCATACCTGAAAAAAACGGTCAGATTTCCATCGGTTCAAATGAGATCTTAGAAAAAGTACATAATTTAATTGGTTAATTTAAAAACCAAAGTTAAACTAGCAAAGAAAAAGGGATTGTTCACTTAGTCAAGGAATCTCTTAAAAGGTGATCTTAAGGTTTGCAATCAGCAGTTATTTCTTTTATGGTTAAACTGGGACACCATTCCCGGTTTATATTTCTTTGTTAGACTTACAAAAGTTTCTAAAACCTATAAACCTTGGCTTTGATTATTAAACACCAGATAAGATACTCAAAAGCACTTACTTGCGAGAAAACACTTGCAGATAAAATATGGGGGTGTGATCATGGAAGTATTCACCCAAAGAATAGCTCAACTAAAAGCAACACAAAAAAGACCTTTAGTTGGTTTAGCACTAGGAAGCGGTGCCGCCAGAGGACTTGCACACATAGGTCTTCTTGAAGTCTTTAACAAAGAAGGTATTCTTATTGATGCCGTTACAGGCACGTCCATGGGGGCACTTTTAGGTGGCCTTTATTTAGCAGGGTGGAGCCCGGAATTTCTGGATAAGTTTGCCAAATCGATACGCAAAAAACATATTATATCAACTTTAGATTTTGTTTTACCTCCCAAAAGAGGTCTGATCGATGGCTACCATATTGAAGCTATGTTAAATAGAATGTTAAAAATTAAAACCATCGAGAAACTTCCCAAGCCCTTTGCTACTATATCCGCAGATATTGTCACCGGACAAAGAGTTGTTCATGATAGTGGGGATTTAGTTAAGGGTATTAGGGCAAGTATTTCCGTGCCGGGCGTTTTTGTTCCCATTAAGGATCAAGATAAAATGCTTGTTGACGGTGGCATAGTTGATCCGGTTCCGGTGGATATCCTCTGCCAATCTGGCGTAGATATTGTTATAGGAGTTAATGTTATGAGAAGACCTTTGCCCGGAGCAGTACCTGAGGGTATCATTGATATTTTACTTAACATGACCGATATTATGGGTTTTAAAATCTTTGAAACCCAACAACTTGATAGGGTTATAATTATAGAACCCTTAAAAGAACATCATTTTGGTGGTATGGAATTCGACAAAGCTGCTGAGTTGATTGAGTTAGGGAAAGAGGCTGCGACCAAAGCTTTACCTGGAATTAAAGCAAGACTAAAGGCAGAAGGTGTTTTAAATGCTTAATATAGAAGAAATTAATCAAAATGCCTTATTATGTCAAAGGTGTAGTTTAAGAAGTGAGGCCAAACAGGTTGTACCAGGCGAAGGAAACCCTAAAGCACATCTGATGTTAATCGGTGAAGGTCCGGGCCAAGAAGAAGATGAACAAGGTCGACCTTTTGTGGGCACGGCCGGGAAACTACTAGATAAAATAATTGCAGCTTCTCAGCTAAAAAGAGAGCAGATCTATATTGCTAATGTAATCAAGTGCCGTCCGCCTCGCAACAGAACTCCTCAACCAAAGGAAATTGAGGAGTGTAAACCTTGGTTGGATCTGCAAATTGCGGCCATCAGACCAGATCTAATTGTTTGTCTTGGTCTTACTGCAGCAAGAACAGTTTTAGGGGTAAATGATTCCTTGCAAAATTTGCGCGGTAGGTGGCATCAGTTTGGCGAAATCAAAGTTCTTTGCACCTATCATCCGGCAGCTCTTTTAAGAGATCCCAAACTAAAAGTTCCTACCTGGGCGGATTTTAAAATGGTCATGCAAGAATGTGGAATTAATAGTTCTGAAGAATAGCTACAACTAAGAAGGAAATCCTATCAAAAGGTAATCTTTGCTAAGTTTTTTATCAGAGGCAAAGGGAAACCTGGTTTTTTGAAGAAGTTTTGTATGATAGTTTATTGATTTGGTTTTATTGCAAAAGGGGGAGAAGTAATTTGAAGAAGTATAATACTTCCCAGATTAGAAACATCGCCATAATTGGCCATGGCGGTACGGGAAAAACTCTTTTAACAGAAGCAATTCTATACCACGCTGGGGCAACAAAAAGAAGAGGTTCAATTGCTGAAGGCAATACTGTTTCCGATTTTGATCCCGAAGAAATCAAAAGAACAATTTCTATTTCGACAGCTTTAGCTACCTGTGAATGGAAAGGTACCAAGATTAATCTCTTGGACACCCCGGGTTTTTTTGACTTTGTTGGCGAAGTTATCGCAGCGCTTCAGGTAGCTGAAGGCACTGTTAGTGTCATATCAGCTGCTGATCAACTGCCGGTAGGTTTATTTACTACCTGGAAGGCTGCTACTGAGAAAAATTTAGCCCGCATGATCTTTGTCAATAAAATGGATAAGGAAAATGCCTCATTTGAGAAAGTATATGCTGAATTAAGAGACAAATTGGGTACAAATGTGGTCCCAATTAATATACCCATCGGTAGCTTTAGTGATTTTAAAGGTGTTGTTGATTTAGTTAATATGAAAGCTTATTATGCCAAAGGTAATGAGGTTACCGAAGCTGAAATACCAGATGAACTAAAAGAAGAAGCAGAAACACTTCACGGTGAATTATTAGAAGCGGTTGTCATAGCAGATGACGATGTACTTACCCGTTATCTTGAAGGCGAAACAATTGGCGAAGATGAGATCAAACATTGCTTACGTCTAGGAGCTACTAACAAGGAGATCTTTCCGGTTGCCTGTGGCTCGGCTGAACTTGGTATAGGTATTCAACCACTTCTTAATATGTTAGTTTACGGTATGCCTGCACCTGTCAGTAAGGTAGTTGCTAGCAGTGGAGATCAAAAAATCGAACTAAGTCCGGATGCCAATCAGAATGCCGCCTTAGTGTTTAAAACACTGGCTGACCCTTATGTAGGTAAGATTACTCTCTTTAAGGTGCAAAGTGGTGTCATTAAATCCGATACACAGATATATAACTCTACTCGTAATGAAAACGAGAGATTAGGCCAACTCTTTTATATGCAGGGTAAAGAACAGATTGCTACAGCTGAAATTGTCGCCGGTGATATTGGCGGAGTTGCCAAACTTCAGTATACAGCAACCTCTGATACTTTATGTGATAAAGATAAACCTTTGCGTTTTGATACTATACAATTTCCAAAACCTGTACTCACATTAGCGGTCTATCCTAAAGGGAAGAGTGATACGGATAAAGTTGCAGGAGGTCTACAGCGTCTCTCTGAGGAAGATCCAACCATTTCTATTGAGCAAAGCAAAGAAACTAATGAATTTCTACTCGCAGGTATGGGAGATTTGCACCTGGAGATTATCGCTAGCCGTTTGAGGAAAAAATTTGGGGTAGATATGGAATTAAGAGACCCGAAGGTTCCCTACAGAGAAACAATTAAAGGTACCACTAAAATCGAAGGTAAACATAAAAAGCAAAGTGGTGGTCGCGGTCAATATGGCCATGTCTGGTTAGAAATGTCACCTATGCCATTGGGGGAAGGATTTGTCTTTGAAGACAACATTTTCGGTGGTTCTGTTCCCAAACAGTATATACCGGCTGTAGAAAAAGGTATCCGTGAGACCATGGTTGATGGTGTTATCGCCGGCTACCCGGTAGTTGATGTCAAAGTCAGCCTTTTTGACGGTTCTTATCATGATGTTGACTCATCGGAAATGGCTTTTAAAATAGCCTCTTCCATGGCTTTTAAGAAAGGGTTTGTGGACGCTAAACCAATTCTGCTTGAACCAATTATGTCTGTTGAGGTAACTGTTCCCGATGAATATATGGGTGATGTCATGGGGACACTCAATAAAAAGCGTGGCAAGATCTTAGGTATGGACCCACACGATGGTAATCAGGTTGTTAAAGCTCTAGTACCAATGAGTGAGATGTTCCGCTTTGCCATTGAGCTTAGAGCCATGACCCAAGGTTGGGGAACTTTTGTCAGTACTATTGACCACTACGAAGAACTCCCTGCTCAAATTGCCGAGAAGGTTATTGAACAAAGCAAGAAAGCTGAAGAGACTAATTAGGTAATTAGGTTTTTAGTGCCGCCTTTTTTGGTGGCACTTATTTACTTACAGGAGGCATATGAAATGAAGAAGTTCCTGATTATCTTTCTGGTGTTTTTATTTGTTCTAGGAGGCAGTGCTAAGATGTATGAAGTTACTCACTATAGCCAGAGTCTAGAAAAAAACAAAACCTTCCGGATTATTCTACCGGAAAGTTATGATGAAAATATTTGTTATCCTGTATTGTATCTTTTACATGGTGCTAGCGGAAATTACACGGACTGGCATAAAAATGGCATCTTGGAAGAGGCTGCTAAAAACTACGAATTAATAATTGTTACACCTGATGGAGAGAACTCATGGTATGTAGACAGTCCAATTAAGGAAAATTCTAAGTACGCATCTTATTTCTTAAACGATCTTATTCCCTATATTGATTCTAACTACAATACAATTCCTACCTTTAGAGGGAGAGGTTTGGCTGGATTGTCTATGGGTGGTCATGGTGCTATTACTTTGGCTATTAAAAATCCGGAAGTTTTTGGTGCCGCATCTGCTACGAGTGGAGTTTTAGATCTACGTCCTTTACCAGATGTGACTGGTTTAAAAGAGATCTTCGGTGATATCAAGACCAATGAAGCTGTTTGGGAAGAAAATAGTGCGGTTGAACTGGTGGATAATTTAAAAAAGTCACGGCGCAAACCTAAATTGCTTTTTGATATCGGCATGAGTGATGTTTTTTATAAAACCAATCTCGAATTTCACAAGAGACTCTCTACCAAAGGTATTGATCATACTTTTAAGGTTTATCCCGGTAACCATGACTGGATGTATTGGTTAAAACATTTACCAGAGCATTTAGAGTTTCATGCTACTAGTTTAAGGAAGCCTTTACCAAAAGAAGTGGAAGAAGCCAACTAAAGGAGGAGACACTTTGAGAAAAATCAGTCTAATCTGCATTTTGTTGATATTAATCTTGAATGCACAAAGCGTTTTAGCTACAGCAACAGAAAGATATCTTGAAGTTTCTCATCGATCAGAGATTTTAGGCAAAAAGAAAAAAATAGCTATTATTTTACCGGCCGATTATACTCCGAAAAAAAGATACCCTGTTCTTTATCTACTACATGGTGCAGGCGGAAACTATTTGACCTGGCATAAAGAAGATGCAAAGCTTTATGAGTTATCAAGAGAATATGAGATGATTATTGTTACACCTGATTTAGAAACATCATGGCTGGCAGATAGTCCGATAAAACCAAAATCTCAATACGAAAGCTATATAATTAAAGAATTGATTCCCCTTATCGATGCCGAGTATTCGACTATCCCAACCTATAGAGGTCGTGGTATAGCCGGTTTATCCATGGGAGGCCATGGAGCCATGGTCTTAGTTTCCAAATACCCAGATATTTTTGGTGTGGCTAGTTCAATGAGTGGAGTATTAGATATTAGAATGATATCGGAGACAGCGGGTAAAAAAAGTATTTTCGGGGATCCTTTAGATTATCCGGAAGTTTGGAATAATAACTCTGCCGTTTATTTGGCCGAGAATCTAAAAAAAGCTCGCCGACGTCCGCGGATCATGTTTGATATCGGTTTAAAAGATTATGTTTATGAGACTAACTTAAAATACCATACCACCTTAAAAAAACTGGGTATCGACCATACATTTAAGGTATACCCCGGTTCCCATGATTGGGGCTATTGGGTGGCCAGACTCCCCGAACATCTTGAGTTTCAGGCTAAGAATTTGAAAAAACCAGAAATATGTTCGGAAGAATAATAAATAGTAGGTCTGCGTAATAAATCTACCATAGGAGGTGGAAAAATGCGTCAGATCTACTGTATTTTGTTAGGGCTTTTAATAGCTTTAGTACTTTATCTAATAATGTCGCTTGTTTTTGGTGTGATTAGTTATGCCAACTGGTTTGATTTGGGTAGACTTGGTTATGATATCACTCACTATTTGATTGTCGTTATAGCAACTTTTTATGCCGCTAAGAAGGCCGCCTCAAAAGGTTGGCTTATTGGGGCTGTTTTAGCTCTGTTAATGGCGGCCTTATCACTGTTTTTCCATTGGTCGTTAAATGAGCCTTTTTTAACTGCGCTTTTGCGTAGTGCAATTACCCTAGCAGTTGGAACGATTGTAGGAGCAGTTGGTGTCAATATCTAATTAAACGAATCTCACCTCGGTCTTCTAAAAAACGCACTACTTCATCTAGTCTTTCTTTTGGTACTTTTAGTGCGTAACGGAAGTGACCGATTGGTTCTTTAGGGTATGAGTCAACTAAGCGCCTGTCTACTGTGGTACTATTACCAACCATCATTGCTCCGGTAGAGGGCATATTTAGAAAAAGGCGTCCCATAATACGAGCAAAACCTAAAGGGTCATAGCCGGCGGGCATTTTATCAATGGTTCGCAAGCCCACCGGCTCAATTTTATGCGGGTAAACACTAAAATGGGTTTTTAAATCTTCTGGTCTACCAAAATAATCGCCAATAACTAAACTCACCTTTTCACCCCTTTGTTATTGTTTCAGTAAATGCTTTTAAACTTACACAAACTAAGCAGGAAAATGGTGTTTGGATCAAGAATAAATCATTACGGTACTGGGAAAAGCCCTTTTTTCTAGTACCGTTTGTTAATTCATAGAAAGGAGTAGCCAAAAGGATATTTTTGGCATGTGAAAAAATGAAAAAGATTATTCCTGTAGGCGTCAGCGCCCGTCATGTTCATCTATCTACAGCTGATCTAGAGACACTTTTTGGTGAAGGTTATAAGCTTACTCTTAAAAAAGAACTATCTCAACCAGGTCAGTTTGCTGCCGAGGAGTGTGTTGAGGTTTTTGGTACCAAAAAAAGTTTTCCTTCGGTGAGAGTACTTGGTCCTGTTAGAACTAAATCCCAAGTGGAACTGTCTTTAACCGATTGTTTTACAATTGGTGTTAAAGCTCCGATTAGAGAATCAGGTGATATAAAAGCATCTGGTAGTGTAAAGATTGTAGGGCCCAAAGGAGAAATTACTATTCCTGAAGGGGTTATTGTAGCGGCCAGACACCTCCATCTAAATCCTAAGGAAGCCAAAGAATTTGGTTTAGAAGATAAACAAAAGGTAAAAGTAAAAACAACAGGTGAAAGAGCTGTTGTTTTTGAAAATGTTGTGGTACGCGTACGAGAAGATTTTGCTTTAGAAATGCATATTGATACTGACGAAGCTAATGCTGCTGCCCTATCAAATGGGGACAAAGTTGAGGTTGTTGATTAAGGCTTAGGAGGTTAAATATGCCACTTAGAGAATTTAACTGTCAAAAATGTGGACATGCTTTTGAAGCCTTAGAAAGAAACAAGGATGAAAAAATCAGTTGTCCTAGTTGTGGGAGCTTTAGACTAAAAAGAAAGCTATCATGTTTTGCTACAACTTGTAAAAGTGGCCACTCAAGTTGTTCTTCTTGCCAGGGAGGTTCCTGTTCATCCTGTAGGTAAGTTTATTTTTTAATAAGGTCATACTAACTCTAGGGGTGTCCGTCTTGTCCAGTGAACAACAAAGAATTTCTGTAGCTCAAAGTTGTAGTGAGTTTGAACCCAATGAGGCAATTATGCGTGGTTTTTTGGCAGAGCAAGATATAAGTTGCACTTATTGTGAACATTGGTCAAATAACGAAGATGAGTGTCTTTTGAATATCTTTGACAGTCAATTAGTCAGCCTAGATCAGACCTAGTAAAGTAGGGCGTATTACGCCCTACTTTATTGATCCTTGTGGTGAATTATTTTAATTCAAACAAAAAAACAGCTAATGTTATGGTGTAAATATTTAGAGGGCTTAAGCAAGGAAAATAAAGACTATCTGTAGGAAGAAAGCCTTTTCTTTCTAAGTAAAAACTTTAAATAGCAGGTATTTTAAAACATCTAGCTAATAAAAAAGTATACTTAAATTGATTCGGCTAGATGGCTAATAACAATAATCTAAAAATTTGGAGGTTGTTATGGTGAGAAAAATTTATCTTGTCCTTTGCCTGGCTTTTCTTTTAGCTGCAGGTATTTTTGCCAAAGACAATCAATGGCAGTTAGGTCTTGGTTTTAGGGAGATTGGTGATGAATATTATGGTTCATTAAGTTTTCGCCCAGATCTTAATCTTGGTAAAATCGGCTTAGGACTATCCATAGGAATAAATTTTAATCAAAATGGCCTCCGTACAGATGATTGGCAAGAAAAAGGTCAGTTTAGCTTTGCCAAAACTGTAGCTAGTATTATTAGATATGTCCGTTGGGGTAGACTGGGAGATCCGTTTTATTTGCGCTTAGGTGAATTGGATAATGTCATTGTAGGTAATGGTTTGATTATGGACGGTTACCGGAACCTTTCTTCAGAAGAAATTAAAGCTGATTTAAGACGGCTAGGTGTTGAAATTGGTGGAGACATTGGTATTGTCGGTGCTCATCTATTGGTTAATAACGCACTCAATCCAGAAGTTTTTTCATTGCGTCCCTATGTCAGACCATTTTATTTAGTTGATGCTATGCCACAGTTTATACAGAATTCGTCTGTAGGTGTTATTTACGCTAGAGATACCAGAGAACTAAGCAAAATGCCTTATGCCTACGGTTTAGATCTCACAATTCCGCTTTTAAACTATTTAGCTGTTTATGGGCAAACCGCCGAACTAGCCAATAATTCAAGAGGCTATTCAATAGGTATGAGATCATATCTTGGGCCCTTATATATAAGAGGCGAATATCGTATTTTTAGCAACAGCTTTATTCCTGCTGTTTATAATTGGGAATATGAAAACAAAGATACAACATTGAAATATTTAAACGAAAAAGCAGAGGGCTATTTAGCTGAAGCAGGTGTTACTCTCCTAGATGAAGGATTAAAGCTTCATCTTCAATATGAAAACATGATATTCTCTAACCGTGACCCGGTTCCGACCTTAACGGGTACTGCTGCAGTGACACCAAGCTTATTTACTTCTCTTACAGGACGCAAAGGTCAGATCGAAGCGTCTTATTCTCAAATTAATTATGTAAAAGTTGATGAACTAGCCAACTCGAATACTAAAATTGATGCCAAATTTTCCATTGAAATATACAAAGGTTTAATGGGTAGTTATATCTATAAGGTAACTTTTAATCCCGATAAAACACCGGTAAGATTTCAAGCTTTTGAAGTTTCTTTAGGAGGTTCTTTTTAAGTAAAAATAATTCTGTGTTATTAAACAGCTCCCGCTTAGGGAGCTGTTTAATAGGGGGACAGTCTATATTTAATAAAGGAACATCTAAATGTATGTCGAATTCTTGCAATGGAATGAATAAGTTGAAAATGAATAGGGGGATTTGGCGTGGATAATAAAACAACTATTATTATTGTTTCGTTGTTAGCTGCCTTACTAATCGCAGGCGGAACCTTTTTTTATGTAAAAAGCAGTAAAGCCAAGAAAATCGAAGCCATGGAAGCAGATAACTTGGCAGATCTCAAACTACCCGATATTCTCAAGGATAAAAAAGCAGATTTTGTTGATGATTTTAATGATCTGAATAACTGGGTTGAAGAGGAAGATTTTGAATTTAACAAATGGGCCATCACAACCAAGGGTGAACTTGAAGTTAAAGATGGTGTCTTGTCAAGAAAATCAGCCGGTACCTCCGGTCTGAAATTGAAAGATGTTGAGATGGTAGATGCTGCTGTGGTCATAAAACTTAGAGTAAATCAAATACCTGAATCAGGTGCAGTAGGTTCCAGAATTCAATTAAGAAACTCCGAAGATCACTGGTGTTATGGTTTAGGTGTCAATGTTACTACTTATAGCTATGAGCTAGCCAACTGGCATGGCAAAGATCAACCTAAAACTGCTATATCAACTCCTGCCGCTCCTCAAAAACAACTCGATGTAGAACAATCATGGGTAACAGTGACTGCAGTTGTTAAAGGGAAAAAGTTAAGCTATTATTTTGATGGTCAACTCGTGGCCGAAGTTGAAGGAGACGATTTTCCTGAAAAAGGCGGCCTTTTCTTGAGTCTGACTAACTTTGTGGAAATTGATAAAGTTGCTATAATTAAACTCTGAAAAAAATAGAATAAAGAAGGCGCCAAAAAGGCGCCTTCTTTATTCTAAAAGGCAGGAAATATTAATTTACAGTGGAATTAATATATGGAAATAGCTTTCCCTGAAAGAAAGGAAGGAGTCTTTTGCGTAAGTTATTAGCGTCAACACTACTTTTACTTGTCTTAATTACCTCTGCTTTAGCAGCTCAAGTAAACTTAGCTAAAGGTAAGGAGTATTTTTTAAGGTATCCTGCCGATCCTAAGTATCCCGATGATGGAACAAAACTGACCGATGGACGTTATGGGTACCCGGATTACAAAGATCCGGCTTGGATAGGTACAACCAGAAAAGATCAAATCGCTGTTGTTGATTTAAAAGATCTTTACAACATTGATAAAGTTACTATTAATTTATTGCGTTCCAATGACGAAGCAGTCTTTTTGCCTTTAAGTATTGATGTGGCAATTTCTGAAGATGGTATTAAATGGCAAGGTATTAATAGTACAACTTTAGATAACAAAAAAATGCCTCCGGGCAAGATAATAACTTATAAACATATTGTTGAAAAGATAAATCAGAAGACTCGCTTTGTAGCTTTCAAAACAATTGGTACGGTTTGGCTTTTTATGGATGAGATCGAAGTTTTAGGAGATGGCTCAAGCAAAACAAAAGCTCCAAAAGGACTCTATGTTGACGAAATTGAGCTTGATCTTATTGACTTTGAATCTTAATAAAATGGGGGTGTATGTTAATGAAAAAAGGTTTCTGGGTTCTTTTAGTAGGCTGTTTGTTCTCAGTTGCTATCTTTGCCGCACCAACTAATTTAGCTTTGAAAAAGGAGTATATCTTTAATATTGATGCCCATGATAGCTATCCCGATGATGGCACTAAGTTAACTGACGGTATCTATGCCAATGTAGCTTATAATGATCCCAATATGTTTGCCCATCTAAGAGAAGATTTTCGTATTGTAATTATTGATCTGAAAGATGTCTATAAAGTTGATAAAGTCTATGCCAACTTTTTAAATGCTTATGATGTAGGATGCTATCTGCCACTGCTTTATAGCCTGGCCGTATCTCAAGATGGCAAGAGATGGAAGATTTTAGATTATCAAGAGTACACCGAAGAGGATTACCCCAAACAAGGCAATTATGTAAATAAATTTGAGTTCAAAGCCAAAGGCGAAAAAGCAAGATATGTAGCGCTAAAGTTTAACACAGAAATCTGGGTCTTTTTAGATGAGATGGAAGTTGTCGGTGATCCTGATACTAAAGAAGCAGCTCCCAAAGGTTATAGTCTCTACGACATAGATTTTGAAGAGATTGACTTTGATTTCTAAAAATAATGGCGGCTTAAGCCGCCATTATTTTTGCGAGGTGTGGTGTAGAGAATGGATATTTTAATAAGGGTAAACCAAATGCCGGCAGAGTTTCAATCAACAGGTGAGCTTAAGCTTATAAACCAGGGAGATTCGCTTTTAGACTGGGAAGCTAAAAGAACTGTTATTCAAGAAAAATGGCTTGATTTTTTGGGTAAGCCTCCTTTTGAGAGGTTTATACCTCAAATTAAAGAAGGCAATTTGGAAGAACATGAAAACTATTATGGCAAATTAGTTTATATACAAACAGAGCCGGATTATTATGAGAAGACCTATTTACTAAGACCTAAAAAACTCCGGGAGAAAAACCCTGCGATGCTGGTATTGTATTATGATATCGATACTATGATAGGTAAAAATCGCGGTGGAGATCACTTTATGGATACACCAAATCGTTTTTTCGCTTTAGAGCTAGTTAAAAGAGGTTATGTAGTACAAGTTATGCGCTGGTTTTACCAGGGCTATAAAGATAACTATTATGGTGATGCCAGACTAAGTAGCGGACAAAAAGACGCTTATCAATCTTTTTATGGAGAGAACTATCTTAGAGGTGTGGCCAGAATAAATAAAATCTACCCGGGATTAAAAGGGCTGGCTAAAGTTACCAACGATGCTACCTACACACTAGATTACCTTACGGCCCTACCTTACGTAGATAGTGATTCCATCGGAGTAATGGGACATTCATTAGGAGGAAAAACAAGTCTTTATGCGGCTGCATTCGATGAACGTATCAAAGCTGCTGTCATTAGCGAATTAGGTATTGGCATCTCTTTTTGCAACTGGGATGCACCTTGGTATTTGGGAGAGGAAGTGAAAAAACCTGATTTTAATCTGGATCATCATCAACTCTTAGGACTTATTGCCCCAAGGCCGGTTTTACTTTTAGCAGGTGATGATAGAGATAAAAATGAAAGTTGGCATTATATCAATGCAGCTAAAGAAGTATATAATCTTTACGGAAAAAAAGATGCTATTGGTCTTTATAACCATCACAGTGGCCATGAACCTCAAAAAGAAGCTATGTCTTTAGCCTATGATTGGCTAGACTATTATTTGAAAGACTAACTGCAAATTCTTCTTTCTTGTCTAATCCTTTATTATAAAGAAAAAGCCGCTGTTAATTAAAGTAAAGCAAGGAGGGAATGTAAGTAAACAAATAAGGTAATAAGTTTTATCTTTTTATTTACTTACTAAGGAATGAAAAACCAAAAAAGAGTTAAGTTTAAATGGTTTCCGAGGATATTATCAATTGTCTTTATCTTGTTTTTATCATTGTTTGCTACGGATGTTTTCTTTATGGAAGGGCCATTACTTAAAAAACTAACCGGTTTTTTAATCCATTTAATACCATCTTTTTGTTTACTTTTTTTCTTACGGGTGGCTTGGAGAGAGCCTAAAAAAGGCGGGTACCTTTTTCTTATTTTAGGTATAATTTTTACCCTCCGTTTTCAAACCTATAAAAATATATTTTCTTTCCTTTTGATTTCATTGCCAATAATAATAGCCGGGGTTTGTTTTCTGGTAGAAAATTGGCTGAATCAAAAAAGTTAAGAAAAAAACTAAAGACAGATTAAGAAAAATCACCTTAACCCAAAAATCCGGCTTAAGGTGATTTATTATTACTATCATTTATTCAAAGAGGAGTGGTGAGATTTTTTGGAAAGAAAACCAAAAAAGTAGGGAGCAATAAACATAGCAAAGAAACCAATGAGAAAATATCTGCAGGCATCGCTATATAAACTTTGCGGTAAAATGGCTTTAAGCCCATTTTTAATAACCAAGACCCCTAATAGCCCACTTAAGACTTTAATAATTTGAATAAGCAGGGGAGCTTTTTCTTGGAAATGAAGATAGCGTTTTTCTAAATAACCGCCTATAAGAAGTCCGGTTATAGTTGCAGCTATTTTGAAATAATCTGCATTAAGGAAAAAAGGTAGACTTAATAGGATTAAAGCTGCCAGAACTAAAAGAGATTCGGGTTTATCTTCCATCCAGGTGAGAATTTTATCAAAAAGCAAAACCCAGAGTATACCAATAATTAACCCTGCTATAACATCACTCGGGAAATGAACACCTAGATAGATACGGGAAAGACCAACAAGCACGATTAAGATGCTAGCCATAATAGAAAACCAGCGTTTTTTTACCATTAGTGCCAGCTTTGTCCAAACTGAGGCGGTAAATTGAGTATGTCCCGAGGGGAAAGAATAGCCGCCGGCAGTCTCTAACCTTAAGGAGCGAACACCTTCGCCACCGATAGGTCTTTGTATTTTAAAAATTTGCTTAAGACCGGCATTAAGGGCGCCGGAGCTAAGAGCGATTAAACCTAAACGCCAACCTTCTTTTTTGTTAATACACCATATTACTACCAAAGCTAAGATAATAAAAAAGCTATCTTCACCGATCATGGTAATCGTTTGAGCAAAAGAATCCAATAGAGGTGTATGGAAAGATTGCAAAAAGCGAATAACTTCCAAAACAAAGACCTCCCTAATATCTTTTTCTTTTTTCTATTAATATTAATTCAAATATAAACGTAAAGCTCCTGCTTTAGTTATTTGTTTAGCTATACAAAAATAAACTTACTCTATAATAGACTTAGCTTGTAATACCTTTTAGAATAGATAGATACAAGCGGATAATATGATTAAAAAAAATAATTAGTTTTAGCATTTGAAAATCAAACTAGATGAAAGGAGAAACATCATGAGCTATCTAAAAGAGCTTCGCCAAATTGTCGGCCATAGACCTTTATTATCGGTAGGTGCCACAATTATAGTCATTAACGACAAGAAAGAAATATTACTTAACCTTCGTTCAGACACGAATACCTGGGGGATTCCCGGCGGGGCAATGGAATTAGGCGAAACAATTGAAAAAACGGCTGCCAGAGAGCTATTTGAAGAAACCGGACTAGGTGCAAAAAGCTTTAAAATGCTAACCGTATTATCCGGTGAGGAGTTCTTTTTTAAGTATCCCAACGGAGATGAACTATACTCTGTAGTCGTCTTATATAAAGCGGAACAAGTTTATGGAAAGCTAGCTATAAATGATAATGAAAGCTTTCTGTTAAAGTATTTTAGCTTAGATAATCTACCTACCCTTGAAAAAAGAGCAGTAGCGATTATTAAATGGTTAAAAGAAAACACTGGGAATAAAGAAGAAAATAAGACGCAATTCTAATCGACTAAGGTTAAAAACAAAACACAGTTAACAGTTATAAAAAAAATGAACTATTAAAGCTAACTTCACAGCCTTTAATTTCTGTTATAAGGCCAGTCTGCTAAGGAACACATATAAAGTTATGGGTAAGTGCCCCAAAGGCGCCTAGACGTCGTTTTATAAGGCCTGCTGAATTATTTGTGTTTAGAGGACATACATAGTTTTATAATCAGAGGTCTTAAATCTAGATTAGCTATATTAGTTGGGCTTACTAATTATTTTCGGCTCAGTGTAAATTCGAATTATTGTATAATAAATTTTGCAGGGAAAAATTTGCTTAGCGAGAAAAAAGAGTTGATATTGTATCAAGGGAGTAACAATTAAAAAAACGCAACACAGAAAAACTCCTTATTGGAGGCAATGGTAATGCGTTTTAAAAATATACTCTGGCTTCTGTTAATAGGGCTTTTTTTTGCTCCCAAAGGGAGGGAATACCCAATGTATATTATTGATCGCATAGAAGAAAGCGTTGTTGTAGTTGAATGGGAGGGCGGTCATATTTATTTACCCAAAGAAATATTCCGAGAACCAATTAAAGAAGGCGATGTTTTAGATATTTCAATTAGAGTTGACAATCAAACAACAGATAATAGATTAAAAAAAATAGAAAAACTCATGGAGTTTGATGAGTAGAGAGACGGTGACCAACTTGAAAACAGCACAGAAAATTGGTCTCTTAATAGCCATGTTTTTCCTTTTAATCTTTGGTACTCAGGCAGACTTGTTGGTGCATTTTATTGATGTAGGTCAAGGTGAAGCAATATTAATTCAAACCCCAAGTGACAAGACTATTTTAATCGATGGCGGCCCAAAAAAATCCGGTCCAAATTTGGTTAAATACCTATCCGACCTGGGAGTTATGGACATGGATTTAATAATTGCTACTCATCCTCATGAAGACCATATCGGTGGTTTGCTGACTGTTTTTGATAGCTTTGTGGTTAAAAATGTCTGCTATCCTGCTAAAGCACATACCTCGGTTACCTTTGAACAATTTATTAATAAAGTTAATCAATCTGGCGCTAATCGGATCAAGGCAATTAAAGGTAAATTTTTTGATCTTGATCCTGTGCTAGAGTTTATGATTCTTTCGCCGTTGGAGAGGGATTATGACTCACTTAATCACTATAGTGTAGTTACAAAACTTACCTATGGCGATATAAGTTTTCTTTTTACCGGAGACTGTGAAAGAGAAAATGAGAAAATGCTTTTGGAAGATGAATTTGATCTGCAGGCGGAAGTTTTAAATGTAGCTCATCATGGGAGTAGAACATCCTCATCTACGGAGTTTTTAAAAGCAGTCTCACCGATTGTGGCAATAATATCTGTAGGTCAAGATAATCCGTATCAACATCCACATCAAGAGGTGATTGATCGCTTATTGGCACAAAATGTTTCTGTTTATAGAACAGATTTACACGGAAATATTATCTTAAGATGTGATGGGATTGATGTCTTTATACTTAAACAAGAGGGTAATTATAGAAAAATTATAAACCATAATCCCAAACAAGGTGCTTTAGCTGAGGTTTTTTATACAACAGGAGAGAAATATTAGCTCGAAGATTGCCGGTGTATCCTAGATAAAAAGCTGTTATGTGTAAAGAGGCTAAAGCGAGGATATAAACCCTACCAAATCTGTAAGCCTTAATTTTTGCCGTTAAGATGATTACTAAAGCCAAATAGATAATAGTCTGGAGGGGAGGGATATTGTGAAAAAAAGAGGAATTGGGAATTTAAATGAAAGTTCATTACATAAGGCTTTGAAGGAATATTATGCACCAGGATATAATGTAGAAGAAACTGTTAAGGGCTTTGTTGTCGATTTAAAGAAGGATAAGAAGATCATCGAAATTCAAACAGGCAATTTTTCCAGCTTAAAAAAGAAATTTAAATTGCTTCTGCCTGATTATAAAATACATCTGGTCTATCCAATTCCTAAAGAAAAAAGGTTGATCCGTCTTGATTCTGACGGCGAGATTCTTTCTAAACGCCTTTCTCCTAAAAAAGGTTGTTGGGCAGATATATTTTCTGAATTAGTTTATATTACCGATTTTTTACTAGATCCCAATCTCTCGATTGAGATATTACTAACCAAAGAAGAGGAGATAAGAGTAGAAGATGGTCGGGGTTCCTGGAGACGGAAGGGAGTTAGCATCAAGGACCATCATCTTGTGGAAATACTCTCAAGGTATTTTTTGAAAAACGCTACTGATTACTTGAGTTTTTTACCAGCTAATCTTGGGAACACATTCACTAACAAAGAACTTGCAAACTTAGGATTTTATTCACTTAATAAAGCTCAAAAAATTACCTATACTTTAAAAAAGGCAGGTTTAATAACGGTTGACAAAAAAGTTGGCTCGCAATATTATTATCAAATTTTGGGGGGAGAGGAGACAAAAAGTGAAATTAGTTAAAGAGCTGGTTATATTTTTATTAATATATTTAGCTATGAGTGAAACTGTTTTCGCGGTTAATAACTATCAAGAAGATCTAAAATTTTTAAGTCAAGAATTGTTTAAAGCAAAAGCTTTTTTTGAAGCTAACAAAAGCCATCTGGAAACAGAAAGAATTAAAGAGACTCAAACTTACTTAGAACTGGTAGAGTCATCTTTAACAGAGGCTGAAAAACACTTAAAAGAAAGAGATTACTTTGAAGCGGAGTTAAAGATTGAGTTATCTAAGATGGCTCTGGGGAAAACCTATGCTAAAGCCAGTCGCTCTTTAAAAGTGGAAGCAAGGATAATTTCGGTGGATGCTGGGACCCTTTCCAGAAAAGCTCTGTCTAAAAGTCTTCTGGATTTAATAGAAGAGATAGCTGAGGCTGGTTTTAATACCATCTTTGTCGAAGTTTTACGTGATGATGGTTATGTAGTCTATCCTTCCGAATATATGGAACTTGCCCCCGATCTTCAAGGTCTTGACCCCTTAGGTGAACTAGTGGAGCTTTGCAAAGCCAAAGATATCGATGTCTTCCCCTGGCAAAAAGTGTTTTTTGCTGCGGCTGATGGCACTTTGGGACCTGTTCTAAATCAACATCCGGAGTGGGCAGCCCTAGACAGATTTCAAAACGGTCTCGATGCTTATTCCTTAGCTTGGTTTAGCCCGGCCCATCCTAAAGCACGGGAATTTATTTTTAACTATATCTATGAGATGTGGCAAAAATATGATTTTGCTGGTTGTCAGCTGGATTATGTAAGAAATGCCGTAAATCCTTTAGAAGATAATGATTTTAGTTATGATCAGGCCTCATTGGATCTGTTTTACTCACTTTACGGCTACAATCCTCTGGAGGCAAAATATCCCTCAGCAGCTATTAGAACCAGACCGGAATACACACCCGGTGATTTTGGGACAGAATGGGAAAATTGGCAAGCATTTAGAGAAGAATTAATTACTTCTATGGTTGCAAATATTTCTAAAGCACTAAAAACCGCCAAACCTGACGCGATGATAAGTGTTGGCATTGCAACAGCTCTTTGGGGTGGGGGAACTTTGCAACAAGCTTACTTTCGCCAACAGAACTGGCCGGTTTGGCTAGACAGGCATCTAGTGGAAATTCTGTCTCCTTTAGTTTATCAAAACGATCCCGATATTGTGCAAAGAGAAGTTAGATATGTCAAAGCAGTTACAGATGGTCGGGCGATGCAATATCCTAGCTTGGGGGTTCAGGCTATGGATAATCCTTATCAATTGCTGGAACAAATTGAAACCGTCCGAGATTTAGGAGAACCCGGGATGCGAATATTTGCCTATCCTTATTTAAAAACAGAACACTATAGACTGTTGAAAGAAGGTCCTTTCAGAGAAAAAGCTTTTCCGCCTCATAGAGACCTATATAAAAGCAGCTATCTTTTACTAGAGGATTTAATAAAGTTAGTTTCTCCGGAGACAGACAATGAACTATATACCGAAGTCGAAAGGTTAATTAGTAGAATGGAGACTGTCTTAAATAGTGATTCTAAAAGGCAGTTACCTGTGGTTAAATATCTGTTGTTTAAACTTCCTAAAATCGCTACAAACATTACAGATAATGTCATGGCAAGTGAAATAAAGCGTTTAACTACACTTTTGAAGGTCTATGAATATAAGAATCGTATCTTAAATTAAGGCCGGATTTAATCCGGCCTTTGCTAATATTATTAAAAGCAAAGGAAAATCTTATGGTCAAGACGAATTTTTCTAAAGCCGGCTAGTAAGGGGGTTCTTTTTATGATTCAGGTCTGTGCGGCGGTTATTATTCAAGGCCAAAAAGTATTTATTGCCCAAAGGAAAAAAGACAGTCACCAAGGAGGCTTATGGGAGTTTCCCGGCGGTAAGATAGAAAAAGGAGAAACACCGCAAGAATGTCTTCAAAGAGAACTCTTAGAAGAGCTCTCGGTAACCGCTAAAATCGGCAGATTTATTGGTGCTAGTAACTATGAATATCCTGAAAAAAGTATTTGCTTGTCGGCGTATTTGGTCAGTATTAAAGAAAAACCGGTTCTAAAAGAACATCAGGATTTTGCGTGGGTTTTCTATGGTGATCTAGGTAACTATCCTTTAGCACCAGCGGATAAGCCTATTGCCAAAGCTGTAATAGATATTTTTTCGAGAGGGGGGAGCCCTTAAAGGGCCATTTAGTGAATATATATGAACTCAAATTAGCAGCTATGGAAGATGCAATGCACTTTTTAGAATGTCCTTTTTGTTTTTTAGACGAAGCACTATATAAAATGTACTTTAATCGTCTATTAAATAATGTTCTCGACCAAGATTATCGTGAAGAGTGGCTAAGTGGCGGAGGGCTTTGTTCCAAGCATTCGTTACTGCTTTTAGAAAAAGGCTCTGCTACCGGGCAGGCGATTTTATATCAAGATTTGCTTAATAATTGGCAAAAGACCTGGCTGGATAACAGTTTTGTCTGTCCGGTCTGTCAAAAGATCGAGCATAACTTCGAGGATAGCAAAAAAGCATTTATCTGGGGGTTGAAAAACCGCTCCGAGTTTCACAACGATTATCTGGCTTCAGATGGTTTATGCCGTCATCATTTTGTCAAGCTATACCAGGAGCTAGCTTTTGATAAAAGGTTGCAAGAACTACTGATCAAAGTGCAAGATAAAGCTTTTTACAGGTTAAATAAACAGTTAGAGCTTCTGTTGAGGCAAAATACCTATAACTATCAAGGTGGAAAAGACCAACAAAGTCTCAGATCATGGAAGAAAGCAGCACGTTATTTTATAAGCGGAGTCGAAAAAAAATACCGAGTTTAAAAGTGGAGTGAGATAATGATTGACAATCATGAATATTACACTTCGGAGATCGTGGCAAAGATTCGTCCTAACGCTGTCAAAATGGAAGTATTTAGAGATAATAAAACATTCAACGAAATGGAATTGGTTTTAGGTTTTAGTGCCTATATCTACTGGTTAGCAGGTGCAGTCAGTTTAGAGGTAAAAAAAGAACAAGATGAGTATCTAAAAACCGCTAGTGAAAGTGCCAGGCAGGTAGCTTTGGAGTTTGTAGGTATGCTTAAAGCCAATAAATATTTAACCGCTACAATTAAAAAGCAAATAGATTTTAATCCCGAAGAAGAATTGGAGTGGGGTTGGACTAAAGAAGAAAATCCAAAATGGCACGGATGTCTTACAAGGGCTATAGTTTTAATTACCAGAGGACTTGCCTATGCTACTTTGGATTACTCAGATGCTATTGGCCCTTTTGAATCTGTGGAAACGCTTGAGTTTCTTAAATTTGTTGAACTGGCAGATCTTTATCAGGAAGCCTTTATCTGGGCTAGTATGGTTATGGGTAGTAAGGCCGCACAAATGCTTTTAAACATTAACTAATAATTTACCTTAGAATATTGGGGGGTTTAGGGTGGACTATTATATTTTGGCTCTTGATCAAGGGACTACCAGTTCAAGGGCGATTATCTTTGATTACAGGGGAAGAATTATTTCCGAAGCGCGCAAAGAATTTCAACAGCTCTATCCCCAACCAGGTTGGGTAGAACATGATCCGATGGAAATTTGGGGTACTCAAATCGGTGTAACCTATGAAGCCATTGCCAAAGCCAATATTGCTCCATCACAGATCAAAGGTATCGGTATAACCAACCAAAGAGAAACAACTGTCGTTTGGGATAAAAATACCGGTAAACCAATTTACAATGCTATTGTTTGGCAATGCAGAAGAACGGCCGGGATCTGTGACGAATTAAAAAAAGAGGGCTTAACCGAGATGATAAGAGCAAAAACTGGTTTGGTTGTTGATGCTTATTTTTCGGCGACAAAAATTAAATGGATTCTTGAAAATGTACCTGAGGCGAAGCAAAAAGCCAAACTCGGTGAGCTTTTATTTGGTACTATCGATACTTGGCTTATCTATAACCTTACAAAAGGTGCTGTGCATGTCACAGATTACTCCAATGCTTCACGTACAATGCTCTTTAATATTCACAGTCTTACTTGGGATGAAGAACTATTAAAGATTCTAGATATTCCTATCTCCATGCTTCCCCAGGTAAAACCTTCAAGTTTTGTTTATGGTAACACCGATACTGCAATCCTAGGTGCAACCATTCCCATAGCCGGTTGTGCAGGGGATCAACAGGCAGCTTTATTCGGTCAATGCTGTTTTGCCGATGGCGATGTAAAAAACACTTATGGTACCGGTTGCTTTCTGCTGCAAAACACAGGAAGTAAAGCTATTGATTCACATAATGGCCTTTTAACTACGATCGCCTGGAAAATAGGTGAGGAAATAAACTATGCTCTTGAAGGCAGTATCTTTATTGGTGGGGCGGCAGTTAAATGGTTACGGGACGAACTAAGAATGATTAAAACAGCTGCCGATACAGAAAAATATGCACTTTCGGTAGAGGACACAGGTGGTGTTTACTTTGTACCAGCTTTTGTAGGTCTAGGGGCACCATATTGGGATATGTATGCTCGTGGCACAATGGTTGGGCTGACAAGAGGCAGCAATAAAGAGCATTTTATTCGCGCGGTATTAGAATCAATTGCTTATCAATCACTTGATGTAGTAAGAGCAATGGAAGATGATTCCAAGTTAACTCTTACAACCTTAAAAGTCGATGGTGGTGCTGCAGCTAATAATTTTTTAATGCAATTTCAAGCTGATATTCTAGGTGTACCGGTTATTAGACCGGCAGTAGTTGAAACAACAGCACTTGGAGCTTGTTATTTAGCAGGACTTGCAACAGGTTATTGGCAGAGCAAAGAAGAGATCAAAGCCAACTGGGGACTAGATCAAAAATTCAATCCAAAGCTGGCTAAAGCAAAACGTGAAAAGTTGCTTTGGGGTTGGCATAAAGCTGTTGATAGATCTAGACAATGGGCGGAACTCGATTAAGGAGGCTTTATTAATTGGAATCCAATAATTATTTAGACTATATCGTAGAAGAAATCATAAATCTTTGCCAAATTCCAAGCCCTACCGGCTATACATTTAAAGCTACAGAATATGTACTGGAAAAATTACAGGAATTTGGTTACAAACCTGAACTTAGCCACAAAGGAAGTGTCTTGTGTCATTTAGGTGGTCAAGGCCGGGGAATTGTACTTGCTGCTCACCTCGACACCTTAGGCCTAATGGTCAGGGCTCTTAAAGATAATGGACGTTTGAGATTTACAAAAATCGGTGGTTTTCCTGATAATTACCTGGAAACAGAAAATTGTACTGTGCATACTAGAGAAGGAGAATCTTACAGTGGTACAGTTCAGATGATAAATCCAGCTGTCCATGTCAATAGCGAATTAAAAAAAGAACCTCGTAACGATGAAACAATGGAAGTTGTTCTCGATGAAAAAGTATTTACTAAAGAAGATCTACTTAAATTAGGTCTAAGTGCCGGTGATTTTATTTCTCTTGATCCTAGAACTAAAGTCACTGCCTCCGGTTTTATTAAAAGCAGACATTTGGATGATAAAGCCAGTGCAGCTGTTTTATTGGGTTTAGCAAAATATCTTACCGAAAACCCGATTGAATTTACCCAAAGCACTTATTTGCTTTTTACCACTTACGAGGAAGTAGGTCATGGTGCAGCAACCTTTTTACCAGAAGGAATAGTAGATTTTATTTCCGTTGATATGGGTGCTGTAGGTTCGGATCTAACTACCGACGAACTTAAGGTTTCCATATGTGCCAAAGATTCTCACGGTCCATACGACTACAACCTAACCACAGCCTTAATAAAAACAGCAAAAGAAAACAACTTAAATTATGCAGTAGATATCTACCCCTTTTATGGTTCTGATGCCGAAGCTGCACTAACAGCAGGCTATGATCTTTGCCATGCCTTAATAGGACCAGGAGTCAGTGCATCACATGGTTATGAAAGAACACATAAAGAAGGTCTAGAAAACACTTTTAAACTATTAGTAAAGATTTTGTAGATAGACGACAATAACAAAAGGAATGTAAATGTTTATGTCGAAAAGTCATAATAAACCCAATAATGGGAAATAAGAGGTGTGGAGGGAGGCGAAGTGCACATTTGTGCACTGTAAAATGAAGCGTTTACTGACTGTGATTATGATTCTAGCTTTGTGTTCGGTTTTGGTTTGTGCAGACGATTTGCGTATGTTAAGAGAGGATGCTCCCAATAAACACTTAGTTGGTCCAGGCGGAATCTATATGATGCTCTCCCATTATAATCGCAATATACAACGCAATGATGTTCAAGGTTATGAGTCAGAACTACAGGTGTTTACTCCCGAGTTTAAAGAAAATATTGTTATTTTTCCCAACGCTATAGTGGGTATTTTTGTGGTAAAAGGTGACAAAATTGTCGACATCATTGCTCAAGCTACCAGTGTTCCGGCAATTCCAGCCGATGGCTTTTTGGTAATTGGACACGGTCGTGCAGCCATTGGCTTTATGATTGAATTTGAACTTGGTGACAAAGTAACTTTTAGAGACTATACTCCTAAAATTGCTTCCGCCGCAAAAGCCAAAGAAGTTGTTATAATGCCAAACGGTGAAGAAGTTATCATTAATGGCTGGAACAGAGGTCGTTGTGCTGACGAGGTAGTTGCTTACGACTCAGATTATGCAGATAGAACCTACACTAACGAATGGGGTCATGAGCTAACTGTTGAGGGTGATGAAGTAATTGAAGTAAGAGCAATAGGTAATAAAGAAATGCTTGAAATCCCCAAAAAAGGTTTTGTGATCTCGGCTCATGGTACGATGATTTCACTAGTTAGCGGTGCTATGGAAGGCGATTTAGTGGAATTAGACTAATAAAAAAAACACAAAAACTTATAAATAAAAACGGAAAAGAAAAGCTGCAGAATTTCTGCAGCTTTTCTTATTCATAGCGCTTAAGCAGTTTAATACCTTCTTCGGTAAGGAAATAATAGTTATCTTCAATGCTTAAAAGGCCGGCACTTTCCAGACTTCTTAATCCACTTCTAACCCTATAAAGAGGAAGTCCGGAATTTTTCTGAATAACTGTTTCATTCTGAGAAAAAGAAACTGCTTTTAAAAGGGCGAGACCAGACGGACTGAGAGAGCCATCATCGTTAACACATGGCATTTAACTCACCCCTAGATCTTTTTCTGGCAAAGATACCAGTCAATACACTCGTAACCTTTTTGGAGCCTTTCTTCAGCAAGTTCTTGTGTTTTAGGCGGGGGAACAATAACCGCATCTCCACTCTGCCAGTTGGCAGGTGTTGCTACTTTATAAGTATCGACTGTTTGGAGAGAATCTATTAATCTTAAAAGTTCGCTCATATTTCTACCGGTGCTCATGGGGTAATAGATAATAGCGCGGACAATTCCTTCCGGATCGATTACAAAAACACATCTTGATGTTTCGGTATCACTTTCTCCAGGCATTAACATACCATAAGCAGTGGCAACTTCTTTGTTGAGATCAGCAATAATGGGGAAAGGAATTTTAACATTTAGCTTTTCTTCAATATTTCTTACCCAGGCTATATGAGAATAAACACTATCAATACTTAAACCAAGCAGTTCGACATTACGTTTTTGAAGTTCGTCAAAGATTTCGGCAAAAGCTACAAATTCTGTAGTGCACACCGGAGTAAAATCAGCCGGATGCGAAAAAAGTATCAGCCAAGAACCCTTGTAATCTTCAAGTTTAATCATACCATGGGTAGTAAGAGAATTAAAATCAGGAGCTTTTTCACCAAGTCTCGGTAAAGTTTGCATTTGATTGTTTACTAAATTATCCACAAAGAAACCTCCTAAGATATTATTTTAATTACTCTATACCCTAATTTTAACTTAATGAAACTAGTAATCATTACTGAATATTAAAAATCAGATTAACTATATTTTCAGCTTGAAAAGCCAGAAGCTCATCGGCTTTAGCTAAAGATTCCGCTAAACTTATTGGTCCCGGTGCAATGGAAAAAACTGCCTTAAAGCCTTGAGATAAAAACAAACCGGGTTCAGTTAATACTTTACCGGCGAGGGCAATTACCGGAATGTTGTATTTGTTGCCATATTCACAAACTCCAAGTGGGGTTTTCCCCGCTAAACTTTGCCGATCTAGCGATCCTTCGCCGGTTATTATAAGATCCGCCCCTTGAATAAGGTGCTCGAATTCAAGATAATCGAGAATTAAATCAATACCACGCATAATTTTGGCGTTTAAAAAGGCAACTAACGCCGCAGCTATGCCACCTGCGGCGCCTAGTTTTGGTATAGTAAGTATTTTTTTATAAGTGGTTTTTTCATATACCTTAGCCAATCTGGTAAGAAAATCATCTAAAAAAGCAACTTCTTGGGGTGCGGCACCTTTTTGAGGGCTAAAGGTAAAAGCTGCACCATTTGGTCCTGTAAGAGGATTTTCAACATCGCTAGCTACTAAAAAGACACTTTCTTGCAGTCGAGGATCTAAATTATCAAGGCTTATACTATCAAGGTTAATTAATGAAAGAGGGTTGGCTTTTAACTCCATATTGCCCCGAAAAAAAGCGGCGCCGAGTGCATTTAACATACCGGCTCCTCCATCTGTTGTAGCCGAACCACCCAAACAGATAATAAAGTTTCTTACCCCTAAATCAAGAGCAGCCTTGATCTGCTGTCCTACACCAAAACTAGTAGAGGTAAGAGGTTTTCGCAGGTTCTCCTCTACTAAAGTTAAACCAATACTTTCGGCTACTTCAATAAAAGCAGTTGTTTGCTCACTTGAAAGACCAAATTTGGTTTCTTTTATTCTGAGAATAGGATCATAGGCAGTGATGGTCTGCAAAGACCCTTGGCTTGCTTCCACTAAAGCTTGCAGAGAACCTTCACCACCATCGGCTACCGGAACCTTAACTATTTCGGCTTGGGGTAAGACTCTAAGGATGCCTTTTTCAACAGAATTTGCTGCTTCTACGGAAGAAAGACTGCCTTTATATGAATCAATAGCAATAACAATTTTAGGAGCAGGGTTATGCATGGCCAAAGCTCCTTTCTTAGCTTTGTAGAATTAAAAACATATATCAAAACGATAAGCTTAGTAACACTCCACAAAGTATTTTAATAAAATTAAAAGTTTAAGCTTTTGCATCTCCAGCTTTAATTAGGGCGTATTTTGCCAGGGGAGGCCCAATTAACTCATAAATAACAGTGGCGGAAACGATAGCAGGATGGATAAAATCCCCAATCTCAGGTAGTGTTTGCTTGGCAATCAAAGCCAGCCCCAAAGCAACACCTGCCTGAGGAACAAGACCTAAACCAAGGTATTTTTTAATATTATTATCAGCCTGAGATATTTGGGCTCCCAAAAAGCTGCCTAGTATTTTACCAATAACTCGTCCTACGACATAGACAATACCGACAAAGCCCAGGCTAGTAAGGGAAGAAAGGTTTAACGAGGCGCCGGAGAGAGTAAAAAAGAGAACATAAAGAGGTGTATCTAAAGCCGTAATTCTATCGATGATTGTATCAGAACGAAACGAAAGATTGGCCATGGTAGCCCCTAAAGCCATATTTACAAGAAGAGGTGAAAGATTAAAATTCAGAGCTAAACCTGCGCCTAAGGTAATCAAACCCAAAGTAAGAGTTTGTAGTTCAGAGGCTGTTTTAATTTTAGATTCGGCTTTGACTAAAACAATGCCAATTAAAGCGCCTAGCAAAATGGCATAGACTACTCCTAAGATAGATTCTAAAAAAACTAAAAAAGGTATAGCAGCCCCGGAGCTAAGTGTCATCGAAGCAAATCCGGAAGCAATGGCAAACAAGATGACACAAACCGGGTCATCAATGGCAACTACAGCCAAAAGCGTATCGGTAAAAAAACCTTTGGCTTTGGTTTCCCGAACCACCATAATAGTTGCCGCAGGAGCTGTGGCTGCGGCAATAGCTCCAAAAAGAAGAGCTATATATAATGGTTGCTTAAGAATAAATAGCATACAAAAAGTGACTACTACCGAAGCTCCAAATGCTTCCAAAACAGCGATCCAGATGACACTTGATCCTAAAGCCTTTAAGGTTTTAAGGGTGAATTGGGCTCCGATATTAAAAGCTATCAGACTAAGAGCCAAATGACTAAGTATGGTGGCTGCTTTGTTCATATCCGGGCTCATAATATTTAAAATTGAAGGCCCCATAATTATTCCGGCTATTAGATACCCGGTTACCGCCGGCAATTTAATCTTATTTACTAATTTACCTATTATAAAACCAGCAAGAAGTAAGAGAGAACCATTTAAAACAACGTTAATTTGAGACAAACACTACGGCGCTAAAAGCGCCTTCCCCCTTTCAATAAATATCAAGATTGTTTAAGTTTGCCAAAACCGTAGGCTTTAATAACCGGGAGTATAAAGAGCATACCGGTGCCGTCTTCATCGAGGCTACCAACAACTTTTTCTAGTTCTGCTTTTAGGTGTTCAACCACAAAATTATCATCGATTAAAGTATAAATTGTATAGTTGTAGTGTCTTTCACCTTGAAAAAGAGAGCGCAGATCAGCAAAGATAGAGGTTTCTAAAGCTAATACACGTCCCATTCCGGTACTGTTTAAAACAGTAGCCCCTTTGATTCCACAATCGTAAAAAGTTCTTAATACCGGTGTCAGAAGCTCAGGGTTATCTAAAACAAAGAATAAAACCTGCATTTTTCTGTGTGCGGCAATGACTGTCGCTACTCCTTTCTATTTTACTCAGCTCTATTATATCATCAGCAGAGATTAACAGATAAGCTTAACCCTATAGATATAAAGAATTAAGCTTCTGTTTTAGAAGATTGCTCGAGGTAAACTCGGAAACAGCAGGAATTAGAGCCTAATTGTGGAAACAAATCCTAGCAGAAGTATTAAACGTAATTTGTTATAAAACCATCTGTGAACAACTAAATAAAAGATGGAGGTGGATAATTGTCAGGCAGAGTCTGATAATTAAATATGAAAGCAACGATTAGAGATGTGGCAAAAGTTGCGGGAGTCTCTCCTAGCACTGTCTCACGTGTACTTACAAAATCAGCTTATGTAGCTGAAGAAAAAGAAAAAAGAGTTCTAGAAGCGATTGAAAAACTTAATTTCAAGCCCAATGTTGTAGCTCGAAGCTTGAGATTGAAAACAAGCAGAATCATCGGCTTGCTAATACCGGATATAACCAATCCTTTTTTTCCGGAAATTGCCAAAGGTATTGAAGATGCAGCTCATAAAAATGGCTATAACATTATGCTTTGCAACACAGAAAATGACATAAAAAAAGAAAGGAACTATGTGGAGTTACTTAAGGGGAGACAAGCTGATGGTTTAATTATTGCCAAGGCCGGGGAAGAGCTTGAACATTTAATAGATACCATCCGAGCAGGTATTCCGATTTCATTCATCGACCGACCTGTTGATTTAGCTGATGCCGATCAAATTGTTTCCAACAATTGTTTGGGAATGAAAATAGCTGTAGAGAAGCTTTATGAATCCGGGCACAGCCAAATAGGTTTAGTGGCTGGTCCCAAACATTTACCGGTAGCAGACGAAAGATATCAAGGCTTTAGAGCGGGCCTGTTAGCAAAAAAATTAACTATCAATGAAGAGTGGATTTTCAATGAACTTTTTTCAGTTAACGGAGGACGTAATGCCGGTCTTAAGCTTTTACAGATGCAAGATCATCCTACAGCCATGATCTGCTCGAGTGATGTCTTAGCCATAGGTTTTATTGATAGCTTGTCTGAAGCAGGTTTTAGTGTGCCGGAATATATGTCGGTTATAGGTTTTGATGATATTAATTTTACTAAGTATTTGAAACCAAAACTCACAACTATAAGACAGTCCAAATACGAAATGGGGGCAAAGGCTTTAGAACTACTCCTTAGACGGATAAAAAGCAAAGAGATACAACCAGAGAAGATAATCCTGGATGTGGTCTTAGAAGACAGAGAAACTGTAGCTAAACCAAGAAGGAGATAAGCTTATTTGCTATCCATAATCAAAAGAAAAGATTGATTTATTTTGTAGGAGGAAAGCTATTGAATTTCGGAAGATGTTTTTGGTTGTTTGATTCGTTATTTCCCGTATTTTTTTTGGTAGTCTTTGTACTAGTAATAGGTACTTTTCTTTATGTGCTTATCTCTGGTTTAGTACGTTTTTTTAAAAATCAGGCCAGTCCCCGATTAGTTGTTGTAGCAAAAGTAGTATCTAAAAGAACAGAAGTCAGATCCGGCCTAGGGCAAACACACCATCATAGAACCAGTCATTATCATCACAGCCACTATCATACCTTTACGCGCTATTTTGTTACTTTTGAGTTAGAAGATAGGGAAAGAATTGAATTACAAGTTACTGGTAGTGATTATGGTCTAATTGCTCAAGGAGATCAGGGGCGTCTAACTTACCAGGGAACCCGTTTTCAAGGGTTTGACAGAATTCAATAAGGGGGGGGAGCTTAATGATCTCAAGAGAGATATTAGACAAAAGAGGAACTTACTGGGAAAATCGCATAAATCTATTTGTAACCGAAGTAGTACCTGAAAACCCGTTTGTTTTTGTAGGTGACTCTCTTGTAGAGAGATTTCCTCTGAAAAAATATTTCGACTCAAGGTTTGTTAATCGTGGCATAGGTGGAGATCATGCCGATGGATTGTGGGACCGCAGGGAACTAATGGCCTTAGAAAAAAAGCCGATAGCTTTATTTCTCATGGTAGGTATCAATGATTTGCTTTTTAATTATAAGCGTAATCAAATCCCTGAATATCAGACTAAATTTCTTGCTTATGTAAGAGAAAAAACTCCTAAAACTAAGATTTATCTGCATTCGATCTGTCCAGTAAAAAGTGAAGCTACATCACCCAAGGAGATAAAAACTGTAAATAAAGAACTTAATGATTTAGCAATAAAAGTAAAGGCTGATTATATCGATCTTTTTTCTCTTCTTGCTAATCCCAATGGAGAGATCCGTCCGGAATTTACCATTGACGGAGTGCATCTATCTGAAAGTGCGTACGAGATATGGGCCAATGAAGTAAAAAGAAGGTTGAAAGATTAACTCGACTCAAAAAGGAGTAATTCCCCTTGAAAAGATATATGGGTGTATTTTTGGTTTTTGTAGCAGCTGCTTTTCTTTATAGTTACACTTTCTCGGATTATGCCAAAAAGTTAAATAAAAAACCGGCAAACGAAATAATAGCCCAAAGCGAAGCTTATAGTGTGGTGCGTAGTTTTATTTCCGTAGCTAATAAAAAAGATGAACAAGAATTATTAAAAAGAATAACCAAGAGGGGTTTAGACTTAGGGTGGGATATCTTTTTAGAACCTAAAATAAAACTTATTGAGGTAGTTGGGAGTCCACACACCACTGAGCGAGAGATTTCAGCTTTGGTTCTAGCTTTTGATGAAGAGAAGGCTGAGTTTACTCATTTTGTTTTATTATTTATTAAAGACGAAACAGATAACTGGTTTCTTTATGGTTTATTTAGACAAAAAGACAAGGAAAGTTGAGGCTGTAAATAACATGAAAAAGATTGAGCTCAAAGAAAACGATGTTTTAGTTTTTCAAGGAGATAGCGTAACTGATTGTAACTGTTCGAAAGAGGATAATTCTTATCTTGGCAATGGTTATGTGGCTTTAATCGCTGCTCAATTACTTTTTAGATATCCAGAGTTAAACCTAACAATCTACAATAAAGGCTATAGCGGGAACCGTATCTATGATATGGAAGATCGTTTTGATAAGGATTGTCTTGATCTCAAACCCACAGTTATAACAATTTTAATCGGTATTAATGATACCTGGAGACGTTTTGATAGCAATCTTATTTCCAAGCCCCAAGATTACCTTGCTTCTTATAAAAGAATCCTGGACAAGACTTTAGAAAAAAGCAAAGCCAACTTAATATTAATGGATCCTTTTTTATTGCCGGATCCTCCTGATAGAAAAGCCTGGCGTGAAGATCTTGATGCAAGAATTACTATAGTTAGAAATCTGGCAAAAGAATATCAAGCAGCTTATATACCCCTGGATAGCTTGTTTTACCAAGCTTCAATTAACACCTCCTATAGCCATTGGTGTTTTGACGGAGTTCACCCAACTTTAGCAGGGCACAATCTGATTGCCGCAGCCTGGTTGAAAAATATCATTGTTAAATATTAATAAGCAGATAGAGGTGAGAAAGATAAAAATCTTATTTCTGATTCTAGTTTTGAGCTTTTTTAGTCAAGCTTTTGAGTATCAGGGTTTTTCAGAATGGACTATGTTTCAAAGCAACCTAGTTCAGTCTTCAGAAAAGCTATCACTTCCTAATAAGGATTATGCGTATGCTGAGCTAGGTGAAGATAATTGGCAAGATTATGAGTTGAAAATAAAAATAAAACCCCTAAGCTACGGTAAAAACGGTGTTTTACGCTTGTTTTTCAGACAAGATTATCCCTGGAATAGCTACTCTTTAGACATTACAGCCCAAAAAATTGAGCTTACCCGTTATGATGGAATCTGGGATAAAAATAGAATTCTTGCACATTCAAAAGGGATTCCTGCCGGTGAAGAAGTTGAATTGGTCTTAAAGGTTGAAGGAGAAAACATCACAGTTTATCTCGATCAGGCATTAGTAATGTCAACCTCAAGTGTTAAGTATAAAAACGGCAAGATAGTATTGTTCTCCGAAAATACAGCTTATGAAGCTAGTGATTTTTTAATCAAAGGTACAATTAGCACAGAAACAAAAAACGATCCCGGGTATTTCCCTCAAGGAGACAAACAAGGTGGCGGTATAGAACATATGGTCCTAATATATGGGAACTCAGGTAGCAAATGGACTTACTTAGAAGCCTACCCTTATGTTGGATATTTAACTCCTCTAGAAGAAGCCAACTATCAGATTATCTTTCAAGACTATTTATTTGATAGTTTTCTATTCTTAGCTCTTAGGGCTCCTGATGGTTATGCTTTTGATTCACCCAATAGAGGAGAACCCGCTACCAAAACCGAGTGGCAATGGTATATAGACAGTTTATTTAAGGAAGATGAACAGCTTAGTGCCTTTGATAAAGCCTTTGGTCTTGTTAACCAACAGTTAGGTGGAAACAAAAAAGCCAAGATCTATATTATGATTCCTTGCCCCATGCCAGAGACACAAAATTTCGGAGCTGTGGATAAAGAGGGTAATTTATCTTTTAATCACTCTGATCCGACTAAAAATAAAAATCAACGTTTCAAAGCTGTAAAATGGTATGTTGATCAGGTGTTAGAACGTTTTAAAAAACTTCAACCCAAGAATTTAGAACTAGTTGGTTTTTATTGGTTAGAAGAAAGTATCAATAAAAAGGCCGTAGGTGGAAAAGAGCTCTTACTTGAAATTTCTGATTATCTCCACCAAAAAGATTTGAAATTTTCCTGGATTCCCTATTATAGTGTAGCTGAACATCGCAACTACCAGGACTATGGCTTTGATCTTTGTATCTATCAACCAAACTATATGTTCAACAGTGAGATACCTATAAGCAGGTTAGTAGATACGGCCAAAGAGGCCTATCGGTATAATCTTGGGGTTGAGATCGAAGCTAGCGATTCTATTTTAGGTTCGATGAGCAACCGAGAACGTTTCTACGATTATCTTAGAGCGGGTCGCTCTTTTAATTTTATGACCGATGCAACCTTAGCTTATTACCAAGGAAATAATGTTTTTGGCTCAGCCGCCCTAAGTAGTTTTCCGGAAATTCGGGATATCTATGATAACCTTTATAAATTTATTAAAGGGGAATATGAAGAACCCCTTGAAAAAAGAAGATAAAAAACAGGTCTCAAGACCTGTTTTTTATTAATTACCTAAGAAGAGTCAAGGCATTCAGCTGCAAAAAAGCTAAAGGAGAGTTAAAAGGTACTTGTATCCTGCTTAGTTAGTTGGTTAAATGCTGTTCAAGCCATTTTAAGTTAAAGGCTAATACTTCCTTATAACAACTTTCATTATGAGTTTCATGCAAAAGACCAGGCCAGCTTTTAAATGTGGAGTGGGGGACTTTTTTCGCCAATTCTTTACTGGCATTATACGAAGTTATGGGATCATCGGTGCCGTGAACCAACAATAGTGGCAGAGGAAAATAGGGGGCATTAGTTTTAGCAAAATTTGCAGCCTTATTAATTTCTTTAAAAAGTCCTACTGAGAGATAGTCATGTACCAGTTCGTCATTAATATATTTTGAAGCTACTGTTTCATCTCTGGCCAATCCCGCTGCGTCAAGACCGGTTTTAAAAACAATTCCTGGGAAAAATACGGCTTGAATTTTTGCGAGTACTTCTTGAGTCAAGCTTGGAGGTTTAGCCAGCTCAAGCCAGGGACTAGTGGCAACAACACCTCTAAAGGGGGATTTTCTTCTTAAGGCGTAATTTAAAACCAGATTGCCGCCTAGACTATGTCCATAGAGAAATATTATTTGATTGCGACTTAAGAGTTGTCCTTCATTAATAAAGATGTCGATATCTTTTAGGATGGCCTCATAACTTACCGCATGTCCACGTTTCCCTTCTGAAAGCCCATGGCCTCTTAGATCAAACGCAATTACCGAAAAATCATGTTGGTTAAAAAAATCAGCCACATGTTCATAACGACCCCCATGCTCTCCTAAGCCATGCACTAGATAAATTGTCGCTTTTGACTTAACAGCAGGCCAATAATGATAGTAGATGCGAGTAGCATCAAAGCTTTGCCAATAGCCATTAGGCATAGATATACCTCCTAACGAAATTGTCATAGAAAATATTTTATCCAAAAAGGGGAACAATTAAAGAGTTCCCCTTAAACAGCGAGTTATTTATTTGGCAAACTCAGCTTTTTTTGAGTATTTTGATAAATGTAGATGTTGGTTATTCTTTGGACGGCAACAAAGGAGCTGGCCAAAGCCTCATGCTCTAAAGTTTTTAATAGACGTTCGTTTTTTAATTGCTTAAGCTGAGTAAGGGTTTGAGTTACCAAATCCTGAAGTTTAACAGCATTTTCGAGGTTTTCTTCCCAGGTTAAAACAGCTGTGGCAGCCTTGGTAATACCAGAGGCCATATCATTTAGACCGGCTCTTATTAGTTTATCAGCTCCTTCGTTTAGCAAAATCGCGGCAGCTATAAAGGGTTTGCGCATGGGCATAACAGAGATGTTTCTAAACAGTCCGTCCTTGGCATCGGTGTACTTTTCTTTCCAGAAACTGATATTGGAAAAAAGCGCCACACCTGTACCACCTACGGATCGTGTTGCTTTAATCTGTCCCATGTTGTTAATGCGATCATTTACATATAAACCAAGGCCGGGGTAGACCCAAGTTTTATCGGCCACAACATCTAATCCTTTTTGTGCATTGGCCTTAAAACCAGCGGTATCATTTCTATAATCCATGGTCATTAAAAAATCCAAATACCCCTTATCGATCCAGAGTTCCCAGTCTTGCATGACATTTTGGCGCGAGTGTTTTGGGTCGGGGACAACTGCAGCAGAAAGCAAGGCCTCAGGTTTTAGGGTTTTTAAAAGATTTCGGATTTCTTTAACAAATGAAGTAACATTGTTTTCTCTCCAAGTATTAAATTTAAGCCAGCCCGAAGAGCCAAAGGAGATCTCTTCTAAATTAAGACCTGTTTCTTGATAAAAGGCTGCTTTAGAGAATTCCGAATAACCAAAATGCCCGATACCATCTTCGTTATAACGAATATAATCTATATGCAGACCATCGATAGGAAAGTTTAAAATTAGCTCTTTAAAAAGCTCTAAAAGATACCGACGAGCATCAGGGTGAGAAGCATTGAACCAGGCTGTACCATATTCCCAGTTGGAAAAGGCACGGCCGTTTTCATCTAGTTCAACCCATTCAGGGTGGTTTTCAAGAACGGGGCCAAATTGGTGCCAGTAACCGCCGCAAAAAACCCACACCCAGGGATGGACTTCAATACCAAGTTTATGTGCCTCGTCGATTACAACCTCAAGAGGATCAAAGCCAAGTTCTTGGTATTTCGGATTTTGGTAACCGATTTTAGAGCGATATAAAGTGGTCCCATTGTAGATAGTTTCGGGCAAAATAATGTTGATATTAGCCTGGGCTAGTTTTTGGACAATACCTCTAAAATCTGCTTCCGTTTTTGCTGCTTCAAAGCTTTGGTAATCGATCCAGACAGCTCTTGTTTCTGCATTCCGGGTAATTAAAACCGCTGGCAGCATTTGATCGGTTAAATCTTTTAGGAGTTTTAGATACGGACCTACTTTATGACCAAGGTTTTTTTCTACCGCAAAGTTAATGGCTTTATAGACTTCAGCGGCTTTTAAAGCCGCTTCTTTGGCCTCTGGTGAAATTTCTTCGAAGGAACGTTCTGCGTTTTTAAATTCTCTATCAATTGTTTTATACCATACTTTAGTCTCATTAATGATTGGCTTTATCTCGCTTACATCCAAAGTTATATGGACTCCCAAAGACTTTTCTCCCAAAAGAGAGGACAGATAGTCGATTAAAGCTAAACTAAAGGATTCGGAGGGCTTTTGCTTAAAAAGGTTATCGGCAAAATAAAGGGTGGAATCTGTAGCTACAGCAGCTGTAACTTCATTAAGGCAGTTTCCACTTTGGTAGTATTTGGCTAAAACTTTTGTGTCTTCATGAGCATTAACCATATAAGCTTCATTACTCAGAAATATTTCACCATTGAGGGTATCCCCGGAAAATTCCGGTTCAAACTCTACGGTTAGAGTATTTTCAGGGGTAAAGGGGGTTAAAGAGATCCCCAAAAGCTCACTTAAAGCAAAATCTTCATGTAACTTACCGGCTTGATTTCTTAATGAAGTATCATAAGTTGCTATAATATAGCCTCCGTTTTTAACATAATCTTGATAAGTATCTATTTCGGCCTGACTCATTGAACTTTGCCCCAGTAAAAATACAGCCTGGTAGTAATTAAGGGCACCATCAAGCACATCGGTCACTGAAAGAGAATCAACTAAAATAAAGTTATCACTGAAACTTGAGATAAGATTTTCAAGGCGTTTATTATACTCATCTTCGCCTATAAAAGAAGCAGTTTGAGGACTAGAGATTACAGCCAAACCATTTTTAAGATTAAAACAATACCCTAACGATGAAAAAAGAAAGACAAAGATAAGGCAAAGTAAAAATCTATTAAGTTTAAAAAAAGGTTTCAAAATAAAAAGACCCCCCATCTATGTTTTAGTACTAATAGAATCTTATACTAAAATAAATAAAATCCTGCCCTAATTGCTTTAGTTATCTTTCCTAACAAAGATTACTTAAAAAGCAGGAAAAAAGGGAGATAAGGATAATTTTAATCAAGTAATCGATTTCATAACTAGGAGGATTCTATATGCCTAAAAAATCGCTTTTATTATTACTGATTTTCCTTTTAACTTTGGTAAGTGTTAAAGGAGAAAAAGTAGGTACTTGGCCAATTGCAGATGGAACTTTTATTCAAGAAAGTTTAGCCAAAACCTGGGATGAGAAAACATGGTCTAAAGAAATGAATTACCTGAAAGAGTTAGGTATGAACTATATTATTTTTGCTCCTACAGCAGAGGGGGAAGGGGAGAGTCAGAATCTCAAAACCCTCTATCCAACCAAACAAGAGGGGTGGTATCAAAAGTATCCTGATTTAGATTTGGTAGAGACGATTTTAAGAGAAGCCCAAAAAGCAGGACTTAAGGTTATTTTAGGTATGAATTTTAACGATCTTTGGTGGCAAATAGGTGGCTCAAATTCTAAATGGCTCCATCAACAAATGGAATTAGGCAATAAAGTCGCTTATGAATTATATAATAACTATTATAAAACCTACAAGGATACCTTTGTCGGCTGGTATTTTGTCTGGGAGATCGATAATATCAGTTTTAGAACTAAAAAGGCTGAAGAGTCTCTGATTGAGGCGATGAACATTCAACTTAATTTTCTAAATGAGTTAGATCCCGATCTGTTTTTTATGTTCTGCCCTTTTATGAACTATAGGTTGGGTACCAAAGAAGCTTATAGGGATTTTTGGATACGCCTGTTTGAACAGGTACATTTCCGTCCGGGAGATATATTTGCACCAATGGATTGTGTTGGAGCTGGAGGTTTAAACCTGGACAATTTTGTCGACTGGTTTAAAGAATTACGTACGGCAGTAGATACTAAACCCGGTTTGCTTTTTTGGTCCGATACTGAGGTGTTTGATCAAACAGATTGGACTTCTGTATCAATTGGTAAGTTTATTCAGCAGATGGAAGGTGTAGCACCTTATGTTGATAACATTATTACTTTTGCCTATTCTCATTATTATAGTCCTAATGTAACTGCAAGTGGTTTCCATGATACCTATCTGGAATATGTCAAGACAGGAAAAATAGAAAAAAAAGAGCCCGAAGCTCCTTCTAGCTTACAAATGTTTAATATGCCTGATGGTTCTAACTATTTGATGTGGCAAGAAGGAGAAGATAATTTAGGTATAGCCGGATATATTGTTTATCGTGAAGGAAGAAAAGTAGGCAAAACCCAGGTCGTAAGAATTGGTGCTCAAAGCGGTATGATAAAAGCTTACAAAGAGACTGCGCGACTTGTGAAAGGTAGGACATATCGTTATACGGTTAGAGCCTATGATTTTGCTGGCAACCTCTCTAAAGAAAGTGAAGTTTACGAGTATACAGTTGAATAAAAAAAAGGGGCCGTTGCAAAACCACTAAAAAAGTAGGGAGCAACGGCTCCTTTTTTTGTTAGAAACTCCAAATTTTTGATTTTCGAATGTTCAAAAGGAGTTCGTTTTTATCACCAAGTCGTTTTTAGCCATTTTTGGGTATGACAAAAAAACCCCTTAGGGTTTTTAAAAAAATTTAATCCTAAGCAGTTTGTTTTATGGGGTGCAAAGGAGTTTTTATTCGCCCTTTTTGTATCTTGGCATGTAACTTGTTTTCTCCGTTTAGCCCCCTCATCATCTCTCTTTCTATCTATGTGAATGTTGAAAATTAATGTCCAAAAATGCTACTTTCCAAGTGGCCATTGACAGTCGTCTTCAGGAATAAGAACTTTTGAATTATATGGTAAAACCAGTTGATTACTTGACTCCAACGTGCGATAATTCATTGTATATAATATATTAGTTTTCGTAATTATATTATACCACAAATAAACTCTTCTGAGCTCGTTTTTCTGTTGTATACACAAAAAAAGGCTACCGCGCAACTAACTAATCAGTTAATTGTGCAACAGCCCCTTCTTTTAGGTTAATGAGATAAAAGTTAGCTAATAAATAAAAGAAAATTATGAGAAGGTCACCTCTAGGTTGTTTTGCCATTTTTGGGCTTCTAAATAAAACTCAGCAACTTTCGTAGGGTTTATAGCCAATAAATTACATTGTTTAAGGACATTTTCCCATTTTTCCGCTTCGTAGTTTTCTACAAGTATTAAAAGATCAAGTAGTGGAGAAGGTTCTCTAAGATAGGCTTTTTTGATTGCTGCCGATATAGGCAGCCGGTTAATTATTTGATTGAATGAAGTATTAAGTAAGTTATCCAACAACGAAAAAAGACCTAAAAAATATAGTTCGTTAACAGAAAAAGCCAGCTTTGCTTCTGAGCCTAAAGACTCAGTAAATCTACCCCTAACAACAGACCTTTTTTGAAGTCGAAGAGAATGGTTATCTGACTCTCGATCACTCATGCAAAGATTGAACCAACATTTAGCTTCGGCGTGACTTATCTCGCTTAAAGCCTCTTTAATACTGGGAGCACTTTTTTGAGAAAGAGCTTTAGATTCAAAAAGCTTAAGTATTTTAAGAGTTAAAGCGATATCTTTTTTGGCAATAGCTTCAAGTGTATCTACTTCATATTGCTCCTGCTCTAAAATCTTTTCAAAAGCCACTAAAACTGCTTTATCCGGTTTAAGATCAAAACTTGTTAGAATAACCGGCCGACTTAAATAAAAGCCTTGAAAAAGAGAATATGGTTGGGCATAAACTTCTTGAAAAAGAGCTTTACTTTCAATTTTTTCCGCTACTAAAAGAGGTTTTGGTTCTTTTAATTGGCTGTAGAACTTATCCAAATTCGGCAGTGGAAAGTTAAGACAGTCAATTTTAATAATGTCAGCTATATCAAGAAGAGAGTTTTCTTGGGGGTTATAGATAAAATCATCTAGCGCAAAACGGTAGCCTTTCTTTTTCAATCTTTTACATATCGACACAAATTCGTTGTCCAGCTTCGAATTTTCTAGTATTTCTATGACGATTAACTCCGGAGGGAGGTGTTCGATAATGCCGCTTTTAATAATATTTGGAGTAAAATTAATAAAAGCTAGCTTACCATTGGTTAAATTTTCGAAACCTAAGGAAAGGTAGGAATTAATTAGTAATAGACAGGTAGCTTTGTCCGGATTCTTTTCAGTGTAGTAATCCGAAAAAAAAGAGCGGTAAAGCAGTTCATAGCCATATATTATACCATTACGATCATATATGGCTTGACGAGCAATAAATGTATCCATAGCTTTACCTCCATAAAAACCACTTTCGGTAGTGTCAAGAATCTTGTGTAAACGCATTCCCATATTTTTCTAGGAACATATT
>DAIMKF010000016.1:0-41092 GCA_036721855.1 Bacillota bacterium | reverse complement strand
TAACAGGAGGTTTTTCAATTTTCAAAGTTCATTTCATTCCTTACAGGAATGCTTAGAGCTCATTCTTTTCGATTTAAGTATATCCTTTAGACTAGATATTTTTCCTAAAGGATAATCAGAATACGGCTGAATTTTTTCTTTGAGATACTTAGATAAGAGCGGTAGAAAAACATGGTTTTCTACCGCTTCAGTTTTTATCTAGAACTTTCTACCTTGTCCATTTCTACTCATTCTTTTAATTCCACTTGTCCCACAACCAAGACATTGACCTCCAAATTCAGTCTTGTTCCAGTTGCGACCAAGATTCTCTTCCATTATTATCAGGCGGGCATCTCTTTCACGAGCAGTCATTTGGTCATCTTTAACTAATTGATCCAGCTCAGCCTTTCTGTCTCTAAGGATTTCAGCTTTTAAGTCTGTTTCCTTGATGTTTTTTTCCTGTAAAAATTCTGCGAAAGTTTTACCGGATTGTCTGAAGGAGTAGTATTCCTCCAAAGAAATCCCTTTTTCTGCGAGATAATCTAGGGGGCGCTTAAAAGCAGCTTCAGTGGTTTTAGAAAGACCAAAGCGGGCAAATGCGGTCCCTGCTAAAACAAAAAGCATTAAAACAGCGGCAAACCAGAACTTTTTCATTAATAAAAACCTCCTTTGATTAAGAAAGAGTAGCTATCTTTCTTTTACTTGATTGTACTAAGTTGTTTTTAAGGAGGTTTGATGAAGATCTTTAGAAATTGTCAAGATTTAAGGTGCAGGAGTAGGATGACAAAAGCAGAAATGAAAAATCGTGGTGATTTAGATGCTCGATAATAATCTGGCTGTATTTTCCGAAGGGGAAGAATGTTCTAACGACTGGGGAACTTTTTGGGTTTTCACATATCAAGCCGGTGTTTTGATACCTAAACAACATAGTTTTCAAGATTTTTATTTTCATCTCCAGGCTGTCAACGGTATTGGCTTAGTTCGCGAAAAAGCTTTGCACAAAAAAGGGATCAGCTCACTTGCAGAACTGGCAAACACTCCTTTTTGTGAAGATGGCAAGCTTGTTTTGGCAGGTTTAGAAGCGAAAAATTGGCCGCTTATTTATAGACGTTTTCCTCGCTTTATGGTTTTAGCTGCTCTACCAAGAGAGAGAATTACAGTCTTAGATATTGAAACCGCAGGGTTTGGGTTTGCTATGCCTATCTTTTTGGTAGGGGTTATAACTCTTACACCCCTACCTCAGATTAAACTGTTTTTAGCTAGGCATCCAGCAGAAGAAGCAGCTATGTTAAAAGCTGTAAGCATAGAACTAGAGAGGGCGGAAGCGGTTATAACTTATAACGGCGGTTCTTTTGATCTGCCTGTCTTAAAAAAAAGAGCTTCAAGATGGGGACTCCCTTTTCCAAAGCCACTCAACCTGGATCTTTTACCGGTAGTAAGAAAAATACTGGGCAAAGAAGTACCTGATTGTCGCCTAAAAACTATTGAAAAAATAATTTTAAAATATGAAAGACATCTTGATCCTGCCTCTGGTGAAATTCCTTTAATTTACCAAAAATTTCTCCTGGCGCAAGAACCTAAGCTTTTAGATGAAGTCATTAGCCACAACGCCAGAGATTTAGAGAGTTTGATTTTGATCTGGAACTATCTTGATGAACGTGAAATAAATAAGTGCTGATATCCCTTTTAATGCTTATCTAAGAGTCTTTAGATTTGTTGGTTAAAATATTAGTAGACTTATAACTCAATGATCTTGGTAGCATTGCCCATTTGGTGAGGGTAGTTTTTATAAAGGAGTGAATTGGTTTAGGTTAAGGATTATATCCTGACTTAGACATAAATTATGAGTGAACATTATTATTCTAAAGAACCAACTAGCAAGAGTAAACCAAAGTTAATAGAGATAGAGGTTTTAGGTAAAGTCTACCAGTTACTCAGTGACAGGGGAGTCTTTTCTAAAAGTAGATTGGATAAAGGAAGCAAATTGCTTATTGAGACAATGCCAATAAGGGCTACGGATAGAATTTTAGATTGGGGTACAGGTTATGGCATTATTGGTTTGGTGGCGGCTAACCTAGCCAAAAAAGGGCAGGTAGAGATGATCGATATTAATGAAAGAGCAATCAATTTAGCTTGGCAAAATATTAATCTCAATGGTATTAAAAATGCTTACGCTTACCAAAGCCAAGGTTTTAATGCTGTCAAGGGAAGTTTTGATCTTATTGTGTCCAACCCACCTTTTCGGGCGGGCAAAGCTATTGTTTATGAACTGGTAGAAAAAGCACCTGACTACCTTATCCAAGGCGGAGGTTTATGTTTAGTGGTGCAAAAAAAACAAGGGGCTGAAAGTTTAACTAAAAAGATGGCTACAGTATTTAATAATGTTGATGTTCTTTCACGCTCAGGTGGCTATAGAGTTCTTTTTTCCAGAAAAATAACTCTATAGTCCTAGATAAAACCCCCATACGCATATTAATTGGCGGAGGGGTTAAAATGCGCAGAAAAACATTACGCTTAGGGATAGCACTTTTTATCATTGCTCTAAGGTACTTAAGCCCAAGTATTCCACTTGATACCATACCGGCTAATCAAGTCTCCGGTAAGATTATCATAATTGATCCAGGCCATGGAGGTATTGATCCGGGCTGTTCAAGTAAAAACGGAGCAAAAGAAAAAGATATAGTTTTAGAGATTTCCAAAAAGCTGGCTAAGAAGTTGAACAGTTTGGCCATTTATACTGTTTTAACTAGAGAATCTGATACTGATTTGGCCAAAGATATTAAAGGTCCACTTATAAGAAGAAAAAGAGAAGATCTTAACAGAAGAGCACAGCTTGCCAAAACACATAAAGCTGATCTATTAATATCAATCCATGCCAATAGTTTTCCAGAAAGCAGATGGTCGGGTGCTCAAACCTTTTATTCACCGGAATGTGGCAGGAGTAGATTGTTGGCCGAAGCGATTCAAAATAGTTTAGTAATTTCTCTAGGACCGAATAATCGTAAAGCTAAACCGGGAGATTTTCGTATATTAAGAGAGAGTACAGTTCCAAGTGCCATGGTTGAAGTTGGTTTTTTATCCAATCCTAAAGAAGCAGCCCTACTACAGAATGAAAATTATCAGGAAAAGGTGGCTCAAGCAATTGCCAAAGGAATTGTAGACTATTTCAAATCCAAAGGTGCGGCATCTGTTAGTGCCAAACCACTACAACCCGAGGTTTTTGTGCGACCTTCACTACAAGAAAAAGAGGTCCTTTTGTTTTATGCTTCACTGGAAAACAATGGTTTACTTGACTACGAAAAACGCACAATTACTTCACCAAAACCGAGTGATGTCTTAAAAGAGCTGCAAGCTAAACCCCAAAACCAAAACTCGCTAAGGGAGCTCTTAGAAGGTCCGGCCTCGCTTAGTTTTTTAGGGATAACAAAAACCAGGGCTTATGTCAGCGTAGATTTAAGTGCTCTTAACCTAACAGGGCACTTGGAAGAACTAGCAGTCTATTCAATTGTTAACACATTAACCATGCTTCCTGGGATTGAGGAAGTAGCTGTTGAAGTACTTGGAGGAAGTGAGGAGTTTGATTGGAGTAAACCACTTAAATTCAATTCATATCTAATCAAAGACAGTCGCAATTAAGATGAATAAAAAAGGTGCCCGGTGCTAAAATGCCAACCAGGCATCTTTTTTTAGCAAAAGGAAAAAATCTCGTGCCAAAATCGTCTGTATTCGTAAATAATCCAGTTTATTATTGCGAAAATTGAAGGATATTATAATAGGAAAGCAGAACTAATCTTGAGGGAAATCACACCAGAAGCTTATTAAACAAGAAAGTGGGGAAAACGCAAAACGAAAAGTAAAAAGATACGCTTTACGCAATGAATAGTCTGTGGTAAAATGGTTATCGTAAGAAGGCAGGTGAGCAGCCATAGATGAACTGGATAGGAAAATAGTAGCAATTCTGCAGGAAGATGGTCGTACTCCATATACAACTATTGCCGAATCTTTAGGAGTCGCCGAAGGAACTATACGTAAAAGAGTCGCTCGTTTAATTGACGAAGGAATTATGCGCATAGTCGGTATAGTGGATCCGAAAATGGTTGCCCAAAGTACAATTGCAGTAGTAGGCATCCATACTGAAGGTGAACCGGTAAATAACATTGTCGCCAAACTAGCTGATCTTGAAGAAGTACGCTATATAGGCGTATGTGCCGGTACTTATGATTTGATAGTGGAGATTGTTGTGGGTTCAAATGAGCAACTATTTGACATTTTAACCCATAAAGTACGTCTAATTCCTGGGATAGCAAATAGTGACACATCTCTGGTCATGAAGGTTTATAAAGAGCGTTATAATTGGAAAGGTATTTAAGGAGGTACTTTGATGAAGAAGCTTCAATGGGTGATTTCTCTCTTTCTTATACTGGCTTATTTTTGTGTAGCTGTAAACATTGGTATTATTCAAATCATTGAGCATCCGGCTTTGGATGCTGCCAGAAATGGTTTTATGGATGAATTGAAAGCTCAAAAAATAGATGCTAAATATAGCTACCAAAATGCTCAAGGGGATATGAGCACTTTACAGACCATTGCCGGCAAATTAGCTGCAGATAAGGTCGACCTAATTCTGGCTATAGCCACTCCTTCGGCCCAGGCTGCAGCCAAAGCTACATCAACAATACCAATTTTAATTACTGCGGTTACAGATCCAAAGGTTGCAGGGTTAATTAAAGATTTTGATCATCCGGGTACTAATGTTACCGGGACATCAGATATGAATCCGGTTGATAAACAGCTCGAGTTGATTAAACTCTTTCAACCCAAAGCAAACAGAGTAGGCATTATTTATAATGCCGGTGAAGCTAATTCTGTGGTACAAGTAGAACTAGCCCAAAAAGCAGCTACTGCCATGGGGTTAAAACTGGTATTAGTTACCGTAACCGAAACAAGCGGTGTCTATCAAGCTGCTCAGTCTCTACAAGGTAGGGTAGATGCAGTATATGTACCGACCGATAATACGGTTGTTGCCGCTTTGGAGTCTGTTATTGCTTTTTGTGAGAGGAGCAAAATACCCCTTATAGCAGGCGAAAGTGAATCGGTTATAAGAGGTGCTTTAGCTACCGTCGGTTTAGATTATTATCAATTAGGCTGTCAAACAGGAGCCATGGCAGTTCGCATCTTACAGGGGGCAAAACCGGAGCAAACCCCCATAGAATTTCAAAAAGGGATTTCGCTTGTCATTAATCAGTCAGCAGCAAAAAGGATGGGTGTATCGATTCCCCAAGAGCTTCTAAAAGATGCTTTAATTGTAGAATAAACACGCGGGTTTATCCCGCGTGAAGCGACAAGATGAAGCTAAAAAAGCACTTATTTTACTTAAGATACACTTTGAATTGGAGGTGAGCAGCTGCTAGTTGGCAGTCTGCGATACTATGTTAGGCATTTGGGCAACCCCTCTGGAGCAGGGATTAGCATATGCGATCTTGGTTTTGGGAGTTTATCTTACCTATCGAATTCTCGACTACCCTGATTTAACTGTCGATGGGAGTTTTCCTTTAGGTGCAGCTATTGCGGCAACTTTAATAACTAAAGGGATTCATCCCTTTTTAGCAACTGTAGGTGGTTTTTTGGGAGGAGCATTAGCCGGTACAGTTACAGGGTTTCTCAATACAAAATTAAAGATATCCGGTCTTTTAGCTGGTATATTAACTATGACTGGTCTTTATTCAGTTAATCTAAGAGTGATGGGTGGACGTTCCAATTTACCTTTACTTCGAAAGACTACACTGGTAACTATGTTTCAAGATAACTTGGGGTTTAACTGGGGTGCAATTGTTTTATTTGCCACTACTGTACTTATTATTAAAATCATCCTTGATTATTTTTTGCATACTGAAATCGGTCTTGGACTTAGAGCTTGTGGTGATAACGAAAATATGATTAGAGCTTTGGGTGTTGACACTGATCGTTATAAGATAGTTGGGCTGGCTTTATCGAATGGATTAGTCGGTATGGCCGGAAGTATGATAGCTCAGTACCAGGCATTTGCCGATGTGGGTATGGGTATAGGTACTGTGGTAGCAGGGCTCGCCTCGGTAATCCTTGGCGAAGCTATAATAAAACCCAAGACCATTATTAGAGCGACACTATCGGCTATTTTAGGTTCAGTCCTTTATCGATTTACAATTGCGATAGCACTAAGAGCTGGTTTTGCAGCTACCGATTTGCGTCTTGTAACAGCTATCTTAGTTGTTATTGCCCTATCGGCACCTAAATTAAAAGAGCTTGTCCTTTTCAAAAAAAGTACTGAAGTCCAAAAAGCAGCCAAAACTAACCCGGCTATAATAGCCCGCAGTGCGGCCGCTTTGATTGGAAGTGAAAAACATGTTAGTGATTGAAAACTTAAATAAGACTTTTGAACTCGGTGGAGGTACTTTCAAAAGAGCCATCAAGGATTTAGACTTAAAAGCTCAAAAAGGTGATTTTATCACTATTGTAGGTTCCAATGGTGCAGGGAAATCCACTCTGTTAAATTTAATAGCAGGTGTCTATCCTGCTGACTGCGGTAGTATTAAAATAAACGAAACAGATATTTCAACCTACCCTGAACATCAAAGAGCTAAGTTTATAGGGCGTGTTTTTCAAAATCCTATGATGGGCACCGCTGGAGCTATGACCATTGAAGAAAATCTGGCAATGGCCATGAAAAGAGGCGAAAAGCGTGGTTTTCGCTTAGGCGTCAAAGGCAAAAGAACAGAATTTCGTCATATCTTAAAAGAGCTTGATTTGGATTTAGATGAGCGTTTAAAAGATCAAGTAAGACTTTTATCCGGAGGTCAAAGACAGGCTTTAACTTTAATGATGGCGACCTTGACTACGCCCAAACTTTTGCTTTTAGATGAGCATACGGCAGCCCTGGATCCAAAGACTGCAGCAAGAATTATCACCCTTACCAACAGCATTGTAGCCGAAAACGAACTGACGGTTTTAATGGTAACTCACAATCTTCAACAAGCTTTAGAGGTTGGCAATCGCACTATAATGATGCATGATGGAGAGATAGTTTTGGATCTCAAAGGTAGAGAAAGAGCTCAAACTAGTGTCGAGAGCCTTTTAGAAGCGTTTAGCAAGGTAAAAAAAGAAAAATTTCTTGACGATCGAGCGCTCTTAGCTTAATAAGCTGAGCGCTTTTTATTAAAAACAGTTGGGAAGAGCAGGAAATGTTTTTATTGTTATATAGCACTAATAAGAGACGTGGTAAAAAGGGAGGGTTTTAATAAGAAAGGCATTTTAAGGGAAAATTTAATTAACACAGCAGGTTTTACCTGGAATTTATAAATGAAGCTAAACTATCTACATTAGGCTTATCTGCTGCTTGTGGCTTTTGAAACATCCATCAAGTGTTTAGGGGTAGAACAGGCAGATATTTTGAGACGTTTGGCGGAATATCTTACCGGTCTACCCGGAGGGCAAATGAAAGCTAGCCTCAAATTTGGAATTAATAAATCAGTTTGATGTTTATTAAACAATTAGTTTTAAGCATTAAAGGTGGAGCGCACCGCACACTCCGCCTTTTTTTTAATATTAGGCTTAATAATGCTTATTTAGACATATGTATGATTAGGATAAGTCCCATATTTGTAATCTGGCTTATAAAATCCCAACTTCCCCAATTGAGGTGATCCCATGAGTAGGCTGGTTAGATTTGTTACCACCTTAAGTCTTTTAGGTTTGGCTTTCTTACAGGCCAAAACTATGGGAGAGATATCTTTTTCACTCTGGCTGGCAACAGGTGTTTTATTTGCTATGGCTGTTTTTTTACAGGATATTTGGCAGCTATTAACTATACCTTTGGCTATACCTCTTTTTATTTCACTTTATCAAAGTGGACATAATGAAGCTCTAGCTCTTGCCGTACTTAGCCTATTAGCAATTATCAATAATAATTTTGTAGGCTTAACTTTGTGGGTTTTGTCTGGCGGGTTATTTTTGGTAAATGGATTTATGCATGGCTGGCAATTTAACCTATGGCCTTACATTAGTTTAGGATTGTTTGTGGCTTTTAGTCGTGAAGAAAGAAAAGAACCTCAGGTTTTACCGGAGAAAAATAATATTATTCGTCTTGATTATGAAGAAAACCTGAGACTCAAAAAAGAAAATTTGCGTCTAAAGGCATTGCTTGTCAATAAAAATGAAGCTTTAGAAGTTCTGGACAAAGAAAGTTATGAAAAGCTTGGTATAGAACTAAAAGCAGTTACAGCTAAACTGGCCTTACTAATTTTTGAATTGAAAGTAATACTGGAACCAAGTGTGATTGCCGGGATTTCAACCCTAAATGACTTGGAAACAAACCTGAACAACCTACAAAAGACCATCCCTTACTATTGGCCGGAGCAATTTTTTCAGGAGACTCTAAGCGAAATATTAACTAAAACCGCCTTAGAAAAAAAAGCTATACTTCATTTGAAGTTAAAGAAAATGGATTTAAAAGTAGCAGAGAAATATGTTTTAAATGAAATCACAAGTTCTTTTTTGGAAGGAAACAAGAGGTTAGAGATCACTTTGGAAGAAGGTCAGGAGGGGCTTTTTTATGTACTTAGGCCGATTACTAAAAAGGAGCTTGAGCCAAGGCTAGTTAAATTAGTTTCAGGTATCGGAGGTAATATTATCTTTAACGAAGATGAGATATATATCATCTGGAGGGCAGACAATGAGAGTTCTCTTAGTAGCACCTCATAAAAGAAGGGGAGTGCTTTTAAGATATTTACGTGAGAAATGCTTGCATGCGGTAACTACTGTTGGTAGTTGGGACGGTGCCAAAAAGTTTTTAGGTCAACAGGAAGAGGTGATTATTTTTACGCCAGAGGTGGCAGATGATATTTTGCAGGAGTTCTCACTTATAAAAAATGTAAGTAAAGCAAAAACACTTTTTCTTACAGACTGGCCTCAGGACAAAAGAATATGGAGGCTGCTTATATTAGGTCTTGATAGTTATTGTCTGCCTGATCTGGATAAGCTAGGTCAAGTTTTAAGCAAACTGCAGCATAATTATATCTTTTTAGATTAAGGGAAGATTGGAGTTGACAATTGAGAAAATAAAAAAGGAAGTGGATGCTCTGGTGAAAAAGATGTTTTTAGTTTTAGCCCTGGTCTTTGCTCTAGCTTTTTCTTCTGGAGCTTTAGAGCTTCGTTTCGGTTTTAGTGTCAGTAAATTCATCTCGGAGACAAAAGTAGGATTGCCGTTTGGCTATGGTTTTTCAGCCAGTGTAAATCTAGCTAAACACTTTGGTCTTCGCGGGCTTTGGCACTTTGATAGCAAAAAAGCAGGTTCCAACATTCCCAGTAGTAGTTTGGGGCTTGTTACTTTGGAAGGAGCTTTGTTTGTTCCCCTTAAAAAAAGTTTTCAGTTTTATCTTGGTTTGGGAGCGGCCCATTACTTAGAATCAGATGCGGATTTTAATTATACCAACAGATTTATTAGTACCTCTAGCGGATTGGAATGGCAGTTATTTCCCAAGGTTTGGTTAAATTTTGGCGCCAATATGTTGGCGAAAAAAGATACTGCTTCAGACTATCGCTTAATAGGCGGGCTTAGTTATAGCTTTTAATGATGTCCCTGAAACAAGCTTACCCCAAAAGACCTGCCATGCAGGTCTTTTAATTATAACTATTAAGATACATAGAGGTTTACTATATGGAGAGAAGAAATGATAATTTCCTTGCTTCTTGCCAAAAGTTAAAGAAGTTATTATGACAAAAGTGATTAATAAAGAAGGTTAAAGGAGATCTTTGCTCTGCAACGACACTAACGAAGCATTAACCGAGTCGAGTACTTCTGGCATTAAGTTTAGCACTTTATTTTGGGGCTATTTGTTTCCCGGAGCCGGAGCCTATCTACGTAATCTTATTCTAGGGCTAATGGCCATCAAATCTTTCCGGCACGGCTATCTGTTTTTCAACTGTTTTTCCTTGGCATTTGTCATCTGTGTGGCTCTTTTTTGGGATTTACAAGAGCTACCTTTTACAATCTTTATGCTAATTCCCCCCAGGAGGTGTAACACCTTTTTTGTATCAACAATATAACTTGAGAAATAAGCTTATAGCTTTGATAGTCTTTGCAAGGACTGGCTTTGAGCTGCTTTTTTATAGGAAAAAGCATGGGTTTTGAAGGACTTGAACTGGTTGAAAAGCTAGCCATCTGGCACTATTTGGTATAAGGGCATTTTTATTTGCGCTTGGGAATAAGGAAGGGGACTTTCTGCAAACAGCTTACAATTCTCGCTATTTTTTCATACCCTGGTGGGGAACTTTAATGGCTATATGCTTAATTTAATAAATAATATCGTCTATCGGCGTGGTTTAAAGATTATTAAAAGGTACGGTAGGCTACCTATTTTTGATACTTTTTAATAAAACGGTTGTATTCGGCGTATTTAGTTTTTAGATCCGAGTTCATGTTTTTGGCTGCTTCCAAGATGGCTTTTTTGGGGTCTTCTTTTTGTAGAACAACTTTATTGATGGCAAACTCAATATGGCGCAGGACAATGGCTTCAGAGGCAATGGCAAAAGGAGGAGCTTTGGCAGTTTTAACAACCCCCAGCAAAACCTGCTTATGATTTTCCGGTAAATTTAATCCACTATAGGCTTTTTGAGCAGTTGGTATATGAATACTCCCTGGTATTTTAGACATTATCAGGGCAGCATATTTCGCTTGAAAATCAGGCGAGGTGATAAATTTAACAAATTCCCAAGCTTCTTTTTTATTTTGGCTGCTTTTAAAAATGGCCATAGGTGTACCGGCGGCCCAGGAGGTACGGTCTAGGGAATTATTGTTGAAAGTACCGGGAATTAAACTAAGATCCCATTTACCTAGAAGTTCCGGCAGGCTCAATGACATGTTGGCATAAACCCAGTAAGGAATACAGCAAAGAGGTAATTCGCCTCTTCTAAAACCTTCAAGATGCATGGGTTCTTTAAGGATATTACCTTTGGTATAAAAGTCAGTATAGGCGATAAAACCTCGAATAGATTCTTGACTGTCCCAGGCTGACTTGGTCCTGTCTTTACTATAAAAAGCACCACCGTTTTGCCATAAAAAGGCCGAGAAGTCTCTAAACGCACCATCACCGATACCGGCAATTAAGGCAAAATTCATCTGCTTGGCTTGGAGTTTTGGTAATATTTGTCGTACTTCCTGCCAGGTATCTGGAACTTTAAGGCCTAACTCGGCTAAAAGATCTAGCCGATAGACCATCATTCCCATATCCATTTGAAAGGGAACACCAAACATTGCACCCATAAATTCATAGGTGTTAAAGACACCGGGAAAATGGTTTTTAGTGTGCTCAAGAAAGTCGTTGCCAAATTCATTCATAAGATCGACCATGGCACCCCTTACTCCTAACTCAGCAGCTAAAAGACCGCTCATAAGAGCCGCATCGGGAGCATCGCCACTAGCTGCAGCCAGCTGAAAACGCACCTCCGATTCAGCCCAAGGCAGAGCTGTAATAATCGGTTTTATTCCTGTTTGTGGCGTAAAACTCTCACTGATGATCTGATTAATTAGCTGTAGTTTCTCGTTACTTGTGCCTACCATCCAGACATTAATATTCTTAGCCTGTATGGCTAAAGTTAAGCTAATAAGCAAGCAAAAAACAAGCAGATTTCTTTTCATTAAAGATCCCCCATTTCAATTGTTTTTACCAATAACTTATTCAAAAAAGAAGATCATCCTTTTAAGCACAAAGCACTCTGTTAAAAGAGTGCTTTGTGCTTAAATTCCGGGCTTAAGGTGGGTTTGCCTGTGATAAAAAGAGGCTTAGTTGTTGTGCCATCTTATTGGTAAAGCAAGACAAAAAATGTTTTCCCAAATCAGACCATCGTTTTAGCTTTAGCTCATTAAGTGAGGTTCCCATGATATAAAAAAGTCTTCCGATTACATATTTAATTTTCAAGAGCAAAGTTATTCAAAAGTCGGCAGCAGTTAAACTGTTAAAACGGCCAAGCCGTAAATCTTTCAGCCAATCTTCAAGACAATCGAGCAGATAGATTAGTTTGCCTAAAGCTTCACCTAAAGCAAAAAGGTTTTGGGAATTACCAACTTTAACTACAATATACCTAAAATCAAATTATCTCCAGGGTGAGAAGTAGATTAAGTCAGTTAATTACCTCATTTGGAAGCAGACAGAGTTTTCACTGCTAATACGAACAGCAGACATAAATATACGCAATGGTGTGCATAAGTAATAAAGAAACATCAAAATCGAATAGATAAATAGCATGGAATGAGTATGGTGAGCTAAGAACCTAGAAAAAGACAAGCTTATAAGAATAAATATAAGAAAGTACTTGCAATAATATACAGACACGTTGTATAATAAGGCAAAACTTCCAAAGAGGTGGGGGCATTGTACAAAATAGGTATTGTCGGAGCTTCCGGTTACACCGGAGCCGAATTAATCAGACTCCTAAACAACCATCCCCAAGTCAAGGTAGAAAAAATCTATTCAAGAAGCTTTGCAGGTAAAAGTTTAGGCACTGTTTTTCCAGCTTTTTCCGGTTCGGGGTTAATTTTCCAAGATCCGGAAGAAGATGAGTTTTCAGATCTTGATCTCCTTTTTCTGGCGGTCCCAGCCGGAGCGGCTGCCGATTATGCTCTGCGCTTTAACGGTAAGATAATAGATCTGGGAGCAGATTTCCGTTTTAGTGAGCACACAATTTACGAAAAAACCTATGGCATAAACCATAAGGCCCCAGAGCTTTTAAGGGAAGCCTGTTATGGTCTGCCGGAGCTTTTTCGCAGTGAGATTAAAAAAAGCCGTCTCATCGGCAATCCTGGTTGTTTTCCAACCAGTATCATTTTAGGTCTTGCTCCACTAATCAAAGCCGGTTACAGTGGCGAAATCGTTGTTTCCTCGCTATCGGGCACCTCAGGAGCCGGAAAAAACCCTACTGAAGCACAGCATTTTGCCCATCGCCATGAAAACTTCGGGCCATATAGAGTAGGCAACCATAGACATACTCCGGAGATAGAGTCAGTTTTAAGAAAACTTTCCGGCCCAGATCAAAAGGTGGTTTTTGTACCCCATTTAGTACCGGCTATTCGCGGTATCGTTTCTACCATCTATGTAGAAAAGACCGACAATCTTCAACAAGTCAGAGAGCTGTACCAAGAGTTCTATAAAGACGAATATTTTGTCCGTGTGAGGAAAGCACATGAAACCGTTGAGACTAAAAATGTGCTAGCTTCGAATTTTGTCGATCTGCAACTTTATGAAGATAGCCATGCAGATAAGCTGATTATTGTAAGTGCCTTGGATAACCTCATTAAAGGTGCTTCGGGACAAGCGATACAAAATATGAATATCTTATTTGATTTACCGGAAAAGACATCTTTGGAGTCTTTACCTATTTATCCGTAGGAGGAATGACAATGTGGCAGATTACAACAGGTGGTATTACCAAACCACAAGGTTTTTTAGCTTCGGGAGTACACGCGGGTTTTAAAAAGAAAAAACTCGATTTAGCCTTAATTACCTGTAAAGAGGCCACTGCGGCAGGTGTCTATACCCAAAATGCATTTGCCGCTAGTCCCGTTAAGCTGACCAAGAAAAATATCGCGCAAAAAACCATTAAAGCCATAGTAATAAACTCCGGCAATGCCAATGCCTGTACCGGGGAAAAAGGTACTTTTAATGCCCTATTAACTACCAAAATTGTAGCCGAGCAATTAGGCATTAAACCTAATGAGGTGGCGGTGGCCTCAACAGGTGTGATTGGTTTACAGCTGGATATGGATCTGATGAAAAAGGGCATCGTGGAAGCAGTTAAAAAACTCTCTAAAGACGGTGCCAAGGATGCAGCTACAGCCATTATGACAACTGATACCTATCCTAAGGAGATTGCCGCTCAATGCAATATAGAAGGGACTACTTATACCATCTCCGGTATGGCCAAAGGCTCAGGTATGATTCACCCTAATATGGCCACTATGCTTTGTTTTCTTACTACCGATTGGCCGCTAGAGACAAAAACCCTGCAAAGCTGTTTAAAAGAGGCGGTAGAGCATAGTTTTAATGCCATTTCTGTAGATGGCGATACCTCAACCAATGATATGTGTTTGCTTTTGGCTTCGCAACTATTACCAAGACCGGACAATAAGTATTTACAGATTTTTCAACAAGGACTGCAAACGGTAACCGGTTTTTTGGCCAAGGCTATTGTTTTAGATGGTGAAGGAGCAACGAAGCTTTTAAAAATCACGGTTAAAAACGCCCAAGATATACCTGATGCTAAACTTGCGGCTAAAGCCATAGCTCATTCACCGCTGGTAAAGACCGCTTTTTTTGGCGAAGATGCCAACTGGGGACGGATCTTGTGCGCAGTAGGTTATTCAGGCTGCAAGGTTGATCCTGATAGAATCTCTCTTTATTTAGATGATTTTCTGATTGTTAAAAACGGCCAAAAAACGGCTGTAGAAGACACTGATCTACTCCCTGTGATGCAAAAAAGAGAGATTGGTATCACCGTAGATCTTAATTTAGGTTCTGGCGAGTATTCTTTTCAAACCACTGATCTCAGCTATGACTATGTAAAAATCAATGGCAGCTACCGCAGTTAAGAGGAGGGATAAAAATGTCGTTGGAGATAGATAAGGTTAATTTATTGATCGAAGCCTTGCCTTATATTAAGGCTCTTTCAGGTAAAACGATTGTGGTTAAATACGGTGGTCATGCCATGGCCTCAAAAGAGCTTAAAAAGGCGGTCATTCTCGATCTCATTTTGCTTAAGTATGTGGGTATGAATCCGGTAATTGTCCATGGCGGTGGCCCGGAAATTAATTCCCTGCTTGAGAAGTTGAAGATTAAGTCTGAGTTCCATAATGGGCTGCGCATTACCGATAAAGAGACCATGGATATTGTGCAGATGGTTTTAATCGGCAAAGTGGGTCAAGAATTAATTACACTAATCAATCACTACGGCGGCAAAGCCATTGGCTTAAGCGGCAAAGACGGCAACACCCTGCTTAGCCGTAAAAAGTTAATTGAAGGCGTTGATCTTGGTTTTGTAGGTGAGATTGACAAAGTCAATCCAGAGCCGATTTTAAGTATGATTAAAAGCGGTTATATCCCGGTTATCAGTCCCGTTGGGGTAGGCCTTGACGGTGAGTCTTACAACATCAATGCCGATGTGGTAGCTGGAGAAGTTGCAGCCTCTCTAAAGGCTGAAAAACTGATTGTGCTTACCGATGTTGAAGGTATCTTTGCCGATCCCAAAAAACCCGAGACCCTTATTACCGCTTTGCAGGCTTCAAGAGCCAGGCGTTTGATTGAAACCGGAGTCATTGCCTCAGGTATGATTCCTAAAGTCGAAGCATGTATTAAAGCTCTTGAAGGCGGTGTGGCCCGCACCCACATTATCGATGGCCGACAAGCCCACTCTATGCTCCTTGAGATCTTTACCGATGCTGGTATCGGTACAATGGTGGTGAACTAAGATGAATCTTGATGAAGCAAAAAATTGTGCCCTAAACTATCTAATGCTTACCTATAACCCTCATCCTGTTTTATTTGTCAAAGGAGAAGGCTCTTACCTTTATGATAACGAGGGGAAAAAATATCTGGACTTCTTTTCCGGGATTGCCGTCAACAATCTCGGACACTGTCAGGAAAATGTGGTTGAGGCTATTATAAATCAAGCCAAGACCCTGATGCATGTCTCTAACCTCTATTATACAGAGCCCATGTTAAAATTAGCCAAAGCCCTGGTGGAGCAATCCGGCTTTGGAACCGGGAAAGTCTTTTTTTGCAACAGCGGAACCGAAGCCAATGAAGCAGCTTTGAAACTGGCCAGACTTTATGGCTTTGATAGAAACAAAAGCAAGGTTGTCACCGCTCTAAACTCTTTTCACGGGCGGACTCTGGGGGGGTTGAGCCTGACCGGGCAAAAAAAATATCATAAGAAGTTCTATCCTCTTGTACCAGAGATAACCTACACTGTCTTTAACGATCTCCAGGCTTTGGAAAATGATTTGACCGGCGATACGGCAGCTCTTTTTTTAGAATGTGTGCAAGGAGAAGGCGGGGTAAGACCAGCACGGAATGATTATCTGCAAAAAGCCCGTGAGATCTGCCGACAAAGAGATATTCTTTTAGTCTTTGACGAGGTACAGACGGGGATTGGTAGAACAGGCGAGTTTTTTGCCTATGAAAACTATGGTGTTTTGCCGGATGTGGTAACTTTGGCCAAAGGTCTGGGAGGAGGTCTTCCCCTTGGAGCGGTTATAGCCACAGACCAAGCAGCGGTTTTTAACCCCGGGCAGCATGCTTCAACCTTTGGCGGCAATCCTCTCACAACCAGCGCTGCCTTAGCTGTCATTGAAACCATTTGCCAGCCTGAGTTTTTAACAGCCGTTAAAAAGAAAGCGGCCCTGCTGCAGGAGCTGTTAACTAAACCCCATCCTTTAATTAGTGAAGTTCGGGGACTAGGTCTTATGCTGGGAATAGAATTAAAGATCCCTGCCGCAGAGGTGGTAAAAAAAGCCCTTACCTTAGGACTTGTAATCGGTACGGCAGGGGAGAATGTTATACGGCTTCTTCCTCCATTAAACATTACCGAACAGGAGATTTTAACAGGTGTAGAGGTGTTTTCTAAATCTCTTAGCTGTTTTGGAGAAAAGAGGTAGTAATTATGAAAGTACTTGTAATAGGATCAGGACCAATAGTAATAGGGCAGGCTGCCGAATTTGACTATGCCGGCACTCAAGCCTGTTTGGCCTTAAAAGAAGCCGGAGCCGAAGTAATTTTAGTAAACAGCAATCCCGCTACCATTATGACCGACCCCATGATGGCCAAAGAGGTCTACCTCGAACCATTAACCGTGGAAAGCTTAGAGGTTATAATTGAAAAAGAGAGTCCTGAGGGGCTTTTACCGAGTCTGGGAGGCCAGACGGCTCTCAATCTCAGTGCCGAACTCGCCAAAGCCGGGATTTTAGATAGATATAAAGTAAAACTTCTTGGCACACCTCTTACAGCCATCTTGCAGGCAGAAAATCGTCAGTTATTTAAAGAACTGATGTTAAAATTAAATATTCCTGTACCTTTAAGCAAGACTGTCTCAACTGTTGAAGAAGCCCTTGGTTTTAGCGTTGAGGCAGGTTTTCCCCTGATTGTTCGCCCTGCTTTTACCTTGGGTGGTACCGGAGGCGGTATGGCCAAAGACAAGGAAGAACTCGTCGAGATCTGTACCAGGGGTCTGAAAAACAGTCGTATCTCCCAAGTTTTACTTGAGCAGAGTCTTCTTGGTTATAAAGAGATTGAATTTGAAGTGATGCGGGATAGCAGTGGAGTAGTCCTAACTATCTGTGGCATGGAAAATATAGATCCCATCGGTGTGCATACGGGGGATAGCATTGTGGTTGCACCCGTAATGACCCTAACCTCCTCGCAGATAAAGATGCTGGAAGAGGCAGCTTTTAGAGTTATTTCCGCCTTGGGTATCCAAGGGGGTTGCAATGTTCAGTTTGCATTTCATCCCCAAACCGATGAGTTCTATATTATTGAAGTTAATCCCCGTGTCAGCCGCTCTTCGGCTTTGGCTTCTAAAGCAACAGGCTACCCCATTGCCAAAGTAACGGCCTATCTGGCCTTAGGGCATACATTAAAAGAGATTAAAAATCCGGTTACCAGCCAAAGCTGGGCAGACAAAAAGCCTCAAATAAATCATATAGTGGTTAAATTTCCCCGCTGGCCTTTTGATAAATTTGCCTCTGGGGATCGAAAGCTGGGCACCCAAATGAAAGCTACCGGAGAGATTATGGCCATCGGGTCCAACTTAGAGGAAGCACTGGGCAAGGCGGTTAGGTCTTTGGAGATCGGCAGGCAAAGTTTTCTATCTGGCCCCGATTACTCGGTGGAGATGGTTGGCCATAATTTAAGTATTGGCAGTGATGAGCGATTTTTCTATCTGGCCAAGGCCCTGGCAGGGGGGATGAGTGTTGCCGAAGCTGCAAGGCTTACCTCAATCACACCTTTTTTTATTAAGGCTTTACAAAAGATTGTTTTAGCTGAAAAAAACCCTGAAATATATAACCTAAGAGAATTAAAAGCACTGGGCTTTAGTGATCAGGTGCTGGCAAAAAGACTAGGTCTTAGCGAAAGCGAGCTAAGAGAAAAGAGAAACACCTTGGGAATTAAACCCCACTACATGGCTGTGTCAACTCAAGCAGGCAAAAGAACCACCAGTCCTTATTATTTTTCTACTTACCTGCCAAAAGAGAAAGAAGGGCTAGAAACCATAAAAACTAAGCCCAGAGCTTTAGTGATTGGGTCTGGACCGATTAGAATAGGGCAGGGGATTGAATTTGACTACTGCAGTGTGCAAGCTGTTTGGGCTTTGCAGAAACTAGGTTGGGAAGCTGTGATTATAAACAACAATCCCGAGACTGTTTCTACGGATTTTGATACTGCCGACAGACTATACTTTGAACCTCTAACTAAGGAAGATGTTTTATCGGTCGCCGAAAAAGAAAAAGTCGACGGTATTATCGTTCAGTTTGGCGGTCAGACGGCAATTAATCTGGCCGGCCATCTTGCGCTAGAGGGGCTGCCGGTTTTAGGCACGGCCATAAGCGCTATTGATTTAGCTGAAGACAGAGAGAAATGCCAGGCAATTTTAGCCCACTTGGCCATTCCCCAAGCCGAAGGGGGAGCTTGTATTTCACTCCAAGAAGCCATGGGGATCGGTCTCAAACTGGGTTTTCCCCTTATAGTCAGGCCATCTTATGTTTTAGGCGGCCGAGCGATGGAGATTGTCTATAACGAAGAAGATCTCTACCACTACTTACAGCTAGCGGTAGAAATCTCAGAAGATCATCCAGTTTTGGTAGATCGCTATCTATCAGGCAAAGAAATCGAAGTTGATGCGGTCTCAGATGGAACAAATGTTATGATCCCGGGTATTTTAGAGCATATCGAAAGAGCTGGGATCCATTCCGGGGATTCGATTGCAGTATATCCGGCCTTTAGTCTTACAAAGAGTGAAAAGGATCTTATTGTTCGCTATACTACCTCCATCTGTCGTGCCATTGGTATTAGAGGTGTTGTCAATATCCAATTTGTGCTATATAAAAACAGAGTCTACCTATTGGAGATAAATCCTAGAGGCTCAAGGACACTGCCGATTATGACTAAAGCTACCGGAGTCCCCTTAATTGAGCTGGCTATACGGGCGATGCTCGGAGAGTCGCTACGCAATAATCCCTTTGGCTTGGGGCTTTTGCCTGATAAACCTTATTATGCGGTTAAAGTACCGGTTTTTAGTTTTGAAAAACTCGGCAATGTTGAGGTTTTGCTTGGACCCGAAATGCGCTCAACAGGTGAAGTCCTAGGCCTTGGTCCCGATTTGAAAACAGCCATGTACAAGGCACTTTTAAGTGCCAATTTAAGCTTAAAAAACGGAGCCAGAGTGTTGGCAACTCAAAACGGTGAACTGACACCACTCCTTCAAAAACTGCAATCAAAGGGTGTTTCGGTAGAAGTCTGCCAAGATTATAGTAAAGCTTCTGCCAGGTTAAAAAGAGGAGAATTTAATTTACTGATCGCACCCGATCGCAAAAAAGAAGATTTTATTTTAAGAAGACAAGCGGTAGAGTATGGTATCCCTACTATTTCTAGCCCCGATACCTTGGAGGCTATCATGGCAGGAATGGAGGCAAATTTACAACCGTGGATACCAAAAAGTCTATTAGAGTATAGGGGGAGGTAATTTGATGGAATCTCTTAAAGGTAGGGATTTTCTCTCTATAAAGGATTTTAATCAAGAGGAGATAGCAAGTCTTTTAACTTTAGCCGAGGATTTAAGAAGAGAAACTTCCCCCCTGTTAAAGGATAAGATTCTGGGGATGATATTTTCTAAAGCCTCAACCAGAACCAGAATCTCGTTTGAAGTTGGAATGTTGCAACTAGGGGGTCAGGCCATCTTTCTTTCCCAAAGAGATATTCAGCTTGGCCGAGGCGAAACCATCGCTGATACGGCGAGAGTCCTCTCCCGTTATCTAGATGGCATTATGATTAGAACTTTTGCGCAAAGCGAAGTGGAGGAGCTCGCCTTATTTGCTTCCATTCCGGTGATAAACGGTCTTACTGATAGCGATCATCCCTGCCAGGCTTTGGCTGATCTGTTAACCATTAAAGATAATTTTGGTTCTTTTAATGGGAAACTCTGCTATATCGGGGATGGCAACAATATGGCCACCGCTCTTGTTTGGGCTGCCGTAAAAACAGGCCTGGAGATCGCTCTTGCTACACCTAGAGGGTATGAACCCAAAGCCGAAGTTATACAACAAGCCAATGCTTCTGGGGCTAAGATTACCCTTACTGACGATCCTAAAGAGGCTATAAAAGGAGCCTTGGCAGTCTATACCGATGTTTGGGCTTCCATGGGGCAAGAAGAGGAAGCCAAGCTGAGACAAAAAGATTTTCAAGGTTATCAGGTAGACAATGATTTAATGGCTTTAGCCGATAAAAAAGCCATATTTTTGCACTGCCTACCGGCTCACCGTGGAGAAGAGGTCACAAGTGAAGTGATAGAAGGTCCCCAAAGCCGAGTCTTTGATCAGGCTGAAAACAGATTACATGTGCAAAAAGCAGTTTTAGCTGCTCTTTTATAAGGAGGCAAAATTGATGAACGTAAAAAAAGTAGCCCTAGCGTATTCCGGTGGTTTGGATACTTCAATAATTATTCCTTGGTTGAAAGAGAACTACCACTGTGACGTTGTAGCCATAGCTGTTGATGTCGGGCAAAAAGATGACGGAGAGGCTGTAAAAGCTAAAGCCCTTAAAAGTGGGGCTCTAGAGGCGTATTATCTTGATGTAACCGAGGAGTTTATCAAAGACTATGTCTTTTATATGGTGAGAGCGGGAGCCGTCTATGAAGGTAAATATTTAAATGGTACGGCCATTGCCAGACCTTTAATTGCTAAAAAAGTGGCAGAAATGGCTGTACAGACCGGTTGTGATTCCCTATCCCATGGTTGTACCGGCAAAGGCAATGATCAGGTGCGTTTTGAGCTGACCTTCCAAGCTTTAGCACCTGATTTGCCGGTAATTGCCCCTTGGAGAGAGTGGGAGATTAAAAGCCGCGATCAGGCCATAGACTATGCCAATCAAAGAGGTATTCCCATACCGGTAACTAAAGATAAACCCTATAGTATGGATCGCAACCTCTGGCATATCTCCTACGAAGGTGGCATCTTAGAAGATCCCGCCAAAGAACCGCAAGAAGAGATGTTTCTTACCACCACAGACCCCAAAGATGCTCCAAATGAGCCGGAATATGTAGTCCTTAACTTTGAAAAAGGGATACCAAGCGCGGTAAACGGAGAAGAACTTTCCCCGGCCAAATTGGTGGAGGAGTTAAATCACTTAGGCAGTAAACATGGAGTGGGGCGGGTCGATATTGTAGAAAATAGGTTGGTGGGAATGAAAAGCCGTGGTGTCTATGAAACTCCGGGAGGCACTATTTTAATGACGGCTCACAAAGAGCTGGAATATCTGGTTTTAGATAAAGACACTTTCCGTTTCAAAGAGCTGGTAAGCCAAAAATATGCCGAGATTATCTACTATGGCCTGTGGTGGTCACCGTTAAAAAAAGCTTTGGATGCTTTTATCGAATCTGCAAGCGAGAATATGACCGGCTGGGTGAAGCTTAAACTTTATAAGGGCAGGGCCCAGGTTGTTGGCCGTGGGGCAGAAAAGTCGCTATACTCTGAAGAGCTGGCTACCTTTAATGAAGATACCATCTATAACCAAAAAGATGCGGCCGGTTTTATCAAGCTTTTTGGTCTTCAGACAAAAATCGCCGCCAAGCTGGCAGGTCTAAACCTATGAAGCTTTGGGGAGGTAGGTTTTCCGGCCAAGCGGAAAAACTGCTGGAAAGGTTTAATAATTCACTTAGCTTTGACTATCGTCTCTGGAGAGAAGATGTTAATGGCAGTATCGCTCATGCCAAAATGCTTACAAGCTGTGGCATTTTAACCCCAAACGAGGGAGAAAAGCTGGTTTTAGCTTTAGAGGAGATCGCTGCTGAACTAAATGAGGGATTATTGGAGTTTGATTATACCCTGGAGGATATTCACACCCAAATCGAGGTTTGGCTAATCGAAAAGCTGGGAGATATCGGCAAAAAGCTGCATACAGCAAGAAGCCGCAATGATCAGGTAGCCACTGATCTAAGGCTCTATCTTAAGGGGAGCTTAAAAGATTTAGCCCACTTGGTGGAAGATTTGCTTGCCACCTTGGCTCTATTAGCTAAAGAACATGCCACCACTGTTTTACCGGGCTACACCCACCTGCAAAGAGCCCAGCCTATAGTTTATGGACATCAGCTTTTGGCCTATGCCGAGATGTTTTTTAGAGATCTGGATAGACTCCAAGAGACCTATAAAAGAACTGATGTGCTTCCCCTTGGCGCCGGAGCTCTGGCTGGAGTAACCTATCCTGTGGATCAGGCTTATACCCAAAAACTGCTAGAATTTAGGGAGTTGTGCCAGAATTCTTTGGATGCGGTAAGCGATCGCGATTTTGTGCTTGATTACCTATATACCTGCTCAGTTATTATGCTGCATCTCTCGCGTCTGGCCGAAGAGCTGGTTATCTATTCCAGTTTAGAGTTTGGCTTTATTGAACTAGCCGATGGATATTCTACAGGTTCTAGCATTATGCCCCAAAAGAAAAACCCCGATGTCCCGGAGCTAATAAGAGGAAAGACCGGACGGGTCTGTGGTGATTTGCAAGCCATGCTTATGACCCTAAAAGGACTTCCCCTCTCTTACAATAAAGATTTACAGGAAGATAAAGAGGCCGTATTTGACGCCGGAGATAATACCGCCATCTGTTTGGAGATCATTACTCCTTTATTAAAAACCATGAAGGTTAATCAAGATAGAATGTTAAAAGCAGCTCAAGCTGGGTTTCTTAATGCCACGGATCTAGCAGATGCTCTTGTTTTAAAAGGGATTCCTTTTCGGGAAGCACACCAAATAGTCGGTGAAATAGTTAGATTAGGTTTAGAAACCAAACATGAAATAACAGAGATTCCGCTGGTAAAACTCCAGGCCATCTCACCGCTGATTGATAAGGCCATGCTGGAATCGTTGGATCTAGTAAGTTGTGTTAACCGCAGAAATACCTTGGGCGCAACAGCAGTAACTGAGGTAAGAAAAAAGGCGGATGAAATTAACTTAAGGTTAAATGAAGCGATGAAGTTTTGGCAAAAAGAAGGCTCCCTCTGAGGAGCCCCTAATTCTAAGTTTAGCAACTAGGCCTGATTTTGCGAAAACTGACTGGCCACTTGACTGATCTGACGGGGATCTACCTGATCGGTTTTATACCAGCCTTTTTGGTTCATTATTTGAAACAATTGTCGTTGGGCATTGTGGGTTTCATTTAAAAATTGCATGCTATCTTGGAAGAGTTCCTGTTGGACCATTTCAGTAGCTGTAATGGACCAGTTGCCGGCTAAAGATTTTTCACTGCTTAACATATCCTGCAGGCGATCTTTATCGGTAAAAGATTGGGTCTGACCACTTTGTTGGTGAGGCATTATATCGCTCCTTTCCATTAATGGCTCATACTCTGTCCGCTAATATGCCCAAAAAGGTGATTGTAACGGCTTTGGTGCATTCTAGCCAGGCCGTCAAAGACATTTCTCAGTTCCGGATCTTGACAACCCTGAGAATGTTCAGTATACTTTTTAACCATTAGCATCTCCCAGGAAAGACCGTCTTTAATGTAGTTTAGTTCTTTGGTACTAAGTGACATCAAATCCACTCCCTTTAGTCTTAGTCTTACTCCACTTTAGTTGCCTATACTAGATAAAAAAATATAAAGGAGGCAATTTATGGGTAGTAATTTAACCGAGGGACTTCAAAGAGCTCCTCATCGCTCCTTGCTTAAGGCACTTGGAATAACCGATTATGAGCTAAAAAGACCCTTTATTGGTATAGCCACGGCTCAAAGCTCTGTGGTACCCGGACATATGCATCTAAGTCTAATCGTGGAGGCAGTCAAAAGGGGTATTAGTCTGGCCGGTGGTGTTCCCTTTGAATTTGGTGTAATCGGGGTTTGTGACGGTCTGGCTATGGGTCATAGCGGCATGAGCTATTCCCTGCCATCGCGGGAGCTAATTGCAGACAGTGTGGAGGTTATGGCCAGAGCCCATGATTTTGATGGTTTGGTTTTAATACCCAACTGTGACAAAATAGTTCCAGGGATGTTAATGGCTCTCTGTAGGCTGGATCTTCCGGCCATAATAGTAAGCGGTGGGCCGATGCTTAAAGGACTTTATCAAAACGAAGCAGTCGATTTGAATACCGTCTTTGAAGCGGTAGGCAAGGTAACCTGCAACGAGATGACAGACAGTCAGTTAAAAGAGCTGGAGGATACGGCTTGTCCGTCTTGTGGGAGCTGTGCGGGAATGTTTACCGCCAACTCCATGAACTGTCTTACCGAGGCTTTAGGCATAGCCATGCCCGGAAACGGTACCATTTTGGCCGTTTATTCTAAAAGGCTGCGTCTGGCCACCGAAAGCGGTATGCAAGTGGTCAAATTAGTAGAAGACGGTTTAAAACCCAGCGAGATTATAACCAGAGAAGCCTTCCTGAATGCTTTAACTTTGGATATGGCTTTGGGCTGCTCGACCAATACGGCTTTGCATCTTTTAGCCATTGCCCATGAAGCGGATGTAAAGCTGACTTTAGAAGATTTCGATGAGCTTAGCCGAAAGGTTCCTCAGATCTGCTATTTAAGACCAGCCGGGAAATATCATCTCGAAGATCTGGATGCAGCCGGTGGCATTCCGGCGGTGATGTCTGTTTTAGCTGCAGGCGGGCTTATTAATACTACTATTCAAACAGTTTCGGGCTTAGTTTCAGATAGACTCCGACCACCCCAAGATTTAGAGGTGATAAGACCTCTTAACAACCCCTATAAACAAGAGGGAGGTCTGGCAACCTTATGGGGGAGCCTATCTCCAAACGGTGCGGTAGTAAAACAAGGAGCGGTGGCCAAAGAGATGATGCAGCACAAAGGCCCGGCCCGAGTTTTTGATAGCGAAGAAGAGGCGGTAGCTGCTATTTTAGGTAATAAAATAAGACCGGGTGATGTCCTTGTTATTCGCTATGAAGGTCCCAAAGGCGGTCCGGGAATGCGTGAGATGTTATCCCCAACCTCAGCTGTTTTTGGCATGGGGTTAGATAAGACAGTCGCCCTAATTACCGACGGACGTTTTTCAGGGGCTACGCGCGGAGCGGCCATCGGCCATGTTTCTCCCGAGGCTTATGAAGAAGGACCGATAGCTTTGGTTAAAGATGGCGACGAAATTGTAATCGATATCCCCAACCGCAGGTTGGATTTAAATATCACTCCCGAAGAATTAGAAAAACGCCGTCAAAGCGGTATCAAAAAGCCGGAAAGAAACCTAAACGGCTATCTAAAGCGTTATGTAAAACAGGTTAGTTCAGCTAATGAAGGGGCTATTATTAAAGCTTAACAAAACTGCCTGAGCATTAATGTTCAGGCAGTTTTTGTCTTTTTTATGGCTTATGTAGTTAAAAAAAACTAGCGAGATGTTTATTGTCATGCAGTTTATTGTCACGAATCTTAGGCGACAGCTCCGGGTTTTATTGACCAATCTTTCAACTATTTATTATTTACTAACCGGCTTAAGCATGGTAACATAACAATAACCGAAATATTCCTGGATATGATTATAATATCTGTTACAAACAAAACGATGATCTAGAGGAGTAGTTTGTTTTATAAAGTCTACAGAGAGCCATCTATTAGCTGCAAGATGGTGACTTTAATCAAACGAAAGACACTAGAGAGTTCCGCCTGAACATTTATTCAGTAGGTGCGGACGGATTTCCCTGCGTTATAGGGGTAAGAGTGATCGCTAAGGCGGTAACTAGGGTGGTACCACGAGAAAATACCTCGTCCCTTTTTGGGGCGGGGTTTTTTTTATTAAAATGAGGTGATCACATGGACAATGATGATGATAATAACAATAACCGTCACCTGAAGGAAATAATTAATGGGAGGTTTTTTTAATGTCAAACTATCAACAATCAAATATCCGTGTGCTCTGCTCCGAAATACACCAACATGTTGAAGAGACAATTACTATTAAAGGCTGGGTACACCGGTTACGAAATCTTGGTCATCTGGTTTTCCTTGATCTACGTGATAGAAGTGGCTTAATCCAATGTGTGTTAGAAGATAAATTAACCCAAACACCTATTAGTTTAGAATCAGTTGTCATGATTAAGGGCCAAGTTGTTAAAGCACCAAAAGCGCCAAATGGGTATGAAATTAAAGTTCTCCTAATCGAAGCAATCAATCCAGCGTTATCGCCATTACCATTTGAAATTAATAAAAGCCAACTAAATGCTCGACTAGATACACTTTTAGATCATCGTGTACTTTCTTTAAGGCATGCCCAGGTACATTCTATTTTTAAGATTCAAGCGATATTGGCAACAGCCTTTGCTGAATTCCTAACTAAAAATGGATTTACTCGAATCTTCACACCTAAAATTGTTGGTTCTGGTACGGAAGGAGGCTCAAACCTTTTTGCTATCAATTATTTCGAAGATCAAGCTTATCTAGCTCAATCACCACAGTTTTATAAGCAGATGATGGTAGGAGCAGGCTTTGAGCGAGTTTTTGAAATAGCTCCAGTCTATAGAGCAGAAGACCATAATACATCACGTCACTTAAACGAATACATATCGCTTGATCTTGAAATGGGCTTTATTGAATCAGAGGTTGATCTAATGGTATTGGAGACCAAGTTATTAAGACATATGTTTGAGAAAGTTGCTAACGAATGTGAAATGGAGTTGAACCTTCATAGAGTAGAAATCCCTGTCATATCTGAAATACCAAGAATGACAGTTAGAGAAGCTCAAGGAATACTAAAACGACAATATGGCAAAGAATCCCCTAAAGGCGATCTAGATCCTGAAGGAGAAAGATTAATTTGCCAATATGTAGCTAAAGATAAAAAATCAGCTCTAGTTTTCCTTACTCGTTATCCCAGAGATATTCGTCCTATGTATACAATGCCAGCTCCTGAAGATAGTAGTTTGACAGCATCTTTTGACCTGCTTTTTAACGGTTTAGAGATAACTACTGGTGGGCAAAGGATTCATCATTATTCAAAGTTAGTAGAATCGATTGAGAGTAAAGGGATGGAACCAAAGCATTTTGCTAGTTACCTTGAACTTTTTTATTGTGGGATGCCTCCCCATGGTGGGTTAGCAATAGGTCTAGAGAGACTGACATCGCGTTTATTAGGACTAACCAATGTAAGAGAAGCCAGTGCATTTCCCAGAGACCGCACTAGGTTAACTCCATAAATATAGAAAAAAGGTAAACATCCATAATTTATTATGTTTGCCTTTTTTCTTTTTTTATTAGGGTTGCTTCTGCATTATTTACTTCGCAATGAATTGTTTTTTAGGCAGATTCATGCCGGTATGTAATATAGCTCTTTAAGTCATTTTGGTTAAACTTAACTGCAGATAGTTATTATTACCTAGCGAGCTTTTATAATTATCTGTAAATGATTAGTTGTTTTTTATCTGCTCCTGCTTTGTTAAAGGTAAAATCCAAAATCTTATGGTTATCTGATACCTAAAAATATCAGGAAGGTCTAGTGATATTTTAAAACTTACAGGTTTAACCTATCCTGGAGGAAAAGTACAACACATAACTTATGAAAAGCTTAATTAGAGGTGTGACATGGAAAACAATAAGGATTCAGTTACAGATTATATCGAACCGATCTTTCGCTTTTGTCTTAAAAGACTTAAATGTAGAGAAGATGCCGAGGATCTGGCTCAAGAGATCTTAGGCCATATTCTCTATGGCCTCTCAAGATATGAAATCCAAAATTTAGAGGGCTGGATCTGGCAGATAGCCCATAATCGCTATGCCAAATTTATTGACGCTAAAGCCAAAAGCGAATCTTACCAGAACTTAGCTGAGTTTGTAGACTACGACTATCTAGACCGCTTAATAGTCAAGGAAGAGCATCAGAATGTATTCCAAGCGCTGCACTCTTTGTCGGCTATGTATCGCAATATCATGGTAGATTATTATCTTTTGGAGCTTTCTCTAAAAACGATAGCCCAAAGATATAATCTGCCTCTGACTACGGTTAAATGGAGGTTACATGTCGGGCGTGAACAAATTAAAGAAAGGATGGATAAAATGCCAAGGATCTATAACAGAATTAATTGGGATACCAATACTTGTAATGGGAGTATGGATGCCAATCGGTATCTTAATTCACAGCTAGCTCGGGCCATATGTCTGGCAGCCTATGAAAAACCACTTACCTGTGAGGAAATCAGTTTAATAACAGGAATACCCACACTATATATTGAAGATGAACTGCCGCGTTTAATATATGGCGATGCCCTGATTCAAAAAGGTGATAACTATCTTACCGACTTTATTATCCTAAAGTTAGCCGATCAAAAAGCTTTGTCTGAGATGTTTTCACCCTATGTTGCTAAACTAGTTGACAAAATTACTCTATTTTTAACTGATAAGAAAGAAGCTGTAAAAAATATTGGTTTTTACGGATGTGATTTCGGTATAGAAAAGCTGGGCTATATTATTGTACCTTTGATTATCCGCCAAGCAGTGAGTCATATCCAAAATGCCCATGAAAAACTCCAATACGGACCCTTTGTACCCCGCAAAGATGGTGGCTATGGCTGGTTTATTGTTAAGGAAACAGAGGATGAAAAAGAGTCGCTAGAGCCTTTTGCCTCCGGGAATAATTCGTATATGGATCCAAGTGATCCTAAAAGAGGTCAGTTTGTCTATTTATGGCTAGGCAAATACTTCGACAATGAATTGTATCGCCAGGGAATAGGCAATATGTTTAACCAGGGTTTACTCCAGCAAACTGAAAATGGCAGCATAAACAAAGAGACTATAAGTGATGACGATTTAGCCCGATTGATTAGATTAAATCTGGTAAAAAAAGAAAAAGGCTATAAGTTGGCCATACCAATCTTTACCAAAAAGCAATTTGAAGAGCTTATAAACCTCTTTTCGCCTTTGGTAAACGAACTTGAAGTTTTGCTTACGGATCTTGTGTTTTTGATCTGTAAGGAGTTTACCGGTTTTGTGCCCAAGCATCTTTACGGCCAGATAAATCAATATTTAGCAGGCTATGTTCATAATATCATTGGTTTGGTTATTTCTAAGATGATTTCAGACGGTTTTTTAAGCACCCCCCCAAGAAAGGGTCCTCTTAGTTATAATGTGTTTTATCTAAAAACACCCTTGGGTTATAACATCTAAGTTAAAAACCTAAATTAGACGAGGGAGAGGGCCTAATATTTGGAGGCAAACCACTTTAGAGGTAGGTTTTTTCTTAAAGAAGGTAAGCGATAACAGTTTTACTTCATAAGTTATAAATAATTGAATGATTTTAGCTTGGACAATTGCCATTAAATCATAAGAGGGCCTAAATTTAGGCCCTCTTATGATCTGGAAAAAGTTTATTTTTACTGCGGTTAACTTTACTGCTTGTGTACAATACCGCTAACTTCGCTTAAGTTTAGGACAAAAGCAATACCGGTACCTGGCTGCTCGAGTTTGCCGGCTTTTTTAATCGCTTCTAAGACCGGTTTGGTTTTGCTCTTTTCAATAACCGTGAGAACAAGTTCCTTTTCAGGCTCAATGATAATGCCAAAGAAGTTTTTTTGTTCATGAATACCGGTACCTCGGCCATAGATAATAGTTCCGCCTTCGGCTCCGGCTGTTTTGGAGGCTTCTACGATCTCATCGGCCCAGCCTTTATTTACAATGGTCACAATTAAATTATATTCACTGGCGTTCATAGCTTTTAGACACCTCTTTGTGTTTTAACTTTAGGGAAAACAGTACACTTAATAACTCAACCGAGAGCACAGCAGCTAAAGCTACCGTGCAAACCAGACCGAATCCGGCCAAAGCTGCGGAATGAGCGTTTTCGGCAATGCTTAAGGCCAGAGTCATCATAAAGGTTACAGTTAGTGGCCCTGTAGCCACGGCTCCTGAGTCAAAGGCAATCGCCACAAAGGTTGAACTGGTAAACTTGAGGCCGACTAGAGCCACTAAATAACCCGGGATGATAATCCAAGTTAAAGGTATACCTTTACCAATCAAATACAGAGCTAAAGCTACAAGTACCGAGACTCCGAGAGAAACGGTGGTAATTAAGAGACTGCCTTTTATATGACCGGCGGAAGCTTTTTCAACCTGATCGGCTAAAACCCTTAGTGACGGTTCGGCAATGGTGACAAAAAGACCCAGGAAAAGTCCAACCGGAATAAGCAGAGCTTTTTGTTTCATAAAGCCAAAGGCTATACCTAGTTCTCTGGCCAGAGGAACAAAAGCTAAATAGACACCTTGCAAAAAGAAGGTTAAACCAAAAAGAGTCATTAAGGTGCCGGAAGCTACCTTGCGGATAAAGCTTTTCGGCAGATGTAAAAAGAAAACATCGAAGATTACAAAAAGTGCGATCAGGGGAATTAAGGTTTTAGCAACATCAATAAAGGTGTTAAGAAACTCGGCAATAAAGATGGCGACATTCATAAGAATAATACCCCCCAGATCATTAGGGTTAAAATCGGGCCTAAGGTGGCAAGGCCAACCAGACCAAAACCATCTTCCAAAGAACTTTTACCACTTAGTACAGAGGCCGTACCCAGTCCTAAAGCAATAATACAGGGAACAGCCATAGGTCCGGTGGAGATACTACCTGAATCTAAAAAGAAGGGAACAAGATTTTTGGGGGCCAAAAAACTCAAAGTTATTACCCCCAGATATCCTATTACCAGGATAAGACGAATAGGTATAGAAAAAACAATTCTAATTAAGGCCAAGGTCACCAAAAGTCCCATGCCAAGCGATACTAATACGGCAAGGAGCTTGGGAGGGACTCCAGAGGCAGAGAGATTTTTAAACTGTTCTACCATAACATGGACACTAGGATCAGCTAGGGTAACAGAAAAAGAAAAGATAAAGGCGGTGGCCATAAGTAATGCTAAAGAGCCACTTTGAGGGAGATAGGCTCCTATTAATTCACCCATGGGAATCAAAGATATTTTAGTGCCCTGTAAAAAGAGAAAGAGGCCAACTAAAGTAAAGAAAGAGCCAATAACAATGCGACCGATAGTTTCCAGTGAGAAAGGCAAAAATATGATACTTAGGATTAAAACCAGAAAAGTCAGAGGTAAAATTGCCATGGCTGCTTCTTTAAGGCCTTGTTTAATTACGTTCAATGCTAAATCCTCCTCTCTTGATGTAATACTTTTACGAGTACTTCTTTATTCTAGCATGTAAAAGGTTTTCACACAAAACTAAACAGATATAAACTCCTAACTATTTCTTAAAAAAATTCGAAAACAAATAAGTGAGAACAGCTCTCAGCGGTAAAATCAAAAGGTAAAAGAAAAAACCTAGGTTGGTTTACGTATTTTGTAATGTATACACGATAAAAATGAAAAAATAGTTGACAATAGCTAAAAATGTACGTATACTAAAAAACAAAACCTTTTAGAATACGAATATGGCAAAGGTGAAGAAAGAGAGTAGTACTGTCCAAATCCTAAAAAGAGAGTTGCCGTTTGGTGCAAGTGCAACAGGTAAGGGCAGGAAACATCGCTCTGGAGCCGCTAAGGTGAAAGACAGCGAGCTTTGCTGTTTTGTAGCTTTAGCCGGGAGCGCCCGTAACAGCTGCAGAGAGTATAATATAGGGTGGTACCGCGATTTACCTCGCCCCTTTTTAGGGCCGGGGTTTTTTTGTAACTTTTTTAGGGAGGTGAATTTATGCCGCAAACAGGAGCAGAAATTTTAATTAATGGCTTGACAGAACTTGGGGTAGAAATTGTCTTTGGTTATCCGGGCGGAGCAGTTTTGCCGATTTATGATGCTTTATTCGACTCAAAGCTAAAGCATATTTTAACCCGGCATGAACAAGGTGCGGCCCATGCCGCCGATGGTTATGCCAGAGCAACCGGCAAAGTAGGTGTTGTTATTGCAACTTCAGGACCCGGGGCCACCAATCTGGTGACAGGTCTAGCCAATGCTTATATGGATTCTGTACCTCTGGTTGCCATTACCGGTCAAGTTCAAGCAGGTCTGATTGGTAAAGACTCCTTCCAAGAGGCAGATGTTATGGGCATAACCATGCCCATAACCAAGCATAACTATTTAGTTAAAAACACCAACGATATTAAAAGAGTTCTAAAAGAAGCCTTCTTTATTGCCGGCACAGGAAGAAAAGGCCCGGTTTTAATTGATATCACTAAAGATGCATTAATGAATTTAGCTGATGAAAATTCCCTCAACACCGAGATTGATCTACCAGGATATCGCGTTAAAGCCGAAGGCCATCCACGGCAAATTCAATTGGCCAAAAAACTTATTAAGGAAGCCCAAAGACCACTTATTTATGCCGGCGGAGGCTCTCAGGATGCTGCTTTGGTTTTAAGGCAATTGGCAGAAAGATACGAGATACCGATAACAACTACCCTAATGGGTTTGGGAGTAATACCGGCTAAACACCCCTTAAATCTTGGCATGCTTGGCATGCATGGCACACCCTGGGCCAATAAAGCTGTACAAAATTGCGATCTACTGATGGCTGTTGGGGCTAGGTTTGATGATCGTGTAACCGGTGATGTTAATCAATTTGCACCAAGGGCCAAGATCATGCATATCGACATTGATGCGGCAGAGATCGGCAAAAACGTTAAGATTGATCTACCTATCGTAGGTGATGCCAAAGCCATTTTAACTGAGCTTCTTGATAGCGGAAGCTTAACTCACACAGCCTGGCTGGAAGAGATTCAAAATTTCCAGTATCCAGATCTAGCTGCCCAAAAGCCCCGGGGAGAGATCTGTGAAAACTGCAGCTATTTGAGCCAAACCAATCCAAATCCGCCTTGCCAAAAAGAAGACAGCCTTAGTCCGCAAAAAGTATTGGAGCATGTCGGAGGTGTTTTGACAGATGAGTTGATAGTGGCCACCGACGTAGGACAGAATCAGATGTGGGCGGCTCAATACTTAAATATAAATAAACCTCACAGCTTTATTACCTCCGGAGGCTTAGGAACCATGGGATATGGCTTGCCGGCAGCTATCGGGGCCCAGCTAGGGAGAAGACAAGAAAGAGTGGTTTTAATAACTGGTGACGGATCTTTGCAGATGAATATCCAAGAACTGGCAACCTTGGCCGGCTATAATTTGCCAATAAAAATAATTCTTCTGAATAATCGGGTTTTAGGTATGGTTAGGCAGTGGCAGACAATTTTTTATAAAGGGCGTTATTCTCAGACCTGTATAGGTTCTGTTCCCGACTTTTGTCTCTTGGCTAAGGCCTATTCCATACCATCTTTGCGAGTAACTACCGAAAAAGATCTCGAGGCGATGACACAAGCGCTTTTAGCGCAGGGACCATATTTGATCGAAGTTGTAATTGACCCTGACGAATCTGTTTGGCCGATGGTAGCCCCGGGGGCTTCTTTGTGCGAGATGTTTTATGTACAAAGGGCGATAACTCCAGGTTGGAAGAGGTGAGAAAATGGCTCAAGTTACCCTGGCAGTTTTAGTACGCAATGAACCAGGTGTGCTTTCAAGAGTTGCCGGCCTTTTTACCCGTCGCGGTTACAACATCCATAGTCTTGCCGTAGGACCTACAGAAGACGATAAAGTCTCCAGAATCACCATAGTTGTTAAAGAAGACGAAGAACGTCTCGAACAGGTAATTAAACAGCTCCATAAGCTGATTGATGTATTAAAGATCACTGATTTAACCAATGAAGAGCGGGTAGAAAGAGAGATGGCTCTTATTAAAGTTCACGGTGAAAAACGTTCTGAGATTTTACAGGTAGTCGATATTTTTAGAGCTAAGATTGTGGATGTTAGTCCCAAAGAGGTTATGGTTGAAGTAACAGGTGATACCAAAAAGGTTGATGCTTTGATTTACATGCTTGACAGTTATGGGATTACAGAAATTGTTCGTACTGGGAAAATTGCCCTGGCCCGAAGTGTGAAAAATTAAGGAGGGTACAAAATGGCAATGCTTTACTATGACAGAGATGCTGATTTAGGTTTATTAAACGGTAAGAAAGTGGCGATTATCGGTTATGGCTCCCAAGGTCATGCCCAGGCCCAGAACTTACGTGATAGCGGTGTGGAGGTAATAGTGGCGCAAAGGCCAAATTCCGCCAACTATGACTTAGCCCTCTCCCATGGTTTTAAACCTGTAAGTATTAGAGAGGCAGCCGAAGTTGCCGATGTGATTCAGATTCTGTTGCCCGATGAAAAACAACCGGCCATCTATAAAGAAGATATTGCTCCCTACCTCAAAGCAGGCAAAGCTTTGGTTTTTTCCCATGGCTTTAACATACACTTCAATCAGATCAAACCACCCAAGGAAGTAGATGTCTTTATGGTAGCACCCAAAGGACCTGGACATTTAGTCAGACGCCAGTTTGAACAAAAAAGAGGTGTGCCGGCTTTGGTGGCGGTCTATCAGAATTCATCCAAAGAGGCCTTCGATTTGGCTCTGGCCTATGCCAAAGGGATCGGGGCCACCAGAGCGGGTGTCTTGGAGACAACTTTTAAAGAAGAGACAGAGACCGATCTTTTCGGCGAGCAGGCTGTGCTGTGCGGAGGCATGACAGCTTTAGTCAAAGCCGGTTTTGAGATTTTAGTCAACGCCGGTTATCAGCCGGAGGTAGCATATTTTGAATGCTTGCATGAAATGAAGCTGATCGTGGATCTGATGTATGAGGGCGGCATGAGCAATATGCGTTACTCGATAAGTGATACAGCTGAATACGGAGATCTTACAGTCGGACCGAAAATTATCGGCCCGGAGGTAAAAGCGGCTATGGCCGAAACCTTAAAAAGAATTCAAGAAGGTGATTTTGCCAGAGAGTGGATCTTGGAAAATCAAGCAGGCAGACCTAAATTCGAAGCTCTAAGATGCCAAAACCGCGAACATCAGATTGAAGAGGTAGGTGAAAACCTCCGCCAGATGATGGCCTGGATTAAAAAATAAGCTTAGGGAGGAATGTCTCTTGCAAGAAAAGGTTGAGATTTTCGATACGACTTTAAGAGATGGAGAACAATCTCCCGGCATTAACTTAAATGTGAAAGAAAAAGTAGAGATTGCTAAAGCCCTAGAGAGGTTAGGGGTAGATACAATTGAAGCCGGTTTTCCCATCTCATCACCCAGTAATTTTCAGGCGGTTACAGCAGTGGCCGAGGAAGTTGGCTGCTATGTAGCTGCTCTGGCCCGAGCTGTACCTAAAGATATAGAAGCTGCCGCCAAAGCACTAAAGCCGGCTAAAAAACCGGTAATCCATACCTTTATCGCTTCTTCACCGATTCATATGCAGTATAAGCTCAAACTCAAGCCTGATGAAGTGTTAGAAAAAGCAGTTGAGGCTGTTAAAATGGCTAAAGATTTCGGAGCTAGAGTGGAGTTTTCCGCCGAAGATGCCACACGTAGCGATTGGTGTTTTCTAAAAGATCTCATTGAGGCTGTTCTTGCTGTCGGGGCTGATGTTATCAATATTCCAGATACAGTTGGCTATACCATGCCATGGGAATATGAGAAACTGCTTAGATATCTTTTAACGGAAATCAAAGGTATGGAAAGAGCTATTTTGTCTGTTCACTGTCATAATGATTTGGGGTTGGCTGTTGCCAATACCCTTACTGCTATTAAAGCCGGTGCCAGACAGGTAGAGGGCACCATAAACGGCATCGGTGAGCGGGCTGGCAATGCCTCCTTAGAGGAGATAGTTATGGCCCTTAAAGTCAGAGGCGATCAATATGACAAGGAAAGTCAGATCTTGGCCGAGCGACTCTATCAGACCTCCAGATTAGTTTCAACTCTAACAGGTTATCCGGTGCCAAGAAATAAAGCTATTGTAGGCGAGAATGCTTTTGCTCACGAATCCGGTATCCATCAAGATGGGGTGCTCAAGGAAAAAAGCACTTATGAGATTATAAAACCCGAGTCGGTAGGTTTTCCCCAAACCAAACTGGTTTTAGGTAAACATTCAGGCCGACACGCTTTTAAGAAAAGACTCCAGGAACTTGGCTATTCTTTAAGCGAGGCCGAGATCGAAGCTGCCTTTGTACGCTTTATTGAACTGGCCGACCGCAAAAAAACAGTCCATGATAAAGATCTGGAAGCCCTGCTTTCGATACAGGCTACCCGAGTCCCGGCTAAATTCGAACTTCTTGAATTACAGGTTCTATCAGGCAACGATGCCATGGCTTTAGTCAAGCTAAAAAAACTAAATGGCTTAAGTGAAAATGATGAGTTTATTAAAGAGACCTCAGCCGGTGATGGTGCCGTAGATGCTGTTTACAAAGCACTGGAAAGAGCCGTTGGCCTAGAGGTAACCCTCCTGCGCTATCAGCTCGAATCGACAACCGCAGGCACTGATTCTTTTGGTGAGGTAATGGTAAGCATTGGCTATAACAACAAAACCTACCTGGGCAGAGGCTTACACAATGATGTAATTAGAGCCAGTGCCGAAGCTTATCTCCAGGCACTAAACCGCATTTTTGCTGAAGGGAGTGAAGAAGATGGGGCAGACTTTAGCTGAAAAAATACTGGCGAGTCACAGTAATAAAACCAGTGTTAGGCCCGATGATTTTGTGATGGCAAAAGTTGATCTGGTTTTAGGCAACGACATCACAGCTCCTTTGGCGATTAAAGAGTTTTTACGCCTCGAGGCTAAAAAAGTTTTTAATAAAGAAAAAATCGCCCTAATTTGCGACCATTTTACTCCCAATAAAGATATTCAAGCTGCCGAGCAGGTTAAATATGTACGGGAATTTGCCCGCAAACAGGAAATCACTCATTTTTATGATGTTGGGTTGGTAGGCATTGAGCATTGCTTAATTCCGGAGCTGGGTTTGGCCAAACCCGGAGATTTAATAATAGGGGCCGATTCGCATACCTGTACCTATGGTGCACTTGGTGCTTTTGCCACCGGAGTAGGTTCTACCGATATGGCCTCGGCCATGGCTTTAGGCAAAGCCTGGTTTAGAGTGCCGCCTACCCAAAGGTTTAATTACACTGGCAAGCTAAAACCCTTTGTGTCAGGGAAAGATCTAATCCTTTATACACTTGGGGTAATCGGAGTTGACGGTGCCAGATATCAGGCCATGGAATTTGGCGGAAAGATCATAGACGATCTTTCAGTTGAGGCCAGACTTACAATGGCCAATATGGCCATTGAAGCCGGAGCTAAAGCCGGTCTTTTTGCCGCTGATAAAAAAACAGTTTCTTTTCTAAAAACAGCCGGCCAAAATGTCGGTGAACTTAAACCTGATCCTGATGCTTCCTATAATAAGGTCTATGACTTTGATGTCTCTGAGATTGAACCACAAGTGGCATTTCCGCATTTACCCGAAAAAGCCAAAAATGTAGATGAGGCTAAGGGGATTAAAATTGACCAAGTGGTTATCGGTTCTTGCACTAATGGTAGGATTGAGGATTTAAGAGAAGCTGCTTTTGTCTTAAAAGGTCGAAAAGTCAATAAAAAGGTGCGTTTAATTGTGATTCCGGGGACGCAAAAGATCTACCTGCAGGCGATGGCCGAGGGTCTTTTGCAAACTTTTGTGGAAGCCGGGGCCGCGGTTAGCACACCTACCTGTGGTCCTTGTCTCGGTGGGCATATGGGGATTTTGGCCAGCGGTGAGGCGGCTCTTTCCACTACCAACCGCAACTTTGTGGGTCGGATGGGCCATCCCCAAAGTGAGGTCTATCTCTCGGGGCCATATGTGGCGGCAGCATCAGCTGTTGCTGGAGAAATAGTTCATCCCAAGGAGGTGCTCTAGGTTATGAAAATAACAGGTCGTGTTTTTCTATTTGGTCATGATATAGATACCGATGCCATTATTCCGGCACGCTATCTAAACAGCTTTGAACCGGAGCATCTTAAAAAACACTGTATGGAAGATGCCGATCCTAGTTTTGCCAACAGGGTAAAGACAGGAGATATTATCGTCGCTGGTAAAAATTTTGGCTGTGGTTCGTCAAGAGAGCATGCTCCTTTGGCTATAAAAGTAGCCGGAGTCAGTTGTGTCATCGCCGATTCTTTTGCTCGCATCTTTTACCGCAATGCGATTAACATCGGTTTGCCTATTTTGGAAGTTTCTCTGGAGGGATTGGTAAAAGAGGGCGATCTAATCTCGGTTAATCTGGAAAATGGTACGGTTTATATAAAAGACAAAGAACTAAAAGCCCAGGCCTTTCCGGCAGAACTAATGTCTATTATTAAAGCCGGCGGTCTAATTAACTATGTTAGAAAAGAACTAAAGGCAGGTGAGATTAATGCCCGATAGACCAAAAAAGATTGCTCTTATACCAGGTGATGGGATAGGTAAAGAGGTGATACCCATTGCTTTTGAGGTGGTTAAAAAAGCAACGACACTTGAGCTAAAGGCACAAAACTTTGCTCTGGGAAGCGAACGTTATCTGCAAACAGGAGAACTTTTCCCGGAGGCAGAGAAAAAAGCTTTACTAGATTTTGATGCCGTATTTTTAGGAGCCTTAGGCGATCCCAGGGTAAAACCCGGTATTTTGGAAAGAGGAATTCTTCTAACTCTGCGTTTTGAATTCGATCAGTATGCTAATTTAAGACCCTTAAAACTTTACCGTAAAGACCTTACTCCTCTAAAGAATGTCAAGGATATAGATGTGATGTTTTTTAGAGAAAACACGGAAGATCTATATATTGGGGCCGGAGGAGTATTGAAAAAAGGTACAGCCGACGAGGTGGCTTTGCAGGAGTTAGTGCAGACCAGAAAAGGTGTGGAAAGAATAATAAGATATGCCTTTGAGTGGGCCAAAAGCAAAGGCCGCCAGAAAGTCACTTTAATTGATAAGTGCAATGTGCTTACTTATGCTCATGATCTGTGGCAAAGGGTCTTTTGGGAAGTAGCGAGTGAATATCCTACCCTGAGAAAAGATCATTTGCTGGTGGATGCGGCGGCTATGAAAATGGTTCTGGCTCCGGAGAGTTTGGATGTAGTGGTTACCACCAACATGTTTGGCGATATTCTTACCGACCTTGGGGCTGCCATCTGTGGAGGCTTGGGTCTGGCGGCATCGGGTAATATCAATCCGGAAGGCTTATCCATGTTTGAACCGGTCCATGGTTCGGCTCCGGATATTGCAGGCAAAAACATTGCCAACCCCCTGGCTACGGTTTTAGCGGGAGCGATGATGCTTGAGCATTTAGGTGATAGCCTGGGGGCAAGTAAAATAGAAGAGGCCGTGGTGTGGGTCCTCAAGCAGAAAAAAGTCACCCCTGAGCTGGGAGGGACGTTTTCATCAACCGAGGTTGGTGAGGCGCTTTTAGCTTATTTGGAGGGAAGAGTGTGAGAATTACCATCTATGATACAACCCTGCGTGATGGTACTCAAAGAGAAGGTTTATCGCTTTTGGCCGAAGATAAACTGAAATTGGCCAAAAAGCTGGATAGTTTTGGAGTGGATTATATCGAAGGCGGTTGGCCTGGCTCTAACCCCAAAGACAAGGAGTTTTTTGAACTGTGTAAAGATTGGCAGCCACAAAACGCCATCCTCACAGCTTTTGGCAGTACGCGGAAAAAGGATATTGTGCCTGAAAATGATCTTAACTTAAGATCAATATTAAATGCTGGTGTAAAAGCTGCTACTATCTTTGGCAAGACCTGGCTTTTTCATGTCAATGAAGCTCTAAACACCACTGCTAGAGAAAACCTTAAGATGATCTATGATTCAGTTGGCTTTTTAGTGAGTGAGGGTCTTAAAGTACACTTCGATGCTGAACATTTCTTCGATGGTTACAAAGCCGATCCCAAGTATGCTCTGCAGTGTTTAGAAGAGGCGAATAGAGCCGGTGCCAAAAGCCTGGTGCTTTGTGATACTAACGGAGGGACTTTGCCGGAGACAGTTTTTGCTGTTACCAAAAGAGTGAAAGAGTTATTTCCGGATATCATGATTGGCATCCATGCTCATAACGACTCTGATCTGGCGGTAGCTAATTCACTGATTGCCATTGATGCCGGAGCGACCATGGTCCAGGGAACAATAAATGGTTTTGGCGAGCGTTGTGGTAATGCTAATCTGTGCTCAATTATTCCCAACCTCAAACTAAAGAAGGGTTTTGATTTACTGCAAGAGAATTCGCTTAAATCAATTACCGAACTAAGCCACTACTTTTATGAAATAACCAATCTAATTCCAAATGATTACCAGCCATTTACCGGCAAGGCAGCTTTTGCTCATAAGGGTGGAGTACATGTTTCAGCCTTAAGAAAGAATCCCGAAACCTACGAGCATATTCGCCCTGAGATTGTGGGGAACAAAAGAAGAGTTTTAATTTCTGAGTTAAGTGGCATGGCTAGTCTGAGTTATAAAGCTGAAGAATATGGTTTAACGGGAGAGAACGATACTTTATCACCTCTACTTGATACGGTAAAAAGTTTAGAATATAAAGGCTACTCTTTTGAAGGTGCAGAAGCTTCTTTCGAACTACTCCTCAAAAGATCACTGAGCCTTATTCCGGAGTTTTTTGAACTCAAGGGGTTAAGAATGATTATTGAAAAAAATGGTTCAGGGAATGTCGCTGCTGAAGCTACCATCAAGATTCAAGTTGGAGATAAGTTACTGCATACGGTAAGCGAAGGTGATGGCCCTGTAAACGCACTGGATAAAGCCTTACGTTTGGCACTAAGAGGCGTCTACCCTGAGGTAGACAATATTAGTCTTATCGATTACAAAGTCCGAGTGCTAGATCCCAGAAGTGCTACAGCAGCTACGGTAAGAGTGCTTATTGAAAGCACCGGATTTGGCAGGTCCTGGGGTACGGTAGGGGTATCTCCTAATATTATTGAAGCTAGTTGGAGAGCTTTATCGGATAGTATTATCTATGGACTATATAAAGCAAGGGAATAATATAAGCAGCTACCTCATGAACTGAGACCCAATATGTAGACAAGTAAAAAGGTCTTTGTTACTATTAGGCT
>DAIMKF010000015.1:586-43516 GCA_036721855.1 Bacillota bacterium | reverse complement strand
TTAAAAGTATGTAACCTATAAATTAGTCACGCGACAACTACCTTGACAAATAGCGCTACTGCTAACATCTATACACACACAGACCTAGAAGAACTAAGAAGCGCTATAGAAAAGATTTAAGCTTCTTGTTTTTTGCAGGCTACCTGTAGGCTACGCCTCTATTTTTAAATGATTTCTAGCGATTCCCAGAAAGCGTTTAAAAACAAAAAAGACCGCTAAAAGCAGTCTTATCAATATTCTAAGTGGCGCGCCCGGCAGGACTCGAACCTGCGGCCTCTTGATTCGTAGTCAAGCACTCTATCCAGCTGAGCTACGAGCGCGAATAGGTAATGGAGCCCGCAATCAGAATTGAACTGATGACCTCATCCTTACCATGGATGCGCTCTACCTACTGAGCTATGCGGGCATTTTTCTGGTGCGGTGAGAGGGAATTGAACCCTCACGGTGTAAACCATACGCCCCTCAAACGTACGCGTCTGCCAGTTCCGCCATCACCGCCTACAATAAAACAAACATTTCTGGAGCCGACGACCAGAATTGAACTGGTGGCCTGCGCATTACGAATGCGCTGCTCTACCTGCTGAGCTACGTCGGCATTGTGGAGGCGGCACCCAGATTTGAACTGGGGATCGGGATTTTGCAGACCCCTGCCTTACCACTTGGCTATGCCGCCGCGCTCTAAATTTTGACTATGGAGCGGATGATGGGTCTCGAACCCACAACCTCTGCCTTGGCAAGGCAGCGTTCTAGCCAATTGAACTACATCCGCATTTTGGTGCCGAAGGCCGGAATCGAACCGGCACGTGGTTTAAGCCACGGCAGATTTTGAGTCTGCTGCGTCTGCCAGTTCCGCCACTTCGGCGTCCCCTAGCGCTAAAACGCTTGCTGACAATCCTTATTATATGATGTTTACCATTACAATGTCAACACCCTTTTATTACTTTTTTAAGCGCCATAACTCGTCATTGCTAGGGCCAGCAATCGGTATCCTCTTTTCTTGGGCAATTAAAAAGCGACCACTGCCTTTATCAACTATTGTGCCAATGATACTAGCTTCAATACCATTTTCATGAAGGTTCTTTACCAGTGTATCCGCCTTTTCTGTTACCATGATTAAAGTACCGGATGAAAGTAGTCTTAGTGGATCAAGGCCTAAATGATTACAGATAACTTTTGTCTCTTCTTTAACAGGAACAGCTTTCGCATTAATCATAAAACCCACCTTGGATGCTTCGGCAACTTCCCAAAGAGCTCCCAAAACACCACCTTCGGTAGCATCATGAAGCACTTTAACCCCAAGGGAAGAAGCTATACGCCCTTCAGGTATCACACTAATTAAATCAAAGTACTTCACGGCCTTAGCAATTACCTTTTCAGGAATACCAGTTAATAGTTCCGGAAAATCCTTAGCAATTATTGCCGTTCCTTCAATACCGGCACCCTTTGTAATAACTATCTTATCGCCTATTTTAGCTTCTGTACTGGTTGCCAGCTTTTCCTTGGAAACTTTACCTAAAGCTGTAACAGCTACAATTGGAGCTGTAACTTTATCTGTAAACTCGGTATGCCCACCTATAACTTGGACACCTATTTCCTTTGCTGTTTTAGAAATTTCATTCATTATTGTTTCAATATCTTCAGGCCTCTCATTTACAGACATCAAAAGCAATACTTGAATAGCAAATGGTTCGGCTCCATTGGCCACAACATCGTTACAGGAAACATGGACGGCAAGTCTCCCCACATTGCTGCCGGCACCCGTGATTGGATCTACGGAAATAGCTAATAGATAATCTTTCATGTCTATTATTGCACTATCTTCCCCCAATAAAGCCCCAATTAATACCTCTGGTCTTTTAGCGCCTTCAAAACGCAAGACTGAACTTTTTAGTAGATCTGGTGATAGTTTTCCTACCTCCATTTAGAATCCCCCTATCATAAAGCAATTCCTTCTATTCCATCAAATACCTAATCACTTTTTTTATAGTTTAACCCTAAGTTAATCTAAATGCAAAAAAACTCACCATGTATAAATGTATTATGATTTACTCTAAGAGGTTTATCAAGACTTAAACATAATTAGATTCCTTAGTTGTTAATCTAATCTTATTAAAAGAGCCGACCTAAAAAAGGTCGACTCCTAACTATCTATACATTCAATCTAAAGCTAAGCTCTTGAGTATGCTCTAACATACATTTAGAAACTGATAACTCCATACTTACTCTACATTTAGTTCGGTCAATGAATTAATGATCTTAAAAGCATCTTTTTCTTGGAGCTTACCTACCAATGTGATAGTATAATCTTTGTTCTCAAGTTGGAATACACCCATGTTACCTTTATATTGAACAAAAAAGCGAGTTTGCTCTTTATTATTGTTTCTTTTCAGTATAAGGTTTGCCGGCCTTAAAAACAACGAGTAGAATTCCTGGCCATCGAAAAATCGATATACAACCATTTTTGTTGTTTCAACATCGCTAATACCCATATCTGCCAGCTCCCAATCTTTAGGCAGCCAAACCGGGTATAAGATAGCAAAAGTAATCTTAGGCTTCAGGAATTTGCTAACAATAAACCTCTCCCAGATACGTATATCAGTATAAATTTTATAACCTTCGGGTATCTCAAAAAGCATCTCCCCAAAAGAGGGGTTGTTTTGAATGTTTCTGCGTTCTCGTACCTGTACCAATTTGTTTTGGTAATAAACCTCTTCTTTTATTAATGTATTGTCGAGAGGATTGAGATATTTTTTGATCTTTACCGGCAGCATCTTTGATTGCAGATAAAGAACAAAAACCTCTTTCCCTTCTAAATATTTGGGCACATTTTCTACCGGAACTAAATCTTCGATTTTAGAAGTTGTCTTTCTTTCTAGCGCATAAGGTATGTTATCTACCCACAAATAGGTATTGCCGTTCTTTTTTAAATAGACCTTAATGGTTTCTTCTTTATAATAACCTGTTTCCTCTCTTCTTTCGGTATAGGCATCCAAATGAAAAACTTTGTAGTAGTGTACGGAAAAATCGTCTCCTGTGGTATAAATAACTACTTCGTCATATAAAGCAGGTAAGTTTTCTGTTAACTGTAGTTGTTGCCAAATACTTGCTGGATTTGCGGCAAGTGTATCAATGGATAGAACCAGTAACATTATTAACCAGAGCATTAAAATCACTCCCAGGAGACTAAACTAAAATAGCTCTGACTCGGTTTTTGAATATAGCTACTATGGTTTTTATAGTAGAAGTCAATCTCACTATTGTTTAAGTTTTTAGCTACCGTATTTTCGTGGCTGTAACCTATGATAATAGCACTTGACAATAGTAAAACAAACAAAGCAGCAATAACAGCCCACTTTAAACGGTTCCCTGATTGAACAATCTCAAGTGGTGCCGGTATAGATAAACCTTCCTTGGCTAAGTCTCTAAATCTAATAAGCATTTTTTTAAATCGTTCCACTTCGATCTTGCAACTCAAACAGTCTTTTAAATGTTCATCAATTATTTGCATCTCTGAAAGAGTGAGTTCTTTATCGACATAGGCTGATAACTGTTTACGATCGGGGCATCTCACTTTTTTGCACCCCCTTCAAAGATCATCCTTACCTTTTGTCTGGCATAAAAGAGTCGTGATTTAACTGTTCCCAAAGCAATACCTAAAACATCAGCTACTTCCTGATAAGTAAGCTGTTCCAAATCATGCAACACTAAGACTGCACGTTGCTCTATTGGTAAAGTAGCAATTGCTAGCCTCAAACGATCTAAGTCATCATTTATTTCTGCTATCTCAGGTGGTTCTAAAAGTGGTGAAGGAAGTTCGCGATCGGTCTCACTCTTTAACCAGTCTAAAGAAAAAAGATGGCGCCAATTACGTCTGGTTTTTCGCCTTAAATAGTCTTGGCAAACGTTAGTAGTTAACCTATAGACCCAGGTGCCAATACTACAGTCGCCCCGAAATGAATCCATCGAACGATAGATTTGCATAAAAGCTTCCTGTACTAAGTCTTCAGCTTCTTCTGGCCCTGCCAGACGGCAAGCTAAGCGAAACATTTTGCCAGAATACTCCTTGTTTAAAAGATCATATGCCTCGCTGTCTCCTGCTTTTAACTTTTGAATTAAAGAATAATCAGCTAATCTTTCCTCTAGCGCCATATTTTTCACCTCGCTTACACAAACTTGTGCTAGAAACAATTCCTTACATTTATTATTGTCGCTTAGGTTTAGTTAAATGTTCATACCATCCGAGCTAAAGCAAGCTATTTTGTAGCTTTATTCGTGAAATATAAGACTTGTACCTGCAAATAAATGCATATGTCTCCTAAAGGCTGGGTATCCTGCCTTTAGATAGAGATTATCTTAGATGTTAACATTTTATTAGGGAGGGTTTGCAAAATGAAAGTTAGTGTTGATCCTGATCTTTGTATAGCCTGTGGTTTGTGTGAGGAGATCTGTCCCGAAGTTTTTGAACTTGGTGAACATGAAACCGCCCAAGTTATCGGCAAAACAGATGGCAATGAAGATGCCGTATTAGATGCTGCAGACTCTTGTCCAACTAGCGCTATAGAAGCCATAACCGATTAGAAGGAGGTACGTCACCTCCTTCTATCGCAGAAACGCCTGTACTGTTTGGTATGCGACGGTTCGGTTAAAACTAGATTTGTCTACACCATCTACTACCTATTCATTCAAACTAAGCGTATGTATGGTTTTTTTTCGTCAGACCAGATATTTATCAGCCGATTTTCTTCCGAGAGCCTCACAATAAATACCCTTATCTTTGGCTGAACTCACTGACTATACTCATGCTGGGTAAACCAATATCTAAAGAGGGCATTTTTTATGCCCTCTTTAGTTTTAGTTTATTTTAATCAATCTTTAGTGTTAAGCTTTCTATAAAAATCCCCGAGGTAATTGTAATGGTTGTAGTCCCTTTGGCTAGAGCAGTGAAATTTCCATCTGCATCAATTGTCCCTACAGTAGGATCTGACGAAGTCCAAATAGATTGAGCTGGATAACGCAGAGGAAATTTAAGTCCCTTTGGCCCGTATGCTTCAGCAGAAAATGAAACTGTCTCTCCTGCTTTCAGGCTGTCATTTTTGGGAGTTATGACTATTCTATCAATTAACGGGTAGACTTGATAGGTAATTTGCGGACCTTTGACATCAACTATAACGTAATGATAGAAGCCACCAAACTTAGGTGGTAGATAAAGTTCACTACCTGAACCTGCAGAATCGATATATTGCACACCATCACGGATCCGACGGGCAAAACCATGCACATGTCCATGGAAAAGCCAGACATTTTTGCCACTTGTTCGTTTATATTCTGCCAGCATTTTTTCTAATTGCTCAGCTTCAGCAGTATTAAAACCTGTGTTGCTTCCAGGATTAGGATCATAGGTAGGTATATGCATGGCTAAAAAGACATTGTCAATTTTAGCTAGCTGATTCGCATTTTCAAGCTCATCTCTTAGCCAAGCCCATTGAGCAGAATCTGAAACTGTTAGACCACCTTTAGCTGAGTTAAGAACTATAAAGTAAGAGTTCTTATGCACAAAACTATAATAGGTATCACCAAAGTATTTATTAAAGTTGCGATAATTATTGGTTTTGGCTATTTCATGATTAGCTATTACCATCTTATATGGGATATTGAGAGGTTTTAGAGCATCTATGCCAGCTTGATAGTTTTCCGGAGTATCATGTTCGATTAAATCCCCGGTGTAGATGGCAAGATCTAAGTCTTTTTCGTTATTAATCATCTCGATAGAACGCCTTAAGATAGTATTGCCGATTGCATTTGGTGCTCCGGCTATAACTTTGGAATCACCCAAAACCACAAATCTAAATTCATTCTCCATAGCTGGGTTAGCTGGTTCTACCTTCCTGTTATGAGGATCTTTAACTATTGTTTCAAACCCATCTAAAAGATCCGCTGGTATCTCCTGAGGTAAAACTGCTTCTAACCCGTCGATATAAATTGTACCTTTTGACATCCTATCAGGCTTGGCTTCTACTAAATAAATCCGTTTTAAATTTACTGGAAAATCTATATCTTGAGGAATTTCAGCAGTTATATACTTCCATCCAATCCAGTCGACATTCATAGCAAAATCGAGAACTTTTTTCACACCATTGGCATCTGTAAGCTCGCCACGGAACCAATGCCCATGACCATCTCCATAGACCCAAAGACCAAGCTTTAAGGGTCTGCCAGCCAATTTAATATTGACATTGTTTAGATAGGCAGCACGAGTTCTGGTAGTGGTGGTAAAATCATAACTAAGTTTAGCTGCTAAGGAACCGCTTTTTACCTGTTCCTTTGTAAACTCAAGTTTACCGGAAACTTCAGCCGGGTAGGTACTAAAGGACCATTCTCTTGGATTTTCAAAATCGCTTAGAAGAAGGACCTGTGAACCCACAACAACCGCCACACCGACTTTTAACCCTTCGTATTCAGCTGCAATAACTCCTGCTGACATGTCTTTTTCCGCATAAAAGACTCCGTTTCTTACTGCCCCAATCTCACCACGAATATCCCAATTGACATCATTAGGATCCAACAATACAGAAAAACCTTCCACATCAGTAGCTTTTACCTGAAGGGGTATACTCTGACCAACCGATGTGGCAATTGAGTTCGGTATTATTTGCATACTTACCAATTCATCTAGAACATGGATCTCTTGTGTTGCCTCAAGATCAGTTCCTGCTACTTTGGCAGTTACCGTAGCATACCCAGTAGCAAAAGGTTTAAGATATCCATATTCGATTTTTGCAATTTCCGGTTCAACTCTCCAAACCACTTTAGCATTCTCAATAACACTTCCGTCAGCTGCGTAAACCAGTGCTTTAATTTTTTTACTAGTTGTTTGAGGAATATTAACAATTTCCGTGGGAAAGGAGGCAAATTTGCCTTCTTCTTCCATTTGAATTGCGATATTATAAGCATCGTCTGCCTTGACATCGACAAAAACCCCTAAACCATTAGGTACGCGACGTTCACTCCCGTCAGATGGTCTGTTAACCACTGTAAGATATTCTGTTCCAGCTTTTTTTACTACCATAGCACTAGAACCACCGCCATCTAAGTTAATGGCTTTATAAGCTCCTATTTCTTCGTGAAAAAATTCAGCTAGTTCATTAAATGTAAAGCCTCTACTACGAGCAGAGCGTCCATCTACCACCACTAGCCATACTTTTTTACCATCTTCGCTGATGCCAACAGCCGTACGGGGATTAATGCCGGCGATATCACTGCTGCCTATAGGCATAACCCGGCCTCTGTCTACCAGAAGTGGCTGGCCACCCAGCATAGCATATATTCTCTCAAGAGAGGGGTCGGAATAAGCCTTAAAGATTAGCTCTTCGCCAACTTTAACTTTTTCACGTAAGAACTCGGCTTCATCATTGCTTCCGGCAACTACAAAGCCTCCTTCTGGAATCATCACCGCTCCAAGATTTTCACGAACCTCAACAACTTTATTGTTGCCATCTACAATTACTTCGGTATAGTCTTGAGCGTTTTTACTCATAATGCTGTATTTTCCAGGCGAAGTGCGTGAAAAGAAGCTATCGTAAACTGCTATTCGAGACCATGAGAAGTCAACTTCGCAATTTAGGCCTCCAACTGTACATTTAGAACCATCGGCAAAGGTAATATTTGTCAAAAAAACAGGCCTAGCAAAATCTGCAGTGTTTTCAATATCAATTATAAAATGAGTCCAGCCGCTGAGCCCAGGTTGAGGTGTTTTAATAAGCCTACCATCCCTTACCTGTGAACCGATAGGTACACCTGTGCTGGAAATGTTGAAAAAATCAGCATTAACTGCGGCGATAGCTCCAGCTTCTCTGGCCATGTTACTCATTGTCTGTGTATTGGCAAGACCATTGCTGCTAGATAGGGCATCAATTTTAACTCCCGGTTGATTGAGATCCACTTCAAGAATATAGATATCCACCCAACCTGAATCTGTTTGCCAGCGTTTTTCGGTTAAAATCACACCTCTGGCGATCTCTTCAGATTTGGTTTCTTCACTTAGCTTTTTAAGAGCTAAACTGTTTAATGAAACCATGATAAGCAAGAAAATAATGCCCAGTATTAAGCTTTGTTTTTTTCTCATGCTTCTCCTACCTCCCCTTAATTTAACTATTTATCCCCCACAAAAATACTCTCGTTTTTAACAACCTCCCCTTAAATTTCCCCTATGGTCACTAAATTCCTCCCGGAAAGTCAAAACTCTCCGCAGCTAACAGATTTAGGTAATAATTTTTGTTAAAAAAGCTGCCCCTAGGCAGCTTTTTATTTAATGACAAAGATTTGTGTTACCATAACACCAGATTTATAAGGAACGATTCCAATTCCTATATGGGTATACGCTGAATAAAGAATATTTGAGCGATGCCCGTCACTAGCCATGAGACGGTAATGGGAGATTTGTGCACTTTGACTCTTGGCCAGATTTTCTCCGGCACCTCTAAACTGGTAACCAAAGCTTCTTAGCATCTGGGTTACACTGCCATAGGTTGGCGAGACGTGGGCAAAATAATTGTTATCTACAAGATCTTGACTCTTAATTCTGGCAATACGATCTAATTCTGGATCTCTTTGTAGAGGTTTTACACCAGCCTTAACCCTTTCTTCATTTACCTTGGCCAACATCCAGTCTTCAGATACACTCATCCCGGAGGGATTAGTAGGTTGGGGAGTGGGAGTTGGCTCGGGAATAGGTGTTGGTGTAGGTGTGGGGTTAGGAGTTGGCTCGGGAGTAGGTGTTGGTGTAGGTGTGGGGTTAGGAGTTGGCGTAGGATTTGGGGTTGGCTTGGGGGTAGCTTGTCCACCGTTAAAATAATAAGCCAGATAGTGAGGTACTTTTAGCTGATAACCATTCCAGTAATAATATGAAGCTGCAAAAGCAGGTGTTGAATAGACAAAAAGAATTGTCACTGCCAGTAGTACCGCAAACCCAAATTTCTTAACACTTTGTCTCATTTTTATACCTCCTTTGAACAATCAGATTATACAGGCATAAAGTACTATGAGCAAACCCACAAAGGCAGCTTTACTACTTGCCGTGACTATTTTTTCTCATCAAAGAAGTTGATGCTTTGGCTTAGTCAATATGAATACCCCATGTCTTAATCATGAACTTTTACCAAATAACGAATAAGCTGCCGCATTATTTCACCTTCTTTGCACCCCTTTTTTCAAATTTCATAATATGGTAACAGAAGGCTATGCCTTCACACGTGGTTCAAGGAGGCTTTTGTAAATGAATACAAAGTCAGTTAGAACTCACTGGGCACCTGGACCAACATCTCCTGGGCAGATCTATGACCAGAGAAACTGTCCCCCTCCATCCGAAATTGTCTGTATTTATGTTCAAAAAATCTATGATGCTTGTTCTCAACGCGAGTGCCAGGAATTTGTTTTCAATGTTGATAAACCAGTGGCACGTTTTGTTAGCTGCCAAGTTGTTCCAGGCAGTGTCAAAGCTGTGCAAACTTGCATCACCCAATTTGATTCAGGTCCTCTAGCTAGAGTTGATGTTACTATCTGTGCTGATGTTAGCCTTACCTATATTGCCACAGATGGTACGGAGATAACCCTTGTACGCTCTGTAGCGTTCAAAAAGGCAGTGCTTTTGTATGCACCGGATGCTGATAACTATGATTATAGAGTTTTAACCGAAGCTGTCTTTGAATGCTTATCTTGCCGAATTACTACAGACGGTGACCTGGCTTGTTTTATTGGTGCCTTTATCATTATCAAGATTGGACTTTTTGTCCAACTGCTTGTTCCTTCCTTTGGTTTTTGTCCTGTTCCTGTGGAATGCGAAGAGCTTCCTGATCAACCTAATGTCTGCATTGAATTTGAGACGAGACCTTTCCCAGAATTCTTTCCACCGCAACTTTAAAATGAACTTAAAAAAAGAAGGTGCATTGCAAAAAGGCAATGTACCTTCTTTTTTTGTATGAGTGGCAAGATGTTTATCTAAGAACCTTAACCTACATAGCAATCCTAATTTTAACCGACTGATCGTCCCCCGGTTGCTTTTTTCCCTTCTATCTAGTTTGTGGTTTGTTTGGTGGAAAACTACATGATAATTTAGGCGGTGTTATTGGCATTTTCTGGGTTTCATAAAATTTTTTAATGGTCTCCTGTAATTTTTCAACTCTAGGATCATCAGTTTGCAGAAACTGTGTGATATTGTCTCCCAGGGGTAAGCCCTCAAGTTCTTTGTCGAGTTCTTTTTGTTGATTTTGCTCTGTATTTAGTAAGTTTTGTTCTAATAAATTTAACGGATCCGGCAGTTTGTTATCCGTAAACGGTTTAACTTTTTTAACCCAAGCTGGCAAAGTATCGATTTTTGCCTGTATTAAAATCCATTCTAGGATCCCCTCTTCAGCTTTGACTAAAGTGTCTTTATCTCCCTGTAGAACAATCTGCTTTTTAAGGTTGCCCCGTAACTTTACTACCTCAAATTTTATTTCTTTTAAATTAAGTGTCTCTTGCAGCAGTAAGGCTTGGTTTTTTTGCTTAATAAAGCCCCGCCAATATATTCCGGGTTTACCTTCTCGAACAACAAGGTGAATCTTCTTTAGTTTATTTAAATAAGACTGCCTTGCTTTACCAACCGGATCAGTTCTAAACCCGGAAATCGATAACTTTTCTCGCAAGGATTGAGCCCAATTTTTTAAGCTCTCACCGACACTTAAATCAACCAGGAAATTATCTACCGGTGGTGCAAACGAAATAAAGTTAGGGTGCACAATTACTCTAATACCCGCTTTCTTGCCTATTTCCACAATAAGCCCTTTGAGCATCTCCGGCTGGTTTTCCGCAACCAGACAGTTATTGACATAAATGTGCATAAAAAAACCTCCTAAGCAGAATATGCTGTTTTTGCTTAGGAGGTAACTCTTATCTATAGCCCTGAGGATGGTTTTTATGCCATTGCCAGGCGTCTTTAACAATGCTTTCCAACGAACTAAATTGCCTCTGCCACTTAAGTTCCGCTTCTGCCTTTTGGGGTGAGGCTACTAAAAAGGCCGGATCTCCCTGGCGTCTGTTTCCTTTTATAACAGGAATATTTTTGGCCGTTATTAGCCTTGCGGTTTCAATGACTTCCAGCACCGAAAAACCTGCTCCGTTGCCGAGGTTATAAGCCAGAGCTCCTTCAGTTGTCTGTAATTTTTTTAAGGCTTGATAATGGGCGCTAGCCAAATCCAATACATGAATATAGTCCCTAACACAAGTTCCATCCGGTGTATCATAGTCGTCACCGAAAACCGTTATACTATCTCTTTGCCCTAAGGCCACACTTAGAATAAGCGGTATTAAGTGAGTCTCGGGATGGTGGTCTTCTCCCAACTGACCTTCAGGATCAGCTCCTGCAGCATTAAAATAACGCAAGCAGATTGAATTCAATCCATACGCTTCATAAGACCATTTGAGCATCTTTTCTATCGCTAATTTCGTTTCCCCATACGGATTAGTAGGTATGGTTTTATCAGTCTCTGTGATTGGTATCCTTTCCGGTTCGCCGTAGACTGCGGCTGTTGATGAAAACACCAAATTTTTAACTTTGTTTGCCACTAAAGATTTAAGTAATTCTAAAGTTCCGGCAACATTATTTGTATAGTATTTAAATGGTTCTTTCATACTTTCGCCAACCAACGAATAGGCAGCAAAATGTACTACCCCTTCAATGTCATGCTTTCTGCAGATCTCAGAGATTAAATCTTTATCCTGGATAGCACCTTCATAAAAGTAAGCATCCCCTACAGCCTCTTTATGTCCCTTAGAAAGGTTATCTAATACCACAACCTCTTCATTTTGACTGCGTAAGAACTTCACTGTGTGACTGCCTATATACCCGGCACCACCTGTAACTAAGATTGCCATTATAAAGCCTCCTTAAGTTTAATTTGGCTTTTTAATTTAGCGTTAGCTCTGCTACCCCATCTGCGCTTTCCGTAATATAGAATTCCGGTATCAGACCTGTTTTTTCCATATATGTTGTATGCACTGATTCGCAAAAAGCCTCGCTTTCAGCCCTTTTTACCAGACTAATGGTACAACCACCAAAACCGGCTCCGGTCATGCGTGTCGCAAAGCAGCCGGCATTTAACTGCGCCCAAAAAAGATGGTCCAGTTCTTCTCCTGTTACTTCATAATCAACAGACAAAGAGCGATGTGAAGCCAACATTAACTGTCCCAAACAGGTAATGTCCCCTGCATTTAAAGCCTTTTTTGCTTCTAGAACACGATTGTTTTCGGTAATTATATGTTTAGCTCTTTCTCTAAATGGATATTTTAGGCTGCTGTTTATTAAAGGAAGATCAGTTGCTTTAAGATCTCTATAACTTTTGAGATCTGGTCTTACGATTTTTAACATCTCTAAAGCCTCTTCACATTCTTGTCTTCTTTCATTGTAGCGGGATTCTTTCAAACCTCTTTTTTTACCAGAGTTAGTAATCACTATACACATATCATTCAAGAACAAAGGGACATGTTCATAAATTGTATTTTGGCAATCCAAAAAGAGAACCCGGGCCTTTTTAGAAAGCCCCACAGCGAATTGATCCATAATACCACTTTTGACACCGATAAAGTCGTTTTCCATACGCTGGCATAAAAAGGCCAGTTCTTTGAGATCGATTTGAAGATTATTTAATGTTGTCAAGGCTAAAGCGGTTACCATTCCAATTGCTGCCGATGATGATAACCCGGCACCGGAAGGTAGGTCGCTGGCATACATAATGTTAGCACCTTTAAGGTGCAAACCTTTTTTTTGCAGCTCTAAAACAATACCTTTGGGATAGTTGCCCCAACTATCATCGGGGTTAAAAACTAAATTGTTATCAAAAACCACCTGGTTATCATAGTCCAAACTTTTTAAATAGTATAGACCATCTTCTCTGGGACTTATAAGCATTGTAATCCCTAAATCAAGAGCAAACGGCATTACAAAACCACCTGTGTAATCTGTATGCTCACCAATGAGATTAACACGTCCGGGAGCAAAAAAAGCCCGTGGCTTTTCGGCCTCTGGATATATTTTTTTAAAATCACCAACTAAATCCGTGGCTTTTTTCACTTTAAATCCCTTCTTTCTCTAAAGCGGCTAATCGCTTCTCTAAAGATCACGGCATTAGTTTCAACTTTAGTGGGATTGGCAGCCGCCCAGCCACCTGTCTCGGAGGAAGCATTGTATTTAATACTGTTTTTGCCTCTAAGCGGTGGGTAGAATTCCATATGAAACCAGTAATAATCTAAAGCATCTTTACTTTGACATGGCGATGGATGCATAACCATCATATAAGGAAAAAGCCTCTCATAGATGTTATCCATACCACCGATTAACTCTTTGAGACAAAGAGCAAGTGATTGCTTTTCGCTTTCTGTTAACTCTGGTAAAGAAAGTACCTGTCTTTTAGGGAGCACAAAAGTACCAAAAGGATAGTCTGTAAAAAAAGGAATAAAAGCTATGAAATCCTCGTTTTCCCAGATTATTCTTTCGCCAAACCGTTTTTCTTCATTTATGATATCTAAAAATAGATTGCGACCTGTCTTTTTTAAATATTTTTTAGCATTTTCGACTTCAGTACGGACTTTAAGAGGAATAAATGGATAGGCATATATCTGACCGTGGGGATGAGGCATTGTAACTCCTACTTCTGCACCCCGGTTCTCAAAGATCATGACATATTGGTGTTCTTTTTCTTCTGCTAGTTTTTGGTAGGTCTCAGTCCAAAGTGAAATCAGTTTTTCTATATGCTCTAAGGAAAGATCAGGAATAGTTGCTAAATGATCCGGTGAATAAAGAACTACTTCGCATCTACCTTTAGATTCTTTAACTTTGTAAGGCCCACCGAAAACTTGATCTGGAAGTGGAGGGTTTTCACTTAAAACCGGAAAATCATTATGGTAAAGATAAACATCATAGTCTTCGGGAACTTTACCCGACCCCGGACAAAACGGACAATAATCTTTGGGCATATCCGGCCTCTTTTGTCTTGAAGCTGCCACCATAACCCAATCATCTAGTAAAGGATTGTACCTGAGTTCAGCCAATTTTAATACCTCCTGTTAGAATTAATCGGCAAAGAGATCTACAAACTTAAAATCAACAGTATCTACTAGTCCCCGGTTAGTTATCCTAAGTTCCGGTAAAACCGGCAAACCCAGTAAAGCCATGGTCATAAACGGCGAAATAAGCTTACATCCTATCTCTTTCCAAGCTTTATCTAAAGCTAAAATCTTCTCCTTAACTTCTTCTACCGGACTGTCTGTCAATAAGCCTGCAATCGGTAAGCTTAAAAGAGCTAGGATTTTTCCTCTAGCAACTACAATCATACCGCCACCGGCTTTAATAAGCTCATTTCCCGCTAGGGCTAGATCTTGATCATTAACACCTACTAAAAGCAGATTATGACTATCATGTGCAACTGTTGAGCCTACAGCGCCTTTTTTGATACCAAACCCAGTAACAAAACCCAAACCTTTGGTAAGGGTTTTGTTATGCCTTTCAAAGATAGCCACTTTAGCCAAGTCTTCTTTTGAACAGGCTTCTATAAAACCATTTTTTACGGGAACTTCCTTTATTAGGTGTTTTGTTCCTACCTTGGCTTCCTCGATCTCCATAATCCTGATCTGCCTTTTTTTCCCTGACGCTTTTATACTAAAATCGTCTGTGGAAAGAGTTTTACCTACTTTGATGGTATTTTTAGACCAATCAGGATAGGTAATTTGTGGTGTATCAACCCTCATCTTTCCATCTTTGGCTACGAGTTTGCCACCAACAAAGACTTGTTCTACTCGTACTTTAGTTAAATCTCTTATCAAAAGAATATCAGCGATCTTGCCCGGAGAAATAGAACCAAAGTCCATACCCATTTGGAAACATTCAGCAACATTGATTGTAACCATCTCAATTGCTGTAATAGGATTAACACCCTCTTCAATGGCTCTTTTAACGATATAATCAAGATGACCGTTATTTATTAAAGTATCAGGATGAGTATCGTCGCTGATTAGAATAGCAAATCTAGCTGAGACCTGGTCTTCTGTAATAGCCTTAACTACTTCTTTAAGATCGTGCCAGGCTGAACCTTCTCTGAGTTTTGCATACATACCAAGGCGCATCTTAGCTAAGGCATCCTCTTTTCGAACCGACTCATGACAAGAACGACATCCGGAAGCGATATAAGCATTAAGCATCTTACCTGTTTCCGGTAAAGAGAAGTGGCCTGTAACACATTTTTTTGCCTGTAGGGTATACTTAATCTCTTCATGAACCTCTTTATCACCATAAATAACTCCGGGGAAGTTCATCATCTCTCCTAAACCTGCCACTTCCTCCCAAGTCATTGCTTCTTCAATATCCAATGGAGTTATCTTGGCACCTGCATCTTCAAAACCGGGAGATGCAGGAACGCAAGAAGGCATAGTCACATAGACTCTTAAGGGTACATTCTTGCCTTCAGCAATCATCAATCGTACTCCTTCTATTCCTAAAACATTGGCGATTTCATGCGGGTCCATAAAGATGGCCGTAGTTCCTCTTGGCACTACCGTTTTACTGTACTCGGAAACTGTCAGCATACTGCTTTCTACATGAATATGTCCATCCATAAAACCCGGCGAAAGATAATAGCCTGAAGCATCTATAACCTCAGTATCTTCACCTATTGTATGTACAGCATCACCGACTAGAGCTATCCTTCCTCTCCAAATAGCAACATCAGTATCCGGAATAATTTCATGTGTGTTTACATTGATCAGTTTACCGCCTTTAATAACAAGATCAGCTTTTTTAAGACCCATAGCAACTAGGGAAAGTTCTTGAGTCATTTCATAAAGTGGTGTTATTTGCTGCATTTGAAAGACCTCCTCTTACAGCGCTAATCAAGGGAATTCTTTGTACAACCCTTCTATCCTGCAAAAGAATGGTTAAACATCGTTTTTGTCAACTCAAATTATTTTCTGCAGATTTTGACTGTCTGGATTTAAAATGCTATTTTTTTGCAAGGTAAGTTATTTGCATTTAATCAGTTTTGATCCTTTCCGCTTAATAGGAATTCCCCATGTTAAATATATTAAACCTGAACAGTTTTTTTCAGAACGAAATTCACCGGGCCACTGGATACTCTTCTCTGAATACTGGCAAGTAAAGGCCCCGAATTATGTTTAAAAAAACGCATCTTTTCTAGACTAGTTCCTACCACCTCGGGCACGATTAAATTGAGCTGACATTGAGCTGACGGATCTAAAGTATCATGCCATATAATTTTCTCCAAGACTTTAATCCATAATGCCCAAGAAGAGTTCTGGTGCGAAGCCAAAGAATACCTTCTTCCTGTGTCCGAGGTGCCTTCTTTTATCTAAACTTAAAATTAATGATTGGCTCTAAAACTCGGTAAAACCCATTCCATAAAAGCACTGGCGTTAACACTAAAAACCATTGCTATTCGCTATTTTTTCTTTTTTGGTGATCGTGGCAGACCTAGAGCCTCTGGTGATAGAACATATTCATAGTAACTGGCATTTTCCAGCTCCATTGCTTTGGCAAACAGATATGAACGTAACGATAGATAGCGTTGTTTTAATTCACTCAAAAAACTACTTTTATTTTCTTCGAGGTATAGAGTTGAAAACTCGTTTGATAGTTCGTGAATCTCTTTTTCTAAGGCGTAGAGTTCTTGTGCTAAATTGTAAAGTTTTTCCGTTTCTTTTGTTCCTTCGATTTCAGTTACAGTATCAATCACCTTTTTGGTAACCAGAAGCTTGCGTCCAAAAGCTCCCACTTTCCGAGCCGTAAAGCCAAGAGTTTGGAGAAAATGCTTATTTCTCTTAACTTCTGCCGTAGCTAGAGTTTTTAGAACTAGTTCTTCGGTTAAAACCAGTTGATTGCCATTTGCAGCCATATTGTATATCTCTAAATCTGTAAAAGGATCCTTCAAAAACAAGAGGTTGCTGTTTTTGAAATAGCCCTGATAAGTGTAATAGTTAGTATAAGCCAGTTTCATGATTACCTCTTGTATACCATAGTCTTGGCCAAATACAGCCAAGTCAAATCTGTTATTAAAAAAGCCAGTTCCAGGACCGCCACCTTTCCAGGCGGCTTCACTGGCAAAGACAACTCCATACCAATTATTACCAAAAAGTGTATCTCCGTCGTCATCCCAGGTAGTTGTAAATAGACCTTCGATACTGTGTTTAATACCGATTTTCGCAAAACTGTTGACATTGTTATTAGAACTTAAGTAAAACGGAAAATTTCTTAGCCAGTTATCAATCCCCGGTGCTGCCCATTGCCTTTTACCCTCAGCTTGGAAAGGAGCAAGTCTTTGCGACATACTGGTTGTATCCCCATAATGCCAATTTAGGACAACGACATCTTCAGGAAGCTTAGTAATTAATTCCGGACAAGCCAAAACCATATCTCCCCAAAACATTGGTGTTTTACCATTCTTCTTAACTATTTCCATCACCTTAAGAATATGATTAAGATACACATTGGAAGCACCGATCCTACTAGCTTCAAGGCCACTATTTCCTAAAGTTAGCTCCCAGGTTTCATCACCACCAATATTGATAAAGGGGGATTGGGTTAATGATGCCCATTTAGAGATTTCTTGGGCCAGAAATTTATAGACTTTAGGATTAGTCGGATCTAGCTGAGAACTTCCAAAAGAGAGGTTCCCTAAATGCCTATAGTCTGGCAAAGCTAAAAAGACTGTACAATGACCAAAGGTCTGTAATGAAGGGACTATATCTACATGGTATTTTTTAGCATAGGCGATTAATTCCTTATAATCCTTAGTGGAGAAAGTCTCCTCAGGGGATCTAATACCCTCAAGAACCTGTAGTTCCATGTAGGGTGAATAGATATTTAGTTTAAAAGAACTCATAGTTTTTACAATCCGCTTCATAAATTCCAGCTTAGTTAAGGGCCCTCTGGAAATATCGTCAGTGATAGCTCGGTAGCGAAGAGCCGGATAATCTATTATTTTAGCCCCCACCACAACTAACTTATCGTCTTCAGTTAACTGTCTTAGAGTCTGAATACCATAAAAAGCACCGGCATCAGACCGTCCTATAACAATTAACTTGCCCGGAGAAACTTCTAAATAATACCCTTCTTCATCTTCTGGTACCTGTTTGATAGCATCTTGACAGGCTTCTATCTCCCATAGATCCTTGACTGTACCGAAATAAGCATTTTTTTGACCCTCTTTGTTTATAACATCTATCTTCAACTCATTCAAATACTCGTCTAGGGGAAATCTATCTGTAGCCTGGCCAAGATACCAATTGGCCCAAGAAAGCTCAAAAACAGTTTCCAGGTTTTCTACCTCTACTGGTTTGGGGATAAGTCTTTTTGAAGCCAATGCATAATCCTCGGCTTGAACCGGAAAAAGAATAAAAGTAACTATTATTGCCATTGATATAATTTTAACTAGCAATAAAACCACCCCTTTTCTATGTGTTTTCCTTCTTTGAAAAATATCTTTATCCTTTACGTTTTGTAAACATAGCTACACAAAAAGGGTTTTCTGATTCTAATTAGTAACTGGTATGTTTGAGAATTGTTTTTCTACCTAGCAGACATCTAGCTAAAAGCCTTGGCCAAACCTCCCAAAGAATAATATGTAAAAAAAAGCAGAGGCTTTTTACCTCTGCTGTTTAGCATGTTTAAGCTGTATTTTTTATACAAATAATTATAAGGTGCGTTTGGCAGTGCCTTTACATAAGCAAGTTCTTTGATTATTTCTACTATCACATACCAAAAACTATTGCCAAATAAATCTCTGGGAAATTTCCCAGCTTTGCACTATCTAAACTACCTCCGTCCCTACTAAAAAAGAAAGATTTACCCAGCCCTATATCTATAGCAACAAACGGAGTGATATTAACTTCTAAATTAAGACGGGGTTTTAATAGAAAACCATCTTGTGTTAGCTTGGAATATTCTCTGTTTTGAATCGGATCTGCGGACTCCTCTCTCAAAATGAGAGCTTTTTCAAAACCACCAACTGTTCCTCCTATCCGCAACGAAACACTTTCAGCGAGTTTAACCTGTCTGGCTAAATAGAAACCACCAGCACTAATCATAACATTCGAAGTTTTATTACCAAGTTTTTCCTTGACAGATACACTATAGCCTTCACCCCCGACAATATAGTTGGCAGAGAGCCTACCATAACCAAAACCGCCTTTGCCTAGGCCTTGGTTTTTTAGAGCCGGGAAATTTTGTGTTGCTAAAAGTGCATTGAGCTCAGAAAAATTATACTGCTGATAAACAATATATGATCCTCCGCCGCCTATTTTTAAGGCACTACCTGTGATGGCTAAAAGTGATATTAATATAGCTATCAGTATTAGACGGTAATTCATCTTCTTCCTCTCCTTTTTATTGCTTCTTTATAATTTCCAAAAACTTCAAAGGTCAACCTAGGTCGGCCTAGGTCAGCCTTTGAAATTTTTGTATGAGATATTCTACTTACTTAAGTATAACCAATAAAATATTATTTTCTGTTTATATAAAGAATCATTGTTATAAAAACCAGATTTTAACAGTTTCTAATACATTGTAACATTCGCGTTATATTAATGCAATCACTATTTTAACATCACTATCTTAACATCACTATTTTAAGGAATTGCTGACTTATTTTTTGGCAAAAGAGAGGTAATAAAGCCCCAGGCAACAATGGAGTTAAGCTCTTTGACCTAGCTCTCTCCTTAAAGGCTATAGCTCTTTAGAAACTACGTAAAGCTTGTTTATAACTCTTCGTTAAATGTACCTTGGACAAACCTATACACATCATCATAAATAGCTCTAACTTCAGGATCGGTACTAGAGGCTGCAATTCCAAAAACTTTTGTATCTTGATAGTACCCATGTAGAGCATCTTTCATAAAACCATAAGTTACCCCAGCTCTAAGATAATCACGAAATCTTTCTCTAGCTTCTTTGGAGGTAATAACCCTGTGGTCAGCTTCGATTTCAATGCCCTGGTGGAATTTTTTGGCATCACTGCACACTTCTAAAAACCTTTTGCGTGGAATCTTATCGTTAAACATATAATTGGGTTGATGGATGCAAAAGTCAAAACCAACTTGCTCCCATATATCATGACCCGGAGCTCTAAACCAAGGAATCCAACAGAACTTGTAACCTAGATTGTGAATGTAATCAGCAACCTGTTTAACTAAATTAGTCTCTCCTGCTACATCAAAGTGAATCAATTCCTCTAGCCAATAAAAGCCTGCCAATTCAAGCTGATCAAGATGGGCTTTTTGGTATAGCTCCCGGAAACTTTCAACAAACCATTTAACGGCCATAAACCTTTGTCTGGTAGCGATAGCAGCATCGGTAGAAGAAAAATCGAGGTTTTCGCCTGCTATCTCCCCAAATTCTTTTACCTTTGCTATGGGGTTTGGAATCATAATATAAATCTTACCTTTTTTCTTATCAGGTAAAGACTCATTGGCTAATCTAAAGGCTTCGTTAAAGGCCGAGATCTGTTTGTTTGGTTCAAACAAGTCATCTAGCCACCATTGCCAGTCTTCTTTAACTGCAGGAGTTGCTCTTTTAGGAGAATCAAAGGCTCGCTTTTTATTGGAAAGCAATGCCAGAAATAAAAAGCTGTCAAAAAACCAATCTTTAATAACAGGCTTATTACCATCAAATTCTAGATAGCCAACATAAGAAAGAGCATCTTTTATTTGCCACTTGACTCCATAGTTAGTGTAAATTAACATCAGTTCTTTGATACCTTTTGATTGAGAAGCGAACTGTGGGAAATAACCATTCTCCATCCAAAAAGCCTCCTTTGTATTTTTTCTTATTCTTCCTTTTCCTTAAAAGTTTCAATAAAGGCATCTACTAACTCAGGGTCGAATTCTGTATTCTTTCCTGCTTCTAACTGTTGTATGGCCTTTTCTATTTTTTGAGAGGTAACATCTCCATCTAGATTGGTCATAGCGTAAAAAGCATCAGCAATCGTTATGATCCTTGCCATAAGAGGAATTTCTGTCTTTTTTAAGCCTTGAGGGAACCCTTTGCCATCCCAACGCTCATGATGTGTAAGAATCGCCTCGGCTACACCTGCAAGTTGGGGATAAATTTTCATAATTTGATAGCCGATTAAAGGGTGGTTTTTGACTTTTTCTAACTCTTCCGGAGTTAACTTATCATCTCTAGTCCATAAACTTTCTTCTAAACCTACTTTACCAATATCATGAAGGGCTGCAGCCATTGTAAGTTCTTCAAGTTGAGTTTTAGTCAAGCCTATGGCTTTTCCTAGTCGTTCGGATAACTTTTTAACATTGAGAACATGATGCTTTGTTTCCATGTTTTTCTCCAACAATCGCTCTTCTAAAATACCAAAGACTTTGGTTTTAAATTCATGGGTATCTTGTACTTTTTGACTGTACATATAACTTTCAGCTTTGCTAATAATATCTTTCAAATTATCTTCTGGTTTAATTTTTACTCCCAAACCAAGTGAGATACTGGCTTGAATTAAATCAGATGTAGATTCTTTTGTCGCACAAATCTCCTGGACACTAGATAATACTTTTTCTGCTTCAGCTTGTGATGTTTTAGGCATAAGAATAATAAATTCGTCTCCACCCCAGCGTGCCAGCACATCGCCTTCTCTGGTAACCCTGGTAAGAATGTCAGCAATTTCTCTAAGTAAGCAATCTCCTTTTTCATGTCCGAAGGCGTCGTTAACAAGCTTCAGTCCGTTTACATCACCCATTATAACGCTAAAGGGTAGATTTTCCGGTTTATCGAGCCTTTTTAACTCATCTTCGCAGCGAGCTCGATTATATAAGCCTGTAAGATGATCGTGATAGCTGAGGTATCTAATTCTTTCCTGGGCTTCCTTTTGCTCGGTGATATCAATCCAAGAAGCTATCGCCTTCTTATCACCTGGCAAACATTCTATATTACATAAAATATAGTGTTCTCTCTGGAAGGCATCAATCAAAGTAAATTCAAAAGACTTGGGAGGATTTTCGTTTCTAAATAATTGGGTGTTGTACTTAAGCATTGTCTCCAGATACTTAGGCTTAACAAATTGAGTCCAACTGACTTTACCCTCTAGGTCTTTTTTGCTGTAACCAAGGAGTTGTTCCATACCTTTATTAACTAACTCAATTGTCGTATCTTCCCTAAAGATCATTAACCCGGTACCAATATTCTCAAAAGTTAACCTATATCGCTCTTCACTGGCTTTTAACTCCAAGGCTGCTTCTTTTTCCTTGGTCAGATCTCGAAGAACAACCACCATACCATCTGAGGTGCCATCTTCTTTTTTTCTTAAGTTAGCGGAATAGGATACAGGACAAACAGCTCCGGTAGCGTTTTTAAGATAAATATCTTTATTAATTACTTCTACTTTAGGATCAATTTCCTCGCCAAAAGAGGCCGAAAAATCAGAGCCATCTTCAGAATAGAATAAAACTACCTCAGCTAAGTTTTTGCCTGCGACATCTTTCTCTTTTTGCCCTACCATCTTTTCTGCGGCAGAGTTAATAAAGGTTATTCTACCTTCCACATCAGTAGCAATAACTGCTTCGTTAATACTTTTTAGGGTAATAAAGAGATTTTCTTGTAATTTGCTAATTTTTTCCTGTGATTCCCGTTCACTTGTAACATCAAAACATGTGCCGATATAGCCGACATAATTACCTTCCAAATCATTAAATGGGCGACCTTCATTTACTATCCAGCGATAATTTCCATCAACCCGATTAAATCTATAAGTTAGGTTAAATGGTGTTTTGCTTCTTAAAGCTTTAAGAAATACTTTCGTGAATTTTAGCCTATCCTCCGGATGAATGCCATTTGTCCAATTGAATCCTAGTTCTTCTTCTTTAGTTTTTCCGGTAAAATCCAGCCACCTTTGGTTGACATAGTTCAATTGGCCATTGGGACTAGCTCGCCACATTAGCATCGGTACTTGCTCAAAGAGAGATAGATAAAACTCTTGGGACTTAATTATTCTGGCTTCGTTTGCTTTTCTTTCAGTAATATCGCGGATAATGGCCAGAGTCAGCTTTTCATCATTAATTTCAATAGTTTGGCTGCTGACTTCTACAGGAAATGAACTGCCATCTTTTTTCAGATGGATTGTTTCATAGAGCTGCCCTCCGTAAAACTCACTCCTACTAGTTAAATTAGAAGCCGCTTTAATATCATAAAGAGAACGGCCACACAGCTCGTTTCTGGAAAGAGCATAGGCTTTTTCAGCCGCAGAGCTAACTTCGACAATTCTGTTATTAATATCAATCAACATCATAATATCCCGAGACTTTTCAAAGATAAGCTTATACCTAGCAATCGAAATATCTTTCTCATATTTTTCTTTTTCAATAGCCAGCACAAGTAGGAATATTGAGACAAAAGCGGTCAGAATTGAGCCTAGATAATACCCATAGGGAGCAAAGGTAACACTATGCCTCAAAAAAGGGTAGTCTATTCTATGAATTCCCCAAAGGATTAAACTTACTCCAAGTGGTTTGGCCACGGTAAAATGATTTAGTTGATATTTTTTTCGAAATATCTCCCATCCAGACAGAATTATTAATAATCCACCTGTTAAAAACACTGGTAAAGAAGCTAAACTTGGTTTATCTAAAAGATACCTAAAGACTACACCCAATAACAAACTAGCTCCGGTAAAAAAGTAAGGGCCGTAGATTTTATATCTGTTTTTGCTTTTTATAAATGTTACAAACCCAACCCAAAAAAGGAGGCTTGAAAGTGCCGTAAATATATCTATATACTGAGACAGATCTATCATATTTCGTAGAGCAACTAATTCAATCAGATAGCGACAGCCGTGAAAAACCCAGCTTAACGCCCAGATTATTATGTACTTTTGCTTGAATGTCCTGTATAACCCCAGACAAACTAAAACAGAAATTAAACCTATTGTTGTAAGAGTAATTAATCCTGGCCTTACCCACTGACCTACTGTAAACATATTTCTCACCTCCAATGCTTAGATTCTAATTGATAAAAAACCTCTCTAGATAGCTAGGATTACCAAATGGCTATCATAAGAGAGGCCAGTTAAACTGTCCTTCATTTAGCAATTTCGGCAACCCGGCTATCATGGCATAATGCTTTAGACCCGTGGCTTTGCGTCCCTGCCTTTTAGCAGGTTTGCTATATTCGCTTTGCTTATAATTTTCTACCTTTAACCCCTGTTTAATAAGTTCATTATCCTACGTAAATATCCTGCCCTTCTCAAAAATATTATTAAAATAATATTTTTATTTTATTAGTTCTTTTAACCTATACTATTCCCTATTGTTGAGAATTCCCTACCATAAGAGTTTAAGTGTTAATACTTTTACCACCCCAAACATCGATATGCACAAAAACTGTATCTACATCTTTTAACTCTAATAGTTTTTGGCGCACATTATCACCTATGTCATGTGCCTTTTGAATACACAATTGTGGTTCAACTTCGATATGAATCTCCATATGAAGATAAGTTCCGACAAAATGAGCCCTTATATCATTGACACCCATCACTTGTGGAATACCAAGGGCTAGCCTTTTTACCTCCTGGAGAAAGGCCTCATTGGGAGCTGCTCCAATTAAATAACCAATGTTACTCATACCAAGCTTAAATGCAGAAAACAAAATCCACAATCCGATAAATAAAGCTGCCAAATTATCCCAAAAATTCGAACTATAAAAACCTATTAACGCTGTTAATGAGGTGAAAACATCGTTGCGAGAGTCTACGGCAGCGGCTTTAAGTGCCGGGGAATCTGTTTTTTTACCTTCAGTGTTAAACAAAAAAGTCAAAATTACTTTAACCATCACTGCCAGACCGAGTACTAAAAGAGGAAATTTGGAAAAGATGATTGGTTTGGGTATAAATAAGCTTACTATAGCATCCTTAACAATATTTCCTCCCAACATAAAGGCGACCAAACTAATAATAAAGCTTGCTAAAGGTTCCGCACGATAATGTCCAAAAGGATGTGTTTTATCGGGAGCTTTAGCTTGCATCCGTACACTAACTTTAATAATAGAATAAGAAAAAACATCGAGAAATGAATTAATAGCATCCGAGATAATGGCAATACTGCCTGAGACTAAGCCAGCGTAGGTTTTTAAACCAAAAAAAATCACACTAGCCAGTACTCCTGCCGTAGTTAGATTTTCCTTATTCATTCATAAACCTCCCAATAATACCCTAAGATTATTTCCTGTCCTTAGCTTTTGTCATAGGCTAACACTAAAGGAGTGGTATTTATGGATGATCAAAGCGGCATGGAATTAGCTCGAGCCTATGTTGTGATTCAACGTTATAATAACCGTTATTCACCTGAAGTTGCTCTAGTGAGAGGTACCATCTTCCCAGATTTGTATTTCCCTTACCACGAAAGGGGAATCACCTTAAATGAATGAACGTGAAAGAATGTTAAGAGAGATTCAAGAACTTGAGTTTACAGCCATCGATTTACAGCTGTTTTTAGATACACATCCCGATGACCGCAGAGCTTTAGCTGATTATATTAGTGTTTCGCAAGCCCTAAAAACAGCTAGAGAACGCTATGAAAGAGCTTATGGTCCTTTAGTAGGCTTTGGCTTTGGTTTGGAAGAATTAAACCAGGGTTATCGTTGGCTTGATTACTGGCCTTGGGAAGATTTGGGAGGGAATAATTAATATGTGGCTATATGAAAAAAAGTTAGAATACCCTGCCAAAGTAAGTGCTACAAATCCGGCACTGGCCAAAGTTGTTATAACTCAATATGGCGGTCCCGACGGTGAACTTGCGGCTTCTCTCCGCTACCTTACTCAGCGCTATTCTATGCCAACCAAAGAAACAAAAGGCCTGCTTACAGATATCGGCACAGAAGAACTGGCTCATATGGAGATAATTGCTGCTCTGGTTTATAACCTTATCAAAGATGCTTCTATCGCTGAAATTAAAGCTGCCGGACTAGATCCCTATTATGCCGACCATGATAAAGCGGTCTACTTTATAAACGCCTCAGGCAACCCCTGGACTGCAGCATATATTCAAAGCAAAGGTGATCCGGTAGCAGATTTAGTTGAAGATATGGCTGCTGAACAAAAAGCCAGAGCTACCTATGAATATCTCATACATTTGTCAGATGACCCTTTAGTTACAGATACTCTGAAGTTTTTAAGGGAAAGAGAAGTAGTTCACTTCCAACGTTTTGGAGAAGCCCTAGTTAAAGTACAAGACTGTATGAATAAAAAAAGTTATTATTAAAGGGAGCCTCAAGCTCCCTTTATTGCCTACCCTGTTCAGATTGTCCTAAGTTTTGGCCATACTGAGATTGAGAAGAATATGAACCTCCATACTGAGTAGGGTTATAAGAAGGGTTAAAAGTTGTGCCATAACTCCCCTGTCCCTGACTATAACCAGGTTGATATGTTTGCATTTCCGGACGCTGACTGACCTGACTGATCTGACCTTCTAGCTGGCTTAGCAGTTGGTCAAGCCTTCCTAGTTCCTGGGCCGCAAAATTTTCAGCTTGACTAAGTTGCTCAAGCAGCTGCACATTTCTTTGCTCGGCTTGTCTTAATCTTCCGGTTAGCTGTCTAATTGTATTAATTTGTTGAAACACAACCTGTTCGCGAAAGTTTTGTTGCATAGTTTCCTCTCCTTTTTATACTTACTATAGCTAGTTTAACCTTTAGAGTATAGATTATGCTAACTGTTTGTTAATTATTTAACATTAGCAGGAAGAATTGCCAGGCAGTACGAAGTAGATAGAAACTTTACCGTCTAAATAAATAAGAAAGGGGAGACGCTAAATAGCGACACAACCATGAAAAAAAGCAAGCGATTCCTTGACTATTTGACGAAAATCCTAAACGCCATGGCCCTTGGCTTATTTAGTTCACTTATTGTTGGCCTTATTTTAGAACAAACTGGTAAGCTGTTTGGCCTAAATCAACTGATTACCTTTGGACGCTATGCCAAACTTCTCATGGGACCTGCTATTGGCGTAGCGGTGGCAGGAGCAGTAAAAGCACCTCCGCTAGGTGTATTTTCAGCAGCTGTAGCAGGAGCTATAGGTGCCGGAACTTTTGCCCTAGGTAATGTCCAAATCGGTGAGCCGGTTGGAGCTTTGCTGGCAGCTCTGGCAGGAGCAGAGATAGCTAAACTTGTCGGTGGTAAAACCAAAGTCGATATTATTATTATTCCTGTGGCCACAATTGTGGTCGGCGGAGCGGTTGGTCTTTATCTTGCACCTGGTGTGGCAGCTTTTATGAAAGCAACCGGCAGCCTAGTTAATGAAGCAACTAAGCTACATCCTCTACCTATGGGTATTACGGTTTCGGTATTAATGGGTATGATTCTAACCGCACCAATATCCAGTGCTGCCATTGCCATCAGCCTCGGTTTAAGTGGACTAGCCGGAGGAGCTGCAACTGTAGGCTGTTCGGCACAGATGATCGGTTTTGCGGTTATGAGCTATCGCGAAAACGGATTTGGTGGTTTTATAGCCCAAGGTATTGGTACTTCAATGTTACAAGTCCCAAATATTATAAAAAATCCTTTGATCTGGATTCCTCCTACACTTACCAGTGCTATTTTAGGACCTCTATCTACCCTGGTTTTTAAAATGACCAATATTCCCGAAGGTTCGGGCATGGGAACCTCAGGGTTTGTAGGACAGATCGGTACTCTTAAAGACATGGGCCCAAATGCCTGGCCGGGAATTATTCTGCTCCATTTTGTCTTGCCGTCTCTATTAACTTATGTTTTTGGAGAAATAATGCGTAAAAAAGGCTGGATTCGCCCCGGAGATTTGAAACTACATGAAAATTAGCCATAACTAACCAACTTAACCAAAATACTTAGTCCCTTTCCTATGCTAACCTACCGCTTTAGGTGAAAGAATAATTTGCAGAGGGAGGGGACTTTGTGGATTTTAAAAAGCTTCCTAAAGTTGCTTATTTTTGTATGGAATACGGCCTCAGTGAGAAACTTCCCATCTATGCCGGTGGTTTAGGCATTTTAGCCGGTGATATCTTAAAAACTGCCTATGATCTTAAACTTCCCCTCGTGGGCATAGGAATCTTATGGGAAAATGGTTATACCAGCCAAGTTATCTCACCTGAAAACTGGCCCGAAGACAGACCCCAAAAGATTGACCGTCAGTATTTGACTAACACTGAAAAAAAAATTAAAGTCCATATTTCCGGGAACGATATCTCTTGTAATATCTGGCTTTGCGATACCTTTAATAATGCACCTTTATATCTTTTAGAACCAGAAAACCTGCCTCATGTATGCCATAGTTTATACTGTGGTTCTGAAGAGGACCGAGTTAAGCAGGAAATGATTCTAGGTATTGGTGGTGTTAGAGCCCTTAAAGCCTTAGGTATTAAACCTGACCTTTATCATTTTAATGAAGGGCATGCTGTTTTGGCTGGTCTTGAACTTATTCATGAAAAAATGGCTACCGGCCTTTCTTTTGAAACTGCCTTGGAAAAGACTAAAGACCAAATAGTTTTTACTACTCATACTCCTGTTATGGCCGGCAATGAGTCTCATGCCAGAGAACTATTTATTCATCTTGGAGCTAATAGGAACCTCTCTTTGGAACAATTAAAAACTATTGGTGGTTCTCCTTTTAGTATGACAGTGGCGGGATTAAAAATCTCCCATGTAGCCAATGGTGTCTCTACTATGCATGCGACAACCTCAAGAGCCATGTGGCAAGATATCAAGGATTCTGCACCGATTCTTGGCATAACAAATGGTGTACATAAAGGAACCTGGCAAAACCACGCTATCTATTTAGCTTACCTTTCTCGTTCCGATCTTTGGAATTCACACCAAATGGCCAAAGCTAAACTACTCGAAGAAGTTAGACACAAAACCGCTTTAAGTTTAGAATTAGATGTCTTAACTATAGGTTTTGCCCGTCGGGCAACCCCATATAAACGCAGTGATCTTATTTTTAAACGCCCGGAGATAATAGAGCCTTTGTTAAACAGTGGTAAACTACAGATTATCTTTTCCGGTAAAGCTCATCCTCACGACTATGCCGGTAAAGAAATCGTCTCTCACCTGGTTCGCTATGCCAAAAGCCATCCCGGTCGAGTTGTCTACCTAGAAGATTATGATATTCGATTAGCTAAACTTATGGTCCAAGGAGTTGATGTCTGGCTTAATAATCCCCAAAGACCTCTCGAAGCTTCGGGGACCTCGGGTATGAAAGCGGCCATGAATGGTGTTATTAACTTTAGCATCCTCGATGGCTGGTGGCCGGAAGCTTGTCGCCATGCTATCAATGGTTGGCAGATAGGTGGAGGTTATCAAGGCCCCGAACAGAATTACTATGATCTTGTCTCTTTATATGAAGTTCTTCTTGAAGAGGTCATACCTACCTATTATGATCGCCGACATGAATGGATACGCATGATGGAAGAATCGATTAGATTTTCCGCTGGTTTTTCTTCAGAGAGAATGCTCTCAGAATACTACAACCTCCTTTACTATCCTAGTGTAACTGCCATGCAAGTCAAATCTCAAGCTTTAGGTGTTATGCAGGGGGTGTTAACATGAGCTTAACTAAAATTATCGAAGTTATTGGTGAATCTAACAAATCTTGGGAAGATGCCGCCAAAAATGCTATCCTGACAGCCATGCCAACAGTCAAAGGTATAACCGGTCTACACATTAAAAACCTTACGGCAACCATCAACGAAAAAGGAGAAATTACCGAGTATAAAGCCAATCTTAATCTAGCCTATACCGACAAATAATTAAGAAAAGCGACTTCCAAAATCAATGGAAGTCGCTTTTAATTTGAAACGCCTATTAAACTTAAAGCCAGTAAATTGAAGCCGGTATATCTTTCACCTTCCTCGCTTAAAGCGCTACCCCAGGTAAAAAGGTATTCCAGATCCCAGAACTTATCTAGCCACATGCAAACTAAAAGAATCTCATTTCTCGACTTTGCCTCTGAGGCCGAAAATTTCTACTATACCACGCCTAAGATTGTCGCTAATATTATTTCCGCGTTATTAGCTTTAAAGGTAATTTTATTTTCGCTGATGTTTTTAAAATTAAAGCCTCTCTCCCCTCTTAGTCAATTACAACTGCAGTACCTGAAGCCGTTACCATAAGCATACCATTTGATGCACCTAATACTTCATAATCAATATCTACACCCACAACAGCATTAGCACCTGATTCTCTCGCTCTGGCTTCAAGCTCTGTAATAGCAATTTCTCTAGCTTGGCCTAGTTCATCTTCATAGGCTTTGGAACGTCCACCAAAAAAATCTGTTACACCGGCCATAAAATCACGTACAAAATTTGCTCCTAAGATAGTTTCTCCATGAACAATACCACGGTACTCCAATATCTTATGTCCTTCAATATTTGGTGTTGTTGTGACAATCATTTCCTATCTTCCTCCTTCATTCAATAAAAACCGCCGCATACCAGTTTTGTTCTTCATGTTCGTCTTTTAAGGTATAGATTGGCAAGCCAAATTTCCTTACGGTTTTAAAAACATCAATCCCCACACTATGAAATGCAGGTCTAGCTTTTTTAGGTTGGCAACACTCCTGATTATTTTCTCCTTTGCATTCATTACATAAAACACAGTCACTTAAAGAAAAAGCAAAGTAGTACCCTTTTTGAAAGGCTCTGCTTTCTAATTGAAATGATATCTCCTGGTTTAGGCGTGGTTCATGAGTATGAGTAATAATGCCCCAAGTATATTTTTTAAAGATCATTTCATATTCCCACGGTTTGAGAGAACCTGGCCTTGAAGGACAAGTTGGACCTTTCCCCCAAGTAGGACAACCAAACATACACTTAATCAGAGTACGTGGGTCAAAAACAATATCCTCCACACTAAATAAAACTGCATCAACAGCACCTAATTCTTTAGCTAAATCTATAAGCTCCGATTTTATCATACTCACCTAGTTGCCTCCTGTCCAAACTTGTTTTTATCCCTTTTATTCTGCGTAGATACTGAAGCACCTTTTTAAATCTGAGTGTAGTCATTAAACCAGACACCTGTTTCTTTTTCTTTTAGTATATGATTAGATCTTGTAAAATTAATCGACGAGTTTTTAAAACACTATAATTAAAGGAAAGCCTCATCAAAAAACATCGGGCTAATTTTGTCTATCTCCTCAATAGCTTAGCTCGTAAAATTAGCTATCATCAAGGAGTGCTATTTCTGGAGGAAAACGCATCTATTTGCAGAAACTTACAATAGGGAAAGAAGATTGATTTAGGCATTCCCATATATATTTGGAGGTGTTTTTCTTGCGTTTTAAAATCTTAACCTGTTTGTTACTTATTTTTATGTTAACAAGCTTAATCCAGGCAATTGAACTGGAAATTTGGTATGTAGGCTGGACTAATGAATTTAAAGCAGTGGCACAAGGAATTATTGAAGACCAATTTAGCGCCAAAACTGGTATTAAAGTAAAAGTTGAACCTTTGAGTTGGGGTGATTATTACAACAAATATCTACTCTCTTTAGCCAGCCATGATACCCCAGATATATTTGTTTTAGGTACTGAAACCGTTGACTTTGGTCTTAGAGGAGGTATAGTTGACCTCGCTAAATTTAAGCCTGCCGAGTTTGCCCAGATGGAAAAGCAGGTTTTTGGTTCTCTAATGGGGCCTTTCTCGTTTCGCAATACACGTTTTGGTATACCCGTATCAATCGGTGCTATGGTTGCTGCCTATCGTAAGGACATCTTAACTGAAATGGGTATGGATATTCCCAATGAATGGGAAGATATCAAAAAATGGCAGCCAAAAGCTTTAGCTCAAAAACGAACTTTTGGGTTCCACTATGGTTCTGTCCAGTATGATAGTGTTTGGGGTGCTTATACTTTTATTACCCAAAACGGCGGACAGCTCTTTAATCCAGATGGTTTCTCAAGTGCTTTAGATAAACCCGCAGCAATTAAAGGATTCCAGGAATATATCAGCATGTTTAAAGATCATAAATTTCCTCATGCCGGTGTTGGCATAGCTCCTTTTGTCTCTGGTGAGTGGCTTATGATTACCGATGGTCTCTGGTTATATCCTAACCTACTCCAGCATGCTCCGCAATTAAAAGGCAAATGGGTACTTGATCTATTTCCCGGTACCAAACAAAGTGATGGCTCTATACACCACGGTTCCTTTGCTAGTTCCAGTGTCATGAGTATTTCAATATACTCAAAACACAAAGAAGAAGCATGGCAATTTATAAAGTGGTTTACTGCCGCCAAAACACAAACCGATATTTCCAATGTTATCAGAGAACAAGTTCCAGGAAGTATATGGTTGCCTGCCAATAAAGAAGCCCTCTCAAAGATTAATATCGATGAAGATGCTCGAAAAGCCTTTTACGGACAATTAAGTCATTCTGAACCCGCTCCTTATGCTATTAATGTATCTGTTTTATATCGGTTTGTTCAATTTGCTGTTGATAAATGTATCTTACAGAATGCCGATCCCAAAGAAGCGATTTTAAAAGCTGCCGAAGAGATGAATAATGAAATGGCACGCCGTAAGAAAGAATATGCGCGCTTACTTGCTACCCTTTAATTAAAACTATGTTTAAAAAAGCTGGCCTAGGCCAGCTTTTTTAAACAAGATATTTATTTTTTAAATATTTCAGGTAGGGTTTTACAGAAAGACTTGACCCACAAACCTCCTCGAGCAGCTGAAGAGGAAGTAAAGTTGAACCTCTTTGGTGAATATTTTCTCTTAGCCATTCTCTTAACACTGCCAAATTACCAGTTGCAATGTTTTGAGTTAAATCAGGGATCTCATGTAAAGCTTGTTGATAAAACTGAGCTGCCATGACATTTCCCAAAGCATAAGTAGGAAAATAACCAATTGAACCCATAGCCCAGTGCACATCCTGCAACACTCCTCTGGAAGGAGTAGGTACTTTTATACCAAGATAACTTTCAACTTTTTCTTCCCAGGCTTCGGGTAGATTAGAAACACTGAGTTTACCTGATAAAAGTTCTTTTTCTAACTCAAACCGGATAAAGATATGCAAGTTATAAGTAACCTCATCAGCACTTACTCTGATTAAAGATGGCTCGACCCAGTTAACTGCTCCATAGAAGTTATCAAAATCAACAGCTTGTAATTCCGAAGCAAACTGTTTTTTAATGTAGGGCCAAAGATGAGAAAGATATTCTTTTGAACGTCCGACAATGTTTTCCCACATCCTAGATTGACTTTCATGCACGGCAATAGAAGCTGCATTTCCAATAGCTAAGTGTCGCCATTTTTCCGGAATCCCTTGTTCATAAAGTGCATGACCACCTTCATGCATACTAGAATACAAAGAATTCGGAAAACTATTAGTGGTAATTTTAGTTGTAATGCGAACATCTCTCGCATCAAAGCCAATTGTAAAAGGGTGTTCACTATAATCTTGCCGTCCACAGTTAAAATCAAAACCCATTTCTTGTAAAACCTTCATACTCAGGTCCCATTGAGTTTTTTTAGCATAGTCCTGATTGAAGAAATCCGGCCTCTTACCTTGTTTAGCTGTAATCTCCTTAACTAACAGTATTAAATTTTCTTTTAATTGCTCGAAGATTACTGCCACATCCTTACTCTTCATACCGGGTTCAAATCGGTCTAATAAAGCATCGTAAGGGTCGTTTTCATAACCGATAGCTTCAGCCCTTTTTCGTTGCAACGCAACAACTTTTTCGAGATGCTTTTCAAATATGTTAAAATCTTCTTTCAGCTTAGCTTCTTGCCAAGCAGCAATAGCTAGTGAAGTCGCTTTAGCATTCTCTGTAACTAATTCTATTGGTATTTTAACTGCCTTCTCATATTCCCTGCGTACTATATTATAAATAGGCCCTTTTTTAGGATCATCTTGGAGAAACTCTAAATGGCAAATTAAATCTCTTGTTTCCGAAGAAACAAGTTTTTCGTGAGCTAAAGTTTGTAAATAAGCTAGTGATTCTGCTCTTGCTTGACTACCACCAATCGGCATATATGTTTGTTGATCCCATGACAGCACCGCAATAGCATGAGATAGTTTTGAAAATTCAGCTTGCTTATCACAAAACTTTTGCCAAAGATCCAATCCCAACCTCTCCTTTAACTGCTTTGTCTTTTAATTAGCTTTGGTTCTAAAACTACCTTTTCATGAGTTTCATTATTCAAGGCCTCAATTAGCTTTGTGACAGCCATCTCACCAAATTGTCTTTGTGGTTGCTCAATAGTTGTTAAAGAAGGTACAATGAGACTTGAAATATCAAGATTATCAAAACCAACTACTGCCAGATCATCCGGTACTTTCTTGCCTTGCAATTGTGCTTCCTGGATACATCCCCAGGCAACCATATCAGAACAGGCAAAAACTGCAGTGGGCTGATATTTAGCTACTTGCTGAAAAGCTAATCTTCCCCCTTTGGTCGTAAAACCTGAATCAACAATGAGATTCTTATCAATTGGTAAATTAGCTTCTTGTAAAGCTTTTAAATAACCCTGGAGTCTTTGTCTTCCACTAGGAGCAAAATGATCTTCAATGGCTGCTAAATGTGCAATTCTTGTATGTCCTATATTAATAAGATGTTGTGTTGCTAAATAGCCACCTTTTTCATTGTCTAAGATTATTTTACTTGAGCATAGTTCAGGTACAGCTGTAAAGAGCTGTATAACCGGTATGTTTTTTTCCACTTCAATGAATAAATCGATATTATCAGCTGCAGTAGGAACCCAGATAATACCATCGACTTGCCATTCTAATAATTGTCTGAGATATTTTTCTTCTTTTTGCGTCAACCAATCTGTAACATATAACAATACTGCCATGCCTGTTTTTTCAGCTACATACCAGATACCTTCCATTGTTTGCGGTAAAAAAGATGATCTAATCTCAGGAACTAAAACTCCTAATAGATTAGTACGTTTTTTAGCTAATCCACGGGCCATAATATTAGGTCTATAACCCATTGAATCAGCGACTTTAATGATACGTTGTCTTGTCTCTTCACTTACTTTATTAAGCATAACTCCATTTAAAGCTCTAGAAGCTGTGCAAGAAGAAACACCAGCTGCTGCCGCAACATCTTTAAGCCTCACTGGTGTACTTTTTACTTTTATCGTCAAAGGCTACACTCCTTTAAAATGTCTTTTTCCCATGGAGCAATATTAAGATTATTTGCCAGGTATCTTGCCGGTATTTTATTAGATTAGATTTACCAATAAATCCCGTACCCGTATAAGCCAATTATATAATATTTATATCTAAAGTAAAGCCTCACAAAGAACCGTAATTCTACCAAAAAAAGTGGGCTCAGTTAATAACTTAAAGCTCACTTTCATATCGTGATACAATACTTTTTGATTGCCACTTGCAATTAAAATCAACTGCTAGCGAAGCCATAAAGATCAATGCCATTCCGAGAAAAGAACGCCAGGTTATCGTGTTATGGAGTAAGATTGCGGAAAAAATGGTAGCAAAAACTGGTTCTAGACTAAAGATAAGACTGGCCTCACTTGGTGAAATCTTTTTTTGGGCTTGTACTTGAATCGACAAACCTAAAGCTGTCGCTAACAGACCTAAATACATGACTCTAAAAAGACTTGAGCAAGAAGGCCAAGCCAGAGTTTGTTTTACTCCTGCAAGACTTGCAAAAAAGACTGTCATGAAAATACATTGCACAGCCACAAAGGCAACAGGATCGAGTTCTTTTTTGCTGCCTATATAAACAAGATGTACCGCAAAAAAGAGAGCACAGATTACTTGAAGTATAATGCCAATAAGTTGAGCATCTTTATCTCCACCTACTAGAAGGTAAGTCCCAATTAAGGCACTGATACTGCCAAGCCATACCTTTATCTCCGGCATTTTCCTAGATGTAACCCCTTCGACTAAAGGTGTAAAAATTACTAGCAAGCCGGTTAAAAAAGCAGCCACAGCAGGACTCGTATAAAGCATACCTTTAGTCTGAGCATAATAGGCTATGCTAAACATAATGCTAGCAATAAAGCCTTCTTTCCAGGGTAAATGGGCTTTTTTAATAAAAACAATACCTAAAAGAGCTACTGCTGCAACTAGAAAACGCCAAAATAGAAGAGTCTCCGGAGCGAGTTCCTTTACTCCGTCACTTAAAACTAAAAAACTCATTCCCCAGATAAGAGTAAGGGCTACCAAACTCCGATGAGCTCTTGTTTTGGTCATAGAACTTTTGATAAAAAGGACTTGGTCCTTGGATTTTCAGGATTTTTAAACAGCAGTTCCGGTTTATTGTCTTCTAATATTAAGCCATCATCAATAAAAAGCACCCTGTCTGACACTTCTTTAGCAAAACCCATCTCATGAGTCACCACAACCATAGTCATGCCCTCGTAGGCTAAACTCTTCATAACATCTAAAACCTCGCCAATCATCTCCGGATCCAAAGCTGAAGTAGGTTCATCAAAAAGCATTACTTTTGGTTGCATAGCTAAAGCTCTAGCTATGGCAACTCGCTGTTTCTGCCCTCCGGATAATTCTTCAGGATAGCTGTTAGCCTTTTCTTTAAGATCAACCTTACCCAAAAGAATCATAGCCTCTTTATTGGCTGTTTCTCGAGGCGTTTTTTTAACTTTTCTAGGACCTAAGGTAATATTGTCTATTACACTCATATGAGGGAAAAGATTGAAATTCTGAAAAACCATACCCATATTAGTCCTAATTAAATCAATATTACAACCTGTGGAAGTAATATCAATTCCTTCGATAAAGATTTGACCGGAGGTAGGCTTTTCTAAAAGGTTTAAGCAACGTAAAAACGTACTTTTGCCTGATCCTGAAGGTCCAATAATACAAACAACTTCTTGTTTTTGAATCTTTATCGAAATCCCTTTTAAAACCTCAATACCGTTAAACTCTTTTTTTAAGTCCATAGTTTCTATCACAGCATCACTTTTGACATCATTGTTTGTCACTGACTCTAAGCCTCCTCTCGGAATAACGTACTAGCTGAGAGATACTTAAGGTCATTATAAGATAAATAATTGAAACTGCAAAGAGAATATCAAAAGGTCGATAATCTCTTGTATAAACAAGCTGTGCTTTGCGCATCAATTCTTCTAAGGCAATCACTGATACCAGTGATGAGTCTTTAAGCATGGCAATAAACTCATTCCCCAAAGGAGGGATGATTCTTCTAAAAGCTTGTGGCAAAATGATGTAGCACATTGTCTGCCTATGTGTCATACCTAGCGAACGAGATGCTTCCATTTGTCCTTTATCTACTGATTGGATACCTGCTCTGACAATCTCCGCTACATAAGCACCGCTATTAATAGATAAAGAAACAATAGCTGCAAGCATCGCCGGTATGGGTTTACCAATTATTTGAGGTAGCCCCATATAGACAAGGAGAATCTGCACCAAAAGAGGTGTGCCTCGAATAAAATCGATATATATTGCCGCTATGGCTTTTACAAATCTGTTTTTAGAAAGTCTAGCGATCCCGGCAAAAGTGCCTATCACAAACCCTAAGCTAACCGCTATAAAAGTAAGTTCTAAAGTAAGTAGTGTCCCTTCGGCAAGCAGTGGCAGCTTTTTATAGACATATAATAACCATTTGTAAATACCCACACTTATACCCCCTCAGACAACCTAAGACCGTCGCCTTTGGCGACGGTCTGCAATTTTTATCTTTTTATTTAGCAAACCAATTATTATAAATAGCATCCAGAGTGCCGTTTTCTTTAAGTTTCTTAAGCGCCGCATTAACTCGATTTAACATTTTTGTGTTGCCTTTTTTCAAGACAACACCGTAAAGCTCTTCAGTAAACTCAGGTACAGCAATCTTAAGCACAGGTTCTTTTTTAATAAAGTCCCGTGCAACGGGGCCATCCATAATCGAGGCATCTGCATGGCCATTTAAAACAGCCTGGAATGCTTCCGGTGCAGTCTCATAGCGGAGAACTTTTTTAACCCCTTTCATGTCAGTTGCTGCCAGATCCCCGGTTGCACCGATTTGTACAGCTACTGTTTTACCTTTTAGATCGTCAAGATTTTTAATATCGTTGCGATTTGGTTTATTAACTACAACTAGACCGACTTTTATATAAGGGTCTGAAAAATCTACGGCTAGTTTTCTCTCCTCTGTAATAGTCATAGCTGTAATTAACGCATCATAGTTACCATTATTTAAGCCAGGAATCAGTCCAGACCAAGCAGCATTGGTAAGTTTTAACTCTACCCCCATCTCTTTGGCCAGAGCTTTGGCTAGATCAATCTCGTATCCTTTGTAATTGCCTTTACCATCCTCATCCCAAGTAAATGGAGGAAATGTAAAATCACCTGCAACTATCCAAGTTTCCGCAAAAGCACTCATAGACAACAAAAGAGCTAGGCAAATAACCAAATATGATTTTTTCAACTGTATAAATCTCCCTTCAATTTCACATCTTTTGCATAATTATACTGTCTCTCCAGCCGATAGTCAACCCTTTTCTGTATTTTTTTTCTTTCTATGCAAACTAATTGCATATTATAACTGAAAAAGATTTAAATATCCTTTGTAAAGTCAATATTACCTCTATGTCTTAGAAATGAAAAGAGATTTTTTTCTTAGTTTAGTAATTTTTGTTAAATCCACCCCAAAAAGCCAGCCCTTGGCCTGTCATACCAAGGGAAAGAGTGGTCCCTAAATCAAGTGAGGTATTGTTTTTTAAGGGATGTAAATAGGCCATTTTAATATGATCATCAAAGACAGGTATATTGTTTGCACCATACCTAGTTATGCCTCTGCCAATTCCTACCATTACATTTTTATACTTATAGGTGTAGCCTAATTCACCTCTTAAAAGGAATTTGTCTTTTCCACCTGGTAATACACCGGCTGATATTTGTAGACCATGTCCGGATTCATGCTCATATCCTACAATCAAAGTAGGCAGTATATTACCACTTATTACGGCTCTAATACCTATAATTAATCTTGCCCCTACTCCCAAAGATAACATTAAAATTATACTTGCAACTAAAAAGAGTTTTATACGCATATTATTCACTCCCTCGTTTTTTATTTCTCTATTAAAAAGCTTTTTCCCACCTAAAATACACAACTGGTATAATATTTCACGATAATCGTCCTAAATCACTAATTTAGCCTGATAATATGCATAAACTGCGCCTTTTAATTGTAAAGCTTTACAATTGCTTAGCTTTTGTTATTCTAAGAGTAGACTTACTTAAAGTTGTCCTGTTATTTACATAGAAAGAAGGTGCGACAATGATTAAATATTGGTTGTTTGTTCCACTTGCAATATCAATTATGTCCTTAGTAGTCCAATCTGCTCCCGTAACTTTAAATCAACTTAAAAAGAGAGTTGAAAACCGGCAAAATAACCTTGATCTCTTAGATTATAGAACAATTAACCAAAACATTGAAGAGCTGACTCAATTAGAAGAAATCCTTAACACTTATTCTGAAGAAATACAAAAACAGCAAGAGTTCGATGAAAAACTAACTGCTACCTATTTATTGACCTTTGAATCTCAAAAAATTGAAACTCGTGCTATTTGGATTGATAACATCTATATGGCTAACATTAACACTAAAAATGATGTCAAAAAGATGATGGAATGGCTTCATTCTCTAAACTTTAACTTAATTATTCCCGATGTTTATAACCAGGGCCAAAGCATCTACCCGAGCAAGGTTGTTCCCCAACACTATAAATTTAAATCTCTGTATAAAGGAGATTTACTGGCCGATATGGTTGAAGAAGCCCATCGACTAGGCATGGAAATCCACCCTTTGGTTGTCTTGTTTGGTTTGGATTCTGGAATGGACCTTTTTATTAACGATTTGACGGTCTTTGATCGTGATATAGATGGAAATTATATTAACATCTATGGTCAGGCTTTTCTTTCCCCAGCTTCACCGGTTATAAGAGAACGACTTATTTCCGTACTAAAGGAGATAGCCACTTACGATGTTGATGGTATCCATATGGATTATGTTCGCTTTAGTGTAGGTTTTGGCTATGGTGATCTAATCAGCAACATCTTTGAAAGTTTTTATGGGGTTAGACCAAAAGATATTTCTCCTACATCCCCATTAAATACACGCTATCTGGAATACAAATCCCAGTTTATCAGCAGCTTTGTTGATCGAGCTACCAAAGAAATAAGAGCAATTAATCCCAGCCTAATTGTTTCAGCTGCCGTAGGTTCGCCTTATGAATGGGGTAAAATTAATATTGCTCAAGATCAAAAACATTGGGTTGAGAATAGATTTATTCATTCCCTCATGTTAATGAGTTATTCGCTTTATGCCGAACAGTTCAAAGAAATAATTGACAAAGATAATAATATTATTAAAAATAAAGCCATTACCCTTCCGGGCATGGGTCTTTATAACTGGACCGGTGAGGAGTATGTAAGACAGATCGAAGTCTCACATGATTTACCATTTACCGGACAGGCTAGTTTTTCTGCCATCCATTTAAAAGATAATAAAGAAACCTTCCTCAAAGATGGACCTTATAGAGAGCAAGCCACACTGACTATAAGAGACCCTCAAAAAGCAGCTGCTCTTATTCTTGAAGATCTAGCCTTACGGTTAAAATTAACTGCGCCTATTTCCGGACTAGACCAGGAAATTATTAACCATTGGGACACTAAATTAAACCAGGCAGCTTCTAGCATAGCTCATCTTTCTCTTAGACCTTGGCCGGAAAGAGACTTAAAAGAAGGTAGCGAGTCCGAAAAAATAGCTTTATTAACCGAAATTAAAAACTTAGATTCCCTTTTACGTGACGCTCCTAATTTAGGGAAAGCTAGCCAAAGAGTTGTACTAGAAATAAAAAGAGCAAGAAGTTTGCTGGAAATGTTTAAACATCTCGCTTCTTCTTACTCCTATACTCCGATCTCTTATAATTAAAAGCGTAAGGACTGCTACAAGATAGCAGTCCTGTTTGCTTATTAAACACACATATTTTTAACAACATTCTGGTAGAAGGTGGTGGCTAACCGCCATCCTCCAACAACACCGTATGTACCGTTTCGTATACAGCGTTTCGTCTAAGATTGCCTATGCCTTGTACTACCTATTCCTAACTCTAAGCGTTCTTATCCTTTACTCTCGGTTTCCAACCTACCCTAAAATAAGTAACCTCTTTCGAGAAACCGCTATCTTCAAGTATCAGATAAGTAGTCTCTGTCTTATCCTAACCGTCAAGTCCTTTCCTCTACCTACTTTCATAGGTTTCTTAGGTGCTACGACTTGAGCTGACTTCTTCATGTTTAACCATACCTTTCAATATGGGTTACTAAGGAGCAAATATTCTATCGCTCTGCAAAGCTTATCATGCAGACCTCCCTAGTTAAGGTACATTATCTTTCCCCCCATCTATCTGCCACAGTCTACACAGCATATCTTCGGATAGTTATAGGGCTTCAGTATGTATGGCAACCTTACCCGATTTGCCATGCCTTATATGTGACTTCTGTTCGTCAGACCAGGGGTTTGCCATCAGACTTCCTTCCACCTCGCCATGGACACCCTTGTCATTGGCTGTATGTTTCCCCACTATCAGGACACATTACGGTCGTCTTTCACCGATTAGATTATGCCCATGCTGGGCGAACCATAAAAAGGAGTGTTAGCTAGCTAACACTCCTAAAATTAAGCTTTAGAGATATCTCCTCTTAAGACAATTACACCAATAGGGCTAGTTGAATCTCTTTGTTCTGCTGATACATAAACAAAATCATAGAGTTCTAAGGCCTTAGGTAAACGTACAATACCTGCCCAAACTCCGTCAGGTGTAATATACATTGTAGCTGCTTGCCATTGTAGTGTAGCTTTATCCCTGACAAAGACTCGATAAACCATACCACCTAAACTTTCCGGATCGGGAAGACCAGTTGCCAAAACAGATACTGTGTTAGCATCAAAGTCATAAATGCCAAAACCATCAGCAAGTGGTGCTGAGTTGGTTCTCATCAATATCTGGCATTTCTTACCAACTATATCACATGGCCCTGTAGGAATGCAGATGCGTTGACCAATTTGGAGCCTATTTGGATCTAGACCCGGATTGAAGCGCAGAATACAGCTTACAGTGGTGTTGTAACGAATAGCTAAGTTATATAAAGTATCTCCTGCTTGAATGGTATAAATTATCCCCGGACAGGGTAGCTCTGTCGGTATGCAAATTACTTGGCCGATGCGAAGATTATTTGGATCTATACCTGGGTTAGCTGCTATAATGGCGTCTACAGTTACATTAAACCTTTGGGCTATGCTAAAGATGGTATCACCTGCCTGGATGGTATAGAGCTGTCCCGGACAAGGTGGCCCTGTCGGTATGCAAATTACTTGGCCGATGCGAAGATTATTTGGATCTATACCTGGGTTAGCTGCTATAATGGCGTCTACAGTTACATTAAACCTTTGGGCTATGCTAAAGATGGTATCACCTGCCTGGATGGTATAGAGCTGTCCCGGACAAGGTGGCCCTGTCGGTATGCAAATTACTTGGCCGATGCGAAGATTGTTTGGATCTATACCCGGGTTAGCTGCAATAATTGCATCTACAGTTACATTAAACCTTTGGGCTATGCTAAAGATGGTATCACCTGCCTGAATAGTGTAGAGCTGTCCAGGACAGGGTAGACTTACTGGGATACAGATTATTTGACCTACCTGCAGTCGGTTAGGATCGGTTATTTGCGGATTTACCCTTACAATGGCATCAACTGTAGTACCATAGCGTTGTGCAATCTTATACAAAGTATCTCCTGCTTGCACTGTATAGTATTGGCCTGGGCACTGTGCCGGTGGAGGTGGGGGCGTGGGGCCTGGGGGACCTACCGGGATACAGATTATTTGACCTACCTGCAGTCGGTTAGGATCGGTTATTTGCGGAT
>DAIMKF010000015.1:0-486 GCA_036721855.1 Bacillota bacterium | reverse complement strand
TCTTATACAAAGTATCTCCTGCTTGCACTGTATAGTATTGGCCTGGGCACTGTGCTGGTGGAGGTGGCCCTGGAGGTGCAGCTGGAAGACATATTTCCTGACCAATTTGCAGTTTCGCTGGATCAGTTATTTGTGGATTTGCATTTAAAATAGTTTCGACAGTCAAATTATTTTTTTGAGCAATGTTCCACAGAGTATCGCCTTTTCGCACAGTATAGATTGTGCCTTGGCATTCTGCCATAAATAACACCTCTCTTCCTGTTCCCTATAGACTACGTAAGATACACCTCTCAAGTGCTAAAAGCACTATAAGACAGTTGTACTAATTTAAAAAGGTAATTATCTATAAATCTTAAAATCGGGTAGGAGGCTACCCATTATTTGAGTAGCCGAACTCCCACAGCACCGTACATACCGTTCGGTATACGGCGCTTCCAAAGTTTACACTTGCTTGCAGAATAACATTCACTGAAGCTGAGGTATCCG
>DAIMKF010000014.1:0-43994 GCA_036721855.1 Bacillota bacterium | reverse complement strand
ATTTTGCCCCGTCTGGCCTATTTGTCCATACCCTAAACGGTTCCGGGCTTGCCACCAGCCGTCTTTTTCCTGCCATACTAGAGCAGTTCCAGCAAGATGACGGCAGTGTCCTTGTCCCTAAGGTCTTGAAAAAATGGCTTAAAAAAGAAGTGCTCACCAAGTAGACTCAATAAACACAGCATTACCTTTTTTACCAGAACTGGCTGTGGTTGTTAATAGCTAGGGTTTTTCTCTCGGATTGAAGTAATTAAAGCTGTTTTTGAGCAGGTTTGAGATCCTTGGAAAGAGAACTTTTGGATTAGGTTAAACTCCTAATGAAGTTGATCTAGGACAAATAAAAGAGGTATGCTTAAAAAGACTAAAACAAACTCCGGTTAAATAAAAGGTATGAATGCTTGCTAAAGTGTAGCTATTATTATGCTTAATGTGGAGGTTTGGAGATGAAAAGGGTCTGTGTCTATTCCGGTTCTAACAGCGGATTTAAGCCGACCTATAAAGAAAGTGCTATTAGACTTGGTCAAGTGCTCGCCAATAAAAGGATAGAACTGATCTATGGCGGTTCAAATTTCGGTCTTATGGGAGCGGTTGCTAATGAGGTTTTGCAAAACCAAGGTTCGGTTATCGGGGTGATACCTCGGGGCCTTTTTGGCCAGGAAATAATTCATCACAACTTAACCCAAATGCTTGAAGTAGAAAATATGCGTAAAAGAAAGCAAACAATGTTTGAACTAGCGGACGGCTTTATTGCTCTGCCGGGAGGACTTGGAACATTAGAGGAGTTACTCGAGACACTTAGTTTTGCTCAACTCGGGCTGCATCAAAAACCGATAGGCCTTTTAAATATAGAAAACTTCTATGCGCCGCTTTTAGAACTGCTTGTTAACGCTTGCAAAGAAGGTTTTATGCCCCCGGAAAATAAAAAGTTGCTACTTGTTTCGGAAAGTGAAACAGAACTTATAGAAAAGATGCTCGCCTTTAAGCCGGTCGAAGTTGCCTCTAAGTGGCTTAACTTAGATACCAAATAAAGCTTTAATACCAACCAAGATTAAGTAGTTGTTTTGGTAGTTAGTTTCGGCTTTTTTGGTAATTGATAGTCAAGCTAGCTCCGGTTTGCTCTATTTTGCCTAACTCTTGGTGAGCAAACTTTACAAGGCACCGTTATTAAGGTATCCTAAACATAGGCAAAAACTTAAAAACTTAGATGGTAGGGATGTCCTTGGCTAATATGAATGCTTACATTACAAATATGGTTAATGTCTATGGCTACTTGGGTCTGTTTTTAGGTTTAGTTATTGAAGGAACAGGCATGCCAGGGCCAGTTCAAATATTTTTCTTTGCCGCGGGCTATCTTATTTTTCAGGGGAAGATGTCTTTTCTTACGGCTTGGCTGGTAACAGCGATAGGCAATCTAGTTGGTAATATAGTTGGTTATCTGATTGCAAGTTGGGGTGGAAGACCTCTAATCGCCAGCATCTGTCGTTTCTTTGGCAAAAACTTAGATGGTATCGATCGCTACAGTGAAAAGTTTGCCCAAAAAGGTTCCAGTATTGTCTTTTGGGGACGTCTTTTTGGCCCCATTAGAACACCGGCTATTATTGCTGCCGGACTTTTGAAATACAACCTTTTGGAATATACTATCTTTAGCGCCTTAGGTGCTACAATCTGGTCTTTGTTCTGGTTGTGGCTGGGGTTGAAGACCGCTCAAGGTGTTGATGTTTTGAAAAAGATTGTCCCCAACACCAACTACCTTATTTGGGGAGCTATCGTTTTATGTATTCTTAGCCTTACCGGCTGGCACTATTTTCAAAAGTGGCGCAGCCAGAAAAAAGCAGTTGTTCAAGCAGAAAAAAGTACCGAAAATGAAGAAGCAAAGCAAAATTAAAGTTGGTAGTATTTGAAGGGGGCAGGTCTATGTTTACTCCGGAGATAGTAAAAAGATTTGATCCTACGGGAATGCTCTCATTGATTGAAACATTTCCGTCCCAAGTCCAGGAAGCTGTCGAAATAGGTAAAAAAGCTGATTTAGGTAATCTTGAAGAAGAAGCAAAAAATTGTAAGGCACTGGTTTTTTTAGGCATGGGTGGTTCGGCAATTGGTGGCGATTTAGCCCGAGCGGTATTTGCAAGTGAACTTAAAATACCTATGCTGGTAAATAGAGAATACCATCTGCCTGCTTTTGTTAATGAAAAGACCTTGGTTATAGCTTCAAGCTATTCTGGTAATACCGAAGAAACTATTTCGGCCTTAAATGAAGCCAAAGACAAAAAGGCCAAGATTCTTTGTATCACAACAGGTGGCAAGATTGGTGAGATGGCAAATTCAAACAACTATCCTTTAATTACCATCCCTGGTGGTATCTCGCCACGAGCAGCTTTGGGGTATTCCTTCTTTCCAATTTTAGTGGTCTTTAACCGTTTAGGTTTTATTAGTGATAAAAGTGCGGCTTTAGATGAAACGCTAAAGCTTTTAAAAGAGATGAAAACAGAGTTATCCCTTGCCACACCTAGCAATCCGGCTGAAGCTCTTGCTTATAAACTTCGCGATAAAATCCCGCTTATCTATGGCTCGGAAGGCTTCCGTGGTGTTGTGGCCTCAAGATGGAAAGGCCAGATTAACGAAAACAGCAAGCATCTTTCTTTCTGGAACGCTTTTTCCGAGTTAAACCACAATGAAACTGTCGGCTGGGAAAATCCCAAGTTAACTCAGGAGATTCATTTAGTCATCCTAAGAGATAATGAGGATATTAGGATGAAAAAGCGGATAGAGGTTACAGCAGAGATTATTAGACCCCATGTCCACGGAATTACTGAAGTAAGTTCAAGAGGTGAAAGTGATATTGCTAGGATGTTTTCACTGATCTACTTTGGTGATTTTGTCAGCTGGTATTTGGCTATGCTCAACCGTGCAGATCCTACGCCGGTTAAAGTGATTGATTATTTGAAAAAAGAGCTAGCTAAATTATAAAGGTTAGTTTGCTATCCCTGATTTTAGTAACGTTCTAAAGCTATAGCTACAGCATATAAATTTAGAGACAAATTGTTTGTTTTCATGTCTTATAAAGATAGCAAACCCCAGTTTGTTTTAAAACTTAATGGTTTTTTAAGCGTTAAATGGATGGGGTTAAAACTCATCCATTTTTATTACATATAATTTGAGTGTGGAAACCCATTAAAATTTAAATAACTGCTATGGCCTAAGATAAGGCATAAGAATAGCACTATTTTTGGGAACTAAAGTTTTCGCAGGTGCATTTTAAAGAGTAACATTTGGAGATTGAAAATAAAGATTAAGAGTTAAATGAACGATAAAACATGCAGAAGCTACTGTAAAAGAAGGAAAGTTTTAAGAGATTGAAGTATTTTTATTTAACGCTTATTTTAATGAACCATATCCTAAAGTACACTACAGCAAAAAAGTATTTACTTTGAAGGGGGGGAAAAAGGTGGCGAAAAAACGCATTCAAAAAATTCCCAGGGTTAAAAGGGGCGAGATCTACTTTGCCAATCTCAATCCTGTAGTAGGATCGGAACAAGGCGGAGTAAGACCGGTTTTAATTCTCCAAAATGACACCGGGAACAAATACAGTCCAACCACGATTGTAGCGGCAGTAACATCTAAACATAAAAGAGCAAGACTCCCAACCCATGTTCCTCTGGCTGCCAGAGAAGGCCCGCTAGATAAAGATTCGGTAGTTTTACTTGAACAGGTTCGTACCATAGATAAAACCCGTCTGAAGGAAAAAATCGGCAAGCTTTCACCGGAGGAATTAGCTCAAGTCCAAGATGCTTTAAAACTGTCTTTAGGTTTTGAGACTAACTCTCAGCCAGAGATTGGTTTTTCAGAAAACAACAACAAAGTTAACGGGAAAAAAAACACTGCCAATGAAAAACTACATTTTTAAGACAAAACTTGCAAGGAAGGGAATGTAATTGAAACCTATTATTGGTATTTTATGTGGGCAGGAATGGCGAGGTAATAAACAAACATTGTATGTACATAAACTTTATACCGAAGCCATAGCCTCCTCGGGAGGTATTCCCATACTTCTGCCAATCACAGATATTCAAGCTGAGTCCTATATTAGTATTGTCCAGGGGCTAGTGTTTCCAGGTGGTATTGATGTGGATCCATTATTTTACCAGGAAGAACCGCTAACAGGCTTAGGTAGTGTAGACCTGGAGTGGGACGAAAACGATTTGAAATTTTGCCGGAAGGCTTTGGAGAGAGATCTACCTATCTTAGGTATTTGCCGGGGACACCAGCTACTTAATGTAGCTTGTGGAGGGACTCTTTATCAGGATATCTATACAGAGCCTAAAACCTCTCTCAAACATGGGCAAGAGGGCAATTTCTATAATCCGACTCATAAGATTAAACTGCGGACTAATACACTTCTTTATGAGATTTTTGGTGTAAGCGAACTCAGGGTTAATACCAGTCATCATCAAGCTGTAAAAAATTTGGCACCAGGTTTTATAATTGCAGCCACAGCTCAAGATAATATAGTCGAAGCTATTGAATCTAAAGAGCACACTTTTGTTTTGGGGTTACAGTGGCATCCAGAATGGATGTATTTAAAAGACAGGGTGATGTTAAAGCCGTTTCAAGCTTTATGTAAAGCAGCAGCTCTTTCTAGAAGGAGGTAAAACTCGATGTCTAAAGACGATCAGGGGTTTAAAAAGCCCGGCAAAACCTATTGGTTAATTAATGGTATCTTATTGGCAATCTTTACTGTTATATTTTTAATCGATATTGTTTATTGGCAGCGCTTTAGCGGCAGCTTGGTTTTTTTACTAATTACCGGTGGGATGAGTGTCTTTTGTTATGTGCAATATAAATCCCTAGGGGAGAAAGAAAATAAATGATCTTTACTTTGGCAACTGAAGCCGATACCTTAAAAGCAGGTATAATACTGGGAGAGTTAGCTAAAGAGGGTGATCTTTTTGGCCTTAGCGGACCGTTAGGGGCCGGAAAGACCTATCTGGTAAAGGGTATAGCCAAGGGTCTGGGGATCGATCCTAAAAGCGTAACAAGTCCCACCTTTACCCTTGTGCAAGAGTATACAGGGAGGCTCCCTCTTTTTCACTGGGACCTCTACAGGCTGGATAACCCTAAAGAGGCTTTGGATTTAGGCCTTTTAGACCATATCTATGGAGACGGTCTTACGGTAATTGAATGGGCCGAGCTTTTAGGTAGTGATCTACCCCAGGAGAGACTTTCCATACGACTGCTACCATATAAATATGGGCGCAGTATAGAAGTTCTAGCCAGTATAAGTTATCAAGATCTTTATAGCCAGATCAAGGAGCGATTTGCATGCTTTGCTTAGCCATAGATACCTCTACCAAAACCGGTGGAGCTGCCGTAGTAGACGGAGACCGCATCTTAGGTGAATATGTTTTGGATTTAGAACGAAAAACTCATTCGGAGCGAGTTATACCTGCTATTGACAGTGTTTTAAAAGGGATTGGTATAACCGTTAATGATCTGGGGGCCATTGCCATAGCCTATGGCCCCGGTTCTTTTACTGGTCTTAGAATCGGACTGGCTACAGCTAAAGCACTGGCTTTTAGTTTGGATCTGCCACTCTATAAAGTAGATACACTCGAAGCCTTAGCTAGTCAGATCAGCTATTTGGAAGGGCTAATCTGCCCCATACTTAACGCTCGAAGAAATGAAGTTTATGCCGCGATTTGGCAAAGTGCTCGAGACAGCTTTACTTGTTATAAAGAATCCTCGGCATTACCGCTGGATGAGTTTTTGGCCGGGATTTCCCCTACAGAAAGACTTTTTTTTGTCGGTGAAGGAGCTTCAAGTGCAGAAAGTGTAATAAAAGCTAAGTTTCCTATCGGTAGGATAATCAAAGGTACAAATAGTATTTTGCATCCGTCAGCTATTGCATTTAGAGCACTACAATCTCAACCGGTAAATCTTGATCTTTTAGTGCCCAATTATTTGCGCCAATCAGAAGCAGAAAATAAAAAAAAGAGCCTTAATAGTTAGTGTAAGGGTAAATTAAGAAAATAAGGGCAGGTAAAGCTCATGAAGATTCGCAGAGCATCTTTTGAAGATCTAGATAGTTTAGTTATGATTGAAAGTTCATCTTTTTCTACGCCCTGGTCGAAAGCCGCTTTGGGAGTGGAATTATCTATAAATGATACGGCACGTTATTTTGTGGCCGAAAAAGAGGACAAGGTTGTTGGTTATGGTGGTATGTGGGTAATAATAGATGAAGCTCATATCACCAACTTAGCGGTTTTAAGTGAGTACAGAGGCCAGGGAATAGGAAAAAAACTGGTAAGCATCCTTTTAGAACAGGCTCTTTTAGAAAAATGCCGCACAGCTACACTAGAGGTAAGGGTCAGCAATATTATTGCTCGCAGGCTCTACGAAAGCATGGGTTTTGCTCCTGTCGGTATCCGACCCAAATACTACAGTGATACTTCAGAGGATGCCCTGATTATGTGGTGTAGGTTAAAATAGCGAAGGTTTTTGAGGTGACAACATGTCCATTAATATACTGGGAATAGAATCTAGTTGTGATGAAACGGCAGCAGCTATAGTACGTGATGGCAAAGAGATCTTAGCCAATATTATTGCCACCCAAATACCTTGGCATAAAGAGTATGGTGGTGTTGTGCCGGAGATTGCCTCAAGAAAGCATCTGGAGTTTATTATTCCGGTAATAAAAAAGTCTCTGGCAGAAGCAAATCTCTCTCTCTGCGATTTAAACGCAGTAGCGGTTACATATGGTCCAGGGCTAGTAGGCGGGTTGTTGGTAGGACTTTCTGCGGCTAAAGCACTAGCATACAGCAGGAATTTGCCTTTAATTGGCGTAAATCATATTGAAGGTCATATTTATGCTAACTTTTTAGCTTATCCAGAGCTTAAACCACCTCTTATCTGTTTAACAGTTTCTGGCGGACATACCACTTTATTGGCAATTACCGAATTAGGCAGTTATAAAATATTGGGTCAAACCAGAGACGATGCTGCCGGAGAGGCATATGATAAAATCAGCCGGGTTCTTGGCCTTGGTTATCCAGGAGGTCCCGCTATCGAAAAAGCAGCCAAAGAAGGTTCTCCTACCAGTTATAGCTTCCCCAAAGCTTTGGCAGATGAGCTGGATTTTAGCTTTTCAGGACTTAAAACCGCAGTTATAAATATAGTACACAATGCACAGCAAAAAGGAGAAAAACTCAATGTCAATGACTTGGCAGCTTCTTTTCAAACTGCCGTAGTTGAAGTTTTAGTAGAAAAAACCATTAAAGCTGCTAAATTAATGCAGGTTAAAAATGTTTTGCTTTCCGGTGGCGTGGCCAGTAATGAAGCTTTAAGAACAACACTTAACAAGGCTTGTCAAAAAGAAGGTTTTAAGCTTTGTTATCCGCCTAAAGTTCTTTGTACAGATAATGCGGCCATGATTGCCTGTACCGGTTATTACCGCTATCTAAAAGGTGATAGATCTCCGTGGGATTTAAACGCTGATCCTAGACTAGGTCTCTAATTAATGAAGATTTTTAAGGAAAGAAGACATCAAGGAGGGGGATTTAATGAAAAAGGTCAGTTGGGTTTGTTTACTAGCACTGTTAATTACAGTAGGCGTATTGGCAGAGGGTGTGCGTTCATTTGGCATGGGAGGGGCTTTTACGGCTGTCGCCAACGATGCTTCAGCAATACTTGCCAACCCTGCAGGTCTAACCCAGATTAGAAACATCTCAATTCTTGGCAATCTACAATTAGAACTCATGGACGAAGAAAAATACCAAAACATTCTAGACTACTTTTTGAAAGAAAACAATATTACCGATCCTAATGATTTAACTGGCATCAAGACAAGTTTTAGTACTTCGGCAAATGGTATGATAGGTTTTGCAACCAATAGACTTGGTCTGGTGCTTACACCCTGCTACCATGTGACAGCAGACAGACAAACTGGTCAAATGGTTGCCAACCAGTTAATCTCATCTAATTTAGCTTTAGCACTTCCCCTTACTAGCATCTATCGGAGGCTTCCGAATATCTCTTTTGGAGCAAATATTAAAGTTCACTATGCCAAAAACGAAGAATATCTTTTTAACGAAACAGCTGTAATTAGTAAGCAGAGTTCCGTTAGTGGGCAAGGAATGGGACTGGATTTAGGTGTTCTTGCCAAATTTGGTATCTTAAGTTTAGGCTTAAATGTCAAAGATATCTATTCCAATATTGTCTGGGAAGGCGAAAACATAGACTCCGCTCCAATGACAATTGATCCATACCTCAATCTTGGTTTGGCTTTTACCTTAGATAAAGGGAATCGTATCTTAGCACTGGATTATAGTGATATCAACTTAAATGCTGATAAAAAAGAGGGGAAACTACGTGTAGGTTTTGAACAGACTCTCTTCTGGCTTTTAAAAATCCGTGGTGGTGCTATGTTTACTCCTGACGAAGAAGGTCTCAAGCAACCGGAGTATTCTGCCGGTCTAGGTGTTAAGCTAGGACCTATAGCGGCAGATTTAGCTCTAAGGAGCAGATTTTTCCAAAAAGATATGGCAGGTAATTTAAGCGTAGCGATCCAGTTTTAATTCAGGTGCCCTAGGGCACCTGTTTTTTTAACCTAGTTTACAGATAGATTGAACATACCCCTTAAAGCATTTAATTCCAGTGCTTTAAGGGGTAAGAATTATTTATGTAATGTAATTTGTATTGACTTTGTAAAGTATTGATGGGTGCGTTTTGGTTAATCTCTATACTCAAAAGGCTTTTGCTGGTTCAGTATGCATTCGTGGTTATCAAGATCCTAACGCCAAAAGTCTACTTATAAGGATCTTAAGAATAGATGACGATCGGACAAGCTGTTAGTTTCTAAATACATGCCAATTTATTTAAGGTTATTACTATTTATAGAGATAGACATATTTCATTGTATATACGCTATTGAGACAGAAATAAATCTGGCCAAGTTGGCCACAGATGCTTTCAAACATTTTGCATATAGTTAGTTCTAAACAAGATCAACTTCTTAGCCGATTTTTAGCTAAAAGATAAAAGGGAGAAGCAAGTTATGGCTTGCGTCTCCCTTCCGGTCATTTTTCCTGATGACAGGTACCGTTTATAGGACAGTTTGCGCATCCACAGCCACAGGAGAATTTACCTTTCCTCTTGTTCTTAATGATAGAGACAACTATAACTGTTACAATTATAAGTAAAACCATGCAAATTATGATTGTTGCAAGGTTTTCGCCCATCCAGGAAAGCATTTTGATTCCTCCTTCTGGATTTATCAGTTCACTCTGACCTTAGTTGTGAGCATATAGGATTCTTTATATGGTTTAAACAACATAAAGAGGATGAAAGCGACGATGGCCAAAGCAACACTAGAACCGATAACATTACCAGAACCTGCAAACAACATACCCAGCTGATACACAACTAGTGCAATGGCGTAAGCAAATAGGCACTGATAACCGATGGCAAACCAAGTCCACTTCACATTGTTCATCTCACGTTTAATGGCACCCATAGCTGCGAAGCAAGGCGCACACAGGAGGTTGAAGACCAGGAAAGAATAGGCAGAAAGTGGTGTGAACACTGCCCTGATATTTTGCCAAATCTGCCAGCCATTCTCAGCGACTTCATCGAATCCACCGAATAGGACGCCGAAGGTGCCAACGACGTTTTCCTTAGCAATAAGACCAGTGATAGTGGCTACAGCACCTTGCCAGTTACCCCAGCCTAGGGGAGCGAAGATTACACAGATAGTGCTACCGATCTTAGCCAGAATACTGTTGTTCATATCCACCATACCAAAGTTGCCCTCATTCCAGCCAAAGGTGGAGGTAAACCAGACTAGGATAGTGGCCAGCAGAATGATAGTGCCAGCTTTTTTGATAAAGGACCAGCCCCTCTCCCACATAGAATGGAACATGTTCCTAAGGGTTGGCCAGTGATAGGCTGGCAGCTCCATAACAAAGGGGGCAATTTCTCCGGAGAACATCTTTGTCTTTTTCAGCATAATGCCAGAGACGATGATGGCCGCGATGCCAATAAAGTAAGCACTGGGTGCTACCCACCATGCACCGTGAAATAATGCACCCGCAATCAGTGCGATGATAGGTAGCTTAGCTCCACAAGGGATAAAGGCGGTGGTCATGATCGTCATACGCCGGTCACGCTCATTTTCAATGGTTCTAGAGGACATGATACCAGGCACGGCACAGCCGGTGCTAATGAGCATCGGAATAAAGCTTTTGCCGGAAAGTCCAAACTTACGGAAAATGCGGTCCATGATAAAAGCGATACGGGTCATATAGCCACAGTCCTCTAAGAAGGCGAGAAGCAGGAACAGGACAAACATCTGGGGTACAAAGCCCAGCACCGCTCCCAAGCCGGCTACAATTCCATTTAGCAACAGGCCCTGTAGCCATGTGGCACAATTGATTCTATCCAGCCAGTTTCCAAGAATTACCGGAATACCTGGCACCCATATGCCGTTATTGGCGGGATCGGGCTCCTCAATGGTGACAGCTTCGGTGTAGCTTGTGTAGGAAACTGGAATCTCTTTCTCGACATTACCGTTGTCGTCATAGAGGTAGGCGGTGGTGGTCAGATCGTCTGCTGAGTCGGGCTCTAGGCCTGAATCTTTTGCAGCGACTTCAAAGGCTTCTATGATTGCAGCAGGTTCCTTGTAGCTATCTGTAGCCTCCATGTAAGTGGCAGAACCGATACCGAACAGATACCAACCCTTTCCGAACACGCCATCATTGACCCAGTCGGTGGCCCAACTACCTACGGTGGAAACCGAAACAAAGTAGACCAAGAACATCACCACTGCAAAGATAGGCAGTGCTACCCAGCGGTTGGTGATCACTTTATCGATTTTATCGGAAATGGAGAGCTTGCCAGTGTTTTTCTTTTTGTAACAGCACTTTATAAGGGAAGAGATGTAGTTGTAACGCTCGTTGATTATGATACTCTCGGCATCGTCGTCCAATTCCTCTTCAGAGGCCTTGATATACTGCTCGATATGGCCGAGGATATCTTTGTCCAGATTTATCTTTGCGAGGACTTTATCATCACGTTCAAAGATCTTAATGGCATACCAACGCAGCTGCTCAGGGGGCATATGATGTACAACGATTTCCTCAATGTGAGTTAAGGTATGTTCCACCGGTCCAGAGAAGGTGTGCAGGGGAACGGTTTTGGCGTTTTTTGCCGCGTCCATGGTTGCTTTTATGGCTTCTATGATGTTAGTACCCTTCAGAGCTGAGATCTCCACAATTGGGCACCCTAGTTTTCTGGAGAGCTCTGTGGTATTGATTTTGTCACCATTCTTCTTTACCACATCTATCATGTTGATGGCTATAACTACAGGGATTCCCAGTTCAGTGAGTTGGGTAGTCAAGTATAAGTTGCGTTCTAGGTTAGTGCCATCTACAATGTTCAAAATGGCATCGGGACGCTCTTCAATCAAGTAATTTCTTGCTACCACTTCCTCCAGCGTATAGGGAGAAAGAGAGTAGATACCAGGGAGGTCAATAATTGTCACACCACTGTGCTTTTTTAACTTACCTTCCTTCTTTTCCACTGTAACACCGGGCCAGTTGCCTACAAACTGATTGGAACCAGTGAGCACATTGAACAGCGTTGTTTTACCGCTGTTTGGGTTGCCTGCTAAGGCGATTCTCAAGTCCACGGTTTTTGTTCACCTCTTTCTGGTTAGACATATCTAACCAACAGCTAAAAAAAAACGGAAATTCCAAGAGTCTGGTTATTCCACTTCGATCATTTCCGCATCTGCCTTACGGATGGAGAGCTCATAGCCACGCACATTTACTTCCACAGGATCACCTAGGGGTGCTACTTTGCGGATGTAGACTTCTACACCTTGGGTAAGGCCCATGTCCATGATACGGCGTTTAACTGCACCCTTGCCGTGAAGTTTAAGTACTTTAACCGTATCACCGATTTTGCTCTGCCTCAATGTTTTCATATACGCTCCTCCTATTGTGTTATTAAATGATTAAACCATGATTATCTGGGCTATTTCCTTACTGATAGCTACTCTGGTTTGCTTGATGTTAACAATAATGTTGCCACCCATCATAGTGATGACTGTGACATTTTCTCCTGCTACAAAGCCCAGATTTTCTAAGTGTTTTCTGACCATAGGCTTTCCACCGATTTTTTTGATCATGTTTTCTTTTCCAACATTAGCAAGTGTTAATGGCATCATGGTTTCCTTCCTCGTGTTTTTGTGGTTAGATTTCTCTAACCTACATTCAGTTTAACACCTCTAACTTCCCATGTCAATACTTTCTGGTTAGGTCGTGGATTTGTTGAAATATTAGTTAGAGTATGTTAACCTATATTCAACCTGTCAAGAAAGATGGTGCAAATTGCCATGAAAATACGAAGATCTGCTGAGGATTATCTAGAAGCCATGCTGATGATGAAGGAAAAGCATGGCTTTATTCGCTCTATTGATGTGGCGGAGCAACTTGGCGTCACAAAGCCCAGTGTCAGTTACTCCACCAAGCGTCTAAGGGAAAATGGCTATATCACCATGGATAAGGAAGGATTAATCACCTTGACCGAAAAGGGGCTAGAAATCGCCGAGCGCATATATAAACGCCACAAAATGCTTACAAATTTTCTGATTTATTTGGGAGTAGACGAAAAAACCGCTCTGGAAGACGCTTGTAAGATAGAGCATGACATTAGTGAAAAAACATTTAACGCTTTGTGTCGTCATGCAAAGAAGGGACAAGACAGATAGAAAACTGCTTTAATGCTAGAGTATGAATAGGAATGTGTAGAAATGTATTTAATAAAGCTAGCTTCCTTTGCATCTTTAGGAGAAGTCGTTAGTTTATGAACTTTCTAATCTAATGTCGGATTGTTCGGAACTTGAATTAATCCTTAAACGAAATAAAATGGGTGAATCTCACATTCTGCTTGGATATGTTTTTGGAGGGACTTTTCATTTTTGCTTTTCAGACAGTAATATCCTTGGCGTACGACGCATTTACGCTTGGACAAACTACCGGCGATAGCCTTGGAGTTTATGGGGACGGGAAGAAAAAACATTAAAAAGAATATAGAGGATATCTAAAGTATCATAAAAATAAAAACTCAACCCCAGGTTGAGTTTTTATTTTTAATTCTTAAGCAAACATACATTCTACTTTCCTATTTTGGAAGGTATAATGAAATTAAGCTGGTACTCTGAAAATAAGGAGATAATTGTATGGATATTTCTAAAATCGGGAAACAAATTTCAACACTGCGCAAAGAAAAGGGATATACACAGGAAAATCTGGCTGAAATACTAAATATCAGTCCGCAAGCGGTATCGAAATGGGAAAACGGACATTCTCTACCAGAAACCGCACTTTTACCAAGCCTGGCAAAAGCATTGGATACCAGCATCGACTCTTTACTAAGCGATAGTAAAATCCAGATTCTTTTGGCATTCTATGGTGACGGAATGGAAAAGCATAATGTGTCCAGCCGCCTAAATAAGCTGATTCAAAATGACCGACTAGATATTGATGTAAACCCGCTTTCATTAGCTTGTCCGCTTGCCAATAACCGTCCCAAATATCTAACTGTAAAATATCAGATTGATCAGACTGTTTTTTTCACCTTTGGGGAGGATGGTAAACGACTGCTAATCGATTTAAGCTCTATGGGTTATCAAAGCACTAAAACCGCTGAAATCATAGCTGCATCTTATGGGACGGCGAAAACCAAATACAATGTGATGCACAAAATTGAGCATTATAAGGTGTTTAACTGGAGAGAATATCATGCTGACCACGAAACTTTCCCGAGTGATCCCCAAAATGATGATAAAGAATATTTGACCTTTGTTTATCTAGGCCAGGATGATATTCATATGGTAACTTGTGAGGAAGGAGAAAGCATTAGCTATAATTTAGACCGGACAGAATTGTTTAGAAAACAAGCCGGCAAGGAGCACTTTATTCCCAATGTGCCTATTTTGCCGGAGTTTGGAAAGGGCATGGACTGTTCATGGGCAGCGGCTTTGACTGCTGCGATGCTGGCTATGGGTATCAATACCACATATGAGCAGGTTATGGGTGTATCCGGAGCATGTTACCGACTTGCGTTTTGTTCTCCGGGATGGGACTACAGTTCAGTGGACGGGCTTGTTGCCTATGATTATGCAACTTGGGGATATAAAGCCTTTGGGTTTTTGGCGAAATTTGCCGACAGAGTTGATAAGGAAAATCGGGCGGAGGAACGCAAATTCCTGGTAAATGAAATCCGCCACAACATGCCGGTTTTGGGTATCAATATCCGTGTTGCACCTGAATGGGGTGTGATATGTGGTTATAAAGAAAACGGGGCTGATTTATTCTGCCGCACAAAATATGATGCCCGAGTAATTGATTCTTCCGATTATAAAAAGGGAAAGCTTAATCCTTTTGATTATCTTTATGTAGACAACTGGCCTTTCATTATCACTTATTTTGCAGACAGAACCACGCCCCCCTCAGACAAAGAAAATCTTCTAAATTCGTTGAGAGTTTTCATTGACTGTGCAAAACAGGAAAACTGTCGAGGTTACAAAATGGGGTTTAAAGCCTATGAAGTATGGCAAAATGACCTACTGGATGAGTCATGGTATCAAAACAATGATGATGAACAATTTGCCCGCAGGTTATCAGTCAATCAATTCTGTTCTCTTGCCCTTTTTGATGCACGCCAAGCGGCCTACAGCTATCTTTCAGAGAATAAGAATCTGTTGCTTGATAAAGCAGATGAGATGGAGCAAATGGTTGCTTTTTTCTCAGAAATAGCTAAAAAAGCTAAGCAGATTCATAAGATGCTAGATAGCGGCGAATACCTGGAAGGGGAAAAAGCACGTCGCTTTTGGACAACAAAGATGCGTGTTAATCAGGCTAGGTTGCTTGCTGAAATGCTGGAGTTAGAGCACAAAGCGATGAGTATAGCGGAGAAGATAGTATGAGCGTAGCGTTTTTTTCAAACAATATCGAACGCGCCTATGCTATTATACGCAATGAATGCGAGGTCAAAACAGAGGGCCAAATCATGCTTGATTCTTTTGAGCCAATAGGATTACCTGGTTTCTTTTTCTATTCCGATAGCTACGGTTACAAGTTTAATGCCTGGAAACGTACTCATACAAAGGGAAGGCATTACTGGAACCATTATTATAAAGAGCTGGAATTTATAGATAGTAGCCCGGAAGTTTTGTATTATGCCTTCGGTACTGATGATCCATGGTATCTTTATCGTTGGAAAAGGGAAGCTATACGTATCCCTGTACCAACCACTATATGTATTGAAGCTCTTGTTAAAGCGGGTTATTGTGACCATAGTCGTGTAAAACGTGCCATAAATACCTTAATTGATTTTAAGGATAATAATATAGCCTATGAAAAGGATTATGAATGCAGTTGCCCCATGGCGAAAGCTGATCTGTATATTTTTGATAATAATGATACCCCTGATTTTGAAAACATAAAAACATTCCCCCTAAAAAACACCCGTTATTTTTATGCACCGCTTGTTCGCAGAGCTTTATTAAACTATCCGGGTTTTATAGGCTCTAAATTAGATATAGACATAAGGGATAAGAAGCTCTAATGATACCTCAATAGATTAATTGCTTTAGCTAAAACTTTAGAGATCATATTTTAACTCGCAAACTGAGGTGGTATATTAATACCACCTCATTCTTGAGGTTAGCATTTGGAGTAAACTCCTTTTTAAGAAACGGTTATATTAAATAAGAGAAAGCTTTGGCAAACACTCGCTAACAGGCAGATCTTTTTTAAACACTATAGCTTTACTTTCAAGAATAACTATTAATGACCCAATACAAATTAAAACTTAACTCTAAGCAGGAAGGAAAGAACAATAGCTTTGCGAACTACAAAGTAGAGCTATCTCGGAGACAAGGAGGGAAAAAAGATGGCAGAGTTTACTGTACGTTCCTACCAAGTTAAGGATCTTCAACCTGTGGTTGATTTATGGAACCGCTCACTCAAAAGAGATGCCATATCGGTAACTGATTTTCAGCTAAAAGTCTTAAATGATGAGAATTTTTCAAAAGAAGGAGCACTGATAGCTGAGGCGGATGAGAGGGTAGTTGGTTTTTTACTTGCCCTTTATCGCAAGGTGCCGATAACCGGAGTTGGTCTGCAAGAAGATACAGGCTGGATTACTATCTTTTTTGTAGATCAAGACTATCGTAAAAAAGGTATTGCGACCTCAATGCTAAAAAACGCCGAGGAATACTTAAAAAGCAAAGGTAGGAAACGGGTGGTTGTTTCAACTTATGTTCCCTACTACTTTATTCCCGGAGTCGACGTAGATGCTTATCCCGAGGCTTATAATCTACTTAGAAAAATAGGTTACGAAACTATTATGGAGCAGTTTGGGATGTCAGTCGATCTCTTGGATTTTGAGCCTTCCAACGAATATTATCTCACCGCTGAATCTTTAGCCGCAGAAGGTATCGAGATCGAATACTTTAGCATTCCGTATACCCATAAACTGTTAAGCTTTTTAGAGACGGAATTTCCCGGTGACTGGGCGGCTGTTATTAGAGATCGTCTGCGTCATCACTGCGATCCCAAAGATATCGTGATTGCCAGAAAAGGAGACGAGGTTTTGGGTTATTGCCAAGTAGACGGCGAGCATTTCGGCCCCTTTGGCGTCCACAGCAGTCTCAGAGGCAAAGGGGTTGGGACAGTGCTAATAATAAAAGCTATGCAGTATGCCAAGCAAAAAGGTATCCGGCATCTTTGGCTGGCCTGGACCGGTGCAGTTGATTTTTATTCACGCAAAGCCGGTTTTAGGGTAATTCGCAAACATGCGATTATGAAAAAATCACTGGAGGGATAATCATGGCAGACAGACAGGTTCACATTATGGTAGTAGGAGCTCATGCCGGCGACGCGGAGTTAATGGCAGGGGGTCTTTTGGCTAAATACCATCAAATGGGACACAAAACCAGTATTGTGCATATGACCTTAGGTGAAAAAGGCAATAGGAATTTATCTCCGGAAGAATATGCGGCTCAAAAGCAAAAAGAAGCCCAAGCCGCAGCCAAAATTCTGGGAGCAGATCTCTATTTTTTGCCCTATAAAGATGCGGAACTCCCCAATGATGATGACGCCGCTTATAAACTATGTGATATTATTCGTCTGGCCAAACCCAATCTCTTAATTACTCATTGGGAAGGCAGTATTCATAAAGATCATACCAACACCTGTTTTATTGTTAGAAACGCTCAGTTTTATGCGGCTTTGCCTACCATTAAAAGAGAGCTTCCAGCTCATGGCTGCTGGAGTTTAGCTTATGCCGAAAACTGGGAAGACCCCAAGGCTTTTATACCGGATACCTATGTAGATATAACCTCGGCCTATGATACCTTTATTGATGCGGCGATGCAGTATGAGATGGTAAGCGGTAAGATCTCAAGTTTTCGTTATCGTGAATATTACGAGGCTCTGGCTACAACCAGAGGGTGTTTGAGCAATTTTGGCAAGGCTGAGTGCTATATGATGCCAGAAGGAGCTCTGGTGAGAAAGGCAGATAGATTTCCGGGCTTTTAGATGAAATGAGAGTAAAATATAAAAAACCGTGAGTAAAAATTCGCGGTTTTTTTTAATAATTAAAGCTGGAAAGACTAATCTAAATTGGTTAACAAGGAAACGGCCAAATTTAGGGAGATAGCAGGAGATTTATGGACAATACCAAAGCATAACAAGAGGAATAGGTTAAGGTTGGGGGTGGTACAAGTTGCAAAGAGGGAGAAAAAAACGAGCAAAGAGCCTTTATATCGGCAAAAAAGCCATGAAAACCCATCTCTGGTTTTTTAGATTCTGTTTTGAGGGTACAAAAAAAGAGAGTTTAAAGTGGTTTGGCTTGGCAATTATACAAGCCTTGGTTTTTACAGGTCAACTTTTTATTGTTAAAGCCCTTTTAAATTCGCTCCATTGTTTTCTAAATGATGATGCCGCCAAAGGAATCCTCTTTTGGTTTGGGTTTTTTATCCTTATTCTAACCGGGGAATTTGTTTTGGACTTGTTGGTCCAAAAAACCAAAACCACCCTAAAAAAGCGACAAGGTTTATATGTTAGGACAGCTCTTGTTGAAGCAGCCAAAAACTATCCTTGGGAAAAAGTCACGGCAGAGTTTAGTAACAATACGGCCTGGCTTTTTGAGAACATGGAGAGTTTAACTTATACCAACACAAAAATAGCACAGGAGGTCCTGTTTTACCCACTGGTTTTTATAGGGCTGGTTTTGCTTTGGCCAGCTTCCTTACGCTACCTATTATTTGTTTTTATAGGTTTGGCTGTGGTTTTATTTTTCTTGCCGGTAAACATAAAAAACGCTGCCGATAAGTCCAAAGATTACTTTCTTAAACTCCTTTTAGAGCCAAATCAGCTAAACAAAACAAATGATAAGAGAGGCTACTTATGGGAAAAACACCGCAAGAGATACTGGCAAAGCTGTAAAGAAGAAGATCTATATTTATTGCAAACGGGTTTTTTAAGCGTCCTGCAAGAGATGGTTTTTTTGGGTTTTAGTTTAAGCTTATTCTTTGGAGGGAGGTCTTTTACAACTCTTTCTTTGGGAGATATTTTTATCTTTTTTAAGACAGTAACCATTGGCTATAACCTTGGTATTAAAGCCAGAGCTAACATAGATGCAGCCCAGGTTGCAAAGCTGTTTTTAACTCAATTACAAGAAATACTTAAGCAAACAAATATTTCCACAGAGAAAGAAGAAGGAGACCTGGTTCAAATTAGTGAGCAAATAGGTCTGGAAGTAAAAAACTTAAACTATTTCTATAACGACAAGCCCATCTTAAAAGAGATTAACTTTAAGATTAAGCCAGGTGAAAAAGTTGCCATTATTGGGGCTAAAGGCTTTAGGAAAATCACCCTGATAAAAAACCTACTAGGTATCTATAAGCCCCAAAAGGGCTCAGTTTTGCTGGGAGGCATTCCAATCCAGCAATTTACATGGGCCCAGAGGACAAGATATGTGGCTGCCCTTTTAAGACCGGTTAAATACCCTTTAAGCATCAAAGAAAATATCACTTTTCAAGGAACTACCCAAGATGATATAGCCTGGGAGGTAGCTACTAAAAAACTATACCCACTGGTGAAAAATCTACCGGAAGGCTTGGAGACGATCCTGACAAAAAGCACCCTAGAAGAACTTGAGCTAACTCACGAATATTTTGCCAACCTTTGGCAAAATATCTTTCTCGCTCGCCTGTTATCCCGACAGACACCGATAGTTGTATGTGATGAGCTCAAAAACTTAAACCCTGACTTCTGGAAGGATTTTCCTGTGCTGTTTAGGACAAAAACCGTGCTCTGGTTTTCTGAAAGTGCCGCTTCAGGTCGCCTCTTTGATCGGGTGCTACTCCTAAAAGCAGATCGGATTGTGGAGTCAGGAACTTATGAGACACTAATAAGGCTAGGCGGAGAATATGCAACCCTGCTCAAAGCACAAGGGGGTAAGATGTGATGCATGACCTAAAAAGGACACACAAGCTACTTTTTTTAATCAAAGAGATCTGGCAAACAGCACCCCTTACCGGTTTGCTAACCTTTGCTACTGTCATTTTAAAGGCCGGGTGTTATTGGAGACTGATATTTTTAATACAAAGCTTCACGGAAAGCTTATGTATCAAAGACACCTTCAGCCTTTCGGGGGTGGTTCTATCCGTAGTGACACTATTTTTTCTTTTAGCACTTACCAGTCTTATGCTAAAGATTTTTACCAAGCTAGCCAGTGATGCTCTTACATATAAATTCAGTACCAGTTTGGTCAAAGAAAATCTTAGCAGCCCATCTTTAGACAATAAAAAGAAGGGAGATTTATCAGAGGAATATCAAAGCCTAAAAGATTCTCTTACAAGAGATATTAAACTGGTTGTTTTTGGTCTAGAAGCCACAGGTAATACCTTAGCTATAGGTTTATATCTTTTTTACCTTTTCCCCCCGGCAGTGGTTATTCTTTTTAGCAGCATTTTATTTAATTTGCTGCTTACTACAAGTAAATCAAGTACTAAAGAACAAACTCGAAAAACTGAAAGTGCCAATAAACTAACAGCTCTTTTTTACGACCCGGATAGTTTACTGGAGATGAAGCTTTTTTTAGCCGGAGACTTTTTCCAGCAAAAGTGGTTTCACTTTGAAGAGACTCTTTTTAAGGAAAAACTTAAAACTCAGGAAGAAGAACTATTTCTTAAAGGGCAAGGAGATATTCTGACTCTATTAATGTATTTGGTATCTTTGGTTGTCATGGGCTACTACTTTTTCCAGGATAGGGTAACTTTAGGGAGTTTATTGGCCATAGGGATTTTTGGCCGCCAACTGCAAAAAGAGGCTATTAAAACCCTAAGAGCCTACTTTTTGTCTTGGAGTTTCTAAATATACCATCAAGCATATAGGCGAGAGTTGGGAAGGGGTATACCTAGGAGGCTTTAGATAACACGCATACGACGCCTGTTTTCAAAGTTTTACAAGAGATCAAATACGCTATTTCCCAAGTCGCAAGAGGTCTTATGAAAATTAAGTTCTGAAAATCAAAACGACTACTTTTACTACCATGGTAGAATACAGCAACCAGTTTATACGGTTAAAGGAGAGGAGAAGCTAAATTACAGAAAAAATAACTATTGGTTAAAAACGCAAGCTTGCGTTTTTAACCAATAGCTTGTTATACAAATATTGATCTTATAATACAGATTACCGCAGTGACATTTAATTATCTGTGCCATTGTTTAGGTACTGAGATTCGGGCTTGGCAGTCTTTACCATAAATATTGTTATTTTGTTAAAAAAGAGGAAAGATAAGTTGATAATTAATTGCTCAGAGTGAAGGTGAGATCTACTTTCTTTTACACTTACAGCAACTTTACACTAAATAAAAGTATCGTGTTAGGAAAATATCAATAATATTTGTATATTAGTCAGTGATTTATGCCGATAAATATATTTTTAAAATGTGATAGGCTATAGCTAGATACTAAGTGTATTTCAGGTAAATTATGCATATTCTTGTTAAGAAGATAAGATTGTTAAAAGCTCAAAACTAGCAAAAAAAGCTATTTATAAAATAGCTTTAAGCCTAAAAACCAACCTTTTTTCCCCTAAAAGGCCAAAGATTTCTTTGGCCTTTTCTTAGATCTAGGAGTTAAACATTACTTTTTGAGCTAAAGATTTTGGCAAAAAAGAGCCTGATACTATCCCATAGGACTTTAAAGAAACCACCTTTGGGTACATCTTCGTCGACAGTAGCTTTGGTTGAAGCTAGTAGTTCATCTTGCCAGAAGAACTTAAACTCACCAATGGCTTGGCCTTTTTTAAGAGGTGCAACCAGAGGTTTTTGAATGTCTTTGACAACTCTGACTTGGTCTTTAGCCCCAACAGGTATTAGCATGGGTACATTTTCAGCAGGGACAACATTAATACGTTTTACTTTAGCTTTGTACACTTCGGTATTAATTGGGGTGACTATATCATTGGCTTTGATGGTTTCGAAGTTGCGGAAACCATAGTTAAGAAGTTTGCGGACTTCATTTTCACGGCTAGCTTCGGAATCGGCACCTAAAACAACTGCGATTAAACGCATGTCATTTTGTTTGGCCGTAGCTACCAAGTTATAACCGACTTTGCTAAGGTGACCGGTTTTTAGCCCGTCAACACCACTGTAGGTCCACAAAAGGCCGTTACGATTTCTTTGTGTTATGTTGTTATAAGTAAACTCTTTGGTTGAGTGATACTCCAAAGCATTAGGATGATTTAAGATATACGATCTGGCCAGACTTGCTATATCTAAGGCCGTAGTATATTGTTCACTAGAATCATCAAGTCCGTGGACATCGGTAAAATGAGTGTTTACTAAGCCAAGTTTTGTGGCTTTATCATTCATCATTTGAACAAAAACTTCGGTAACACCAGCTATACCTTCAGCCATAGATATACAAGCGTCGTTACCCGAAACCACAGCAATACCTTTTAGAAGATCATCTACAGTTACCTGATCGCCTTCTTTAAGAAACATCTTAGATCCTACAGGCTGCCAGGCTTTGATACTTACTGTGAATTTATCATCCAGGGTAATTGTTCCCTGTTTCAGAGCATCAAAAGCAAGATAAAGGTTCATTATTTTAACTAGACTTGCGGGTAAAAGCTTTACCTCAGGTTCTTGCTCAAAAAGAATTCTGCCGGTGCTAAAATCCATTAAAACAGAGGATTTAGCTTGTACGGTAAAAAGGGGTTGAGCTTGAACCACACTACTACCAATAAGCGCGACAAATAGAGCCACAATAGTTAGCCAGTAAAAAATTCGTTTCATGCAGACGGTGCCAATAAGCACCTACCCTCCTATTCAAAAGCAGATTTCTACGGTTAGTTTAGTTAAAAACTAAGCTTTGATTATAGTAAAACACTATTGGCAGGAGATACTCAATAATGTGGGACTATGGTTGGTAAGGAAAGACTACTTTTATATTACTAAATAAGTATCACTTGGGCAAATGGAAAATGAAATAAGCAACTAATGAAAAGTGTATGCGTTGACACATAATATGAGCTATAGGATAATAGGCTTAAGTGTAGATTTTTTAAAGGAGGGTTTATTTTGAAGAGAAAGTATTTTTTGCAAAAAGCAATACCGGTCTTTATTTTAATTGTTACACTGCAGCTAACTGTTTTTGCACTCAATGCTTCAAATATTTTGGATGAAGCTATTAATAACATTTCTAAACTAGAAACTGTTGCTTTGGAATTAAACGTGGAAGTAGCTGCAGAAGGTCTTGAGCAAAAAATGGTGATGGTTTTACAAAGCCATCTCAAAGAACAAGTGAGTAGACTAGAATTTAAATCCCCCAAAGAGTTTTCCGGGCAGATTATTATTGTCGACAAGCCCAAAGATCAATTTATCAACTACTATCCTACCGGACAAGCAATTCGTATGCCCCTAAGCCAGTCAGATCAATCTAATTCTATGAATATAGATATCTCAAAACTGATGGAATTAAATGCGAGCGATCTGGCTAATCTGGATGTTACGCGTTATCTTTTACAAGCCGAGGAGACGGTAAAAAACGGTACCAACGCATATCTTATTACAGTAACCGATACAAAAAAAGAGTTTGGCAGCCAAAAAGTATGGCTGGCAAAAGCCGATAAGTTCCCCTTAGCTATGGAAGTATTTGATCCAATCGGTAAAAAGGTAATGTCTTTACTCTTAACTAAAGTGGAAAAAAACAAAAAGCTGGACTTGAAAAAGCTAAGAACACTACCCTCCGGAGCTGTTATTTTTGATATGTAGTTAGCTTTAACCCCGGATAGGAATTTTTATGAATAAGATGGAGGTAAGTTGGATGAAACTACCGGAGTTTGCTGTAAAAAGACCCATTACAGTTACTATGATTGCTCTTGCCTTGTTAATCTTTGGGTTTATTTCACTTGGCCGCTTAGGTTTAGGCTTTATTCCTAATATAGAATTCCCTATTACAGCAGTTATAGTACCATACCCGGGAGCAGATACCTATACAGTTGAAGAACAGATTACCAAGATTGTTGAACCATCTCTTAGAACGATAAACGGTGTTAATCAGGTTATGGCCAATAGTGGTGAGAATCTGGCCATCTTTATTATGGAATTTAAATGGGGGACAGATCTTAAATCTGTCAGTGATGATATTCGTACTCTGCTAGATCTTATCTCCATCTCTTTACCACAAGATGCAGGCAAACCAATTATCTACCGTCTAGACCCCAATCAGATACCTCTTGCAGCCTATAGTATATCGGCAAAAGATAACCGTACAGCTAGCCAATGGCTTGATGAAATACTAAAACCAGCTTTAGAAAGCGTTGAAGATGTGGCCCGAGTAGCCGTGATCGGAAAGCCTATCCATGAAGTCGAAATCGCTTACTATCCAGACAAACTCAAAGAATTTAATATTGCTCCTCAAACCCTTGGCCAGCTTATCAGTTACCAGAATGTACAAGTACCCGCAGGTCAGATAGAAGACCAAGGCTTTATTTACAACTTAAGAACCGGCAATAGCTTTACATCGCTTGATGAACTTAAAGAGTTAGTGGTGGGGCAAGGTAAGACCGAGACGTTATCACCTTTTTTGGGAATTGCACTTCCTAAACTGATTAAACTAGGCGAGGTAGCCTCGATCAAGGAACATTATCGTTCTAGTGGTCAAATCGCTACTGTTAACGGTTCGCCTACCATTATGGTCACCATTTACAAAGCGGCTGATGCCAATACCGTAAAAGCATCACGGGAAGTTGTTAAAAAACTGAAGACCTTAGAAAATCAAGATATTAAGGTGGAAAAGTTTTTTGATCAAAGTGAATTTATTGAAAAAGCTCTAGAAACACTAGCCATAAACGGCCTTATTGGCGGTTTACTGGCTATCTTGGTGCTCTATTTATTTTTAAAAAACTGGCGTACAACTATCATTACAGCTATAGCTATTCCTTTTTCCGTCATTGTGACTTTTGTCATGATGTATGCGCTGAATATCAATATCAATTTAATCAGCTTAGGTGGCTTGGCTTTAGGCATGGGAATGTTGGTTGATAATTCTATTGTGGTATTAGAGAATATCTACCGCAAACGCCAGGAGGGTCTTTCTGCCGGTAAAGCTGCTATTGAGGGTACAGCCGAAGTAGGCATGGCTATTACAACTTCAACTCTCACTACCTTGGTTGTCTTTTTACCGGTAGTCTTTATGAGCAGTCTGGCAGGCAATATCTTCCGTGAATTAGCTCTTACTGTCTCTTTTTCCCTGGCTAGTTCATTATTGGTAGCCTTAACTATTGTACCTTTACTGGCTTCACGGATTCTTAACCTGAATGTTGGTGAACTTAAAGAAAACAAAGATCGCAACAAAGGTTTTACTAAATTACAATATCGCTACCAAGAAAATCTCAAAAAGGTTTTACAAAGTCCGGTCAAATGGCTTATTGTTACCGCTCTGGTAGTAGGTGCCAGCCTTTTATTGATACCTTTAATGAACTTCGAAATGCTTCCGGAAGAAAATCTCGGACAAATCTCGGTAACTCTTAAACTGCCCGCCGGAACTCCCATTGATCAAACCTTGGCAGTTTTAAAAGAGGTGGAGCCGGAGATTGTAAAGCTTAAATATGTAGACAAGGTTTATTCTGTTTTAGGGAACCCTTCGGAGATGGGTATTGAGAGTTTAGCTATGAGTTCGAGTGATAGTAAAGCCAGTCTTACAGTCTTGTTAGAGACTTTTGAGGGTTCGTTTGAACCAACTACCGATACCAACCAAGTAGCCGATAAGATAAGAGATATTTTAAAAAAGGCTGAAGCTAAGCATCCCGAGTTAGACACTAAAGTCTCGGTAGATAGTATCTTAGCTCAAGTCGGTCTCGAATCCGGTTTAACGGTAAGAGTTAAAGGAGTCAAAGACGAAGAAGTTGAGAAAGCGGCCACTTCGATCATGGAAGAGATGAAAAAATGGCCGGAATTAGCTTCGGTAAGCTGGTCTTATGCCGAACAGGAACCCCTAATGCAATTGGCCATGGATCCGACAAGGGTTTTAATGGGTGGGCAGGTCACAGGCCAGGTTGCAATGGGGGTAAGACAGGCAATCGTCGGAGAACAGGCCGGACAGATAATACTAGATGGTCTTAGGGTGCCGATGGTTGTTAAAGCCCATCCGGAGACTGTAAATACCTTAACCAAACTTGAGGATCTCTATTTTCCGGGCACCTCTCCCACAGGCTCTGGTGTTACACTCGGACTAAGATATGGCAATGTAATTGAGGTAGAAAAGCAAACAGTTCCTCGCTTTTTACAAAGAGAAGGCGGTACCAGAGTTATTGAGGTGACAGGTATTCCGGCAACAAAAATGAGTGGTAAAGCTAATAAAAAACTAAACCATTATCTAGAGAAAGGTCAATTACCGGCTTCAGTCTCCGCTGAGATTGGGGGCATAGAAAAGATAAGAGTAAGTGCCTATAAAGACCTTCTTTATGCCGGGTTATTAGCTCTGGCTCTTGTTTATATGGTAATGGCTGCTCAGTTTGAAGGACTACTTTTGCCACTGATTATCATGTTTACGATGCCTCTGGCCTTAATCGGTAGCCTAGTATTTCTGTTTATCTTTAGCCGTACTTTATCTATTCCTGCTATAATCGGTATGATTGTTTTAGCCGGTATTGTAGTTAATAATGGCATTGTCTTGGTGGACTATATCAATCAACTTAGAAAGAAAGGCTTAAGTGTTAATGAGGCCATCCAAAAGGGATCTACAGATAGATTAAGACCAATTCTGATGACAGCACTTACCACAATCCTAGGGCTTTTGCCAATGGCACTTAACCTTGGTAGTTCAACAAAGATGCAAGTACCCATGGCCCTTACTGTTATGGGTGGTTTAATAACATCGACTTTCCTTACACTTTATATTATTCCTAGCATCTATATGCAAATGGTAGGCAGAGGTGGAAAAAATGAAAAATAGATTGTTAGTTATAATAATTCTGCTCACCTTTTCAGGTGGAATTTTAGCCGGCCGATTGAGCACAGAAGTCGCCGGAGCCTTTTTTAGTGATGGCAAAGCCAATTTGCTGACCGGTGCCAATATCAGCTGGCAAAACAGTAATAAAACCTACAGCTTACGTACTGCCATGTGGGGCAAGCCAACACAGTATGGTTTAACTTGGCCGGCTAAGTATATTTGGGCAATTGGCCAAAACAACTTTTACTTTTATCCCGGGGCCGGTTTTTTGGTTAATAACTGGGAACTTTTTCTCCAAGGTGACAAAGAGAATCTTTTAGGAGGAATAGGAGGCAGTGTCAATCTTTATGTTTCACTTCTAAACGGAGCAGGAGAATTAAAACTCTACAGACTTCCTGAGGGTTATTTCTCCAAAGCCTTTGAGCTTTCGGCAGCGAAAGCTATTAATTCAAGGGATATGTTCTTTTCATTGTATGAATTAAAGCCCGGGGTAACAGTTTATCTCAGTCTGCTTTACAACCTGTATCCTAATTTGGTTCTGGAAACAGGATATCTTGGTAATCTAACCACAAACCAAACCAACAACTTCTGGGTTGAGTTTATCGTACCTGACTTGGCCAAGGGCACAGCTTCACTTGGAGTGGGAATTGAAAATGGCGATCTGAGTTTTCTACCCAAAGGACTTTTTGGAACCCTAAGTTATGCTCGGCCACTAAGTGATTTTATTACTTTAGAAACTAGTATGCGTTATGGGAGTCTTGCCAAAACTGCTGATGAGTTTGTCTCTGATTTTCATTTGGTACCCCGCATGAAACTAATTCTTAGCACCGATACTAACGAACTGACTCTGCAAACAGCCTGGGAAACCAAAACGAGTAAAGACTGGATTGGCCAAACTCAAAGTGGTTATGGAAAGCTCAAGTGGAAGATCGAATATCGATACAAGACAAAAAGGCTGTTAACAATCTATACAAGTAAAGATTCCGACCAGGATATAGCCATAGGATTAAAATATAAGTTTTAAGCAATTGCCAAATAACGGTATAGCTCATGCTATACCGTTATTTTTTGACCGGTGGATTAACAGAGGCAGTCTGCTTTTAGCGGAAAGGATTAGTCCTTGGCAATTGCACTTTTTGTGGTTGTTTTCCTTAAGGGAAGACTCACTTTAGCAGCATTAGTTTCCGACAGAAAAAACAAATGTATCGATTAAACATAATGCTAATTGAAAGTAACTATCGGCTGGGAAATAGCTCTTAGATAAAGGCCTAGGGCTTTATAAACAGGCAAAGGTATTGTTTACAGAGGTAACCAAAATATGATTGACAAACAGTTGTCACTTTTGTCCTGTATACTAAAAGCACTAATCAAGGTGGTGGTTCTGGGTGATTGGTTCTTTAAGCGGAATAATAGGTGGGTTAGGTGGCATTGGGGGGGCAGTGCTATCTTTTAGCATGGGAGTAATAGGAGCTTTCTTTAAGATTCCCGGAAGTCTAAATTGTTTAGGTGATGCTACCTGGCTTTTCTTACTGGCATTTTTAGGCCTTATGGGAGGGGTTATGGCACTTTCCCGGCCCAAGATCGGAGGGTTAATGCAGATCTTGGCAGCATTTGGCGGATTTTTTATTTCTCACCTGTTATGGATTTTTCCTTTTATCTTTTTTGTTTTTGGGGCTTTAGCTCTTTTTTCTCCCTTAAAGATTAAAAACAAAAGATTTAAAAATTTTACAGAGAAAACCCCAATTCAATCTTATTGGTATAAAAGCTAAGGTTTAATGGCCTTAGCTTTTATATCTACCGAAATCTTTATTCGAGTGAACTGTTGGCTGGGAATAGCTAAAGGTAAAAGCCACTTATTTTTATATTGTTTGTTAGGTATGATTTAGCCTTCGGTGGCAGGAATTTTCTTTAAGATGAGGAATATTTATTTGTACTAAGGAAACGTTTTCTTAAATGATTAGAAATTCGGAATAAATAACAGAAAAAGGGCTATATGCTTAAGGTTATACGTTTATACAAAAATTATCTTAATAATACGTTTCCTTGGAAAACTAAAGATAATTTTAACGAAACGAGGGGATTTTATGAAAAAGTATGTGTGGGGTTTAGCTTTATTATTGGTTTTTGTGTTGGGTTTTGGTGCTATGGCGGAATCATTTGTAATAGCTAAATTTACTAATAAGCCTCCTAAGATCGATGGTATTTTAGACGATGAAATTTGGACCATAGCAGAGAAAAGGTCAGACTTTTCCATTTCTACAGGTGGCACTCCATCTCAGAAGACTGAATTTTGGGTAGCTTGGGATTATGATTATATCTATGTTGCTATTAAAAACTATGTCAACACAAAATATCTTAGACAAACAGTTACCGAAGATAATGGTGCGACCTGGGATGACGATGAGAACTCAGTCTTTATAAATCCCGCTTTACCGGAGCAAAGCAGTATGTACCAGTATTCATTCAATTCAATTCCAGTAAGAAACGGTTTGGCATATGGTGGCACAAACAGACCTGAATTGGATATGTGGGAAGTCGCACTTAAAGTAGAAAAAGATTTCTATATTGCAGAAATTAAGATCTCTTTTGAGTCTACCGAAGCTTGGCCTGAAGTTGGCGATGAGTGGGGCTTTAACATTGGTCGCAACTGCACAAGTGCAGGCGAAGCATACTCTTGGAGCAACCTAACCGGTGGTCAGTTTATCGATGCCACCTCCTTTGGTGTAGTACGTTTTGTAAAATAATCTTACAAGGAGATTAAAACTAGTGCAAGATAACAACTATCCTCTATTGCCAAGGATTATTGCTCATCGAGGCAATTCTTCTGAAGCACCGGAAAATACTCTTTCTGCAGTATATTCTGCTCTGTCCTTAAACCCGGATGCTATCGAAATTGATTTGCACCTATCAAAAGATGGTGAACTGGTAGTTATGCACGATGCCAAGGTTAACCGGACAACAGACGGTGAGGGCCTTTTAGCCGAGTTAACCGTAGAAAAACTCAAAAACTTAGATGCAGGTAGTTGGAAAAGTGATTCTTTCAAGGGTGAAAAAATACCCACCTTTAATGAGGTTTTGCAAGCAGTAAAAGGCAAATGTAGACTAATAGTAGAGATGAAGGTGGTAGGTGCCGAAGAAAAGCTGCTCTACGACTTAAAAGCAGCGGGCATGTTAGATGATGTAGTTGTTATCTCATTTTACCCTCAAGTTTTAGCTAGACTCAATGAAATAGAGCCGGATCTGCCACGGGCTGTTTTAACAGCTGTTTCCGCCTATGAAGACTTTGTTAAAGTAGCCAAAGAAGCCAAAACAAATTTTCTAGATCTTTGTGGTGGCTATTTGACCCGTGAGGTAGCCCGAAAACTGCTTGATCGTGGTTATATTCTTTGGGCCTGGACTTTAGATGAAGAAGAACACTTTAAAAAAGCTTTTGAACTTGGTGTCACTGGTATTACAACCAATAGACCAAGAAAAGCACTTGAGTTTTTTAGGTAAAAACACTACACTCCTATTCTTATTAATATAATCCTGTTCAGCCCGCTTCGCGGGCTGAACAACTTTAACTTATCCGGTAGCAAAGTGAAGTTTTTTGGTTTTTCCTAGAACCAATCTGTTAGTTGCAAAAGAGTCCCTATTGAGGATTACCTGACCAGAGATAGACAAGGAAATTGGCAAAACACCTAATCGTTTGGTTTATTATATTGGACTAATTTTAATATTATATGAAAACGTTGCCATTAATAAGAAAGGAGAGCTATTTTGCGCTGAAGTTATTTACCATCGATTTATTTTAGCAAAAGCTACTCTTAATCCTGAGAGATATGTTTTAAATTTTAATCACTTCAACTAAGTCCCCGACAATATCGTTTTAATGATTAAAAACCACTAGTATCTTTTCTAGTAGAAGTAGCCGGTGTAAAAATATTTTAGTTCTAAGGCCTGGTTTTAGATTTATTTACCAGCAGGTGAGTACATAATCTAAAAGACCGATAGGTTAAATCTAAGCTACGAAAGTCAGCAAATAAAATGACATTAAGACTAGTTGCATCTAAAAATCGGTTGGAGAATGTCAAAAGCTCAAGGTTAAATAAAAAAGAGACCTTGAGAATAAAAGAGGGAGGATATTACATGCGAAAGAAATGGTTTTCAGTGTTGATGATTACGACTGTTTTGGCGACAGCAGCTTTGGCGCTCAATCTAGAGGGTATGGATATCCCTTATAAAAACGTTGCTGTGGGTAAAGAATACTACTACAACACTGTGGAGCCTTCTGGTAGTTATGCTGATCCTGAAGGTGTCAAAATCACTGATGGCCTTTATGGTTGGAACTGGGATCATATGGCTGGTTTTAACAGTAGTGAAGAGACTGCAGAGATCGAGATTGATCTAGGTAAAAAGCAACCCATTGTCGGTGTTTCAGTACTCAATATGCTTTCGAATTGCTCCTGTGTTAAACTTCCTCTAGGATATGAAATCGAAGTTTCTATCGATGGTAATAAATTTACTAAAGTAGTTGATCTTAAATGTTATCCAAAAGAACCCGTAGATGAGACTTTCCATCACTGGTTTGCCGAGTTTAATGAGGTAGAAGCTAAGTATGTAAGGGTTACGGTAAAACTCACAACTGGTTCCTGGGTTATGATTCCCGAGATTTTTGTCTGGGCTAGTTAAATCTTAAAGAGGCTGCAGAAATATGCAGCCTCTTTTGTATCGCTTTTATGGGCAGAATCTAACAGGTAAAAGTCTAAACACACCCTGATAGGAAGTTAATCCTATTTTTGAGGTAGGATAGCTAGGCAAAGTTTGCAAATTTTCTTAGAAGTTGAATGACTAGAAGAAGTATACAGGCTAGACGAGCAAAAGAATACAAATTCCATTTCTCTTCTGAAGTTACTTGGTTTTCCAATTGATTCATTACCTGCCATGTGCGGTCTGTGAGTTCTTGTATTGCTTCTGCAGTGGAAAGTGAAAGATTGGGATACTGAGGTTTACCGATTAATAAACTGAAGTGCCCATGTTTGTTTAATATAGATGGACCATATGTCTTGACACAAACTAAGCGCATGGGAATAACCGGAGCGTTGCTATGGACGGCAGTAAAAAAAGCTCCTTTTTGAAAGTCTCTTAAGCCCTTATGGTAGCGAACTAATAAACCTTCAGGATAAAAGTGAATCCAGTCGCCCCGTTGGAGACTTTGCTTCAACTGTTTGAAAAACTCTGCGGTTTTACCCTTTTCATTAGGCAGAGGCAACCCCCCACAGATCTTTACCAACCAGCCGATAAAGGGGAGTTCGAGGTTTTGCCGGAGAGTTGTAAAATAAATTCTACGTGGAAATACGGCCAGTTTTACCATAGTGCAGTCTAAGGGATGAACATGGTTTAATACCGTAACCGCACCACCTTTAACCTCAGGCAAGTTATTTTTACCTTCCAGTCTAAAACCAAAGACTAAAAAATTAATTAGATAAAAAATTAGGGCCAAAAAATTGGTAAAAAGAGCAAAAAGCAACCGTCTTAGCTTAGAGGCCTCATAAAACAAAGCATTTACCTTATCCGGCTGGGGATGAGTTATATGATCTAGCCATGTTTCTTCTAAAGGCAGAATCTTTTTATGACAGCAATTTTCAATAGCTTTTCGATACATCTCTTCGGCTTGATATATGCAGTTATCAACACGCATTTCATTACCTTTGGCTGCATAGAGCAGGCCTAATTCAGCTTTTTCTTGGGGATGTTCAATCCAGTAATCGATCCTATCAGCTAAAGACCGAGGGTCTCCGGCTCGGAAAAGACATCGGTCTGTGAGAGCAAATTCATTGGTTGCTGAGAGTTTTGAATCCGAGATGATAGGAACCAACCCACAGGCTATTGCTTCCAGACAGGAGATTCCTTCTATTTCCGCATCAGAGGCATGGATATATAGATCACTGTAATTAATCAGTTTAAGTAGTTCGTCCTGGGAATAAAAGCCGAAAATAGGTTGATTTGGCAGTACTTTTCCCAGATGTTTATACTCAGCTTCTTTGGGGCCTTTGCCGGCAAAAACAAGCTGAATTTGATTTTTGTATTTGCTTAAAAGAGTGGCCCGGATAATTAAATCCTGGCGTTTTTCACCAGATAAGCGACCGATCATAAGTATAATAAATTTGTCTTCTAAGGCTTGAGGACGTTTAGTGACCTGGGGCTTAAATAGATCATCTACACCATTTGAAATAACACACAGTTCTGCTTGGTAACCATGCTCTTGGAGTTGGTTGGCAATAAATTGGCTCGGACAATGAATATAATTAAAATGCCGGTAAAAAGTGCGATAAAAATAACGATATAGATACTGATTTACTCTCTTGTTATGGCCAAGCCCAATACTGTAGGTTATATTCTCTGGCTGAAGGTGAAAAGCAGCTATGGTTGGCACTTTCATCTGCCTAGCGATCTTTTCACCTCGGCGGCAAAATGTGGTAGGCAGATAAAAATGAACGATGTCTGCATCTTTGAAAGCTTGATAATAAGTTTCATCATCGGCTTTGGCAAAAGAAAAACCTTGTTTATCTACTAATTTTTGAAAAAAAGGCAGGCGCTTAGTGGGCACGGCAATTTTATTTTCCCGAGGCAATCCTCCGGCTAAGATTGTCACTTTGTGGCCACGGTTTCTAAGCCTAGCTGCATATCTGTGAGCACTAATAGTAGTGCCGTTGTTCATGTTATCGAAGTGATCGATAACTAAGACGATCTTCACATCGAAAGCTCCTTTCTAATTGTATAGAGTTATTTAAAAACGGTTTTAATTTATAACAAACTATTTTAGAAAGAAAACATGTACATTATTCTTTTTCCACTGCTTTGTTCCTTCTTTCTTCACGGAAGAGAGGTTTTCTATATTGGCTCCAAAAAAATTACGGCTAAAATAACCGGTCAAAATTTAATTCCCTGTTTCTAAAAAAGCTAGCCGGGAAAAAGGCCCTTTTTTGGTCTTTAGCACACAAAGAAGGAGTTAAGAAGCTAAAAGCCAATTTTTGTATGGGGGGTAAAAAAGATTACGGGGTGAAAAAAATGGTAGAAAGCGTTTGCGCTGACGGTATAAATATTCCCGAGGGATTAGCTTTTAGCGAACTTATGGAGGCTGTATTAGAAAACTTATCCCAAGATAGACTCTTGGAGATGGCCGAAAAAATGCAGTTACAAATCCCAGGCTTTAGGTTAAAAAAGGCACCAAAATTTAAACTGTTTCCGGAAATTGCCAAAAGAGCTGTCTTGCCACCTGGAATTATCTTAACCTACGAAATGATTAGGAAAGAATACCCCAATCTTGTCTCCGCTTTAGAGGATGAAAATACACCCGATATTGCTTATTGGCAAAAAACTTGTGGCCAGGCAATACTTATTTTTGCACTTTTGGCTACCAAGAAAGATTATACCGAGCAGATAGAGAGACTTTTAGCTGAGGGAAATATAAGAGGAAAAACTTATAAAAAGAAAAGCACCAGAGAAATAGAATCTGCTAAAGACCAAACAAATATGGAAACAAGCGAGTTAGAAAGACTTAAGGAAGAAAACAAAAAGTTAAAAAAGTTCTCAGCGGATAAAGATCGTAAACTGGGCCAAAAAGACAAAGAACTTAAAAAGCTGGAGGCCAAACTTAAAGAAGAGAGGTCTCAATATGGGAAAGAAAGTACAGAATTAGGTTTTTTAAGAAAAGAAAACAGTGAGCTAAAAAAAGACAATCTAAAGTTGAAAGACAATTTAACTGCAAGCAGGCTTGAACGGATGCAGTTAAGGCAACAGCATCTGGAGTCTAAAGAACATCTTAATGAATTGAAAACTGCTCTTGGTAAAAATAAACAGCTGGCTTTATTTTATGGAAAGGATTTAGAAAAACTGGTATCAGAAAAACGCTTATTACAATTAGAAGGTTTAAAATGGGAAGCCAGATGGCAAGTAGGTAATTTCCTTAAAGAGCAAAACAAAAAGCAAAGGACATTGAAAAAGAGTATTAGCCTAAACACACTTGATCTGCAAAAAGCGTATTTAGAATTAGTAAAAAAGCAAGCAGCCAAACTTTTAGAGGACTTCTTAATTGCCGATCTTAACCACAAAAAAGCGATTATTAAAGAGCTGGAATCAATTTTAGCTATTGAAGAAACTGTTGCTATAATGCCTCTGGCTACAGAAGAAATCTGTCTGGAAGGAGAGCTCTTTTTAGAGCCTTTTGAATACAGCCATTGTTTTAGTCTCCAGGGGATCTTCTCTTACGAAGGATTACATGGTTGGGTTAGAACTAAAGAAGGTTCTTTTCTGATAACCCCTGAGTTGATACTCAACTACAATTTAGTAACCGGAGATAAACTCAATATTACTTTATACCACGAATTTGAAGATGATAATGATATTGGTATCAATATAGAAATTCTCCAAAAAGTAGAAAGTGTAGAACAGGTTTGTACTCTGCAAAAGAAAAGAGAAGAGATCTTTGTTATTAATGGCCTTGGTTATCCTATCCAGCTAAGCCAAGCTGAATTTGAAAATATCGGCTGCAATACAGCCGATCCGGTGACAGTTGTATTTCCCGATTTAAATCTTATTAATTTACCGGATATGGATACAGTTTTTGGCCGGGTAATAAAATCACATGATCCTACCTGGATTGAAATGTTGCCGAAAGAGAGAAAACGCAGTGAGAAGAAACGGGCAATGGCAAACTGTAAAAAAGAACCGTTAGAACCAATATTAGCAGGAGAAAACATTTTAGTTGTGGGCGGTGAAACATTTAAAGAACAGCTTAGAGAGATTGTCGAAAAGATGGCAGGCAACTTTATCTTCCAGCCTGGTTTTTCCGGCAAACCCATGGTAGAAGGTCAGGTTAGAAAAGCAACAAAAATTGTTATCGTTACAACCGAAGTCTCTCATGTTATCAAAGAGCTTACACTTAAAGCAGCTGAGAAATATAAGGTAGAATATCGCTATTATAATGAACGCGGAGCAGTATTATTTGGTGAACTTTTAAGAGGCTTTGCAAACTAAATACGGGTGTTTTTTCTGGCCTATCGCATAGGAATAGATGGCGGCAAAACAAAAACTTTAGGTATACTGATCAATGAAAAAGGCGATATTTTGGGTCGTAAGGAAACTGGGCCGTTAAGTTTATCATCTTATGACCATTGTTTCTAAGCCTGACGGCATACCTGTGAGCACTAATAGCAGTGACATTGTTCAAGTTATCGAAATGATCGAGAACTAAGACAATCTTCACATCTAAAGCTTCTTTCTTCTTTTTGTACTTTTTAAGAGTTACCAACAGTATTTAATAAACAAAAGATTACAAAAAGGGAAAACCACAACCAAACTGAATAGTTATACTAATAACATTTTGGGGGGGGAAAAGAAGCATGAAAAGAAAAGTTGGACTTACATTAGGGGTTGTTTTTTGGCTTAGTATTTTGGTATTGGCTTTGGAAGGGACAGTTATGATTTTTCCGGATCTGGTTGTGTCTACACCCGAACGCTTTGACAGTGCTAACACCTTTCCACTACCACTGTTAGTAGATCGCGAATTAAGCACTACTTGGACCTTCAAATGGGATTTCAATCTCTATTCCTGTGATTGGGATCAAGATGGGATCGGTTCCTGGATTATGGTTGAAACCATTAGTGGTGCAGAGATTCGCTCGCTGGAGATAATTAACGGGTATGCCAAGCTTTGGCCAGTTAGATATATAGAAAACAATGCTGTTATGGCTTTGGTGGTTAAAGACTCGGCAGGAGGTAAACAGGTAGTATATTTTGATGATGATTGCAAGGATTTTCAGTTAATACAGCTTAAAAAGCCGACTAATAAAGTAACACTTATTATCGATGATATTAGAAACGGTACTAAATATAACGACACCTGTATTGGTGAGATGGCTGTTTTTAATACCAAAGGTGTGGATTTAATAAGAAAATGGCCATATTATGTCTTTACCTATGGTGAAAAAGATAGGGTTTGGCAAGTGAGAGATTTAAACGCCCAAATTATCTATACAGCAATTAACGATAATATTAACTGGGCCACAGTAAACTTAAATGGGGACTTGCTGGCTTTTTATGGCAAAAGCGGTGTTGAAGTGTATAATGCTAATAAGGGTGAAGTCACCAAGTTATTTGAAGGCCAGGAGGTTAGTGAAGCTAAGTTTGAAGGTTACAAGCTCATAGCCAAAATAGCCGGCAAAGAAGAGACACATAGTTTTTAGAAAAGCTAACCGGGCGAAAATGCCCGGTTTTTTGTTATTCATTCCTAAAGAAGGAATTGAGATAACTAAAGCCAATTTTTGTATGGAGGGAAATGATGACATTGTATGTCCGGTCTTAATCTTACAAACTTACCGACCGGTGAGATGATTACCACACGATCCTACCTGGATTAAAAAGCTGCCTAAAGAAAGAAAACGCAAAGGAAAACCTATAGAACGATACTAATGAAAAAAATGTTTTAGAAGTAGGTGGTGAGAGTTTAAACAGGTTTAAGGAAATTGTTAAAAAGTTGGCCGGCAACTATATCTTTAAGCATGGGTTTTCCAGTAAACTTATGGTAGCTGAAAAATATATGTTAAAATATTGCTATTAATAATGAATGCTAAGCATTCTTATTTAGTGATTTTTACGATATTTTGCAAGCTAACTAGGGAGGTGTTTTTTATGGGATATCGCATAGGAATAGATGGTGGCGGAACAAAAACTCTAGGTGTGCTAATTAATGAAAAAGGCGATGTTTTGGGTCGCAAGGAAACAGGACCTAGCAACTTCCTTACCGTCGGTTTGGAAGAGGCAGTAATAAATATAGAAACAGTTGTCTATGGACTGTGCCTGGAGCATAATCTAGTCCTTTCAGATGTAAAACTCGGAATTGGTCTGGCTGGTGTCGGCAGAGAAGCTGATAAAAAGGTCATGACTGAGGCACTGAAAGGCCGCAATTTTAACTTTGTTTTAGATTCTGATGCCTATATTGCCTTAATGGCGGCAACCGAAGGACAAGATGGCCTGGCTGTTATTGCGGGTACAGGTTCAATTGCCTATGGCCTAAAGGGTAAGGTTCAAGCCAGATGTGGGGGCTGGGGTTATCTTTTAGGAGACGAAGGCTCAGGCTATTATATTGGCCAAAGGGCGATGTTTGAAGCTTGTCGCTCATATGATGGGAGAAGCATACCCTCAAAACTTACCGAGGTTGTTTGGGATTATTTTGCTTGTGATAATCAGGGTGATCTTGTACATTTAATCTACGAACAACCACCTATCAGGCAGCAGGTAGCAGGTTTAACCCGCAAGGTTGCTGAACTGGCCAAAAAGGAAAAAGATGCCCTCGCCATTGTTATTTTAGAAGAGGCCGCTTTAGAATTGGCACTAGCTGCTACCACACTTGCCAAAAAGCTAGGTCTGGATAAACAGGAATTTCCGCTAGGTTTAATCGGGGGCGTATTTAAGGCAGGTGAATTCATTTTAAAACCTTTTAAAAAGAAGGTCCTAGAAAGCTGTCCGAAGGCCAAAATAAGTCCTTGCCTTCATAACCCTGCCATAGGTGCAGCTTTAATGCTTGAGCCCAAATTAGACGAGGAAGTTTTAATGAAACTTAGAACTCTAGAAAAAGAGGAGTGAAAGCGATGGACGAAAACTTAGGAGCATTAGTAACAGAAACTCAAAATCTTCAGTATGCAAAGCTTGATACCTTTAACACCTTAGAGATTATCAAGGCAATGAACGAAGAAGATAAAAAAGTTGCCTTGGCTGTTGAAAAGGAAATTCCGAATATAGCTAAAGCTATTGATAAAATAGTAGAAGCTTTTAAAAAGGGAGGACGCCTCTTTTATATAGGTGCCGGCACAAGTGGGAGGTTAGGGGTCTTAGATGCCAGTGAATGTCCTCCTACATTTGGGGTAAGTCCTGATATGGTGCAAGCTATTATGGCCGGAGGAGAGAGGGCTTATATCAAAGCTTTAGAAGGATCGGAAGATGATCCAAAGCTTGGTAAAGAGGATCTGCTAGCCAGAAATATTACAGCCAATGATGTGGTGGTAGGGGTTGCTGCCAGTGGCCGCACTCCTTATGTTATAGGTGCCCTAGAAGCTGCTAACCAAAAAGGTGCAACTACCGTGGCCGTTGTTTGTAATCCTGATTCATTATTAACCAAGGTTGCTGAAATAACTATTGCTCTTGTAGTTGGGCCCGAGGTTTTAACCGGTTCCACACGACTTAAGGCCGGCACAGCTCAGAAGATGGTATTAAATATGCTGTCAACAGCTGCCATGATTCAACTAGGTAAGGTCTATGGAAATCTTATGGTTGATGTGCAGATGACCAATGCCAAACTAGTTGATCGTGCAATTAGAATTGTGACTAAAGCTACGGGAGTAAGTGCTGATCTAGCCGAAAGAACACTTCAAGAAGCAGGATCATGCAAGGTAGCAATTGTAATGCTTCTTGCGAATGTCGATGCCGATAAAGCCCGAAAACTCTTAAAAGAGACAGAGGGGTTGGTAAGAAAAGCGGTGGAAATTGCCAAAAAGGAGTGAGTGATTAAACACCCACTCCTTCTTATTGATTTTTGGGAATGGTTTTTAGAAAGCCTATAAAGGCTCTAAGGATTATTAAAATAATTGGTCCCAGAAATAGACCCCAGACACCAAAGATCATTAAGCCGGCATAGATGCTAAAAAGCATTAACAGGGGATGAATTCCGGTATAACTGCCAAGAACCTTTGGTTGAAGTCCCTGCCTGGTTACTATTATAACCACATAAAGAACTAAAGTTACCCAGGTGGCTCTGATATAGCCCATAAATAAAGCTATAATACCCCAAGGCAGTAGGATTAAGCCGGGACCAAGAACCGGGATCATATCAAGAATGGCCAAGATGACTGCCAGAATCATCCAGTAGGGGCTTTTTAAGAAAAAACCTAAAAAGATCATACTAAGCAGCAGAGTAAGGAGACTTAAGAAGATCTGACCTTTAATAAAACCAATTATTTCGCGAATAGCTTTGGTAGCGGCTATTTTAAAATTCTTTTGCCAGTTAAGGGGTAAAAAATGCAAAATCGCGTTTGCAATGTGAAAGCGGTCTTTAGAGATAAAATATGTAGCCAGAAGAGTAATTAAAATAACGATTAACAAAGTAGGTACCGAGGCGGCCCAAGTAAGAATAACATTTAAGGTTTTTGTTACAATTGATTGCAAAGAGACAAAGACATTACTTAAGATCGATTCAAGATACCCTAGCGATTCATGTGGCAATTTGGGATAGAATTCTTTTAGCTTTTTTAGTAGGTTACTGATATCAGTGGCAATTTTTTGTTGATTTTTCGGGAGTTGAGAGGCAAAAGAGAAGATCTGATTGACACCATAAACCAGTACTATAGCAAGTAGGGCCGTGATAATGGCAACGGCGAAAATTAAACTAAGACCAGAGGCAAGTGTTCTATTAAAGTGTAGTTTAGACTGGAAAAAGACTATTAATGGTTCAATGATACTAGCAATTATTAGAGCCAGGAAAAAAGGAATCAAAGCCTTGCCAAGTTCTATGCGTAGCATAAAGACAAAAATCAGGCCAATAATTAAAAGTGCAATTTTAATATAGCGTTGCCAGTGAAAGTCTGTTTTCACACTGCCTCACCTCTTTGGTTTAATTTAGTCTTTTCTATCTAGACAAGGCTTTAGTTTATGAGCAATACTTACAAAAAGAGTTTTAGGAGTATAATAATGGATAAGAAAACTTTAAGAAAAAGCTTGTTAGAGGTAAAAAAAAGTCTGCCTCAAGAAATTATACGTAAGACTAGCGCAAAAATTAACCAAAACCTAACCTCGATAGAGGCTTTTATTAGTGCTAAGACAATTCTAATCTATGCCTCGCTCCCTTGGGAGGTCGATACCTCTTTTATTTGGAATTATGCTAGGCAAAAACAACTCGTTTTTCCCAAAGTAGAAAAAGGAGAACTAAGCCTTATTAGAGTAAAGAATAAAGAGAGTCTACAACCAGGAACAATGGGAATTAAAGAACCTTTTGTTGGTGATTATATCTTACCTTCTGCAATCGATCTGGCTATAGTCCCCGGTTTAGCCTTTGATAAGGGAGGTTATCGCTTAGGTTATGGTGGAGGATATTATGATAAACTCCTCCCCAAGATTAGGGGAGTAAAAATTGGGCTAATCCCAGAGATGTTTCGTCTCCCAAAGCTACCAAGAGAAGATCATGATATTCCCGTTGATATAGTAATATCTGAGTTAGGTATCTTTAGGAGGTTTAATTAAATGATACAGCAAACATTTGTAATAATAAAGCCAGAAGGGGTAAAAAGAGGCTTAATTGGTGAAATAATCAGCCGCTTTGAAAAAAAAGCTCTTAAAATTAAAAAACTAGCTTTTAGAAATATTAGCCAAGAACTGGCTGAGAGTCATTACAGCCATTTAAAAGACAAACCCTTTTTTTCCGAAATTATCACAGCTTTTACTTCAGGAGAGGTTGTACTTATGGTACTTGAAGGAGAAGAGGCTATCCAAACGGTAAGAAATCTAATTGGCAACACTGATCCCTTAGCAGCAAAACCGGGAACCATAAGAGGCGATTATGGTACTGTTTTACCTTTTAATATCGTGCATGCCTCAGATTCTACTAATAGTGCCGAAGTTGAGATAAACAGATTCTTTGGTTGATACTTATGAAAGAAGGTGTCTAAATGGGTTATAAGGTGTTAAAGAAAGAATCGCTAGCACCAACTATTTTTAGTTTGAAAGTAGAGGCACCCCTAATAGCTTCTAAAGCTCGTCCCGGCAATTTTGTTATTATGCGCTATAAAGAATCGGGAGAAAGAATACCTTTAACCTTAGTTGATTGGGATCAAAGAGAAGGCTGGGTTAAACTGATTATTCAGGAAGTAGGTAAAACAACTAAAGAGTTAGCTGCTGTTAATGAAGGCGATGAATTAAAGGATCTTTTAGGCCCTTTGGGTAAACCCTTCCAGTTAGAAAAACATCCTGGGGTCGTAGTAGGTGTAGCAGGAGGCTTGGGAGCAGCTCCACTCTATCCTATTTTAGTGGCTTTGCATGATATGGGAAACGAGATTGCTACAATTTTAGGTGCCAAAACAAAAGACCTGTTAATCTTAAGAGAAGAGCTAAGTCAGATCTCAAAACGTCTTCTGATTGCCACAGATGATGGCAGTGTAGGCCGCAAGGGTTTTGTAACCGATGTTTTATTGGACCTATTAGGCACAACTAAGGTTGGTCAGGTTATTGCCATCGGTCCGCTACCGATGATGGCAGCTGTAGCTAAGGTTACTAAAGAAACACAAACTAAAACCGTTGTAAGTCTTAACTCACTTATGATCGACGGCACGGGAATGTGTGGAGGTTGCCGTGTTACAGTTTCAGGCAAGACCAAATTTACCTGTGTCGACGGACCTGATTTTGATGCCCATCAAGTCGACTTTGACGAAGTCTTAAGAAGACAACGTTTTTATAAAGATCAAGAAGCTCAAGCTCTTAAACACTATGAAGATCATCTTTGCCAGTTGGAAAAAAAAGCAGACGAATTGGAAGCCAAAGAAAAATGAAAGCTCAAAGGAAAAAGGCTACAGTGAAAAACGGTAGCCTTTTTAAACTTCCTAACTAACTCTCAAAGGAAAAACAAATTTTGTAATTAAGATAATAGATTATAAAACAAAAAAACAGAAGAAGGTGAGTTTTTGGATCGTTATAAGTTAAATCGAATCCTAACAGTTATTGCTCTAGTTGTTTTTGGTGTTTTAGCACTAAGCGAAGTTTATAACCTGGCCCTTAAGTTTATTCTAGTTGGTTCAGGAGGGCTTGAGATTGTCTTAAAAAGGGGAGATTCAATTGTCAACTACCGAAATATTGAAGATATTAAGCCCAATCTTATCCCCCTTGAAGCTACTAATATAAGGCTGGTTCTTTTCAGAGGTAAGAAGCGTTATATTCAAGATATTAAACTGGCTGAGGACAAAGAGGAATATCTTTGGGAAGTTAACAAAATTCGCAGTGGCAAATATACCTTGCAAGCAATAGCCTATGTGGATACATCTGAAGAAAAAATCAAAAAAGGCTTTATTATCGCCCTTGGAAGTAAAGAGGTTGAGATTAATAAAAAACAGGTAAAAAAGGAAGAAATAGTAATCGATAGAATACGCTACAGCTTTGAAAAACCAACTGAACCGGTAGAAGAAGGTACCTCGTACAGGGTAACACTTCATCCTGAACTAATGGGGGTTAAAGTAAAGCTTGCCAAGGCGATAAGTACTCTTTCCCCTCTAAAGGAGGATATCATTTTAACTAATTTAGATTACCGAAAATTTGTGCAGGCTCACACTTACAACCTCCAAAGTGGTTACTTATCAATCGGTGCCGAGCCTTCTTACAACTCTTATATTTATTCAGATAAAAGATACTTTCAGTTTTCAATGCTTTTGGGAGACTTTTACTATACAGACGAAGGTATACGCAATCTAAGAATCTTTTTCCCCTGTTATTTTTGTGGTGATACCGAAGAATATATCGAGATTGAACCGGCTTCTAAGGATCTAAGCAACCGGAATATAGGAGAATAATAGTCGAAGGGAAATAAATTTCTGCTGGTTAACTAATCTACAATTTGAAAAGCCTAAAGGTAAAAGTAAGAAGACCAAAGCTTGAGGGGATTACCCCTCAAGCTTTGGTCTTGGGTTTAAAAGTTTCACAACAAGTATCTTCGGTACTGGTTTTGCTTTTATTTCCACCGATAAGACCGAATTCTACATCACTTTGACGCATCGAAGGTCTATCGGTATATTTAACCAGGATCTCATCAGCATGGCATTTGTTGTTAGCACCCCAATAGTAGCAACTTTGCACTTCACATATTACATCCTTAGCCAAAAAAATCACCTCCTCTCTTTTAAATTGCCCCCAAAGGGAAAGATGTATGCTGATAAGAATTTGTTTTTAAGGTATAATGGACATAGAAGTGTAGATACAAAAAGAGGGGATGAAGGTAAGATATGGCAATACTCGATATCAATAAGGAAAACTTTCAACAAGAGGTTTTAGAATCTACATTGCCTATTTTGATATATTTTTGGGCACCATGGTGTAAGCCATGTCGCTTGGTTGCTCCTCTAATTGAAAGGATAGCAGTAAAATATGCACCAAGGCTTAAGGTAGTCAAAATAAATACCGAAGAGAACATTGATCTGACTATATCCGAAGGCATTACTTCAATACCTACCTTTAAGCTTTATAACAAAGGTCTTCTGGTAGCTGAGGCAATGGGTAACATGTCTGAAAAAGAGTTGGAGGCATTTCTTAGTAAAGCTTTACAGTAAGACGTGTCAGCTTAAATGCAGGAGAACAGCTATTAAGGGCGAATATAAATAAGCTGATACGTTTAGTATTCGGAGGTGTTTTTATTGGCTCGTGATCTTGATTCTAGTTTGTACGAAGATGAGAAGGCTAA
>DAIMKF010000013.1:0-47323 GCA_036721855.1 Bacillota bacterium | reverse complement strand
TTACAGTATCTCTGAGCAGAGATACTGTCGCTTTGTTCAGTTTTCAAGGTTCTTTTGATATCCGCCAATGTTAGTTGTTGTAACAATTAACAACATCTTTTCACGCGACATTTATAAGTTTATCAGCCTCTATTAATAATGTCAATAGAAATATGGCCATTTAATAATAAATCCCTTCTAAACTACTACAACATCAAGCCTCTCTAAAATAATTTTAGCATATGCTTTGGCCCCAACAAGAGAGTGATCTCGACAGTTCCCACATTGTACTTCATTTGCTGCCGGAACAGAAACTGTTGTTAAAATTTTTTCTAGACTTTTTCTTAGAATGTCTTCAACTATATCAGTTTTTAACTCCCCAAAACAAAGGAAATAAAAACCTGTTCTGCATCCCATAGGAGATATATCAATTACATTTTCAAGAAACTCCCGAAAGTAAATTGCCAGTAGATGTTCCAGAGTATGCATAGCTGATGTAGGAATAGCACCTTCGTTTGGTTGCAAAAGCCGCAAATCATATTTGCTTACCACATCACCATTTAGACCAGTATATTTACTGGCAAGTCTTACATAAGGAGCTCTCACCTTAGTATGATCTAGTGAAAAACTCTCTATTTTTGTTAAATCCATTCTATTCCCTCCTCTTGTTCAACTTGATTAACCTTTATTTAGATTGTACCAGAATTAATGATATCTGTTTAGGTTAATCATATTAATAATTGTTGTTTCTGAAAACACTTCTTTGGGTAAACAAAACTTTGAGAGTTTTTATGAATCTTTAAAATTGCAATTGGATAATGTATTAGATAGAAATAAAAGGAGGTTTTCCCTTTGAGTAATCAACTACCTGAAGCTATTCAAAAGGCTTTTGAGTTTGAGAGAAACGGTGCTAAATTTTATTTAGAATTAGCTGCCTCTACCTCAAACCGTCTGGCTAGACAATTACTTAACAGCTTAGCCAAGGACGAGGTTCAACATGTAATGGATATTGATAACATCTTCTTAACCCTACAAAAAGATAGCAATCTCCCGAAAACTATTAATTCCGAAGGAAGAATTGCTATTGAAGACAAACTAAAAAACTTTTTTAGTTTGTTAGACAAAGATAAAATCCGAAGTGATCTTACCGATATTGAAAGCCTAAAATTAGCTATGGAAATGGAACAACAGGGTTATCAAATGTATCATGATGCTATGAACAAAGTTGATGATCCAAGACTAAAAGAGTTTTTTAGATTGCTGCGAGAAGAAGAAAAGTCTCATCTTACAGCGTTGGAAAATGTCTATTATTATTTAACCAATCCAGCTGATTGGTTTGCCCAAACAGAAAGCCAAACCTGGAACTGGATGAATACCTGATAATGTTTATTAATAATAATAACGGGTATTATTTAAACGAACGCCATGAGTGTTCCCCACCCATTTAAACGGCCACCTATATAATATAACTAGGTGGCCGTTTATTATTTGTCTGTTTAAAAGTGTTTAGCAGGATTAGATTTACTCCTAAGAGAAACACTTGATAGCTGAGTCTCGAAAAGGAAAGGACTGATGTGATAATGAAAAGAGGTCTGCAGGTTTTTCATTTTGTTTTAATAGTTCTTTTAACTTCAATTTATATTACCGCAAGTTTTTTACCTACTCGAATTACTGCCCTCGAATCCGAAATTAACTCTCTTAAAAATTCTTTAGATAATGCTAAGTTACAAATGCGTCGTCTTAATTATCCTTTACTTGAAGAAAAAATAAAAATATTAGAAACCGATCTTTTAACTTCTATTAACCTTGTTAAAAATGACGAAGAATCAGAAGAAGCGATATTAATGGTTGGCAAGATAACTAATGCCATAAAAGAACTTGAACCTCTTTTTTATGAATCCCTGCCCGTTGAAACAAGAGGTATGTGGGTTGATAATTTTACCATAAACAGTTTTTATACCAGAGAAGATGTTGCCCGGCATCTTGACGAATTAAAAGCTACCAATGTAAATATTATTTTCCCTGATGTCTACGGTAATGGTGCTGCAATTTACCCCAGCAAGATAGTGCCTCAGCAAAATCGTTTTGAAGTTTTTTTCAAAGATGACGACGTGCTTAAAATAATTGTCGAAGAAGCACACAAAAGAGAGATCGAAGTTCATCCCCTGGTTCGTGTTTTTGGTCTGCACAATGGAGCCGAGTACTTTATAAATGATAAGTTGGAATGGCTAGATAAAACAAATGCTAATAAATTTACTTTGGCTAATGGCTATTTTTGGCTTTCTCCCGGTAATCCAGAAGTTAGAGAGTATAATATCGCCATGCTAAAAGAATTAGCTCAAAATTATGATATTGATGGCGTCCACCTCGATTATATTCGCTTCGATGCCGATTTTGGCTATAATGCCTTTATGCGTGATCTTTTTAACAAGCTATTTGGTATAGATCCATTTGATATCCAAAGCGATCGTATGCAAGATGTATTTAAAGTTTTTAAGAGTCAATTCGTAAATAAATTTATTGAACGTGCTTTTTATGAACTTAAAGCCATTAAACCAAATCTTCTTATCTCAGCTGCTGTTGCTTCTCCCTATAGTTGGGGTAAAAACGATTTGGGTCAAGATTGGCTTAACTGGGCATTTAATAGACATGTTAACTTCCTGACGCCCATGTCTTACCGTTCAACAGTTGAACAATACTCTTCTACCGTTAAAAATGAAATTAACACTGTCTCCGGGATAACCTATATTTATACAGGAATTGGTGTTTATCTTTTTAATGATTCTATTCTTTTGGGACAATTAAAAGCCGGGCAAGATACAGCTATGACAGGTCAAGCCGTATTTTCTACTGCTAATATGAAAAGCTATCACTATAATGTGTTAAAAAAAGGACCCTGGCACAAACCTGCAGTACCTACATTTCGTGACCCACATAAAGCAGCCAACTTACAGCTTATGGATTTAAAACAAAGAATTAACGAATTCAAAGCATTAATAAAGGCAGAGACCGAATTATTAGACGAATATTTGGTTAACATTGATAATATAGCCATAAAAGTTGCCGCTCTTAATTTAAGACCTTGGGATACTAGAGATCTTCGTGAAGAAAACCTGGACGAAGTAGGTCAGCTAGAACCCATATTGAATCAGATAAAAGATTTGATAACTCGGATTAATCGTGATTGTAGAAGAGAAAAACTACTTCCCGTTTTAACAGCAGAGCGGATAATAACTGACCTTAATTGGGTTATGAGTCTACTGCAACCCCTTCTTTATACAAGTCTGCCATATGAGTATATCTCTACTAAGTAATAGTCTCTTTGATATTGGCAATTCAATTCTTCTCTTTAGTTAAAAAGCTTAAAGAATTGAATTGCCTTTTTTACCTGCCACCCACTTAACCTAATTTAGACTTCCTGAAGTAATCTAAAAAACGGCCCTAATAGACTCCTATAATAGCCCAAAATATGATTGGTTGGGCTATATTACATAGCCAAGAAATACTAATATGTTTCAATCTCCACTTATGTGATATTATATTATATGTAATATTCATCGTTAGGATATTGCTCATTAGCTCCTCGCCTTAATTATTCTTTGAATTATTCTCCCAAAGTATGTACTTATTCTGTTTACTATATTATAATGTTAATCAGAGATTATAGTGATCGTGACCTTACTATGACTTTCTTTTTCTTATTGTATAAAGAATACTCTCGATAGAGAAGCATAAAATGGCAATCTGATAAATTCGTCTTTCATTTTTCAAGGTATAATGGATAAACCAGATTTGTGGAACCTTTTTCTTTTTCTTCTTTCAGCCAAGAGCCAATATATTTTATCTACTTTTTTTAATGATAGTATATTTAATCTTTACCCATCTTAATCATGGAAAATAAATATGCCTGAAAATATTTTTGTGTTTTTGTTCATTTGATGTTATAATCCAAACTTAATGTGGTATAATAGTAATGAATATTAAAATTACCTGAGTCTTTAGTTTTAGGAGGTTGAAATAATGTTGTTTAAGCGTGTTAGAGAAGTTTATGAGCTTATACTTGACGATGCACCTGAAGAAGAAGTTGTCGCGAAACTAGCAGAAGTCCTGGAATTACCAGTCGAATTGAACACTGGGGAGACTCTTGATAGAACAGGTACAATTTCATTTCCTATTTACAGTGGCAAGGATGCAGCTCATTACATTGTAGTTAAAACCAACCACTTAGATGATGATGCTGCAGTATTACTTGAATCCGTTGCCGGATTATTAGGTAGAAGAACCGCCTTACACATTGGTCGCCATGCTACTGCCAGCAAAAGCGACCAAATGAAAGTTGTTGTTGCTGCATCTTCACTATCGATGGCTGAACTCGTTGCTGTTCAACATTTGCTTGAGGAATTAAACGGCAAAGAAGGCGTAATTGTAGCCTCAGAAATAGCTGATAAGTTAAATATTTCTCGTTCATCTGTAGCTAGTGCTTTAGAAAAGCTTTGTGCTGCTCAAGTTATCCAAAAGTTTTCCTTGGGAAGAAAAGGTACATTTATTAGGGTAACAAACCCTCAATTAGTGGATGAAGTTGAAAAAATAGCTCCTAAAAACCTCAGTTAATAGAAGCTTCTTCTTGACTCAGGTCGATAAAAAGGCAGCTTAAGCTGCCTTTTTCCTTTTTTTTATTCGCTTTTCTTTACCAGCAATAACTAAATGATGATCTAATGTTGTTTATTTAATATTTTTTCTTTCCAATTCTAGGTGTTAAAAGCCCAATTAAAACTCTCACAGTCAGAAAGTTTTAATTGGGCTACTTTATTTTATAAAGAGCCTATCTCTATAAAAAAGAGTCAGGTTTTTTGCTTAACTAGAAAAAGAAATTTAGCTGTCGGTAATTTATTAATATAAATAACGATTTTGTGAATCCCGGGTTGTTTAAACTCAACTTCCCAGGTAGCTATCAGCGAGTGAAGCCAATTATCTGTCTCGGCATTGATTTCTCCAAATTGAACCTGTGATAGAAGTTTCCCGGCAGGATCTTCTATCACAACATGGCCTTGATAAAATCCCTGTTCTAACATAATCTGTGTTATTGTGTAAAACTGTGCTCGTCCTACTGTAAAACCTAAAAGAACCTTTCCAATATATAGGCCATCTTCAGCCTTAATGATTCTATCAGTAATTACATGGTTAATTACAAGACTATCAGAAGCTTGTGCTGTAGCTATTAGTAATATAGCTAGAAGCAACAGCCAAACCATTTTTCTGGCTCTGCCCATTACTATACTCCTCCCCTTCATGCAACACAGATGAACCAATAGCTTTAGATGTAGCCTTACGGCTGGAGTGTCGGCCAGAAATAATAACACCTTGCGTTTTTATGCCGACCTTTGGCTCTTCAATGTTTGACGAATAAGAAATTACCGAAGACATTTTAGTTGCATCAGGTTTTGTGATACTTAAAATATTAAAATTAGCATAGAAGTAAACTCCAAAAGCAATTAAAGCAAAGGCTGCTGCTATTGCAGGAACTCTGATTTTTCCTCTTTGCCTATCTCTATTTAACTCTGAAGTAACTCCATTGACTAATAATTTAAGCCTTTGTTCTCGTGATAATTTAACTTTTTTAACAGCTGCTACCGTTTTGCACAAAGAAGAGGCCTCATTGTAACAGAATTTACATGTGGATAAATGCTTATTATGTTTAATGCCATTAGATTGGCTTTGTTTTCGAGTCACTATCTCAAAAACATCTTTTTCAGTTAGATGCTCTTTCCTTTTCATAGACAACTCCCTCATCTCACAAGAGATCTTCTTCTGCTAGTTTTTGTCTTACCTTTTTAAGACCATCATGAATGCGTTTTTTTACGGTGCCTATTTTGGCGCCGGTTATCTCAGAAATTGTTTTTTGATCTAACTCTTGAATAAAAAAATATAAAATGGCATCACGTTGATCAGGGTTAAAATCATCTGCATATAAAATCCTTAAAACTTCACTCATTATCTCTTTGTCTTCATAATCTTCAACAAAACTATCTGTAGTTGCTCCGGCAATTTCTATAATACTAGCAGTAATATCATCTGTTTGAGATTGTTGCAAAAATAGTTTGCTCTTTTTTCTTCCGCGTTTGACCATCAATGTTTTTATATGATTTTCAGCAATAACCCACAACCAAGTCGAAAATTTAGACCGACCCTCAAAACCACCGATTGATTTCATGGCTTTAACTAGCACATCATGAGTAATAGCCCATGAATCTTCTTCAATATCAGCCATAACATCACCGTTACTTCTGTAAGTATATGTGATATATTTCCCTTGTCTGTGCATTTTGTGCAAGATTTTGAGGACTGACTTTTGTGTATAATCAGCATATTCTTCTACAAGTGAGTTAACAGCATCTTTATTACCCTTTTGGGCCTGCTCTATCAAGAGCTTGTCTTCTACTAATGTCCTTGTCATGTTACTTCAATCCTCACACGGCTCAAGGATACCCACTCCTTCGCTTAAAGATTATTTAAACTATTACAGCGGATATCCTGCCTTGCAGCATAAATCTGTGACTATTTAATTTCAAACTGGTTACCCGAACAGCTTAAAGTTGTTAATATTCTGATTGTAAAGAAAAACTTTCTCTTAACTTGCTTCAGATAATACCTATTATCAAAAAGTTCTTAAGCCCTTTATAAGCTACCTTAAAACCGCTAATCTAAACTATAGTAATAAAGACTTTGTTTCTATCTCTAACTCTAAGCCTTTATTTTTATGATATTTACTAAATGTCAAAAAAATATTACAATAAGTCTATAAAGGGGAGTAGCATCTTAGGCAGAGTCAACATACCGGACGCAGTCCTGGCTCTGACACCTCTATTTGGTTTGCGAGACCTTTAACAGTTTTTAACTTGTTAAAGGTCTTTTTTATTACTTTGATTTAGGAGGATTACTATGCAAGCATTTTTAGAAGCACTTAGTTTAATTTTTGCTGCCGAAGCCGGGGATAAATCTCAGTTACTCGTTTTAGCTATGGCCACAAAATACCCCTTGTTGCCAATGCTTTTAGGTATCATTTCTGCCATTATATTAACTCAATTATTTGCTGCCACTTTAGGTTTTTGTATTGGTGAGGCAATCCCTCTTAGGCTAATAAATCTCTTTGCCGGTGTTCTTTTTATATATATTGGTCTTAAAACCTTGCTCGCAAAGCCTGAAGCTACTGAAGAAGCTGCCGTAACCAACTGTACGGTAAATCCATTTTGGAGAGTATTCTCCTTATACACCTTAGGTGAATTGGGTGACAAAACCCAAATTACCTGCATTTTACTGGCCAGTCAAAATAAAAATCTCCTGGCAACCTTTTTAGGTGCTGTGCTTGCTATGCTCCTTGCTAACCTTTTATCTTTATTTGTTGGCCGTGTAGCTGGTTCTAGATTGTCTGTTAGAACAATAAAAATAGTCTCCTCCGTACTGTACCTTTGTTTTGGAATCTTTAGTTTGGGGGAGCTTTTCTGAAGTTAAGTATTAAAAAAAGCCGTGAAGGCTTTTTTTAATACCTGCAGGTTGCTGCAAACTCATCACTACTGGTCTCAATATTATAGTTAGGAACTATTTCCTTAAGCTTTTTGCGTATAAAGAGGGTATTGCTAGTCTCTTCCAGCTCTTTTAATTCGTCTAACTGGTTAAACAGTTCAGCTGGATCTACTTTTTCTAAATGGGCACGAAAGACCTTTCTGTGATTTGTAGGTGATATCTGTTCACTGTCTGTAAAAAGCTCTTCATATAATTTTTCTCCCGGTCTTAACCCAACATATTCAATCTCTATATCTTCATTTAAGGTAAATCCCGACAGATCGATCAGTGTTTTGGCTAACTCTGTAATTTTAACCGGCTCACCCATGTCTAAGACATAAACATCTCCTTGAAAAGCGTTGGCACCTGCTTGTAAAACCAATTGACACGCCTCAGGTATAGTCATAAAATATCTAGTTATTTCCGGGTGTGTTACGGTAACAGGCCCACCTTCAGCAATTTGTTTCTTAAAAAGAGGTACAACACTGCCATTGCTACCTAACACATTGCCAAAACGCACCGCTGTAAAGATTGTAGTACTTGTTTGCCCCAGAGCTTGAATAATTTTTTCTGCAACTCTTTTTGTAGCTCCCATGACATTAGTAGGGTTAACAGCCTTATCAGTTGAGATCAAAACAAATCTTTCCACTCCTGATTCTGCCGACTGCAGTGCTACATTAAGTGTCCCATATATGTTATTTTTAATAGCTTCACCGGGATTATGCTCCATCATGGGTACATGTTTATGAGCTGCGGCATGAAAAACAACATCCGGTTTAGTTGCACTAAAGACCTCTTTTAGTCTATTTGGTTCCCTGATATTGGCAACAACACAGGTATAGTATTGTTTAGGAAAGTTTTGGCTAAGTTCAAAGTGTAAATCATGAAGCCCATTTTCATTAAAGTCAACCAGTACTATTTCACGGGGATGAAAGTGGCAAATTTGACGGACAAGTTCCGAACCAATAGAACCTGCCGCCCCGGTTACCAGAACAACCTTATCTGAAAGATACGAAGCAATACTGTCTAGGTCAATATTAATAGGGTCTCTACGTAATAAATCATCAATATTTACATCTCTTAAGGCACTTACTTGTACTTTGCCCTCTAGTATCTCATATACACCAGGTAAAACCTTAAGTTTCGCATTATACTTTTTGGCAACATCATTGACTTTTTTAACTAAAGAACCCGGTGCACTGGGAATAGCAAAAATAAGCTGCTTAATCTCATATTGTTTCATAATCTTATCTAAATCACTTATGGTTCCTAAAACAGGTGTGTTGTGTATAGTTCTTTGCAGTTTAGTATCGTCATCGTCAACAAAACCAATTACATCGGCTTTAAGAACTTTATGTTTTTCAATCTCTGATCTAACCATTATTCCGGCTGAACCTGCTCCAACAATAATAGTCTTTAGCTTATCTAGACTTTCTTTTTGGTCAGTTAAAAGCTTCTTACTAGACCAGATCTTAAAAATAATTCTCGAACCGCAAATAGCAGATAATAAGATTGCTAAACTGGAAATAAAAAACCTTAGTCCAACATGGTTAATAAAAATTCCATATGTAATAAGCTGACCTACAATAATGGCTAAAGCCATCCGCCAAATATCAAAAAAATCAATATGTCGATAAATAACCTGATGAAGTTTAAAAATCACCTCAGAGGCAATTACAATAAAAGGTGCTAAAATAATAGTCGGCCAAAAAAGAGGAGTCTTGGTTATGATAAATGCTAAGCATGTGCTAATTAAACCTAAACAATAATCAATCGCCAGCAATAGAAAGATCTTCCTTTTAGCTCCCATAACAATTACCTCCTGAAAACAAACCGGTTTTTAGTTGCAATATTTAATATCCCAGATTAAGCACAAAAACCATACCTAAAAATATCATTCTCCTAACTGGGTTATTTAACCTGCTATGTTTAAATAATTTCGCCTTTTAGTCTGGTTAACCACATTATTGTTGTCGGTAACTTAAACACATTTAAGAATTTAATAAAATGTAGGCTTAAAACCTTACAAAAATGATTAACAAAACCCAGATAATATTATTTTTTTACTTTAGTCTCTCACTGTTGTGAACATTTTCCTTGGTATTTAATAAGTGTTAATGGATCCTTTGGCTTGCTAAAAAATAAAGGAAGCCCCTTAAATTATCCCTGCAAATAATTTATGAGGCTTGGCCGTTTTATTTTTTTAATTTTACCCGATAGCTTCTCACTTGATAAGGCTTAAAAAGCATGTCTTTACTTTCTTTGGCTTCTTCCAACAGATTTACTTCCTCTATTATTACAGCTCCAGATTCAATCTCTAACTTTTCAGTTGTGCCACGTGTTTCAAAAAAACGCAAAATATAATCTTGGCCATCTTCAGCTAGTTTTATTGTATCTAGTAAAACTCCCTCAGAATTTATTTTTATAAAGGATTTGGCCGCTGGAAGATTTCCGCCGTCATCAGGTAGCTTATAAACTAAAGGCTCTAGATTTAACTCGTAAGCTTGTTTTATAGTATCCAAACACGAACTATCTCTATGCAAATAGATAGCATAAGTAAAATCATGGCTCCCTTGATCAGCCTCTTTGTCTGGATACACACTCCCTCTTAATAGACTCAACGATAGCCTCGACTCAAAAACATCATATCCATATTTACAGTCGTTAAGCAAAGAAACTCCGCGGGTTGTTTCGGAAAGATCAGCCCATTTATGCCCACTAACTTCAAATTGAGCTCTCTGCCAGGATGTATTCCGGAAAGTCGGTCTTTGATATTTCCCAAAGGCAACATCATATGTGGCATAGCGTGTTCTGATTTTAGTATCAAAGCAAGTCTTAAAAAGAACATGCTTTTCATGCCAGTTAACCTTTGTTTTAAAATCAAGGCGTGTAGAATGGCGATAGAGTATTATCTCTTGATTGATCACCGACTGATGCATTTCCCACTCCAGTTCTAAAGAGGCACACAAAGGTCCATTCTCTTTAATATTCACAGAAACAAGTTTATCCGGCTCCCAGCTTATTTCCTTATAATCCAAATCGATCTCCCAAGCATCATAGTTAAGTGGACGATCATCAAAAAACTTTAGATGGTGTTGTTGATTCTGAACCAATACCTCGCCCTTTAGAAGGTCTCTAATCTCTTTTACTTGCCCTTTCTCTCCCCAAAAAACCGCTATTAAACCATTTTCTATCTTGCTTTTGGTAATAGTAAAAGGATTTGCTTGCCTTTTAATGCCTTTTTGAGCATAAATGGTTGTGTAACCTAGTGCTGGTATGTTAACTTCCACTAAAAAGCTACCATCTTTTAACCTTTGTGCTATAAGATGCTCTCCCTTTTCATCTATGAAGTGAACATTTTTTGTGGGAGGTATAATTTTAACTAAGGTTTTACGGGCAAAAGACATAGTGTTTACGATTAGATACCCTATGGCATCGAATTTGGCATTAACCTGACTAGCTAAAAAACCAAGCATTTCATCCTTAATCTTAGTTAAGGTATCCACAACTCGAAGATAGTCTCTTTGGCTGTCTTGGTAAACTTCACTAATACCACTACCTGGTAAGATATCGTGCATCTGATTTTTTAAGATCAGTTTCCAAGCCTGCTCAAGTCTTTCTTTAGGATAAGCTTTACCTAAAGAATTAGCTATTGATGCAAGAATCTCTGTGTCGCGGATCATAAACTCTACCTTGCGATTCCATCTTTTATTCTGTGCCTGAGTGGTAGTTGTCCCGCGATGAAGTTCGAGATACAATTCACCATCCCAGGTATTTTTTATCTCACTTTCAGAGATATTTTTTTGTACATACTCTTTGATACTACCTAATTCGACTGTAGGAATTTGAGGCAAATTAGGAAGTAGCTTAGCTTTTTTTATTTGCTCAAAAGTAACTCCTCCGCCACCATCACCATAGCCTATCAGGTGGGCAACAACAGGCACAGCTGTGCTTCTTTGGGCATTTTTCAAAGCTTGAATAGCCTCTTTAGCACTAACATCTTCGTTAAGAGCTCGAGGTACAAAAACTGGGATCGTTGAGCCATCTATGCCACGCCAGTTAAAAACACTCTCCGGCCAAATGTTAGTGTCATTCCAATTTAATTTAATCGTCATAAATGCTTTAGTTCCGCAATCCTTAAGTAACTGTGGCAAACTTGGACTAAACCCAAAGACATCAGGAAGCCATTCAATTTCCGGTTTAACACCAAATTCTTCTACAAAGAATTTCTTGCCATAGAGAAGTTGCCTGACCAAAGACTCTCCGGAGGGCATATTGCAATCTGGTTCGACCCACATACCACCTACCAATTCAAATTTACCCTCTTTTACAGCTTTTTTTATCTGCTTAAATAACTCAGGATAATATATTTTTACATAAGAAAACAGTTGAGGCTGGCTCTGGTGAAAGATAAAATCAGGGTCTTTCTCAGCAAGCCTCAAGGCTGTAGAAAATGTTCTGGAAAGCTTTCTAACTGTTTCTTTTTCCGGCCATAACCAGGCCAAATCGATATGGCTTTGAGGTATTAAAACAAGTTTGCCGTGTGTTTTATGAGGATATTTTTCAAGGTTTTGAAGCACTAAAGATAGAGCTTTAGCAGCGGTTTCTTCTAGGTTGGCATCATCAAGATAAGGGGGGAACATAATAAGAGCTTGGCTTAAAATGACTTCTAATTCCTTTAATATTAGAGGTTCGAGAAGTTTATCGCAATTAACTGCTTCTAAAGCTAATAGAGTCAGCTCCAGAAGCTTGGTTCTAAAGGAGATGATATGCGCTCTTTTGAGTGTTAATGGTTGGTCAGAGCAATTATAAGCCTCGATCTTAAATCTGTGGAAACCTTTAGGTATAGGAATAAAACGGTGGTTATCATCCAAACCGGCATAAGGTTTATCATCGACAAATAAGCAAGCTTCGCTATCTAAAACAAGGTCAAACCAGTAACCCTCCTGCCAAAAATCTCCTTGGAACCTTAAAAAAACAGTCTCACCCGGTTCACCCCAGATTTGGCCGCTAACAATTTCTCCTCTTTCTCTTAACTTTGTATACTGCAAAGGCCCCTGGTAATAACAGACTGAACTTTTAAACCCAGGCAGCTTGGAGATATCCTGGTAGATCTTTTGATAAAGCTCTTCAAACCTTCTTTTAATCGTTGCCCAGCGCATGCTCAACCTCTCCTTACTAAAGGTCATAACTTGTCATAACATTATTACCTTTAGTCTAGAGTTAAGCTTAACCTTTGTCAATAATATTATCGTTTTTAAATAAGTGGTGTAACTAAAAGCGTTATCTCGGTAGTGTAATAAGAGCCTTCATCTAAGGCCTTGTCCGCCGGAAATGACATCTCCTGTTGATATTTAATCTTGTAGATATCCTCAACCGGAGAGCCCTCGGGTTTATTAACTAAAATCATAGACTTTTCTACCACTAACCAGTTAAGACCATCGTCGATACTGATCTGTAAAGCTTCTTTTAATTTGTTTACACCGTAGGCTCCTGTTTCTGTAATATACTCTTTCAGATAGGGACTGTTAGTTTCTAAAATAATATTGTAACCTACATTAGCCAATACCTTCAGTTGTATGGTAGCGGATTCGTTAGTGCCAATTGCAAGCTGACCAAAATTCAGTTCCGCATCAGGCCAGATTACTTGCAAAGCAGGTTGAATATTAGCTAATACCCTTTGACTAAAACTCTCGGCCGAAATGCATAAAGTTGCCATACCAAATACCAGAACAATCAGCATCAGTCTCTTTTTCACTTTAATCATCCTCTCTAGAGATAAATGCCGGTTTTGAGGTTAAATCGGCCTGTGCTTGCCCCAAAGGTATAAGATAGGTAAGATACAGGCCGCTCTCTCTTTCGTCAAGTCGCATTTCTAGCTGAAAGCTGTCCTTTTGATATCTATAAAAACCTTGTAACCGGAAATTGTTTTTTAACGTCCTTTGATTTATACCCTTAACACCAACTTGGCTGTTTTGTGACAGCCTGACATCAACTTCAACCTCGGAGACTGTTAGTTTAGACTTACAATCTCCAGTAAAAGACAGGCTAAACTTTGTCTTTGACCAAGGAAGATGGATTTGAGTCTTGATAACTTCGTCTTTAATAGCCAGAAAAATTAAACTGTCTTTAGGTAATACCGTAAGACCTAGAGTCTTTTTAAGACTATTTCTTTCCCGGCAAAGAGAAATATTAGCCCAGAACAATTTAGTATCATAGCAAGCTTCCAACAAAAAAAACTGTGGTTCAATGTGTTCCCACTCGGCTTTTAAGGAGAGAGGGATTTTTTCATGTCTAAGAGAAACTACCAGTTTAGGTTTATCTTGTTCGCTTTTGCGCCAACAGCCCTCTAAATAACCGGTAAAACCAGCTAGTTTGTAGAGCATCCGATTGGAGAAAGTAGTAACAGTTTTATTGGCAAAGCCTTCTTTACTTAAACTCCAGACGAGGTTTTTAGGCCAATTAAGCGCTGTTGAATAAAGATAGTACTGGCTATTTATCTCTTCCAAGCCTTTTTGCAGATTAAGTCTTTGAGTAAGCCAAACCTTAATTAGATCGTTTTTAAAAGTAAAGTTAAGTTCTGCTTTATTTGTCGAACTATTAACCTGATTAAAAAGGAGATTAAAACTGCCATACCAGTTGCCGGTATAGTCTAATCTATAACTATAACTTGTCTCTTGGCTGTTTTTTACCTTAATATCTTGCTGGGTAGCAGGAGTTTTTCTGCTTATAATCACTTCACGCAAGTTTTTACCTGCAACTCCCTCTAGACTCCACTTTTTATAGTTAAGTCTTCCTACCATTCCTTCATCTTCAGAATGCCTAAATAGATAGAGGCTGTTTTTATTATCCGTATAGCCTAGATGTCCGCCTATAAAGATATCGTTACTGGTAGCTGACTCTGAAATGTAAGACACTACCAGGTAATTTGTTAAGCCCAGCTGGTCTTTGGCACTTAAGGGTCTTTTTAATTTTAAATCCTCTCGGTCAAGATAATAATCCCAGGAAAAGTTTTTTATAACCTGTCCATTTTTATCTCTGGCTTCAACAGTCAGGTTAACTGAACCCTCTTTAGGTTTAGTTCCTAAAGTAAAAGGGCCGGTGGTACCATCTGCCGGAAACTCTTCTTGCTTTTTTTCCTCCATAAAAAAGCCGCCTGTTGTTTTAAAATGCACCCCATTTTTAGCTTTTAATTCAGCATCTAATCCTAACAGTGCTTGAGGTAAAAAGCCTCCTCTAAATGGCGGACTTAAATAAACAGTACCGGCGTTAAAAGACCCTTCCCTGGTAGTATAGATAAATTGCCAGGGTGTCTTGGCGAGAATTTTAGTTTCATCTGCCCACTTGGGGTAAGGAGTAAGAAAATCTGGTTGTTTTAATTGGTAATCCGGATATACAAAGGCTAGCTTAAGGTTTTCCGAAGCATAAAAACCTGTGATTTTGAAGTTAGGCTTAGAATTAATAACTGCCTGCAGCTCCAATAACCCTTCTTTTTTGCTGGTTGTATTTGGTAGCTTAACTCTTTCAGAAAGACTTGAGACATTTAATATATATGGTTTTGAGCCGAGTAAAAGTCCATAACTTCCGGGTTCAAGCTGCAAACAGAAATAGTCAGCCTCTGGGTGAATAAAAGTACCATTGGCAAAGTAGAAGCCATCACTTGATTCACCGACTAAAATACCCGGTTCACTAAATAAGCTTGGTTGAACCTCAATGGTAAAATTTGCCTTTTTTTCGAGAAGCACATTTTGATTTGTTAAAGCCTTGATCTCAACTTCCCCGCTAAGAAAAAGAGTTTGGCTACAAGAGGGTAAAACGATAAACTCTTCCCTAAGCTTAAGCGTTGAAGAGCCCTTAAGAGTAGCAAACTGTTTATTTAAATAAGGGCTGCCACTTTGAGGATACACTAAACCATCAGGTAACCTAACTACCACACTCAGTTCATTTAAATCCTCATAAAAAGGATTTTGAATCTCAATTTCAAGCCAACCTTTACTTCCCTGTTTGATTGGATTTGGTAAAACCTTAACCGCTACTTCCAGTTCATTGTTTGCACTTATAAAGATATCTTTTTCCAATAACTGACCGGCTCTGATTGTAAATGTTTCCACTTGAGAGCTAAATTCACTACCGCCTTTAAGATAGTAACTCCCCTCTAAAAGGCCGAGTCGGTAATTTAACGCCTCCTCTCCTTCTCTTCTTATCATCAAGTTGTTTTGAGTGTCATAGAGCTCTAAAAACGGTTTTTCTCCATATAAAGGTCCGCTAAATCTCAATCTCCCTTTTATTTCTCCCTCCAAAAGGTCTTTTTTAATCTCAAAGATGCCTTTGGTGATTAAATCTTCTTGTGAGAATACTTCATAGCCATACTCTCCCTCTTCCCAAAAACAACCGTTTTTATCTTTAGTCTCTACCGGGCATTCGTTAGTATTAAAAACCTCTAGCTCGGCTAATATATCTTGTTCTTTAAATATTTTTATCTTAGCACAAGCTAGGTTATAATCACTAAAGACTAGGCTTGCGGTTTGTCCCGGAGTAAGAATCTTTGGTTTAAAAGATGAGCTATAAAGCTTACCATTTGTCAGAGTATAATTAAGCTCACCTACATATTCTTGCCCTACGAATTTATCTTCCCAGGTGGGAGCAAATTTATATTCTAGGGTTAGATAACTAGGTCCATGACCAGAGCATAGTTTTTTATTCATTTCCAGTGGCATCCAATTACCGTTATCGATCTTGATACTTATTCTCTCTAAAGGAAGCAGGTGGGTTTTCTCATCTTGGACAGTTTGTAAATCTGTTCCCAAAACACTAAGTTCCCAATGGGTTTCACATTCAATGTAAAGGTCTACTGTCTCGGTAATTTCTCTATTATTACCAGGGGCTCCATTTAAATTAAGGAGAAGCATCTTTTGCTCTGTAGCAACCGGTAAGGTTAAAATAACCATTAAAAGTATCAGCTTCATTTTATTGTTTGTAACCTTTCAAAAGCATCAAGTGGCTGAAACTCAATGTTACAGATTTGGCTATTTGCAGCGAGATTGAAAAACACTTGCCCCTTAACTAAACTACACCTCTTAATGTCTGTAAGTACTTCCCCCAAAAATTCCCTTTTAGCACCTGGTAGGACAATACCTTTATCTAATAAAACCACTTCTGTTCTTGCACCCTTTTGATCAAATAACTCAAACACTCCCTCGGTTTTGAAATGGCATAAACCCTCATTTTCCACTACAAACCGGATAAACCTTTGCTGAATATTACCGCTTGTAACAATACTCAAATCACTGGTTTTCCCTCTAACATTATCTTTGTCTAAAGCAAGTATAAAAAGAATAGCAATACCTTGTGCAACTACTTTTTTCTGAGCATCTGTTGCTTTTTTTAAAACAACTGCTTGGTAGATAGGCTTATTTTGATCTACTATCTGGAAATTGAGACTGACTTTAGCTTTTGCCGGTATCTTAAAACAATCACTCTCTGGTATTAAAAGAGGTTTATTAACCGGGTTTAATTCAACTAAGCCGTTAATATTTTGCGTCAGATTAAAGACTTCTAACTTTAGAGGGATTGCCTCATCATATTGGTTGTAGACATCTACCGTCAAAATCTGGGGGTAATCTCCTATGCAGCCCTCAAAAATCGCTGGGGAAACAATTAAGCTGGCTTGAGAGTACCAAGAGATGCCTAAAGCAATTACCAGTATAATTAGCTTCATAAAACACCTTCTCTTTCCCCCGGAAAAAGAAGAGAGCTCCCTAAAAGAGCCCTCTTTTGATGCGCATCTATGCTGTCTCGGCCATAACCGGGACATTTATGTACTAGAAGTATTCTTGAAAAATTTATATTTCCCTCCTTGACTAGATTAATATTTCTATTAAAATTAGTAACTCGAAAAAAAATCGCCGGAATCTGAATGTAGCCGCTATTTTTTTGCCCTCAAGTTTTTTTAGTACCGATAGTCATCGAAAGGTTTCTTTTTAATCGTAGCGAAGAATATTACGGGGGAAAATTTTTCAAATATTGACTCAGGGGGCGTTTTAATGAAAAGAGTTTCACTTGTTTTACTGCTAATAGTTTTGTTGCTAACAACTATCAGTGTCAATGCTAGAGATCTTGAAATCTGGTTGGTAGCATCTAGTGAAAAAGCACGCCTTATTAAAGATCTTACTAATCAATATTTTACTTCAAAAACAGGGACTAATGTGAATTTCTCTACCATGACCTGGGAAGATGCCAATAGTAGGATCTATTTAGCTCTGGCCTCTGGCGATGTTCCTGATGTGGCACAAATGGGCTCAACCTGGCAAGGTGAGTATGGTCTTAGAGGTGGTATTTTAGATTTAGCCAAAGCTTTTCCCAGCGAAACCAAAGCCATTCTAAGTGGCATGTATAAAGGTGCACTTACTCCTTTGGATTTCAGAGGGACTACCTGGGGAATTCCGGCCGAACTTGGTAATATGCAGGCTTATGTCAGAACCGATATTTTCAATGATAACGGTTGGTCAGTTCCCAATACCTGGGAAGACCTCTACAAAATTATTCCCAAAATGAAAGCAAACAACATGGACTTTGGTATTAATTACGGGCAAAACGGCATCAGCTGGTTTGTAGCCTCACTCTTCTTACGCCAAGCCGGCGGTGATATTTATAAACCGGGTGGAGAAAAATCAATTTTAGATACCCCCGAATCCATTGATGGTTTTATCCGCTTTACCGAACTATTTACCAAACATGGCGTCCCTAAACAGATTCATCAGACAGAGGATTTTAAACGCGGCTATGTACCTTTTCTTGTTATTTCAACCAGAGTTGTCTATGGTGCCTATATGTACGCTGCTCCTGAGCTAAAAGGTAAATGGACTACCGCTTTAATACCCGGAACAATTCGTAAAGACGGTTCTATTAGCCATTCCGGTTACTTAGGCACTAACAACTTTGCTATCTTTGAAAAAAGCAAAAGCAAAAAAGAAGCCTTTGAATGGATTAAGTGGTTTACCAGCGCTGAAATCCAAGCCATCTATCAAAAGCAATATGAAGAAAGACTGCCAGGTTCTTTCCACCAGTCACCAAACATCGAAGCTATGGCTAAAATGGGTATACCCTCTGAACATAGAACTATTCTCATGAAACAACTTAAAGAAGATATCGGTATTCCTTTTGCTCTTGGTGGCGAATATGTCTGGAGATATGTAGACAACGCCACGGCTTCGGTTGTCTTAAACGGTGAAAACCCTGAAAAGGCTATCCGCAAAGCTGCCAAAGAAGTTACCGATGAAATGCAAAGAAAAGCTAAAGAGTTTGCCCGATTTCTAAAGAATTTACCTATTAACTAATTAAGCTTTCAACCTCCTAAAGTGGAATCCATTTTAGGAGGTTTCTGTTTTAGATAACTGAAACTTTTTTCGTCTCGGTAAAGACCTCAATTTAATTGGTTTTTGGCTGAATGCAAAAAGGAATCTATTTTACAGCCCAGAACCCATAAATTGGAGGAGGTTGTAAAATGAAGAAATTTTACCTGGTCATAATTATTTCTACTTTCTTACTTAGTAGTCTAGTGGTAAGTGCCAAAGATCTAGAAATATGGCTGGTAGCATCTGCAGAAAAAGCAAAGATTATTAGAACTTTAACCGAACAATATTTCACAACTAAAACAGGTATAACCGCCAACTTTTCTCTCATGAATTGGGAGGATGCCATGTCTAAGATTTATTTAGCACTGGCTTCCGGTGATATCCCTGATATTGCCCAAATGGGTTCGACCTGGCAAGGGGAGTTTGGTTTAAGAAGTGGTGTTTTAGATTTAGCTAAAGCCTTCCCCACTGAAGCAAAAGCCGTTCTTGCCAGAATGTACCCCGGTTCGTTACGGCCTTTAGATTTTAGAGGTACTACCTGGGGGATACCTGCTGAATTAGGCAATATGCAAGCTTTCATCCGCACAGATATCTTTCAGGAAAACGGCTGGGAAGAAGCCAATACCTGGGATGATCTTTATAAGATTTTACCTAAAATGCAAGCTCAGAATATGAATTTTGGTATCTTTTATGGTGTAGATGGACTGACCTGGTTTGTTGCTTCTGCCTTTTTACGACAAGCCGGTGGCGATGTCTACTTACCCGGAGGTACAAAGTCCACTTTAGATACACCTGAGTCAATAGACGGTTTTAGACGTTTTACCGAGCTTTTTACCAAGCACGGTGTTCCTAAAGCCATCCAACCATATCAGGACTTTCGCAAAGGTGATATTCCCTACCTTTGCGGCTCGACAACTATAGTTTATGGTGGTTTTGCAGTTGGCTCTCCTGAACTCAAAGGCAAATGGAAAACGGGCTTATTGCCTGGCACAGTTCGCAAAGATGGTACTATTAACCGTTCTGGCTACCTTGGTACCAATAATTTTGCTATTTTTGAGAAATCTAAAATGCACCAAGAAGCCTTTGAATGGATCACATGGTTTACCAGTGAAGAGATCCAAACCCTTTACACCACAGAATTTCACACCAAATTACCGGGCACATATCATATCTCTCCCAATATGAAAGCGATGGCTAAAATGGATATCAAACCTGAAGACAGAGCAGTTCTTATGAATCAACTAGAAGAAGATATCGGTATTCCTTTTGCTCTTGGCGGGGAAACTGTCTGGAGATATGTAGACAATGCCACGGCTTCAGTTGTCTTAAATGGTGAAAACCCTGAAAAAGCTATCCTCAAAGCTGCTAAAGAGGTTACCGACGAAATGAATAGGAAAGCAAGGGAATTCAAAAGGTTTTTGGATAAATTACCAGGCAATTAAGAGTTTAGGGGCGATTAAAAGTCGCCCCTTTTTTTATTATATCTAGCCGATTTTTAGTTTTTCTGCCAGCGGAAAACGCCCAAATAGCGCCCTTTTGTAGGCAGTTTCTGGTTTTTAACAGCCATCTTTTGCGGTTTTTCTCCTAAATAGATTGCCTCGACTGTATCTGGTATTGACAAAGTTGTCTTTATCTCTTTTTCATCATCTGGGTTATAAAAGAGTATCATCTCTTCATCTAAGGAGGTATAGCGCTTGGCCCAGTTAACCTTAAGGCCTTCGTTATCCACAAAGCGCATTCTCCTTAAGTTGCCTTTAATCTGATCTCGCACTTCTAATACCTGTTGAATAAAGCTCCATAACTCTGGGTCCTCTAATACATGGCAGTAAACCCAAAAATGGGTTCCCAAAAGAAACATGCGTGCTGAGACTTCTTTGGGACTCAAACCTAAAGCATCTACATCAACTGCAACTGGTTTGGGATGAACCATATCTACATGAATTATTTCCGGGAAAGTATATTTGTAGATCTCCGGGTGGCCATAGGGAGTATATAAGCCCCAACTGGCATGGACAAGTTGTGCTCCTACATACTGGCTGTAGATATCGCCACAGCCTTCCATAATCCAAAACGGATCTTTTTTAGATTCGGTATTAATATCTTTTAATAACTTCACATAACCTAAACTCCATTGATCCGGTCTTTGATGGGAATGGTCTTCATTATAGCAAAGACGTGGAAAGGCACCGACTTGATCGATATACATTCCTGTTGCACCCATATCCTCTACCAACCAAAGGATAAAATCCTTCAAAATCTTTGTCCATTCAGGTTCAGCTAAGCACATACAGCTGAAGGTCTCTTTACCATACCTTTCAACATACTCCTTACCATCGTCCGCTAAAGCAGCCCACTTTTTACCCAAGCTCTGATAAAACTCAGAACGGTGATTAAAAATCCGCGTATTAATATAAAAACTAATCTTGCCACCATCTTCTTTCACAGTATCGATAGCTTTTTTAAGATCCCTGATAGTACCAAGTTCAAGGTCCGGGAAAAACTGGGGATACAGGGTATCAAAGCCACCCTCATTCCAAGCTGAGACATATAAATGCTTGAAGTTTGCTTCTTTGGCTATTTTGTATAACTCAGGAATATCACTAAAGTAGTGGCGTATTTCACCGGATTGAAACTTAAAATCATAGTGAACCAAAACACCATTTTCATCCCAAACCCAATCAGGTACCGGTCCTATCTTATACCAGGTTAAAGCCCAATCTCTGTATCTTCTGGCTGCCTCATGCCAATCAGCTTTAAGATAAGAAAACTCAGCCAGTTTGGAATCAAATTCTCCATCACCAATCTTTTCTAAACCTATAAGCATGGTATCAGTTGCTTCCATATGCAAATAGGTTGTGAAAAATCTTTCATCATAAGAAGCTGTGTAGAAGCCTTCCGACTTATTTCCATAAAAAAGCCAAGGCATTGAAGCCAGACCGCAATAACCGAGTCTGTAAGTCGCTTTATCTTTTTCCCGTAAACATCCTGGAACTCCCTCAACAGGTCTGGCTACTTTGTAGTTATGCCAAGTACATGTAGCCACTTTAACCGGCAATTTTAAAGTTTGAATAGGACTCGGAATTAACTCCCCGAAATTATTGGTTGTTATTAATTCGTCGTTATCCACTTTTAGGCCCCATAGGCAGGGGAAACGATATGTGTCAGCTATGCCCGATAACCTGCCGGTAATTTTTCCCTTTTCAAAAAACAATTTTAAGGATAGATCCTCTTCATAATTTAGTTTAAGTGAACCTTCCACTGAGTCCCAGCTATAACTAATAAGTGTAAAATCTCTAGGCTCAAGCCACCTATCTTTTCTTTTGACCTTAAAAGGACCGTTTATGCGGTAAGGGCCCAGTTTAGTTAGGGCACCGCTTCTTTTTTCAAGATTAACTTCGTACCCTAAATCAATAACAATCTCGGTCTGAGTTTCGGTAACGGGAAATAAAAAATCCGTCGGCTTAGAAATTATCATTATCATTACCCCCTCGTAGCTAGTAATTTAGATTCTAAAAGAAACAAGATTGTCCTGCAAAAAAAGAGACCTATTTAGGTCTCTTTGCTTGCTTAAAGTCTGACAATCTATAGGCCAGTTTAAGTAAACTTTCCTGAATATGAACATTTTCTAGCACTACATTTTCCGGAACCTTCGGGTAATAAGGAGCAAAATTCCAGATCCCTTTGATCTCGCACTCCACTAAAATGTCGACTACCGGTTGAATGCTTTCGGGAATTACTGCTAAAACAGCAAGTTCAACCGGGTTTTTAGCTAGATAAGTCTTTAATTCACGCATACCTCTTACAGGTTCTCCTAAGAAACCAAAAGTTTTGCCCTTAAGCTGGGGGTTAATATCAAAAGCGGCGCTAAAGCGAAAACCGTGGTTATAAAAACCTTCATAGCTTAACAAAGCCTGACCGAGCTGGCCTACTCCAATTAAAACCATTTTGTTGATCTTATTAAGACCCAAATGCTCTTGCAGTTTGGAGGTAAGATCTGAGACATTATAGCCATAGCCACTCTGTCCTAAGGCAAACTTGCTCAAATCAGTGCGTACTTGAGATGGAGAGATATTCAAATAGACAGCTAACTCATTTGATAAGACTCGCAAAACGCCACTTTGCTTTAATTGATTGAGATAGCGATAGTACTTTGCTATCCTGCTGACATATAAGTCTGAGCATAAATCCATCTCCCCACCACTTTCTAAACGGTTTTTTTAAGTTCACTTTCGCTCTCTGAGATCTCTTTTTCGAGGACTTTGCGCGAAAACTTAGCCTCCACAAGGGTACCGGGACCACCAATGCAACCTTCTAAACAGGCCATTCCTTCCAAAAAGTCAGCTTCTAATCTGTTTGCTTTGGCTAAATGCAGCATTGTTTTACATTCCCTCAGTCCACTTGCAGCTTTAATTTTAATTGGTTTTAAGTTAGTGATAGCTTTGGAAACTCCTCCTGAAGTTGCAAAACCTAAACCAAATTTAGTTGGTCTTTCACATAGAGATGTTCCGGTTAAGGTAGCAAGATTAATTTCTTTGGCCACAAACATACAGGCTATCTCTTCAAATGTTAATACTGCATCCACATCACAGGTCTCTTCTTTTTTAGCCAGACATGGTCCGATAAAAACCAGGAAACTCTCGGGCTTTTCTTCTCTGGTTTTTTGGGCAAGATAGGCCATGGGACTTAATTGTTCAGATAGATGTGGCTCTAATTCGGGGAAATGCTTCTCAATAAATTTTTTATACGCCGGGCAACAAGAATTTGTCAGCCAGGTAGTTGTATCTTCGTTTGCTTCTAAATTAGCAACCTCATCTGCTCCAAAGGCCACTTCTTTTACCTCGGTAAAACCCAACTCTATTAAGCCTTTTATAACTTGATTTATTGCTACGCTGCGACCAAATTGACCGGCTATAGCAGGAGCTATTAACGCAATTACTTCTTTTTTCCCTTGTAGTTTTTTAATAACTGGTAGAATCTCCGACTTATAGCTTATCGCTCCAAAGGGGCATCCTACAGTACAAGCGCCACACACTACACACTTATTGGAATCGATAATGGCATGTCTGTCTTCACTTGAAGAAATAGCCTGGGCTTGGCATGATCTTTCACAAGGTCTTTGGATATGTACAATTGCTCCGAACATACAAGCTTTAGCACATAGTCCACACTCAACACATTTTTCTTTATCGATAACAGCTTTACCATTTAAAATCTGAATAGCTTTTTTGGGGCAGGCATTAATACAGCTATGGGCAACACAGTTTCGACAAGCATCAGTTACCAAGATAGCATCGATGGGACAATGATCACAGGCAATATCTATAACTTTTAACATGGGTCCTTTTACTTTTTCTTCTTTTAAGGCTCTGATAGCTGCATTAACCAAAGGCTCGCGATCTAAAACAGGATCCTCACCTAAGGCCAGTCTAATTCTTTCTTTCAATACCGCCCGCTCTTTAAATTGGCAGCAACGATAGTTTTGAATACCCTGATCATAAAGTCTATAGGGAAGGTCTTCAATTTTTCTGAGAATCTGACCATCAAAAGCCAACCTAGCTACTTCTGTAAGAACCTGTCTCCTAATTTTATCGATTTCTGTTAGTAGTCTTGGCATGCCTATTCACCACCATATTCTGTTAAGAGTTCAGCTAGCTTTTGGGGAGTCATTTGATGATAAATAGTACCGTTAAGACGAACATTAGGTCCTTGATCACAAGCTCCTAAACAGTTCATGCCCCTTACTGTAATCTTTTTCCGCAAATTAATCGGCAACTTTTCAATCGACGAAAATATCTCTTCACTGCCCATTAGATGACAGGCAGTTCCAAGACAGATCTCTAAAGTAACCATCAAATTACCTCCTAATACCAACTTACTTCGACTCTTTTCCCGAGCCTCTCTAAAACATGTACCATTTCCGCAAAAGCTTCTAAGCGCTGTGAATAAGTTATGGCCGGAGCTAGTGCTCTATGGGCTGGATTTGTAGCTGTGCCAATACAGAGGAAAATCTCTTCGCTTTGCATTAACTCTTTGGCTAAAAGTGTTGCCCCATCTTGCCTTGAACTTAAACTATCACCACTTAAAACTGATTTAAGCCTCTCCAGGGTTTTATTAATGGTAAGGATTCCTTCTGTAACAAGATTGATTCCGGCCATCTTAGCAATGGGAGGTACTGAAGGATCGTCATATGATAGCTCTGTTTCCAGATATAATTTTAACTCTCTGGCCACCATATTTGCTGTAGCTCCACCTGAGATAACTTTACGGCCATTAAATTCCTTTAACCTCGAACAAAATGCTCCATCTAGTTTTTTATCACTAGGAGGTCCGGAAACAAGCATTAGACTCCGTGGTTTTCTGGCTCTAATGGCTAGAGCTGTTGCATCATCGCCAGGCTCATCTGCATAAAGCACTTTCGTAACTTCTAAAATCTCCTCGACCCACTTTTCGGGTTCCTCAATGGATGTGAGTTTTTTTTGTACATAATTGAGTACTCCCTCCATACCCCAGCCAAGATCCAATACTGCACCTACTCCCGCATGAGGTACCCCATCTGAAACTATTAAAAGAGTCTGGCCTTCTTCAATTTCAAATTCACCATCGAAAATCTCTTTGCCACCGATATAATTTTTCCGACCTCTTAAAGGTATTGCCTTTTGCTTAGCAGGGTTAATTAAAATCGCCGGTGGTGCATCATCTTGAATCAACCTGACTTTGTTATCTTTACTAATATGGATAATATTTAAAGTAGCATAAGCTAAGCCTCTCACTTTGCAGATAGGTAAAGTCCTATTGATTGTATCTACTGTTTCTTCCAAAGGGAGACCCCTGGCCAGAAGTTTGGCTGCCATTTTAACTGTCATGGTAGATAAAATTCCTGCTTTCACTCCGCTGCCAAGACCATCGGAAAGGATCACCATGATCTCGCCATCTCGTCTTACTATCTCTAGGCTATCGCCGCAAAGTTCTTCACCTTGCTTGGCCATACATGCTTGAGCAATATCTAACGCGAGTCGCATGAGTTTTTCTCCCTCCTTTGTTTAACCAGAGAGATAACTTCCCAGAGGGTTGCTTTGGTCTCAGCTGTAGTTTCACCCAACAGACCGGCAACTTCCTGAGCCACTCGCATATTTTCTTCAATAACCTTTGTCGCTTTTTCCAATGTAGCTTGAGAAATCATATCTAATTCAGCTTCAGTTCTCATCTCTTCTGAGATATCTCGCATGATACAAACAACCAGATCATAATCGTCTAAAGAGATAATGTTTTGTTCGGTAGTTATATGATAGTCACTATAGGTAATACGTTTATTAAGAATTGGTTTATTGGATTTAGCCACTTCCACAAAATCACAAGAATCTATAAATAGGTCAAGGGGTAAGCCCTTAACAAACTTCCTCCCCTGCGCAAACCATTTCATAGCTGTCGGGTTAAACTCTTGTATGAGCATCTCTCTGTCGACAACGATTATTCCATTTGGTGTGGAATTAACAACTAAATTAGCAAAAGAGCGGAATTTTTCTTTCATATAAGGCACACACATTTCAATTTCAGCTTGTCCTTTACAAACAGCAATCGCCTTTTCTCGACAGCTCTCATAACCACAACCGCCACAGTTTGTTTCATCTTGGGGTGAGTTTTTACCTATCTTTTTTAAGACGGCCTGGATTTGGGCTTCACTAGGTTTTTTGTTATCAGCAACTCTGTTACTGTATTGTCTGCTTTTGGGCAGGTCTGCCTTAACTGCCACTTTCTTTTTTAAATACCCTTTAATCTTCTCGCGTCGGTTCCAGAGGTTCTCATCAAAAGACACCATACCAGGTCCCATCAAACAGCCACCTTCACAGGCCATTGCTTCAACAAACTTTACTTCTTGGCTCCCCTTTTTTAAATGGTCGAAAAGTTCGATCAGTGCCTCTAAACCTGAAACTTCAAAAACACCCGCTGCTCCATTAAGCTTTGCAGCTTGCAAAACACCGCCGCTTTCAGGAAAGAGACCTCCGCCTTTAATGCCGGCAATATCCTCTGTATATTGGGGCTGATAGTTTTCTGTTTGCATACGCTCAAAAAGGGAGGCAAATGTCAAAACTCCGGAGATAAGTCCGGTGTTTTTATAACACCTAGCTTCTTCGATCTTGGCAGCACAAGGACCTATAAAAAATATCTTTGCGTTAAAAAACTCTGACTTTAATATACGAGCATGAGTTATCATGGGGGATTCGATGGGAGCGAGGTATTTTATCAATTCGGGGTAATGTTTTTCAATTAGATTAACCACCGCCGGGCAACATGATGAAATCACAGGTTCGAAGCTGTCTTGATAAAGTTTCTGGTAAGCTTTGGCTACCTGTACCGCTCCTTCTGCAGTATGGCGGATAGTACTTACACCAAGAGTTTTTAAATATCCTACTACCTGTGCCGGCGAAATATTACCTACACCACAACCTATAGAAGGTGCGATACTAACAACCACGGGTTCGCCATTGGCTAAAGCGTTAAAAAAGGCCTCTGCATCGTCGACTATTCTTTTGGCTTTTTGAGGGCAAGTTTTGACACATCGGCCACACAAAACACAGCTACTGTCTAATACTTTGGCCTGACCCAAAGAAAGACTAATAGCCTTTAGAGCACATTCTCTGACACATCTATAACAATCCTGACAGCGAGCTTCACTTGTTTGAATGATATCTTGCATAATTTCCACCTTGTAAAAATTTAGTTAAAATTTCGGTTATATTCTCCGGCGAGACATGGTCGACCTCTTTACCGTCAATGGACATTGAAACACCATTTTGGCAATTACCTCGACAAAAAGATGCTTTGAGGAAAACCTTTTTCTCCAGTTTATTGGTTTTAATAAAAGCAATCGTTTTCTCCTGGACCTCTTTTGAACCTTTGAGATGACAACCACTGCCAATACAAATTATTATTTCCAATGGTCTGCTCCTCTTGTTATTTACTTGACGATTTCGTTATTTTTTTGACAATACTAGTTTAACATAGAACTTATCTCCGGTCTAGAGCAGAAAAAGGAAATAAAAAAAAGGAGCTTAATTGCTCCTTAGTTGGCAATTGTTTTGCCATCCTCAATTAGTAAGAGCATGGCATTTGGTAAACAGGCACTAAAGTCATTAGGTAAAGAAAGCCAGCCAAATTGCACACAAACATGATCCGGACAAGGTGACGATTTTACTCTGGCTCTTAAACCATCGACCTCAACCACAGTAATCCCAAGTGGGCCATCATAATTATATACTTCTTTCTGCCTCTCAGACAGTTTAAATGTCTTAACTAGTTTCCTGCCTGCACCGGTTAGTGTATAGACATTGGCCCTTAAATGCTCCTGGTCTTTCACCTTTCTGGTATCCATTAGTAACTTGCCACCATATAAGAAGGTTAGCCCTAAAATAACTAGGACTATAATAACTAATAATTTTTTTGGCTCCTGCATATAATCAACCCCTTGTACCTTTAGTAAGACTAATTTCTGCTGTTTTCTCCAGCTTTTATGGTAGCTGGTAAGAGTGCGATAACCTTTTCACAAACCAAACCTATAAAAACTCCGGTAAGGGTTGATAAACCCAATACAAGCGGTAGATAGTACCAGATACCCACATGTCTTAATAACTGTGATGCTACGGTAATTTGAGCTAAACTATGGGCGATTGCACCAATAACACTCACGAAAATATTATTTTTACCTATGTTTTTTAATTTAGATACAAACCCCATGACCAGAGCACTTGAAATGGCCCCGGCAAAACTCATATAAAATGCCGGACCAAAAAGGCTACCTCCAAAAAGGCCTCCGATAAAGCTTCTGAACAAACTGATTCCCAGTGCTGCCCAAAAACCCAATATCCTCAAGCCAATTAAAGTAGCAGTATTAGCCAGTCCAAGCTTTGCTCCCGGTACAGGCAGAGGTGGTACTAAACCTTCAACCGCATGAAGAATACTTGCTATACCAATTAAAACCGCCATAGCAATCTGAGTGCGTAAACTTTTATTTTTAGCCATAATACACACCTATCTAACAATTAAATGCCTAACAGCGAAAAATAAATAAAATATTTAGGCCAGAGTTTTAGAAATATAACATTAAAAAAACCCTACCAGGGCTGATACTCTAAAAATTATATTACCACTTGCCTTTATCCTAAGCAAGTCCGGTAAGTTTAAGCAAAAACATCATCTCTAATGCATATATTTCGAGTAGGAAAGCATTAGATTAAATCCTCGCACTTTCCTCTCGCAAAACGTAGGTAAGGGCTTCTTTTACTGCTCTTGAAAACTCTATCTTGCCGGCACTAGCAAGTGCCAACCATCTCTTTTTAACACTCCAGATTATCCCAACTTTTAGGTGTTCTTTTATCCACCTGACAAGGTCCGATAGCCAAAAGTTCCCTTTTGCTACTTGTTTCTCTAAACAAACAATTTGTAGTTTTTCTTCGTCTTATGGTTGTTTTCCCGCCTTTTAGGTGAGAGATTTTCTTCTTTTCTCCGCCTAATAGACAGGCTGGAAGAGGAAAGGCCCTGCTTTTACAGGGCCTTTCTTTTAGTTATTTTTTGAACCAAACTTTGACATAGTCATAGGTGGCTTGGGTTCCGTTTGTTCTAAGAGAAATGAATTGACCGTCAACAATTGGGTCTTCATCTGTCCATTCCAGAATGTTCTCGCCGTTTAAGTAAACGGTAATCAAGCCTGTTTTGGTATTGTATTCTACACGAACTATTGAGGTCTGACCAACTATAGCCGGGAATCCAGGAATTCTTAAAACAGCAGATAGTCCATTACCAATAGAACGATAGAGCTGAATCTCTGCATAGTCTTGGAACACAAGGTAGGAATCTCCACGGTTAGAAGCTTCGCCATCACTGCACATAAAGTGCAAGCCGGCTGCCGGTGCCCATTGGCTACCCTTAACATCGTAGGTTACCTTATACTCGTAAATCCAAGTTCCATCACCGATTTGATCTAGTTCTTGAAAAATATTTGTATTGCCATCATTAATATCACCGTTAATCATGTGCTCGCCGTCTTCGTCCCAATCGCCATTAACCGGTTCCCAGTAAACATTTTTCTTATCAGTTTTGTTAAAGTTAGCCTCATAGATAAGTGTTCCTTCTGCTGCCACGACCGATACTGTTAATGCCAACAACACCATAACTACGGTTAAAATCCTTTTATTCATTAAAAGTTCCTCCCTTATAAGGATATATTGCCCAAGAAACTAGTTCTTCTATTCTCTGAACTAATTTCTATTTAGGTACTTCTACGTAGTATTTTTATCTCCTTCTGGTTGGGCAAGGAAATAAAATGCAATTTTGTTGTAATATCAACAGATCCTTCATTTTGCTGCGTTAGTGATGAAATCGTCTTCTTCGATAATTAATCGATTATCAATTAATCTTATCATACAATCTACCACCCGAGGTGAAAATTGTGTTCCTCGGTTTTTCTGCAGTTCCTGTTTTGCCTCTTCAAGTGAGACCTTCGGTCTGTAAATACGGTTAGAAGTCATAGAATCAAAAGCATCCGCCACACCTAGTATTTGTGCCATAAGAGTAATTTCTTCTCCTTTTAGTCCATCAGGATAGCCTTTACCATCGAAACGTTCGTGATGAGAGCGGATATGTGGTATAAGATCCTTAAATGGTCCCCCCGAAAGTATATCCACGGCAATAAGAGGATGTCTTTTGATTCTTTGCCATTCTTCCGGTGTAAGCGGTCCTGGTTTATTTAATATCACTCCAGGCACACCAATTTTGCCGATATCATGGAGTAGACCGGCAATGCGAATCCGTTCAACCTCTTTGTTATCAAGCTCCATTTGTGTCGCTATTAGCACTGCGTATTTGGCTACCCTTTGTGAATGTCCTCCTGTATACTTATCGCGAAACTCTATCGCCTTAGATAAAGATTCAATACCGGCAACAAAATTGCGATCCATCTCTTTTAATATACTCTGAAGGGTCTTGACCATCGCATTAAAATCTTTGGCAATATCATGAAACTCTCTAATTTCTTGTTCTTCTTCAATTCTTGTTAAAAGTCCATATTCGTTAATTGAACGAAAAGCCCGGTGAAGATTAAGAAAGGGAGTAAATAATAATCTTTCAAACCAAGGCACTAAAGCGAGTAGAAAAGCAGCCATTAATCCTACACCTAAAAATGCTATTATAAAACGTTCGAGCCAGTGTTTTGTGACCTCTGCACGTGGCTTTTCTACAACTACAGACCAGTTATAATAAGGTAAAGTACTGTAAGCTGAAAGATATTGACCATCTTCTTCACTGACCCAATTAGGAGTAAAAGGTTTGACTCCCTTGACAAATAAAGAGTTTATATGATAGTTATTTTCTTTTTGGCTACCTCTGATATATAAATTAAAACCTTGTTCATCTGTAAGGATAACAGGATAATTGATAGTATCTATCAAAATATCACCTAAAGCATCTAATTCTATAAAGCCTAAAAGAGCACCTGCCAAACTGCCTTCTCTAACAAGGGGAACCGCTATACCGACATGGTTATTTTGAAAACTCAGTTCAGAAATTCTCGTTATAACCAGATTTTGGGGTGTTATTATCATTTTATTAAACCAGGTTGTATTATAATAATCAGTATTGGCCAGAGGTGTAGGATAACTGGCAATGGTTATACCTACGCTATTAACTAGACGCCATTCTCTTATACCTCGATCAGTAGAAATAAAGTTTTGCATGAGTTTTTCTGTTTCTTCTGGGTACCAGATTGGATTAGCTTCAATAAGTTTAGCCAGAGTTTGAGCTTTATTCACTTGGTTATCTAAATATGACTCTACCAACATGGAGGCAGAGCGAAGTGAACGTAGCAGATCTTTTTCTTCTAAGTTTTCTAAAGCCCAACCAGAACTAAATGTCTGGTAGATCCCCAGTAAAATGGAAGGTAGTATCGCCACAAAGATAAAACTAAGCCCTAAAAAGCGAGAAAGAGTAAGTCTTTGACTTTTGGTTTTATTCTTCAAATAGTTCCACTCCTTCTCATGTTTTTTGCATAAAATTAGAAGCTTTTTTTAATATTAACAGGGGAATTCGAGAATATTTTGACAAACAATTAATTGAAAATGGATAATAATACAATGTCTTTACTTAGTTTGTTCTCCGTACTAAAAGCATTTCCTCTCTATATCATAATATCTAAATTGAATATAAAAGTTTTATTTTGAAGAAGGTGCTGCTATGCTTTGGAATTTATTTATCAACTGCTTTAAGGTAGGTTCTTTTACTATCGGTGGAGGCTATGCTATGATTCCTGTAATGAAAAATATCTTTGTTAATGAAAAAAAGTGGATCTCAGAAGCAGAGTTTATCGATATGGTTTCTATAGTCCAGATTGTTCCGGGTGCTATCGCTATTAATGCTAGTATCTACTTGGGGCGAAAATTAGCAGGTCTCCCTGGTGCTATAATAGCTACACTAGGTTCAACTCTGCCTTCTTTTTTAATCATACTATTAATTGCCACTTGGTTAACAGGATGGTATCAATCGCCTTATGTAACAAATTTTTTTAACGGTGTTAGACCTGCGGTTGTAGGACTTATATTAATTGCCGGAGTTAGGATAGGTAAAGATATTCTTAAATCTAAACAAGCTCTTGTTTTTACTTTTATCTTTGGGATTTTAGTACTGTGGCTAAAAATACACCCTGTCTTATTAATTATTTTTGGAGCAGTTAGTGGGATCCTCTTAGGGAGGCAAAAGCAATGATTATTCAACTGTTTATAACTTTCGCTCGTATTGGCTTATTTACCTTTGGTGGCGGGTATGCAATGCTTCCCCTTATTCAACGCGAAGTAATTGATAGATTTAAGTGGCTAAGTAAAGCAGAGTTTCTTGATATTATTGCTACAGCCGAAATGACCCCTGGACCTATTTCCATCAACACGGCCACTTTTGTAGGGTACAAAATGGCTGGTTTTTGGGGCTCGGTCTTTGCTACTTTAGGTGTTGTCTTACCATCCTTTGTTACTATAACATTACTGACAGTTCTTCTAAATCAACTCAAAGATAATAAAGATGTTCAAAACGGCTTAAAGGGTATGCGTCCAGCTGTCACAGCAATGATCATTACTGCCGCTTTCTCCCTTTTCCCACAATCGATTACCCGTCCTTTTGATCTGATAATATTTTTAGGTGTCATTGTCTGTTCTTGGCAAAATTGGTTAAATCCAATCTCTCTGCTGCTGCTAAGTGGACTACTTGGCTTGGTTAGTAGTTTTAATATGTAAACAGAGGATAGTGTCGAACAACGAATATTTTCACCGTTATAAGGCAGCAATTGACGAGTTTCGGCCTTTTGAAGGTCATCTGCTTAATGAAATAAAAAGCTATTACCTTATTGGCCTTACCTGGTCAGCAATGCCAAAGAAGGGAACACTCTCGCAGAAAGTGAAACAAAGGTGTTGCTCGAAAACGGCTTGACCGTTGGAGGAAAACCGCTCAAGGATACGTTCGAGACACTTAGCCATGCTCAGGCGCATGATTTCATGTTCTCGGTTGCGAGATCTTTGAAGAGGACGCCTTTACCATGCATGAGATGTTTTACAAACACATAAATCCGGAAGCAACAGGCCGATACCGTACCGAGCCTGTTATTATTACTGGCTCCCAATATGAGGTTTGCAAGGTTGAGCAAATAGAGGGGGAAATGAAAAATTGTTCTACTGGGCAGCTTCCAAGCGGGATAAATATCACCCTGTGGAGTTTGCCGCACAGCTTCATAAGCGGTTTGTATTCATCCATCCGTTTATTGATAGTAACGGCCGAATTGCCAGGCTGCTGATGAATACGGCTCTCATTCAGACCGGCTACCTACCTGCTGTCATTCTTCCGGTTTTACGACAGGATTATATCAGCCTGTTGGAACGTGCTCATAAGGACGATAAGCCTTTTATAGATTTCGTTGCCTAGAGGGTGCTAGAAAACAAGAAGGACATAATGCGCCTGCTGCATATTCCTTTACCTGAGCTATTATAAAAGAAAGGCCGGCCTCTCCAGAATTCTACTTTTTGTTTTAATCGTCATTGTCCATGATTTTTCTGGCCAGAAATACAAGAGAGTCTATGTTGGGTTAATTCACAGAGGCTCTCTTTACTCTTTTCTCAACTTGTGGCCATGAAAATGTGGAGACCTCCCTGGAAACATACCCTCATTTTTACCCGGATAATCGACAGGAAGTTTCTGACAAGTTTAATGATCTCTATATCCCTAAAAACCAAAAAACAGATAGATTTCTGGGAAATTGGGAATAATGTTGTCATTCTGCTGCCACAGGCATAATATAAGCCTCTGAAACCCTTTATATTGCTGAGCTCAGAGACTTATTAACATCTATTCCCACTCAATTGTAGCCGGTGGTTTTGAACTAATATCGTAGACTACTCGATTTATCTGTGGCACTTCTTGGATTATTCTGTTTGAAATTATAGCTAAATTATCGTAGGGGAAGCGATACCATTCAGCAGTCATACCATCGGTACTATTTACTGCTCTAAGGCCAAGAACATATGCATAAGTTCTTGTCTCACCCGTTACTCCTACAGTGCGGGTGTTAGAAAGTACACTAAAAGCTTGCCAGATATCTTTATAAAGGCTGCTTTTTTTAATCTCATCAAGATAGATAGCATCGGCTTTCCTCAAGATATCAAGTTTTTCGGGAGTAACTTCACCTATAATTCTTATGGCCAGACCAGGGCCTGGGAAAGGATGCCTGAAAACCATCTCCTCTGGCATTCCAAGCTCTAGGCCGACTTTTCTAACCTCATCCTTAAATAGCTCTCTTAACGGTTCAATAAGTTCAAATTTAAGATCTTCGGGGAGTCCTCCCACATTGTGATGGCTTTTTATAACTGTTCCAGATGAACTACCGCTTTCGATTACATCCGGATAGACTGTACCTTGAGCAAGAAACTTAAAAGCGCCAATCTTTTTTGCTTCTTCTTCAAAGACTCTAATAAACTCGGTACCAATTATTTTTCGTTTCTTTTCTGGTTCTTCGATACCTTTTAAGAGTTTTATAAAACGTTGGGACGCATCTACATGGACTAGATTGATTTTAAAACGACTCTTAAAAGTATCTACCACTTGTTTAGCTTCATTAAGGCGCATAAAACCATGATCGACAAAGATGCAAGTGAGCTTATCACCGACTGCTTTATGGACTAAAAGAGCTGTTACAGCTGAGTCTACTCCACCACTTAAGCCACAGATAACTTGATTATTACCTACCTTATCTTTGATATCCTTTACTGTAATATCAACAAAGGAGGCCATATCCCATACACCTTTAAGCTTACAGATCTCAAAAAGAAAATTCTTCAAAATAGTTTTGCCCTCTGGGGTATGAACTGCTTCGGGATGAAATTGTACTCCGTAAAACATGTGTTTATTATTTTTTATAGCCGCATAAGGTATCTTCTCCGTACTGGCAATTATCTCAAAACCCGGCGGTAATTTAGTTACCATATCTCCATGGTTCATCCAGCAGGTAGGATCTTTAATCCCGGCAAAGAGATCAGTACTGTCTTTGATCTCTAAAACTGCCTTCCCAAATTCTTTGTTAGAAGTTTTTCCAACTTCGCCGCCTAAGCTTTGACTCATAAGATGCATACCATAGCAAATCCCTAAAACAGGTATTTTTGTCTTAAAAAACTCTTGCGGTAATGTCGGGGCATTTTGCTCATAGACACTGCTTGGAGAGGCAGACAATATAATCCCTTGGGGATTTTTTTCTCTCACCGCTTCTAAAGCTTTTGTAAAGGGAACTATTTCACAAAAAACATGTTCTTCTCTAATCCGCCTGGCAATTATCTGGCTGTATTGTCCGCCAAAATCAACAATCAGGATCAGTTCTTGGTGTAAACGATCCTTCACATTATCACCTCATTAACATTGGGTATTAAGTAGATTCTTTGTCATAGACCTCTGGTTTTAAAACACCAATATAAGGTAGGTTACGATATTTTTCTCCATAATCCAAACCATAACCTACAACAAACTCATCGGGAATAATAAAACCATTATATTGTACCTCAACATCTGCAACTCTGCGTGAAGGCTTGTCCAAAAGAGTACATAGCTTAATACTTGCTGGTTTCCTAGACTTAAGATTTTCAACGATATATTTTAATGTAAGTCCGCTGTCGACAATATCTTCAACAATTAGAACATCCTTATCGGTTATAGTAGAATCTAGATCTTTAACAATTCTTACTACTCCAGAACTCTTGGTAGAAACCCCATAACTAGAAACTGCCATAAAATCGATCTCCATCGGCAAATCAATCTGACGAATTAGATCAGCCATAAACACAGATGCTCCACGTAAAATACCTATGACAAACAACTGCTTATCGTGATAGTCTTGTGTGATAATTTCTCCTAATTCTCTAACTCGCTCTAAGATCTGTTCTCTGGAAAGTATAATTTTCTCTAAATCTTGCTCCATATTCAAACCAAACTACTCCTTTCGAATCTTTAAAAACTATATTTCACGATTCTTAAAACCATAGAATATAAATCAATACGTCTTAACTATAAGTTATTCCTCCTGAACTGGCAAATATTTATTTTTTTATTTTCATTTGTATTTTTTGTTCCCAGAGTAAGTGTTTTTAATTCACACAAGAAAGGATTAGCGAATATACCTTGAAAATTCTGTCTAAGCTATTAAAAATAAGTCTGGGCTCCATTTGCTTTTTAAGTTTGACTCCATTAAGATACTTTTAGTCCGTTTATGGATGGGCAGTTTAATAATGGTGATATAAGTGGCTGTATTAAAACACCATCCACGTTTAGCTCTGCTCAAGAAGGAATAAAGGAAGTAAGGAAACGTGACTGGCGGATTTTACCATTTGAACCAACTAAAATAACCAAAGCCATTGCCAAAACTGTAGAACAAGATAAACTGCCTCGTTCCCAAGAGACAGTTGTTTTTATCATTGCTGCGGTAATTCGTGTTCTTGACAACGAATTCCCCCCATTTACAACACCACATGTAGAAAATATACAAGATATAGTGATCAAAGTGTTGCGTGAAAATGGCTTGGCCAGTCTTGCTCAAACCTATCTAGCCTATCGGGAAGAAAGACCCAAATCTTGTGCCGAAGCAACCAATCTCTTAAACCAAATAGGTAGCATTATTAAAGAGTCCCCTATTGGCATTGAAGGAAACGCCAATGTTGGCCATAATTTTTCAGCTAAACTCTTAAAAATAGCCGGTGCGGTATTAAAATGGTATTATGAAAATGAACTATTACCTTCGTACTTCTATTACCTTCGGATATAGCCAAAGCTCATAAAGAAGGTTATACTCATATTCATGATTTAGATAGATATGGTAAAACCTTAAACTGTATTTAAATTCCTCCTGACAAGCTTATTTACAAAGGTTTTTCCAGGATATGGCTTTGTCGGAGCACCAAAAAGAATATCTTCGGCTGCTGCTGGCACGCGGAAGTATTAATCGGGTAAGGAGGGTTACTGGTATCTCAGCTATCTTCACCGTTTTACAACAAGAAAAAAAGCTGAGTATGAAAACAGACATCCTCATGTAAACGAGGGGGGTAATTTTTGAACATAAAGCTTCTAGGTGCATGCTGTTCCGGTAACTGTTCTCTTTTAGAACAAAACCTGTTTTTAGCACTAGCTGAACTCGGATGGGAGCCAACAGTAGAAAGAGTCACTGATTTAGCTTCAATAATTCACTATGGTTGTCTTAAAGCCCCCGGCCTTTTGGTAAACGGCAAACTCATTTCACAGGGAAATATTCTTAGTAGAGAACAGATTAAAGAGATTCTTATAGATCTAACAGAGCAAGCCAGAGACATAGACTAAGTCCCTGGCTTTTTTAATTTGTCTCAACGAGCCTTTAGATAAATATCTTTATAATTGGCTCCTATATGTAGCCAAAAATAATTTAAATTAAGAATCTAGAAAAGCCCATTGAACACAGTTGTTACATGGCGATCCAAACAAGCTAAATGTTTTTTTAGTTAGTTAGCTCTAATTATACCCTTTTACTCTGAAGGATTTAAAAGGTTTTTGTGGTATAATATGAGTAAAGGCAGGATTGTGTGGAGGCATTCTGTCTTGAGTTTTAAGGAGGGGGTTAAGTTGGCAGTCCAATCTGTAAGAGATTATATCTCTTGGACATTGTTTGGCGGTATTATCGGTTTACTGATTGGCTCCTTCTTTAACTGGCTGATTTGGGGAGCCATTGTTGGGGTGATTGTTGGTTTCTTGGGTGCTTTGTGGTCTAATCTTCGCTACAAAAAAGAACAAGAGAAGTACAAGGTCTGACTTGGCAGCCTTTAGGGCTGCCCTTTTTATATTACCTTAAATCTAGCAGGAGTGTTGCCTAACTTGTTGAACTAGTTTTAAGAGGTATGTTGCTGTCAGGAGGGATTCCGTTTTGGAGCTTATAGAGTATATTAACATTCTGAAAAAGTACTGGTATTTAATTCTAGGCTTAACTTTAATTGCTGCCTTAGTTGCAGGAATAGTAAGTACTATTATGGATCCGGTTTACGAAGCTGACGCTAAAATTCTTGTGCGTGATAAAAGTGGCACCGGAATAGATGCTATGATTTTTGGTGGCATGGGTGGACAAGTTCGCAACCAAATCCAAAACAGTGTTGAGATTTTAAAAAGCAGATCCTTAGTCTATTCTGCCGCTAATTTATTAAACTTAGACTATGAACTAGGTAGTATCCAATTAGAAACTTTTCGTTCGGGCTTTTCTATTCAGCCTTTACAAAATACTGATTTTATTCGCATAACATATCAGAGTAAAGATCCTGTTTTTGCAAGAGATGCTGTAAACTCTCTGGTCAATGCTTTTGTAGATACCACCTTACAGTATAACCGAGAAGAAGCACGTTCAGCTCGTAACTTTATTGAAGAACAACTTGCTACCATGGAAGAGAATCTAACCACTTCCGAAGAAAGCTTGAGAGCTTTTAAGGCTCAAGAAAAAATTATCAATCCCAGTGAAGAAGCTAAAGCTATTATTAATAAACTTACTGGCCTCGATGTCTCTCGTAGTGAGGCAACTGTTGCCAAACGAGAAGTTGAGGCTAAACTAGAAAAGATGTTTGTTCAGCTTGAAAAAGAAACAAATACTTATATTTCTTCACAAATCATTAGCACTAATCCTTTAGTTACTAATATTAAAACACAATTAATCACCAAAGAAACGGAAATGCAAGTACTGCTCAATAAAAGCACCCCGGAAAGTCGCGAAGTAAAATCTCTGCAAAAAGAGATCGATGCTCTTAAGATGCAGCTAAATCAACAAGTTGAAAAAATTGTCACTTCACAAACTGAAACTACCAACCCTCTTTATCAACAACTTATTGTTTCTATCAGTGAAGCGCAGTCAACTATTACTGCTTTAGAAGCTCGTATCTCAGCTTTAAACGAACTTACTAAAATCACCGAAAAGGAATTTGATGTTTTACCGGATAAGGAAATAGAACTAGCAAGACTGACAAGAGATTTGCAAGTCTCTGAAAATATCTACACTATGCTTTTACAGAAAAAAGAAGAGTACCGGATTCAAGAAGCAATGCAATCAGCTAACATTCAAAAAATCGATATGGCTATAACCCCTAATGAAAACAATCCCGTACGCCCAAAAACAAAAATGAATGTTGCGGTAGCAGCTTTTTTAGGTCTATTCTTAGGTGCAATGCTTGCTTTTCTTTTTGAGTATCTTGATAACACTATAGTAACCAAAGAAGAAATTGAAGAATATTTAGGCTTGACAGTTTTAGCAGCTATCCCTGAAATCGCCAGTGAAGGTGGTGGAAATCATGGCTCGAAAAAAAATAAGTAGAACAGCAAAATCTCAAGATACAGTGCTAATCTCGCAATTAGATGCAAAATCTCCCGCTGTTGAAGCTTATAAACTTCTTCGAACAAACATAAACTTCGCTAGTGCAGATAAACCATTGCAGTTGATTGGTGTCACAAGTTCCGGCCCGGGAGAAGGAAAATCTACTGTTGCCTCTAACCTGGCCATTGCTATGGCTCAAAGCGATCATTCTGTTTTACTGATGGACAATGACCTGAGGCGTTCTAGACTCCATAAGATCTTTCGTGTACACAAACGTCCGGCAGGTGTTACTGAGATTTTAACCGGTACTAGTTCAATTGCTGATTGTTTACAGGAAACTGCTATTGAAAATCTGACTCTCTTAGCTGCCGGAGCTGTACCGCCTAACCCTTCGGAACTTTTAGGTTCCAATAAAATGCAACAGTTGGTCCAAGCCTTAAAAAAGCAGTTTGATATTATTATTGCAGATTTGCCTCCGGTAATATCAGTTACCGATGCCCTTGTAATGAGTCCTCTTGTAGATGGTTTTGTTTTTGTTATCTCCAGTGGTTCTACCGACAAGCGTGCTGCCTTGAGTGCCAAAGATTTGCTTCTAAATGCTAAGGCCAATATCATTGGTGCAGTCTTAAACAGAGCTGAACCACAAAAATCATATGGTTCATATTACTCGCACTATTATTACTATTATACTCACAGTGATGACTAATCATTTCATAGGCTCTAGAGGTTGTACCTAGATTAAATTCTGAGGGTACAACCTTTTTAATTAAATTTAATACCATAATGAATTTTAAACTAAACGATATTGCCTAGTTTGACTATTATAAATAGGCTTTTTAACACTCCCTTAATATAAAACCACTAGCTTTCAACTTATGAGAGGTGTGACAGATGAATACACAGTTATCAAAATATCTACTTAGGCTGGCTGGCATTGTCCCTGAAAGCTATGTTGATGGACCGGGTGTCCGTTATACTGTTTTTTTTCAAGGTTGCCCACATCATTGTAAGGGATGCCGCAATTCCCAAACCTGGGACTTTTTTGGGGGAACTCTTTGTAGTGTTGCAGAACTTTTAGATAATATTGCCTCAGCTAAAAAAGATAACCCCTGCCTCGAAGGTGTTACTTTCTCAGGTGGAGAACCTTTTTGCCAAACACATTCTTTAGTCTTTTTAGCCAGAGAGATCAAAAAATTACATCTTAATCTGGTAGTCTTTACAGGTTATTATTTAGAACAGCTAGTTAAACTTCCTTATGCCCTGGAAATGCTTAACTACGTTGATCTTTTAATAGACGGACCTTTCTTACAAGATAAAAAGTCTTTAGCCCTGGCTTTTAGAGGTTCTTCGAATCAACATCTCTATCCACAAAAAGATATTCAGGATTTTTTAACATCACTTAAGCTTGAATCTTTAAACAAGTGATTAATAGACAAAGCTAAAAGAGGCCTATTTGATACTTGCTTTTACAAGTATCAAATAGGCCTCTTTTTCTATATGTAGTACTCCGCTAGCTTAATTGTTTTTGATTCTCAATTGCAATATGCCTGAACAATTACATTTATTTAATTTTCTTTAAATATTTATTTGACTTGACAGGCCATCTAGCCTTATAATTTACATATCGGGTCAGGCATACGCCGGGTCGTCTTAGACAGCAACATCAGTTGCGGGACTCCCATTTTGAGAGCCCTGCATTTTTTGTAGGGAATTATTTAGGAGGAAACGCTATGCTTAAAGATCCAGGCATGAAAATCTCTTTGGTTACTCTTCTTATTAACATTGCTCTATCAGGATATAAACTAGTCGTAGGTTTATTTGGTCACAGTACAGCAATGCTTGCTGATGGTATTCATTCACTTTCTGATGTTTTAACAACTGTTATTGTTATGATATCTCTTGGTATCTCCCAAAAACCTGCCGATAAAGAACACCCCTACGGCCATGGTCGTGCCGAATCAATCGCTGCCAAGGTACTAGGATTGGCCTTAATGGTGGTAGCTTTTTCTGTAGCCAAAACCGGTCTTACAAGTTTATTAAACGGCTCTACAATTCCCAGCCAGAGTGCTCTTTGGGCTGCACTTATATCTATTATTATTAAAGAAGCTATGTACCAGGTAACAGTTAATATAGGTCGCAAACAAAAGAGCCAGGCTCTTATTGCCGATGCGTGGCATCATCGTTCTGATGCTTTTTCTTCCATTGGTACTTCAATTGGGATCTTTGCTGCTCGCCGAGGCCTCTATTTTATGGATGGTTTAGCTGCCTTAATTGTAAGTATACTAATTTTCCAAATGGGGCTTTCCATCTGGAAAAAAACCGTAGAAGAAATTATGGACACCCAAAAAAGTGAAGCTATGCGAGAATTAATTGTTGAAACATGCCAGCAAAAAGGCGTGTTTCTTAATGAAGATCTATTGCGTCTGCGACACTACGGTAACTCTGTTTTTGCCGAAATGACAATTGGTATCCCTGCAAATGCTACTGTTTATGAATCTCATGAATTAGCAGAAGAAATACGTAGTGAACTTATTAATAAAATCGACTCTCTAAAAGATGTTATTATCCATATCGATCCCCTTGATAGTGTTGTCTCTTGAAATTCTGATTGCCACTTTTTCTTTCTGTGAGTTAATACAGTTTTTCTAATTAAAAGCCCCCTGAATCAGGGGACTTTTTTAGTTAGAATCGTTGATAGCGTTTTATTGCTTTAGCAGATTTAGATATAATTTTGTTTTATTACATTTGCTTACCCAAAAATACTAAACCTCCTAAGATAATTCCTATAAAAAAATCAGGACTTCTCAATTGTTTTCAGTTGTTTAGCTACCACCTTAACCTCTTCATTTTCACCAAAAGTAGTAAACTGTAGCTGGCCTTTAATAAAGTAAGCCTGTCCAACTCCAGGTCGATACTTATTATAAAGATCACTAAAAACTGTAATTGCTATTGTAGCAGAAAAATCTTCGAAATCTAAAAATGCCATTGTCTGTCCTTTACGATCTGAATAGAGATTAACTTTTGTTACTATGCCACCTAAAACTACCTCGGTGCCGTCTTTTAGCTCAGGTAATTTTTGTATACTGTCTAATCTATATTGACTCATTATCTCGCTATAAAGATCCAAAGGATGGCCGGACAAGTAAAAACCTAAAGCTTCTTTTTCCCATTCCAAATAATCTTTTTTACTTCTTACAGGTAATACTGGCAACTCTAAGGAAATTTCTTCGGGTTCAAAAAGCGAAAGCTGCATTGAATTGTCTTTTTTACCCCTCTCAAGAGCTATCTTCATGATCTCTAGTAGGGATTCCCTTGGGCCAAAGCTATCTAGGGCTCCGGCTTTTATAAGATTTTCTAAAGCCCGGCTGTCTAGGGTATCTTTGTTTTTGGTACAAAAGTCAAGAATATCTATATACGGAGCATTATTTGTAATCTGCTCTGCCAAACCCATACCTACACCTTTTACAACTCCTAAACCTAATCTCAGTGAGCCTTTTAGGGCTTGATGCCAGGCTAAGCTGTTATTAATATCAATCGCATAGACCTTAAACTTCAGTTCTCTTTTTATATAATCCAAATACGATGTCGTCTTATCTGAGTTATCGATAACACTGTTCAATAAAGCTGTCATAAACTCTACCGGGTAGTGGGCTTTAAGATAAGCTGTCTGGTAGGCAATCAGAGCATACGCTGCACTATGGGCTTTGTTAAAACAGTAACTACCAAAACCGACAAAGACTTCATCCCACAACTTGGTGGCTTCTTCTTCAGTGATTAATCCCGCTTTTTTTGCTCCGATGATAAACTTCTCTCTGTGTATTGCCATTAATTCCTTCTTTTTTTTCGCAACTGCTTTACGAAGTTCATCACTTTCACCTCGAGTATAGCCAGCCAAAATCATAGCTGCTCTCATTAGTTGTTCTTGATAAACCCAAACCCCATGTGTTGGTTTTAAGACCGGCTCTAGTGCTTTATGCAGATAATGAGCCTCTTTTTGCCCATGCTTGCAGGCAATAAAGTCATCTACCATGCCACTTTCGAGAGGACCCGGCCGATATAGTGCCAACAAAGCGGTTATATCCTCAAATTCTGTTGGTTTTAACCTTTTGCATAAATTTCGCATACCTTCCGATTCTAGTTGAAATACTCCCTGGGTATCACCGTCTTGCAATAGTTTGTATGTTGAAGAATCATTAAGTGGCAAAGCAAGTACATCCATATGCTCGGAGAGCATTTTAATTGTATCGTCAATAATGGTAAGATTTCTAAGACCCAAAAAATCCATTTTCAAAAGGCCACGTTCTTCCGTAGCATCCATATCTGTCTGTACGGCATAAGTATTTTCTGCAGCCCTGTAAATAGGTACATATTCATAAATAGGTTTTGGTGTAATGACAACTCCTGCCGCATGTAAAGAAGCATGGCGTGCATGTCCCTCAAGTCCTTTGGCATATTCTACCACGCGAAAGACCTCGGGGTCTTTTTGGTACAGCTCACCTAGTTCTCCCTCTAAGGCTTTGTCAATAGTCATACCTAGTGTGGAAGGAATAGTTTTTGCAATCCGATCCCCCAAACTATACGGCAGTCCCAAAACACGTACAATATCTCGTACTACACCTCTTGCCCCAAAAGTTCCGAAAGTCACAATCTGCCCGACATGATCTTCGCCGTATTTTTCTTTAACATAGTTTAAAACTTCTTGTCTTCTTCTTTGACATATATCGACATCAATATCAGGCATACCAATCCGATCTGGATTGAGGAAACGTTCGAAAAGCAAATCGTGTTCTAAAGGATCAATCTCTGTAATCCCAAGTAAATAGGAAACAAGAGAGCCCGCTGCCGAACCACGCCCCGGACCTACCGGAATATCTTGGTTTTTTGCCCAGTTGATAAAATCGCTGACTATGAGAAAATAAGCCTCATACCCCATGTTTTGTATTACTTGGACTTCATACTTAGATCTTTCTAGTACTTCTGTTGGAGGATTGGTTCCAAACCTCCACTTTAATCCATTTTTTACCTGTTTAACAAAATAATCGTGAAGGCTATTACCATCCGGAACCGGAAACTGAGGCAAATGGAGCTTACCAAAACTTATCTCAAAGTTACATTTTTCCGCAATTGCCAAAGTATTCTTTAGTGCATCTGGTACTTCAGCAAAAACCTGTTCCATCTCGGTAGCGGTTTTAAAATAGTGTTCATCTGTAAAAGCTTCTTCCGCTCTTAAAGTATATTCATCAAGAGTTATTCCCCACTGCAAACACAACAGAACCCGATGCAATTCAGCTTGATTTTTCTCGGTGTAATGAGAGTCATTGGTTGCAACCAGGGGAATACCGGTTGCTTTGCTAATTTCAATAAGCTCTCGATTGATAATTCTTTGCTCGGGAATACCGTGATCTTGCAGCTCGAGGTAATAGTTGCCTCTCCCCAACAGTTCATCACGCCTGAGAGCTTCATTTTTTGCCTCTTCCCTTAAACCGGCTAAAATTAACTGTGCTTCTGTCCCGGCCAGACAAGCTGATTGTAAGATAATACCACTGTGGTATTCTTCTAAGTCTTCCCAATAAATCTGAGGTCTGTAATAGAACTGTTTTTGTCCTAAACTTACAAGACGTATCAGATTCTGATAGCCTTGCTCATTTTGAGCTAAGGCAATCAAATGATATGGTCTTGGAACTTTATCCCCCCTTTTGCCCCTTGAAAGGTAAAGTTCACAGCCACTGATAATTTTAATTCCATATTTACGTCCTAATTTGTGGGCCTTAGTTTCTCTAAACATTGTGCCATGATCGGTAATAGCTACAGCAGGCTGTCCGTCTTTAGCCGCTTTAGCAAGTATATCTTCAACAGTGCTTAGACCATCTTGCAAACTTCCATCGGTATGAACATGTGTATGGACAAACATATCTGTTCCCGCCTTTTACCTAAAGCTAGTTTAATTATTTAATTCTCCTTTAAAGCCCAGAAAAACCTCTATTTATTTTTTTCACCTAGGAAAAACTTTTATAACCATAAATCTGGTAGGTCAGCACTAGGAGAAATTTCCAGCACTTTTCCCTCAAAACCGACCCACGAACCTTGTAAGCGTGTCTATCTTGACATTTAGAGGTTAAATAGACCTGTTAAGTTGTGTTTTTTAAGCTTTTTCTTAAACCACTGCGGTTTCTTCTTCGAATCAAGCTGACGTCTTTAGCTTTTTAAGGTAATCTATCAACTCTCTTTAGTAACTCTGCTGAGTAAATGACTGAGTCCGTATAATTGTCACCAGGTTATCTAGTTCCTTTCATTTCAGCCTCTTGTTATCAACTCTCACTTTGGATTCTTCTTTTGGTTGCACTCTTTTTTATTTTTCATCCCTATTAGCTTGGTAAATCATTTTCCCAAAGACCGGTACCATTAAACTACTGCCTTTGCATTATCCCTCCAGACTATTGCCAGCTTCCATGGCTGGGAATTTATAACTGCTACTGTTCATACCTACGCCCAATAGACAAGCCGGACGAACCAAAAAAGAGCCCTACGATGGGCTCTAATACTGGAAGAGGTCCTTTTCAAAAAGCACCTAAGGGCTCGTCGAATTCTTCCTTAACAAATTTATAAACCAAGTCATAGATCTCTCTATCTTTCGGCATACTGCTTAAAGCACATATTGAAAATAAGTTTACATCTTGATAATAACCATGAACTGCATCTTTCATATAACCTAGAGTTACACCCGCTCTAAGGTAATTGAGAAACCTCTCTCTACGTTCATTATCGTATAGAATTCTACCATCAGCTTCAATTTCGATACCTTGGTTATACATTTGTGCACTGCGACTTACATCAACAAATCTACGGACAGTAGATTTATCATTAAACATATGGTTTGGTTGTTGAATGCAAACATCAAACCCTAATGATTTCCAATCTTTATGCCCTGATGCATTATACCAGGGAATCCAAGAAAACTTCAGCCCTTTGGCCTGTAAATAATCAGCTACTTGTTTAATAAGCTCAACTTCACCGGGGTTTTTGTAGTGAACTATTTCATCTAACCAGTAAAAGCCTACTAACTCTAAATTAACAAAATCTGCGGCCTTAAATCTCTCTAATACCTGATCTACATACCATTTAACCGCTCTAAAACGATGGTCGGTTGCTTTAGTTGCATTTTGCCAGGAAAAATTAAGGGAACCGGTTCCATCTACATCACCAAAATCGCTTATCTCAACCATTGGATTTGGAATCATAATATATATTTTACCTTTGTTTCGGGTCCCTAATTGCTCGGCACAGAAGTCATAAGCTCTTTCAAAAGCATGTAATTGCTTTTTTTCTTCAAAGATAGTATCAATAAACCACTGCCACTCTGTTTTTTTAGCAGGAGTCCCTCTAGATGGTGCATCGAAAGCGTGGTCACCTGGTGCTTTTAAGGCTAAAAATAAAAAGGCATCGAAAAACCAGTCTTTCACTTCGATTGTCGAACCATCAAAAGGGCCAATATAAGATACATAAGGAAGTGCATCAACCATAGTCCAGACTGAACCATAGTTGTTATAAATCA
>DAIMKF010000012.1:0-48574 GCA_036721855.1 Bacillota bacterium | reverse complement strand
TATGGTGCCGAAGGCGGGATTTGAACCCGCATGAGGAAATCCTCACTGCGCCCTGAACACAGCGTGTCTGCCAGTTCCACCACTTCGGCATTTTTCTGACATTTATTAGTATATGTTCTACACTTACAAATGTCAATAGAAAGCGAAGCAAGATTTACTATTATCTACCAGACGATGACTTCCCTGAGCCGTAGGAATTGGGAAGTTATATTAACTTTTCGATGTTGTTTTCCTTTGATAGTTTTAATAAGCAGTACCAAATAACTTGGCAGGTTCTATGAGCCACACGGCTACACTAGGTACGAACATTCACGGAAATATCTCAAGGTTTAATAATGTTCTTGCTGAAATACCGAAGAAACTGGAGTAGGCCCCGGAACAGTAAAAGCCCTTCCCCCGCGGACTGAATATCTTACTCAATATGGATAGGCATGAAAGCAATGTACTATATGCTGAGCCAGACGAAGGAATGGAAACTTTGGTGCTACGGCAGAACAAGGCGCAAGGATGGCTGTACTTATAATCAAAATATAGTGCCCTTAGTTTATGGGCGGGAACCATCATGGCTCCCCGTCTATTCATGTTCTCGCACGATAGCGCTTATTTCCTAAACATACCTAGAGGATCTTCAAATAGCTAAATCTTAACAATGTCTCGCTTAAACCTCATGAAGTAACCTTTTCTTATAACTGTCAATTAAACACTGTTAAACGACTCTATTTAAGTTGTTGAGAAATACCGCTATTATACTTGCTTTATGTTGCAGTCCTTTTGCCACCGTTTACAACCTTGTTTTTTCTTTGCAAGATGTATATTATTTATACAGTGCTGATTTTAATTGGCACTGCTTAGGGTACCTTTTAAGGAGGACATTACATGTCTCAGGAAATTAAAAAACGAGCTCCCAGAAATAAAACAGTAACCCTTTCAAAAGAGGAACTTAGTTTTTATGAAAACCGTCTGCTAAAACTGTCACGGGCTTTGACCCCGGATGAACTGATAAATAAAACTATTAACCAAGACCTATTTACTGCTATTGATTTTTTGCCGGAATCATTTGTTGATTTACTATTTCTAGATCCACCGTATAATTTGACCAAGACTTTTAATAACAATACTTTCAAAGAACAATCCTTGAGTGAATACACCGAATGGTTTGAATCTTGGTTTGTTAAACTACTTAAAGTACTTAAGCCCAATGCATCAGTCTATATCTGTGGTGATTGGCGTAGTTCTACGGCTATCCATCTTGTGGCTCAAAAGCACTTAAATATTAGAAATAGAATTACTTGGGAACGTGAGAAAGGACGAGGTGCTCTAAATAACTGGAAAAACTGCTCTGAAGACATCTGGTTTTGTACCGTGTCTGATGATTATACTTTTAACGTGGATGCTGTTAAAATGAAACGCAGAGTGATTGCACCATATAAAGAAAACGGAACACCCAAGGATTGGCAAGAAACTAATCGAGGTAACTTTCGTCTAACCTATCCTTCTAATATATGGACAGACTTGACTATTCCCTTTTGGTCTATGCCCGAAAACACTGATCATCCGACCCAAAAACCAGAAAAACTTTTAGCCAAAATTATTTTAGCTAGTTCCAACCCCAATGACCTGGTTTTCGATCCTTTTTTAGGCTCCGGTACTTCTTCAGTGGTTGCCAAAAAACTGCAACGCAACTATCTAGGGATCGAACTGGAAAAACTTTATTGTTGCTTAGCCGAAAAACGTCTGGAAATGTCCAATGAAGATTCTTCCATCCAAGGTTATGCTAATGGAGTTTTTTGGGAAAGAAATACCCATCCTTTACAAAAAAAAATACCTACTCCCCATCCAAAAGAAAAAGGTCCCGCTCAGTCTAACCTTTTTGAATCCGGCTCAAATAAGACCAAATAGTCTATTAGATAAATAGCCCTGAAATGGACCTGGTTTGTGAACTATTTGCATAAAAAATTTAAAACTGTTATCTTGGTGTTAGGCTTTAAATATCTACTGAAGCAGGAATTTGTTTGCTTAAGGCCAATACAAAACTTTGAGTCTTTATAGATCTGAAAGGAATGAGCTTCATGGAGATTTTTTTAGGTGAACCTCTGAAAACTTTTTTGCAGGAACTTGCTGATGTTGTTGTAGCTGCGTTTTTTATCATCTTCTTTGTGGCTCAATCATTTATAGTAGACGGTCATTCCATGGAGCCAACTCTTCATAATCGGGAACGCTTAATTGCTGAGAAAATTTACTATTACTTTGCCGGGCCACGACGTGGCGATATTGTGGTTATTAAAGATCCCGTCGAACATAATCGCTATTGGGTAAAACGCATAATTGGTCTTCCCGGAGATGAAATCGAGATTAACAACGGAGTTATTTATCTTAATGGTTCAAAACTTGCTGAAAACTATGTGGCTGAACCTATTAGGATTCCAAAGGAGGCAACTTATGCCGTACCTAGTGGGCATGTCTTTGTAATGGGTGATAATCGCAATAACTCTAATGACAGCCGTTTTGTTGGTCCTATATCCATTAAAGATATAATGGGGCATGCTATTTTAATGTATTGGCCACCCCAAAGAATCCAAATTCTTTCCAGACCTAAAATATTTCTAAAATAAATAATCTCAAAACGAGTTTAAGGGCCTTAGCCAATGCTAGAGCCCTTTTTAGCCCTTTTTTTTAGTCAACTACCCTCTGGCTAATGTTAACACTTCTCTTAATTATTCTACAGAGAAAATGATCATGTATTTAGCGAAAGACATCTATTAATATAAAAAAATACTATTTATAGCTACTTGCTTTTCCGTTTATGACAACTGTTTAGTTTAAGACATTAATTCAAAGGAGGATAAGACATTAGATCAGATAAGAAACAGAATAGTCACGCCATAAGAGGCTTTTTTTAACAGTTACTTCGTTATGGACGATTTCAAAGGCTGATGATTATAGAATAGATAGGTCTGAACTAAGGCTATCTAGTGTTTTTGTACTTGTGACAAATAGTTTATTGGAAGATGGTACACCAATTGTCATGGATATTGTTTGCTTTAAGTCTTTTGCTAGAGAGACTTCATAGGAAATTTCCGAGACATACTTTTTTAATGTAACCCCATTGGAGACAATGATTTAGATAGTCCAAAACCATCTTCCTCCACTGAATTTGATAGCTACTTTGATGTACTAAATAATTCCATACCGGTAACATATATTATTTCATTTCCGGGAAAGATATCAAGTTCAAACGCCAGCCAAAAAGAAAAAACCAAGCGATTTGGAACCTTAGATTTGGACCTGATGAAGTAGTTGATATTCAATGTAGTGCCAGACAATATCTCGGCTAGCGCATTGCGATTATAGTGATAATTCTTTTGGTTATCATAGGCGCTGCTTCAGATGACAAAAAGAGCCCATATCATCTAGTAATTAGGCCCCTAATTAAAACGAATGTAGACATCTTCTTTTCTATATGTGTAACACTTAAAGGACCCGCAACAAGCAGGTCCTTTTAATAAACTATCGTGCTTTTATTGGCGCCCTGTTAAAATAGAAAAAAAAGAGAGAGTAACCAGTTATAGATTTGTCTCCAAGGCTACTATACTAACTTTTTAGAGTCATCTCCAAACGGCTCCTATAAAAATAATTCAATAATAAATACCGTCAAACAGGCACCTACCGATACCTTAAAGAGGTCTTTCCCACGATAAGCGAGTACAACTGCAGTTGCAAAGCCAGCCAAGGCAGACAAGGTACTGCCCGTTGCCGACAAAATGGCGGGAAAAGTCATTACTGCCAGTGTTACATAGGGAATATAAAATAGAAACGAACGCAAGGTAGGGTTTTTAATATCTTTTTGGATTAGGGTAAGGGGTAGTACTCGAATCAAATAAGTCGCTCCGGCCATCACCAGAATATACAAGTAAATATTATACATAACATTATTCCTCCGTGTTTTCAGCTTCTACCGGAAATAAAACTGCAGCTGCTCCGGCTATAACTATCGTCAGTATAATAATCCGAAAACCGGAAGAAATTTCTTTTAAAATCGGAAGATAATTAAACAACAGACTTGCCAACATAGAAACAATAATTATTCCGCAAAGCACCCTGTTCTTTTTAGCCGGTGGCACAATAACCGCTATAAACATTCCGTAAAGTGCGATACTCATTGCCCTTAAAATCCCCACAGGTAAAATATTCCCCGATATGACACCTAAGTAGGTTCCCAAAGCCCACCCAGGTATGGAAATACACATTAGCCCATAGGTATAAAAAGGGTTAAGCCTGCCTTTTACACTTATGGATACACCAAACACTTCATCAGTCACATCAAAACCTATAAGAAACCGGTGAAAAAACGGTGCTTCAGGATCAAGCTTTTGTGATAAAGAACAAGACATCAGGCAATATCTGAGATTGATAATCAACTGTGTAATTGCCATCTCTAAATATGAAGCCTGTGAGCTAATCAATCCGAGTGCAGCAAATTCACCTGCCGATGTATTATTTAATAAAGACATCAAGGTAGCTTGTAAAGGTGACAAGCCTGCATTTTTGGCAGCAATACCCAGAGTAAAAGAAACCGCTAGATATCCCAAAGAGATTGGTAGGCCATCATGAAGACCTTTTCTATACCATCTCCGGTTTAAGTCCACTAAAAATCACTCCCCATGTATATCACACTTAGATAATTGTACCATTTGAGTTATAAATAGGGGAATATAACTTCGTTCAAAAAGTATCTTTTGGTTACTTTTTACCCCGAGAGCCTGCTTTTTATCAAGACTAGCAGGGTTTATCTCCAAATATATGTGCAGCTCCCTTCTTAGTCACTCCAAAAAGGACATCTGTTATTTCAGTGGAAGAAAAGAAACATAAACAATGGGGGTGTATATATGAAAAAAGGATTGGTTGGAGGCCTTTTAGTCTTATTAAGCCTTGCTATAATGGCTCAAACAGTAACTATAGAGGTTTGGCAAGTAGGTATGGGAAATGAGGCCATCGATCTTTTGCAGGGAATAATTGAAGAAGACTTTACCTCTAAAACAGGAATTCGTGTGCGACTAAGGGTGTTTGCTTGGCCAGATATGCAAAATAAAGTTCTTTTGGCGGCAGCTTCAGGTGATACCCCGGATATTGTTAGCGGTGCACCTGATCATATGGTTGAATATGGTGTAAGAGATGCAATTATAGATCTGAAGCAGTCTTTTGGCCACAAGAGAGTACAAGCCGTTGAAAGTAAACTCTACCCTGGTACTACCCATTCGTTAAATTTCCGAGGCCGAGTTTTTGGCTTTGTCGAAACCTGTGGTGTGATCTCTGGCTTCTACCGTCATGATATTCTCAATGAACAAGGTTTGGAGATACCAAAAACCTGGGAAGAGCTGGAAAAACTTATGCCCAAACTCCAATCTCGGGGGAAAAATGCCGGTTGGAATTACGGTGGCGTAGCTTTATCACCAAAGTATGGAGCTTACGTTTTAATGAAACAAAATGGTGGTGGCTGGGTAGAGGGCGAAACTTTCAAAAGTCTCTTGCTTGAACCAGGTTCGATTGTTGGCTTTACTAAATACTGTAACCTTTACACTCATTATAAGATGCCTCCTGAAGGTGATGCCTTTACCTTATTTAAAATGGGAGAATGGCCGGTTTTATTCAATATTAATGTTTTTCACGCTACCTTAACTCAAGCTGCCCCCGAAATAACCGGTAAATGGACTCTGGGTTTAATACCCGGAACCAAACAAGCTGATGGTAGTGTTTCACACGAAAGCTTTATGGGTGGATCTACTTTAGCTATTTTTAAAAACTCCAAAGATAAAGAAGCTGCTTTTAAATACTTGGAATGGTATCTTTCCGATAAAACTCAGACCCGCTTAACTAACGCCATCATGACAACCATTCCCGGTACCATGTGGGTCTCCGGTAATATGGCGGCTGCTAACGCCATGAATATCCCGGAAAAAGATCGCCATACTCTCTTTTTGCAACTAGCTCAATCCAAAACATTTAGTTATTTCCCCGGGTCTTTGGCCATTCAAAGAGAGCTCGATTTTGCCATCATGAATGTATTGCAAAAAAATATAACCCCACTTGAAGCCCTAAAAAGTGCGGCCAAAGCTACTGAGACCGAATTGACACGTAAGCAAAAAGAATATCAACGCTACCTTGATAAAATGATTTTTAACTAAAAAGCACCCTAAGGGTGCTTTTTTTAAGCTGCATTAGCTCTAGGTCCGGCAAGCAGTTTTTTCATTTCCTCTATGGCTCTTAATAACTGTGTGTCTTCGTTGCGTCTTTCGGGAATCAGTGGTACAAAGTCTTTTTCGGCTTGCTCTGAAAGGAGCTCAACTATATCGGGAGTAACTCCTTTCCCGTGGATAGCTATACCACCTGCTGTAAGATATCTTTGCGTGGTTAAAGAAAGTGCTCCCCCGCTGTAGAGTGGATAAATTGTCTGCACTAAACCCTTGCCAAAGGTCTGTTGTCCTAAAACCAAACCAATCTCCCTATCTTTAAAAAACCCTGATAGAATCTCCGAAGCCGATGCTGAAATATTGTTAACTAAACAGATAACAGGATATTGTTTAACAACATGATTATTGTTTACTTTGATTTCTTGACGTGCTCCGCCACGTCCTTCCACAAAGAGAACCGGCCCGCTGGAAGCAAACATGCTTGCTATATCAATAGCTGCATCTAATAGTCCGCCGGTATTATAACGAAGATCGAGAATTAAACCCTGTAAACCGGTTTCCTCTAGTTCGGATAGTTTGAGTCCCAACTCTTGTGGAGTTCTACCGCTAAAAGATGAAATACGTACATAGCCGATGCTGTTTGGCAACATCTCTCCTGAGACAGTTGCCATTTCAATAGTCTTGCGCACAATCTCTACTTCGTATTCTTTTTTAGTGCTTGGTCTAAAAAGCTTAACCTTTACCACTGTATCAGGTTCTCCTCTTAGAAGATTGGCTGCTTCTTCCGTAGTCATACCGGCAGTGCTTTTACCGTTGATTGTTATAAACTCATCAGCCGGCCTTAATCCGGCAAGATATCCAGGCGAACTGGGGAAAGGCTCAACAACAACTACCTGGTCCTCTTCTGTGATTCCTATAATTACACCTATGCCACCGTATACTCCTTTAGTCTGAATCTGCATCTCGTTATAATCATAAGGTGTCATATAGTAGGTGTATTTATCATTCAGCGTTTTTTCCAGCATCCCGTTAATGGTCCCGACTTCAGCATAGTTGTCTATCATTTGAATAAAACTGACTGGTTCAACAAACTGGGTTTTTACCAACGCCGTTATCTGAAGCAATGTAAGCAGATCTTCATCGGGGGGAAGTTCTGCATTGACTCCTTTGACAAAACCGATAATGCCTCCAATAATTATCAGAACCACCAGGACTGTAACTAGCTTGCGATATTTCACCATCTGCACTCTCCAATCTGATTCCCAAAGCCTAGGACTTTCGTTAAGTTAACTTATGTTAATTGTATTGCACAAGGGCTTATTTTAATCCACCCTATTTGACAACCGGCAGCCAACCCCAAGGATTCACAGGATCACCATTGACGCGAATTTCAAAATGGAGGTGCGGGCCGCTACTTACCCCTGTGGAACCGACTTTGGCAATTACCTGATTTTGTTTAACTTTATCACCGGCCTGAGTAAGTAGTTTTGAAGCATGGCCGTATAATGTAGTTGTTTTATTGCCATGAGAAATTATAGTTGTCAAACCATAGCCCTGTACAAAACCAGCTAAAATAACAGTCCCATCTGCAGCTGCCCTAATATCTTTTCCTTCTGAGGCGCCAATGTCTAAGCCTGTATGAAAGCGATTTTCATTCAAAATCGGATGCATCCGCCAGCCATAATCTGAAGTGATCCGACCTTGCACCGGCCAGATCATGGTAATAATTTTTTTTACACCGTCTTCATCAAGAGTTTTTTGTTGTAACTTGCGAATAGCTTCACCTAATTCTTCCGACACTTTTTCCATTTCGCGCAGAGCCTTGTCATATTCGGATTTTTCTTGATTAACTTTTGTTAAAGCCTGCTTTTTATCGTTTACATTCTTCTTGATTTGGCTTTCATTATCTTTTAGTTTCGTTTGTGTGTTTTCAAGTTCGCTTTTTTTCTTAACTATTTCTTCTTTCTTTGCTTCCAAAGCTTGCATTTTTTTTTGGTGTTCTTCATAAAGGTCTATGGTGATATCTAATGCCTTGAGATCCGCTGCTAAAAACTGTTTGATTTGATGAGAACGAACCCAAAACTCAGAAATGGAGGCTGAGTTAAAAACAAAGGACCACCAACCCTGAGCTGTAATCTTTTGGATAGAGCGAAGACTTTCGCCGGCATCATCTCTAAGTGAGTTTAATTTAGCCTCACTCTCGTCTAGCTCAGCTTGTTTGACCTGAAGTTCTTTTTCTAAGGCCGCTAACTCCTGATTTGTTTTTTGCAAAGATGCTATTATTTGTGCTTTTTCTTTTTCCAGCTTGTCTAATGATTTATCTAAATCATTTAAATTAGATAAAATCTGCTTTTCTTTTTTGTTGCTAGCTTCAAGATTAGAACGGACTTTTTCCATCTCTTTAATAACTTGGTCGTATCTTTGCTGAGAATCTTTAAGGCTAGGATCTGCGTATAACCTAACCGTAAAGGTTAATGTCAACAAAAGAAAAATGGTTATTCTTTTGGCCAATATCTGCGCACCCCCCAGATACTACCTATAAAACCCATACTAACTCCAAGAATTATTCCTATAACAACTACATTCACCCGCAACGATACCAAAGATTTAAGCGGTAAATAAGGGAAGGAAAGAGCTATCCAGCCACTAAAAGTCTGGTAACTATATAAAAGAATCATAATTGCCGTAACTGCACTGATTAGTCCAAGGAGAGTGCCTTCCCACAAGAAGGGACTTACAATATAAAGGGGACTGGCGCCAAGGAGTTTTTCTAAAGCTATCTCCTGCCTTCTTACCGCAAAGCTGAGTCGTAAAGTGTTGGCAACTATTAATAGAATTGCCAGTATCAGAATAAGCAATAGTAAAAGTCCAAATCCACCGATAATCTTTTGCAGATTAATCAATGAATCAACTGTCTGACCACCATAGATTACTTCGTCTACTTCGGGCATCTCTTTAAGAGTTTTTACAATTTCCGGAATATGTTGAGTATCTTTAACTATCAAGGAGTAACTTGCTTGTAAAGGATTGCCGTCCAACACATTTTTTAGATAGTCGCCTTTTATTTGATAGCTTTCTGTCAGCTGTTTGAGAGCCGAATCAGCGTTGATATATTCCCATTTCTCTATTCCGGCAAGTTCCTCAATCTTTTTGACTGTTCCCGGCTTTATTAAAAAAACTCTAACATCTAAATTGTTCAGTAAGTTATTGGTAAGGTTTAATAGATTTAACCATGTTAAAACAAAAAAGCCTAACACGATCAAGGCAATTGTTATACTGATATAAGCTGCAAATGTAGAACCCTTGTGTCTCCAAAGGTTGCCGGCACCTTTACCAATTAACTTAAAGCTTGTGCTGATTTTCATATTTTCCCCTCCCAAGGCAAAAGGAAGCCATCACGCAAGATGTATGCCGGTAGATTTGTATTCCTTACAAGATCCCATTCATGGGTAGCCATTATCACGGTTATGCGGGCAGTGCGATTTAAGGAGGCCAACAAGTTAAATATCTCTTTGGAGGTATGCGGATCTAATTGTGCGGTTGGTTCGTCTGCTATAATTATCTCTGGGTTAGCAACTAAAGCTCTGGCTAAGGAAACTCTTTGCTTTTCTCCACCCGAAAGCTCTTCCGGCAGTGCTTTGGCTTTGCTTCCTACTCCTAAAACCTCAAGTATAGAAAGGACTTTGTCTCTTATTTTCCTTTGGGAGTATTCCTGAATCTCAAGGGGTAGGGCTACATTTTCGTATACCGAATGGTAGCTTAAGAGCCTATCTTCTTGAAAGACATAGCCTATACATCTCCTCCAATCTGCTCTCTTGGCCTTAGACCATTTGGAAATATCCTGCCCTTTTATATATATCTTACCTTTTGTAGGTTTTATCTCTCCGGCAACCATCTTTAGTAATGTTGATTTGCCTGCACCTGTTGCCCCTAAAAGAAAAGCAAAGCTTGCTTTTGGTATTATTAATTCAACATTTTTTAAAATTACATTATCATCAAAAGCTTTACTGACCCCACTAAAGTAGACAAGGGGCATTTGTGCCATCAATCTCTCCCCCTTTTTTGGAAGAACTGCTTTTTCTAGCTATACTTACTACCAATCTTAATTATAGACGTTTAACACTTTTTACTTTTCTATAGCTAGCAATTCAATTTGTTATAAGCAATTGTTCTTAGGTTATTTTTATAATTTTACTATCGAGCGAATAACTAAGAAAGCTTGTTAAACAACACTATCGGTTATTACTTTTACTAGACATAGAATAACCCTAAGGGATACTGACTTTTTCTTCTTCTAAATCTTTCTCCAAGCAGCTTGTTAACCCTCCAAAAAAGCTTAGGATCTTAATGAAGTCCTCGTCTATGACGAGGACTTTTTAGCCACAACTTCAATCACCTTTTTAGCAATATTATCCGCAGTTAAATTATAAGCCTCAAGTAGCTCTTCAGGAGTTCCTGATTGACCAAAGCAATCGTTTAGTCCAACAAAATTCATTAAAGTAGGTGCATGTTTAGCCAAAGCTTCGGCCACGGCACTACCTAAGCCTCCAATTACCGAATGTTCTTCAGCAGTAACAATAGCACCAGTCATAGCTGCTTCTTTAATAGCCTCCAAATCAAGAGGTTTTATTGTAGCCATATCCCAAACTTGAACATTTAGACCTTCAACTGCAAGGATCTTGGCCGCATCAAGTGCCAAAGCTACCATAATACCTGTAGCAATTATAGCCGCATCTGTTCCCTCTCTAAGTTTATTAGCCTTGCCAATTCTAAATTCAAAATCATCATTATAAATTAATGGTACCGCAGGGCGACCGAGTCTAAAATAAACAGGACCATCATGTTTATATATAGCATGGAGAGCTTTGGTTGTTTCTATAGCATCAGCGGGAATAACAACTGTCATATTTGGTATCGCTCTCATAAGAGCCATATCTTCTATAGCTTGGTGGCTGCCACCGTCTTCTCCCACGGTAACCCCGGCATGAGTAGCACATATTTTAACATTTAGTTTTGGATAAGCAATAGAATTTCTAATCTGTTCAAAAGCACGTCCGGTAGCAAAGATGGCAAAGGTGCTGGCAAAACAAACCTTGCCACACAGTGCTAAGCCTGCGGCTGTAGCGAGCATATCCTGCTCGGCAATTCCCATTTGGAAAAACCTCTCTGGAAACTCTTTAGCAAATAGCTCGGTTTTAGTGGACTTACTTAGATCGGCATCTAAAACCACAACATTATCATAAAGATGGCCTAACTCCACCAATGTTTCTCCATAAGCTTCTCTGGTTGCCTTTTTTGACATTTAGATCTCCTCCCAACTAGCGCCGAGGAGTTTTAACGCTTCTATAGCCTGTTCTTTGTCTGGCGCTTTACCATGCCATTGGACTTTGCCTTCCATAAAAGCTACACCCTTGCCTTTAATAGTATGGGCAATAATTATGCTCGGAGCATATTTTTCTTGTTTGGCAGCTATAACAGCTTCATCGATAGCCTTAAAATCATGGCCGTTTACTTCAAGTACATGCCAACCAAAGGACCTAAAACGGCTCGCAAAGTTACCACCGCTTTTTACATCTTCAATACGTCCATCAATTTGCAGATGGTTGTAGTCTAAAAAAGTAATAATGTTACTGAGCTGATAATGACAAGCCGTCATAAGAGCTTCCCAGACCTGTCCTTCTTGAGTCTCTCCGTCACCTAACAAAGCATAGACCGTATAGCTTTTGCCATCTAATCTGCCGGCTAGAGCCATACCATTGGCAATAGAAAGGCCTTGCCCTAAAGAACCGGTGGAAGCGTCAATACCGGGAAGTTTCCTGGTATCCGGATGACCTTGAAGTCTGCTGCCTATCTTTCTTAAAGTAAGGAGTTCTGCTTTAGGAAAATAGCCTCGCAAAGCTAAACTTGTATAAAGTGCAGGTGCTCCATGACCCTTACATAAAACAAAACGATCTCTGTCCGGATCAGATGGATTTTCAGGTATAATGTTCATTGCATGAAAGTAAAGATAGGTTAAAATGTCAGCAGCGGATAGGCTGCCACCTGGGTGCCCTGAATTAGATTCAGCCAGAGCTCTGATAATCCATGCTCTAGACTGCCTAGCTATCTCTTGAAGTTCATTATATGTTTTCTCATCCATACTCTACACCTCGTTATCAGTCGTTTGGGCTTTTATAGCGTCTGAAACCTTCACCAAGTACCTCGGTTGCTTCGCCAATTACCATAAATGCATCCGGATCTATAGCGCTTACAAGATCTTTTAAGCTGGATATTTCTGCCCGGGAACAGATTACATAAAGAATATTTTTGTCCTGGCCTGAAAACATCCCTTTGCCATAAAAACTAGTTACTCCTCTATCCAGTTTGTCCATAATAACCTGGGCTATTTCTGTGGACTTATCCGAGATAATATAAGCAGCTCTGGCATAATGCCAGCCTTCTTGCATCAAATCAAGCAATTTGGTGGAAATAAAAAGAGTCAACGCACTGTACATAGCCAGTTCCAAATTGAAAAACAAACCGGCAATGAATATTACAATTGCATCCAAGATTAGTAAAGTAGTACCAACCGATAATTTGAGATACTTATGCAGTAAAACCGCTGCCAGATCCGTACCTCCGGTTGTGCCGCCATTATTAATGGCCAGACCAAGCCCTATGCCCATTATTATACCACCATATAGTGTCGCCAAAAGTGGATCATGTGTCACAGGACTGAGGTATTTTTGTAATATGTCAACTAAAACTGATAGATATACCGTAGCAACTATAGTTCGCAAGCCAAAAATAAATCCCAAATGCTTAATACCAATTAAAAACAGTGGTATGTTAATGGCCAGCATAATAAGGCCCACACTCACATCAGTAAGGTGATAAATTACTGTGGCCAGACCGCTAACTCCACCGGGTGCGATTTTATTGGGAACCAAAAACAGAACTAGGCTCAACGCTAGTATTGTTGTTCCGGCTAAAACCCCCGCCATACGGACAATCTCTCTGCCTAAACGGGATGCCAAATTTGATCCTGCCACTAACTTAATAAGACAAAAAAAACCAGAAAATTGATCCCACCTATAACTAATTGCCTCATACCAAACTAATAATTTTTATCTAAGAAGTTTGGCTAACTATCCGTAGCTTAAGTTGTATACTGTTTTTGATTAGTCTAAACAACTTAAACTATCCTCAGGCTCGGTTTAAATCTCTGCTGTTAGTTATAGTTTAGCTGGCTAGTTTGTCAAGTAGCAGGCTCACCTCCTTTTATTTCTAAACTTACGCTTCTATCATCTTATGTGTCACCAATTATTTCAAAATATCTTTGGTATTTTTCTTTCCTGTTTTAATTGTTTTTAAAAGTTGCCTCAGTATTAAAAATTACATCCCTGAATTTAAGGTAAGCATTTTTCTTCTTTTAATAATTTTTTCTTTTCGGATATAACTAATCCTACAAAACGAGGCAAGAGAAAACTTCTTTTTATTCTCTTGGGCTCTTGTAGATAACGATATAGCCATTCCAAACCTCTTTTTTGCATCCAAAGGGGCGCTCGTTTTGTTGTTCCTGCCAAAATATCAAAGCTACCACCGACTACCATAGCTACACCACATTCAAGAAGATCCTTATACTGATATAACCAGCGTTCTTGTCTTGGAGCTCCCATACCTACAAATAATAGATCGGGTTTTACTTGGTTGATAGCTTGAAGAGGGAGTGTATCATCGGTAAAGTAGCCATGATGGTAGCCTTTTAATCTTAGGCTGGGATAGTTTTTTTTAGTGTTAAAAACGGCCATCTCTATTACCTCTTTTTGGGCCCCCAAAAAAAATACAGTCCAGCATTTTTTTTCTGCTTCCTTTAGCAAAAGTTGCATCAAATCAATCCCGGTTACTCTTGCTTTAAGCGGTTTTTTAAGTACTTTGGCCGCCCACAATAAACTTGAACCATCAGGTACAATTAATTCGGCACGTTTTAAGATATCAAAAAACTCTTTGTCTGCATAAGCCTTGACAATAATTTCAGCATTGGGTGTAAAAACCAAAGCTGTTTTTTTTTGCTCAATAAAATAACTAATTATTTCTTTAGCTTCCAAAGTATTAACTACATCAAACGGAATACCCAGAAGTTCCTGCCTCGGTGTAGCTTCTAAAAAGCTGCCAGGCAGTTTCTGATCTTTTAATAAGGATGCCTGAGTCAACACTTTTGATCCACTCCTTCTGGGGTGTTACTTGGGGTAGATGCCACTTAAGCCCCGCTTCGTCGCATAAGGCTGTGACTTTAGGATCATAACTGATACCAAGAGCAGGTATTCCCATAGCCAAGGCTGCTATTAGAGAATGCATACGCATTCCCCATAAAAACTTCAAGTCTGAAAAATATTCCAAATCTTCAAGTCTTTCCATTTTCACTATGTGAGCGCGTGGTAAAAGCCGTGCCACCTTTAAGCATAACTCATAGTCCTTAATATGAAAAGCAAATAATCTTATCTCTTTATTAAAAGATAAGAGCCAATCTAGTTTATGATTAATACTAAACCCATCTCTAAGAGCTACGCCTATTATTTCTCCCTTGCCTTTTGGAGGGTAATTGCTGTAACTCAAAGCCAAATCAGCGACTAAGTCTGCTTTAAGCCCACAGTTTTGAGCTAGAACCAAAGATTTTCTATCCCGTACCGTAAGAGGAATGCCTTTAAGGCTTTTTAGGGCCTGCTTTGCCCAAGTACCTCTCAAAGGTCCTAGGCCTTGTGCCATTAAGTAAACATCCATACCTAACTGTTGAGCCCTTTTAAGGGAATAGAGGTAATAGATTAAAGAACGGTTACTGGTAATGTTTTGAAAGATACTTCCTCCTCCAACCAAAAAGAGATCAAAAGAACCGGGGTTTAGCCAAAACTGTTTGCGTGAAATAGCTTTAAGTTGATGTAACTTTTCAGTTTGCTGGCAATTGCCGCTTATAACTGTTAAATCATGATCACATAAATGTTCTTTAATTGTTGCCAGAAGCAATTCATCACCGAAGTTGCCAAAGCCATAATAACCAAAGAGAAGTATTCTAGCCACGCATAATCTTCCTCGCTGTTAGTTTTAAAAGGTAAAAAACCAAAACACCTATGACTGCACCAATTAAAAAGCCCCAGCCTGTCCGTATTAAAGAAACCAAAAGCGGTGTATGTGCATGACTAAATGTATTGAGTACTGAAGTAATGCCAATTGACCCTACGGCAAGCAGATACGGTAGATACCAGACTGAAGGGGTAAGGGCTGCAATTATTAAGGCTAGCACTAAAACAGGATGACCAATAAAGGCTTCTTTGAGTCTTGGTCGAATTAAAAACACTTTTTCTAAAAAAATCCGCAGGTTTTCCTCTGCTTTTGGGACCGGCAACCCCCAATCGTGTCCGGTGCGTCCGATATAGATAAAACCAGCTCCTAGGATCAAAACTATAATTAAAACATGGCTCCAGGTTACAGGATAGAAAAAACTCATAAGTTTCTTTTTGCTCCAAGTAAAACCTAGTAAGCGAATACAAATCCAAAGCGATAGCAATGGGGGTAAAATATGCATTAATTTAACACCTAGAAACTGATCTACCTTGATTATAAAACGCAGATCCAAAAGTGACGCGGTTATAAATAAAACACCTATTATTGTATAACCAAAAACGGTAAGTAGCTGGCATAGTAATCTATTATTCCCTTTGTTAATGTTTTGAGCCACTTTACCTATGGCCAAAGCCGGAAATACAACAGCTGCTCCAAAAGAAGCTATTTGTCTGGCCAAAACTGTATAGCCTTTAAAATACAAACCGGTAATTAAAAGTAAAAAAGTAATCCCTGTATATAACGAAAAACTCTTATTAAAACCCAAAAGTAACATAAGCTCTATGCCGCATATAACAATTCCCAACACAACCGGCCAAAAGACTAAAAAAGAACTTTTGAAAAATGGTTTGGGAATGGCAGCTCCTATCTGAAAACCTTCTTGTACTAAGTCTTCTTTTAGCGACTTAAAACTGGTTAAATTTTCTTGCCAGCTTAGTTTGGGAAAAGGTCTAAAATATATAACTCGAGCTCCACGCTCTCGTACCGCTCTTAGGTATCTCTCGTGTGCCTTAAGGGGATCAATTTTTTTTATCTCCTGAGGAGTAATGCTATGCACTCTGACCACATTGTAATTAGTTAGTCTGGCTAGATCCTTCTCCCCATATTGATTTGCAAATTCGATTAAACCCCATGTTTTATCTTTAATCATTAAGGCTACCTCGGTTATATTATCCGGATAACCAAGAACTTCTTTCCCGGCAAAGATTATTAAATTTTGTTTGCCTTGCCATTGAGACAATACATAACTTAAATTAGTTTGATTATTAAAAAATGGATTTTGAATACGACTAATAATACGAAAATTTGTGTCGTTGGCTGTCTGTAATAAATCGTAATCAGGATGCAGTGCTTCATCCCAGACAGAAGTTGTCGGTTCTCTGCTTGCTTCTTTTCTTCTTGTAATCAAGACAGGATAAGCTTCGCTAAACTCCCATAACAAATTATCTTCTAGAATAAAACTTTGGCCTAAAAGCCCCATTCTTTGACTTACCGGACCTAAAGGCTGATCTAGAATATAGAGTTTACGTGGATCTATGGATGGAAGATTTTCTATATTAGAAAGCAAGAGATATGTTCCCGGGATAACAGTGACCTCTTTATAAGATGCAGCCTCTGCAAGATCAATCTCTGGTACGGCAAAAGCTCCAATTCCAATATCAAGTAATTCTTTTAGCATTGTCTCTATTTGATAACTATTTTCGGTAGCATAAGATCTCAGTGCATCTCCATCTACTACAAGCTCAACGGTTCTATCAGCCTTTTCAATGCGATAACGCGAACAAATCCCATATAAGGCACAGATGATTCCTAAGAGAATAAACCAAGTTGAGCCTTTTTTCATACTAGCTCCTCCTTGTAAAAAGGACTGCCTCTGTAGCAGTCCTACACATCATTATCTGCCTGCATAGTTCCTTTTTGTAAAAGAGCTCTTTGCAGAGCTAGAATATGAGAAATAATATTATCACGGTCTCTTTCATTGATCTTACTAAAAGTAATGCCGATATCCTTATTCCAGCGAGTTGCATCGGGATTGGGAAGTATTCTAACGACATCTGCCCAAAGATAAACAGGTTCTTCTTCATAGGCGATAGGAAGCCACATTTCCAAGTGATGGCCTACTTTGAGATCGATTTTCTCCGAGACTGCCACTAGGGCTCCTCCACCACTAATATCTTTGACAATACCCTCTAGCTTATCTGCTTCTTCTTTTAGCACATGTGGTTTAAGTACAGTGCCTTTAATCGCAGCTTGTTTTTCCGGGAAACCATAGCGATATACTTCTTCCGATAAAACCCTAAATGTAAAGGGAATAAAAACCTGTAGGCGAAAAAAATCTCGGCGATTGATCTTTTCTACCGCTTCGGGCATAGTTATACGCAACAAGCGTATGTTTCTTTCAACTCTACCTAAGACTTTTGTTTTAAAAAGATAGGTCCCTTTTTCATCATTAAAGATAACCTCGATTTCCTGTCCAATTGGAATATAGACAGGAACTGTCCCATCTAATGGTTCAGCGATATAAAGTGAATCGGCGTCTTTTTCTTCTATACGACTTGGATAATATTTTTTACTATTTCTATCTAGAGTTGGTGAGTGCAGTTGAATGCGTTGATTAATATCGAGCTTAACAGCCATTTCTCACTCTCCACCTTAGGCAATCTCAGCTTTTTTTAATTCATTCTTTTCTCCCTCGGAAAGGATCTTTTCAACATCAACTAAAAGAATAAGCTTCTCATCTCTTTTAGCTACACCCTGAAGGAATTTTTGAGAACCACGGGTTACTAACTCTGGTGGGGCCTCAATATCATCTCTTTTGATTCTTTGAACTTCCGTAACCGAATCCACGATCATACCGTACCTTGAGCCGGGGATGTCAATTACAATGATTCGGCTATCGTTAGTTAACTCACACTGTCTTTTGTTAAATCTTTTTCCTAAATCGATAACCGGATATATCTGACCTCTTAGGCTAATAATTCCTTCCACAAAGTCAGGTGCCTGTGGCACAGGTGTTATTTCATCGACCCGTCTAATCTCTTTGACCGGGTGTATATCAGAAGCAAATAATTCAGAGCCAAGTTTAAAAACAACAATTTGTATCTCCTTGGATTGTTCGTCTTTTTTGGCAATAGCCATGTTATCACCTCCACCTAGCTTAAAGAACTTTTCCACAAAAGCCAGCTTATTCCTGCCTTCAGCTACCAATAGAAGCAAAGACATATAAATAACCGTCGGCTACGGTAAGCTCATCAATTATAAGAGGTATCCCTAAGTTTCCTAAATCAAGAGAATAACCTGCCAGTTTCTTAAGTTTGTCCATAATTGAAGCCGTATTGGAATTTGTAGCTACCATTTTATGTGGATTAAGACAGATTATACTATTTCTTTCAACCGTAAAGACACAATCTAGGTAGAACTGTTCGCCCTCAAACTGACCTTGGATACTAGGACCATCTTTAGTTAAAGAAAGACATATTTCATTGTAGGGATCTTCGATAAAAAACCGATGTAAGTAACGATCCAGTTCTTTATCACTTAACGATAATGCCACTCGCCCTTTACCTTTAGAGATATTGAATCTACCATTTAAAATCAGATCTAGAATTGAGATCTGAATTTTGTCGGCTTCCATTAAAAACCTAGTTACTGTATATTGTTTCGCCTCAAGCTCCGTTCCTTTAATAGAGAGATTTTTAATCTGTCCCAAAAGCAATAACCCTCCGGGAAGAGTTCTTTGATGCACCTCTAGCTCCTTAAAATGGTAAAAGTAAACGGTCATAGCCTTAGTAAGTTGATCGGTAATTAAAGAAGGTAGGTAAAATTCAATTGTAAGAAATAAGAGAATAATTGTCAGGCCGGGCAAAAATAACTTACCCGGCTTCTTTTTTTTTACCATTTAAACATCCCTCAATCATTTCATCCTCAAATAAGCCTCAATAAACTCTTCAATATTGCCATCTATGACTGATTCGATATTACCAGTCTCGATACCTGTCCTGTGGTCTTTTACCATTGTATAAGGACAAAAAACATAAGATCGTATCTGACTGCCCCAGGTGTTTTCCACTTTATCTCCTCTGAGTGTCGCTAGTTCTGCTTCCTGTTTTTCTATTTTAAGTGCCAAAAGTTTTGATTTTAACATATTCAGAGCTGTTTCTTTATTAGAATGTTGTGATCTTTCATTTTGGCATTGAACAACTATACCAGTAGGTAGATGTGTAATACGTACGGCAGAGTCCGTTTTATTCACATGCTGACCTCCTGCTCCTCCTGAGCGATAGGTGTCAACCTGTAAATCCTTGGGGTCGATCTCTAGCTCACTATCATCTGAAACTTGAGGAATGACATCAACAGAACAAAAGGATGTGTGGCGACGTCCTGCCGAATCAAAAGGTGAAATTCTTACTAAACGGTGTACTCCAGCTTCTGCTTTGAGATAACCATATGCATATGGACCTGAAATAGATAAGGTAACTGATTTTATACCTGCTTCTTCTCCCGGTAAAAAATCCAACACTTCCACTTTGTAATTATAGATTTCACCCCATCTTGTATACATCCTATAGAGCATGCTTGCCCAGTCTTGAGATTCAGTACCACCGGCCCCAGGATGTATTGTAAGCAAAGCATCATTAGCATCATAGGGTTTGGATAAAAGCATCTCTAGTTCGTAGTGATCAGCTAGTTTACTTAATCTTTCACTCTCTGATATTGCTTCATTAAGAGTCCCTTCATCGGTCTCCGATTCAGCCAGTTCCAGAAGAACTTTTAGATCTTCAACATCCTTTTTAAGTTTATGAAGTTTAGTTTTACTTTCTTTATGATGGGTAAGTTCTTTGGTTTTAGCTTGTGCTTGACGCTGATCTAACCAAAAATCAGGTTCTATGACTTCTTTTTCTAGCTTAGCTATACGCTGATCAATCTTACTATTTTCAAAGATATTCACCCAAACTAAAGGTTACTTTCTCTACTTCCCTGATTCTTTCTCTGATAACAGGGATCATTTCTAAATTCATTTTCCCCACTCCTATCTACCACAACATTTTTTATACTTCTTGCCACTACCACAAGGGCAAGGTTCATTACGTCCCGGCTCTTTGCCCACTCGTTTAGGAGTCTTTTGGTTTGCTTCTTTATTGGTGCTAATTGCAGCGAGTCTAGCTTTTTCTTTAGCTTCGGCCGTCTTTACATCGTCTTCATTGGCCAGTCTTAGATGTAAAAGAGTACGTATTGTTTCTTCATCTATACGGGCTAAAGTTGCCTCAAAAAGGCGTGAAGCCTCTCTTTGATATTCAATAATAGGATTCATCTGTCCATAAGCTCTAAGGCCGATACCATCTTTAAGATCATCCATGTTTTCTAGATGATCCATCCAAGCTTGGTCTACAGTGCGTAAAGTAACTACCCGAGATAGTTCTTGAAAAAGTGAACTGCTTAATTCCTGCTCTCTGGTTTTAAGAGCTTTGGTTACTAGATCAGTAAACTTGGTGGCGGCATCGTTAAAAACATCGCTACTTAGATCGTTTTTATAAGACTCTCTCATTTGTGTTAGTAGCTCTTGTAGACCAGTATCATAGCGACCCATGATATCTTTGAAATTTGCCTGAAATGTATCCCACGGCCATTCTGACGCGTTATCGATATCTAGAGTATTAAAACTAAGAATGTTATCCACTGCATCTTTGATCATTCTAAGAAGGACAGTATAACCGTCAGAACCCAACATGAACTCCTTGCGTAAAGAATAGATAGCTTCACGTTGCCTGTTAAGCACTTGATCGTACTCTAAAACATTCTTGCGTATGCTAAAGTTCCAAGACTCTACACGTTTTTGAGCATTTTCAATAGCTTTGGTTACTTGTTGATGTTCAATTGGGATATCATCTTCCCAACCTAGTTTTTCCATAAGACTAACAAAACGATCACTGCCAAAACGACGCATCAGTTCGTCTTCTAGAGCCACAAAAAACTTGGATGACCCAGGATCTCCCTGACGACCGGAACGTCCTCTCAATTGGTTGTCAATACGTCGACTTTCATGTCTTTCTGTCCCAATAATATGCAAACCACCTAGCTCGATAACTTTTTTCTGTTCTAATTGCAGTAGGGTTTTAGCTTCTTCGAAAAGTTCGTTGTAGTTAGATTGCAACTCTTTTAACTCTGTTATTGAGATATTGAGCCCACGTGCAAGTATTTCGCTGGGAACCTTTTCACTGGCCGCTGCAATTACATCGGCAGCCCACCCTGCTTTTTTCAATTGTTCTTTAACTAAAAAATCGGGGTTACCACCTAAAATAATATCTGTGCCTCGTCCGGCCATGTTAGTAGAAATAGTTACGGCTCCAATACGACCGGCTTGGGCCACAATTTCAGCTTCCTGTTCGTGGTGTTTGGCGTTTAAAACTTTATGCGGTATACCTTGTCTTTTCAATATCTCACTTAATAGTTCAGACTTTTCAATGGAGATGGTTCCAACTAAAACCGGTCGCTTTTTTTGGTACATCTCTTTTATTTCTTCTATGACTGCTTTGAACTTGGCAACTTCATTTTTATAAACAACATCAGGATAATCTATTCTAATCATTGGCTTGTGAGTTGGAATCTCTAAAACTCTAAGCCCATAAATCTTTAGAAACTCTTCTGCTTCGGTCTTAGCAGTACCGGTCATACCCGCTAGTTTTTGATACATGCGGAAGTAATTTTGAAAGGTAATACTAGCAAGTGTTCTGCTCTCAGAGGCTACCTTTACATTTTCTTTAGCTTCTATGGCCTGATGCAATCCGTTTGAATAACGTCTGCCAGGCATCATACGTCCTGTAAATTCATCAACAATCACAACTTCTCCATCTTTTACGACATAATCGACATCACGTTTCATAATATATTGAGCTCTTAAGGCCTGATTTAAATGATGGGTTAAACCGATATTTTCTGGGTCATAGAGATTATCCACACCCAATTCTCTTTCAACTTTGTCAACACCGTTTTCGGTTATGGCGACAGTCTTACCTTTTTCATCAATCGTATAATCTTCTTCTTTTTTTAACCGTGGCACTATTTTAGCGAAGCGATTATATAGTTCTGTAGATTCATCGGCACTGCCGGAAATAATCAAAGGTGTGCGTGCTTCGTCGACAAGAATACTGTCGACTTCATCGACAATGGCATAGTGCAATTCCCTTTGTACCATATCTTCAGCTCTAAGCACCATATTATCTCTTAAATAATCAAAACCGAATTCGTTGTTTGTTCCATAGGTTATATCGGCACTATAGGCTAGTTTTCTTTCTTCAAAACTAAGTCCATGCAAGATACAGCCCACACTTAGGCCTAAATATCTATAAATAGCACCCATCCAGTCTGCGTCTCTGCGAGCCAGGTAATCGTTAACTGTTACAACATGAACACCTTTACCTTCTAAAGCATTCAAGTAGACAGGCAAAGTTGCGGCGAGAGTTTTGCCTTCACCTGTTTTCATCTCTGCTATCTTGCCTTCATGTAGAGCTATCCCACCTACAATCTGCTCGTCAAAATGTCTCATGCCCAGAGTTCTTACAGATGCTTCCCGCACAACAGCAAAAGCTTCTGGAAGTAAACTGGCTAGACTTTCACCCTGATAGAGACGATTTTTAAATTCAGTAGTTTTTTGACTTAGTTGCTCATCGCTTAGTTTTTGCATCTCTGTTTCCCAATTATTGACTTCTTTAGCCATCTCCGTTAAACGAGCTAAGTCTTTGACCTCTGGATCAAATAGTTTTTTAATAAACTTTATCAAATACCAATACCTCCTCGCTGTTTGCGGTTAAATAAGTTGCTCCAAACGAGTCTCCCGCTTTATTAGCATGTGGAAATAATCCTTAGCCCCAATTAGGGCTAAATAGAACCGTTAATATTATACCATATAACCTCTAGTTCTCACTATTTGCCGGTTAAATTTAACCTAGACAAATTATTTGTAACTAAAGCAAAAATAATTTATTACTAGGCTAATTCCGGTTCGATTAAAAATAGTTGCCATCATTTCTTTTATAGGTTGTCACACCATCTAAAAAGATAAAAAAGTCATGCCCAAGTAAATCCATCTGTATTACTGCTTCTTCTACTGTCATTGGTTTGAGTGCAAATTTTTTCTTTCTGACAATCTTTATCTCTTCTTCTAAGTCAGCGTTATCGGGAACCTCTAAAAGTCTTTGGTTTATCTCTTTGATTGCCTCTCTAGGATACTTCTGCGATTGTCAGGATAAATAAAAGACGCTGGGAAATTGAAGAGTGTTTCCAGATCATGAAAAGCGAATTCAGAGCCAGACGGGTATTCTTAAGCCGGGATGACATGATAGTAGCTCATTTTGCAACCTGCTTTATTGCCTTAGTCATCTACAGACTCCTTGAAAAGAAACTGAATGAAAAGTATACCTGTCACGAAATCATTAACGGATTGAGAGAGATAAACTTCCTGGAAGCAAAAGGTGAGGGCTACATACCATGCTACACCAGAACTGACTTTACTGATGATTTACATGAAACATTTGGCTTCCACACTGATTATCAGATCGATAGTATGCGCCAGATGAAGAAAATTTTTAAAAAGCACGAAATCATAAAAACATTACACACTTTTTACTTAACTAAAAAAAGCTTGGGATCCAGTGCTTACACTGGATCCCAAGCTTTTCCTTCCATAATTTATCACTAGGCTAATTCCGGTTCGATTAAACCGTAGTTGCCATCCTTTCTTTTATAAACTACTCGTATCTGGTTGTCATCACCATCTAAAAAGACAAAAAAGTCATGCCCAAGCAAATCCATCTGCATTACTGCTTCTTCTACTGTCATTGGTTTGAGTGCAAATTTTTTCCTTTTGACAATCTTTATCTCTTCTTCTAAGTCAGCGTTATCGGGAATCTCTAAAAGCCTTTGGTTTATCTCTTTGATTGCCTCTCTAGTATCCTGTCTGTTTTTGAGTTTAACACGTGTTTTATACTTTCTAATTTGACGTTCTAACTTTTCTACCACATTGTCTATTGAAGTGTACATATCATTAGTACGTTCTTCGCCTCTTATAATAATACCACCGAGCTCAATTGTGACTTCAACAATTTGAAAATTACCTTCCACACTTAAGATAACATTAGCCTCTACTTCCTTGTTAAAACCTTTTAAATAACGCTCTAGTTTACCAACCCTTTTTTCCACATAGGCCCTTAAAGCATCGGTAACTACAATATTTCTCCCTGATACTGTGATTTTCACACCACCCACTCCCTCTCATAAAGAAAATGGAGCAATAACTAGATTCCTTCTATATATTTATTACCCACTCTAGGAAATATTAAACACAAAAAGGAGGCTGGTAGCCTCCTTATAACCCAAATTAGCTTTTTTTAACATTTGAAGCTTGTGGTCCACGTACACCTTGAACAATTTCAAATTCTACTTCCTGTCCTTCCTCTAAAGACCTGTAGCCATCACCTGTAATTGCTGAATAGTGAACAAATACATCTGCACCCCCGTCGGAGGGCTCTATAAATCCATATCCCTTTTCATTGTTAAACCATTTGACTTTACCCTGCATTTTCTTACAAATACCTCCTACTTACATGGCTAATACTCGAAAAACAATTTCATATTAAAGTTATAACAGTCGAGGTATTATGTCAAATATTGCCAATATCTCTGTTAGTAGTTGCTATAACTTGACTTGAGTAATATGTTGTCGACTAGTGTCGAATATTAGCAACCAAAAATCATTATTAATTAGTGTCAGAGAGGGTAAAATTGGCAAAATAACCAAAAAAGTGTTCTTATTTTTCTTTATCAATAAACCTTGGTATCGATTTATAATAGTGTGACGGCCTTCTATAGGCCTTTAAGGTATCTTTTCTTAGATCCAATACCTGTAATTCTTTTAACGCTTGTTCCTTTTGGTTTATTAAAGGGACATCTGAACATTTTTGCAGCTTGAGTGATTCTTCCACTAGAGTTTGCATTTCATCATTTATTACACGAATTCTAGCTGCTTTTTCCTCTCCCCAAAGCTTGTCAGCATCTTGAAGAGACTGTATATGTTCGTACTTCTCCTTAATAAACAGATCAAGCTCATCTACCTGATTAATTAAACTATTAATTTGGTCAGCTAAGCGATTGAACTCTGTCCATTCACTGGCTTTTGCCGAATCCAACTGCTTTTCTAAAGCAATTTTTATGGCGTTTAGATAATCGCATTTTTTATTTATGGCCTCCATAAAACAATTAAATGATTCAGCCATTGCCTTTTATACCTGCCTTAGTTGCCTCTTGCCAGGTTGTTCTAAGTTCTTCAATCATTTGACAGACCTCGCTTACAAGACTAGAATCTTTTTTAATATTGGCTTCAACTAATTTATGTTTCATATAATCGTAAAGCGAGAGAAGATTCTCGGCAATCTCTCCCCCTTTTTCTTTATCGATAGAAAAGCACAACTCGTCTAATATATCCTGCACTTTGAGAATATTACCATGGGCCATCTCAGGCTTTTTATCTTCAATAGCCTTAATAGCCAACTTGGAAGATTTCACCGCCTCATCATAAAGCAGGGTTATAAGTTCAGCCGGGCTGGAAGTTTCTACTTTGGTCTTTTTGTACTGTGCATAAGGATCATAACCTCTCACTTTTTAACACTCCTCAACTCTTTTTAAAAGATACTAACTGTTGTAATTGAGTGCTCAGCCAGGCACTTTGATCATAGTTACTAGATAGAGCTTTATCTAAAGCCGTAAATTGCCTGATTAAGGTCTGTCTTCTCATTTCCACCCTTTCATCTAAGCGCTGTATACTCTGTTCAATATCTTTAATACGATTATCGTAGCTTTGGACCTTAGTATCTATAATACCAGCATACTCAGTATAGCTTTTGACATATGTCTGTATCCTGGAGGTAAGCCCTGTATCTTTTTTAACAAAGAGTTCAGCCACCTGAGCAGGTTTTTCTTTAATAGCCTCTTTAAGTTTAGCTTCATCAAATTTGACATTTCCGGTTTTGTCAACATCAATACCAATCTGAGCCAGCATCCTTAAGTTACCTTCAGCGATACCATCAACCGCTCCGGTAAAAGCCGATCTCAATCTAGTCTTTAGTACTGAAACTGTGCTGTCTCCAAAAAGCTGGCCGGTAGAATTTGGTTTGTCGCCTGTTCCTTTGGTAAAGAAGGTTTGCGTATCTAAATATTCTTGCACTTTTTTATACTCGTCTATAAACCCTTTGATCTTATTAAAGATGGCATCTACATCATTATCTATCGTAATGTCTACTTTGTCGGAGCTCTCTTTTTTAAGAGTTATTTTGACACCTAAAAGGGCTTCCTCGATTATATTGCTGTCACGTTTAACCTCAATGCCGTTAATATTTACAATCGCCCCGGTTGCTGCTTGAATCTCCTTGTCTGCTACTATTTGACCCGACTCATCTAAAACACCTATGGTAGTTAAAAAACTGTTCTCACCATCAAAATTCATGGTTGTATTAGTAGCGCTGGTTTCAAAAACCAAATAATTATCTACCACAGATGCATTAACACCTATATCTTTGGTATTATTTATTGCTCTGGCAACATCAATAATTGTTTGAGGATCAGCTTCGGAAGCTTCAACCGTAACAGTCTTGCCATTAATATTCAATACAACATCTTCAATAATTTCTTCATTGCACTGATTTGATATAACTTTTTGGGCTTTTGCTAGTTGAATAACCTCAATTTCATACTCTCCAAAAACAGCGCCGACGTTTGCCGTAACCGTCAAAATTTTGTCATCGGATGATGTAGCTTTAATTTTGTCAAAATCGCTCGATAATTTTACTCCATCAAGGGATGAACTTAAAGCACTTAATCTAGTGTTAACCTCGCGCCAAATGGTTTGTTTAGAGGTATAATCCTTTTTTTGATTTTCGAAGCGAATAATAGGTCTTCTTTCTAGAGCAATTAGATAATCTACGATAGATTGCATATCCATATTAGAACCAATACCTAGAAAATTCATACTCATACCTCACACCTCCTAAGCCTTTTCATCTACAATTAGACCCAAAAACTCCTTCACACTTACGGCGATTTTAATCATCTCTTCGGGAGGAATCTGCTTAATTACTTCACCTGTCTCTTTATCTACAATTTCAACATATACCTGTTCAGTTTTTTCATGGATCTGAAACTTGATAGCTTTATTAAAAGCTATAGCTAGCTTATCTGCTATCTCTATTGAACTATCCAAACTGTTTTCGTCTTTTTCTTCAATTTCTTTAGTTTTGTTTTGCACTGCCTTAACTTTTTCATTCCCCAGCCTATTTCTTATTTCTTGTGCTCTGTCATGAATTGATAACCTTTGATTATCAAGTTTAATCTCCATACTTTCACCCCAGCTTTCAATTTAGTATTAGAGAAACTAGAGCCACTAAAATTAATGTCCTCTTGTTTATCTAATCGGGCCAAACCCCAGAAAATTAAAGGCTGCTTGGGACTCTTTTTGGTCTAAAGCGCTTATGAAATTATTAAAGTAACATATGATTTAGCTTAAAAAATCCACTAAAGATGGCTGGATTATTCTTGCTCCAACCTGCAAAGACATCATATGCACATAAGATGAAGTCATAAGCTCAATACTGGCTTTTGCTATATCAACATCTTTAGCATCTGATAAGAGCTTTTTAAAATTGATGTTTTGCTCTTCTAAACGATTTTTAGCAAGACTCATACCTTGAGACTTAGTCCCAATTGCCGCTTGTCTTTGCAATAGATCCTCAATTGCCCGATCTAGATCACCAATATTAAAATTAACTGATTGTCCGTCTTTTAAGTCTTTGGCCGCTTGAAGTAAAGTAGCGAAAATTCCTTTGTCGGCAGGATCATCAGCTTTACCGAAAATTCCTATTCCTGGTTCACCTATGTTCTCTTTTATTCCAGGTGAAATCTCAACTTGGATATAATTGTTATCACCATGATATTTAATACTTCTGTTTATTTCATCGTATTCATAGGGTTGAGTCAGGGTCTTTTGACCGGCAAAGATATGACGTCCATTGATGGAAGAATTGGCTACATTTACCAGATGATCAATTAGTTCATCAATTTCGGTGGCGATAATTTCCATATCCTGAGTACTATTTGTGCCCGTGCTACCACGAACCAGTAACTCTCGTGCTCTTTGTAACACTTTAGTAGCTTCAGATAAGGCACTGTCGGCTGAATCAAGCCAGGTAATCCCCTTTTCGGCGTTAGAGATAAATTGAGTAGACTCATTAATAGCTCTTTTTGTCCGCATAATTGTACTTACCTGGGCCGGATCATCAGATGGCAATAAAACCGTCGAACCTGTGCTTATCTGCTGTTGGATCTTCTCTAAACGTCTGTAATTGTTATTAATATTTTTTAACAAGTTATCAACCATGGAGGATTGTGTTACTCGCATAAATTACTACCTCCCTACTATACCCATACGGGTGATAATCGTTTCTAAGGCTTCATCAAGGGTGGAGATCATTCTGGCAGCTGCCGTATATGCATGCTGGTATTTAATCATATTGGCCATCTCTTCATCAATTGAAACAGCAGCATATTGGTTTTGTTCTGTATTTAAATGCTGAACCAATGCTTCCTGATTCAAAAGTGTACGATCCGATTCTTGACCCATAACTCCTAATTTAGCTACCAGGCCGTCAAAAAAGGAATCCAGAGAAGCTGTATTATTATTCATAATTTGTTTTTTGAAAATATTAGCAATAGCCAAAGCATTATCCCCGTTACCAGGGGCTTCATATCTAACTGATGCTGCTATATTTTCCGGATCCTGTAAAATTGAATCTATGACCTTGATATCACTAGCATTACTTCCTGAAAAGAACCTTCTACCGGTCGATAAATTCAAACCATATCCCTTTTGATGTAAACGGTTTGTTTCGTCAATTATTGCTTTAGCCATCTTATCTAAGTCTTCTATAACATCCGGTAAGATAGTATCCCTAATATCAATTAGAGCTTTTATTTTACCGTTGGTAAAGGAAACAGGAGATTGACCTTTGGACCAGATTAACCGAGTCATTTCAGCGTCATCTTTAGGTGGAATTATAACGATTTCGTTTACATTATCATAATCGACCAGAGATGTGCCCTGAATTTGTACCGTCACTGTCTGCTGTCTACCTTCCAAAACAGTTATATTGGTCAGTTCAGACATCTCTCTTAAGATTTGATCTTGCCTATCTAAAAGATCGTTGGGTGCTTGTTCTAAAAGAGACACTTTCGCTATCTGTCTGTTCACTAAAGCCAGCTCATGAGCGAGACCATTAATTTGTCTGGCATTAACCGCAATTGTTTGATCAGCATCGTTTTGAATTGATATCAGTTGGTTTCTTGTACTTCTAAAGGTTGTTGCAAGCTCGGCTGCTCTTTGAGCTACCGGTGCTCTATGTCCCATATCTTCAGCTTCTCCAGCTAGCCTCTGCCAGGCCTCCCAGTAGCGTGCAAAACTTGCTGATAAGCCAATCTCTGTCGGTTCATTGATAATCATTTCAATCTGTTTAACGTTTCTTGACTTATTCTCCCAATATCCAAGTGTTTGAGTCTCTTTGCGAATCTGAGACTCGACAAAATTATTTCTTAACCTTTTGACTTCAGTTACTTCAACTCCTGTCCCTAGCTGACCCAAGGCACCTTGATTGGCACCTGGATAGGGATAAGGAGGGGCTGCTTTTAGATTCATAACCTGGCGTGAATAGCCAGGGGTAGTAGCATTGCTAATGTTATGGGCAGTTACTTCCAGGCCTAGCCTCTGAGCCTGTAAAGAACTGCGCATTATTTCCAGACCAAAAAAGGTAGACCTCATAGTCTAACCCACCTCCAATAAATACTGCAAGAAACGATAAATGTTTACACTTGGGTGTCAAAAAGTCTCTTTTTTTTATCTTCTTGACGACGTCCTTTTTCGTCATAAACAGATGACTCCGACTTTCTACCTAAAATAACATCTAAACTGTAGTTTACTACTGCCAGTGATCTGCGCAGAAGAAGTGTGTTTTTATCATTCACTTCTTTAAGAGCAGAGAGAGTCTTTTGTAACTGTTCTTGTTCTTTTTTTATCTCTTCAATCTGTGATGAGAGTATCCCCGGTTCGTTAGCTAATAGTTCAAGTAAGCGAGACATGGTTAAGTTTGAAGTGCTCTCTCGCCATAAAAACGCTAGGCCTTTGACCGCTTTTTCCATATAGTCTTCCCATTTGGCAATTTCTTCTAAGATAGCCTCGTCCCATCTAGTAAGCTCTTGCAGTTTTTCTAAATCTCTATCTATGATAACTTGCTGTTTTAACTCTGCGTTTTCGAGCAGTTTGTTATGCAGTTCACACTCTGCCAAAACGGCTTTTCGAGTCTCGGCGACAAGACTGGCAAATGTCTTTAATTCAGACTCGCTTCTTGAAACTGACATTAGTTATTCCTCCTAGTGTAATAAAAAAGAGAAAAGGCGACAACCTTTTCTCTTTAATCCTCTTGGTTGACGCCCCAAAACTGTCTTAAAATGCTATCGGCTATCTCTTCTGCTTTAGGTTTGTAGGTGCCTGCTTGAATTTGGGACTTTAAACTTGCAAGCTTCTCTAATTTAGCCTTATTTTCACTTTGAGTTGCTTTTGCCAATTCTTTAGCCTCAGGAGAAAGAGATACTTCGGCTGCTTTTATAGACTCAGGGGCTTTCTTTTTAGTTTCACTGCTTTTTTTCTTGGTTTCTAAGGCCTTACTCTGTTGTAGATAAAGATGAGCTGCACTATTTATAGAATTTTTATTAATAATCATCTTAGTAAATCACTCCCCGTACCTCAACGGTCCATTTACTAAATAAATCGATTTAATTGCTTAGTAATAAAACGCCTTAAAATGCCAATTGCTTAGTTTTGGTCATATTATGTTCTACTAGCTGCTTCTTTCTACTTATTATCTCTAGATTTGTCGAGAAAGTGGACCTTAGCTTTTTTGTTAGTACCAGTGTCTTTTTGAACTTTTTGTTCTTTGCTTTTAGTTTGAGCTTTCAAAAAAGTTTGGGTCAGTTCTTTTTGGCAGGTTAAACAGAGTTTTCCTTGTGAAATTGGCTTTTCACAGCGTTCGCAAAACAAGACATTTCCACTGAGACTTTTTGCTTCTTCCGATAAACGACCAGACCTTATAAAAAATAGTATCTGCTGCCTGGAAACACCCGTATCTGCTGCCACCTTTTCTACTGTTGTACCCGGGTTATCCTTCAGATAAGCTTTTACTGTTTCAAACTCTTCATCTTCAATCTTTTTGCAGTTTTCACATAATCTAAAACCGCAGTAGAGAAAGATACTTCCACAACGAGGGCAATTCCTCACATCCACATTTTTTCCTCCTTTACCTTAAATCCGAGGAATCTTCCAGTTTCAGTCCTTCAAATTCCAATGCTCCGTCGTTATTTATACGCATTAGGACATCTTTGTAGGCACTAGAAAAAGTATAACGTCTCATATTGATTGAAACCTGTACATTGGGAAAAACTTCCTTAGCGTTAATGACACCGTTTTTAACAATGGTTATTTCGGTTTTAGCACCGGCTGGCGATCCTATTGTACCTGCATTGAGATTCCCTTGAAATATAGTCATTGTGCCGCCCCGGAAAAAGCCGCTTTTTTCAAACTCAATTCCTTCTCCGGAAACAATTTGGCTATAATAGCACCCTCGCTGAACAAACACTTTACCGGTAGCCTCAATTTGACTATTTTGGGCATAAGGCAAAGAAAGGTTGGCTGAAGTAAACTTACTTCTCTCTTCTAGTTCACGGCCCACATATAAAAGTCTTTCAGCTAACTTATTTAATTCCTCAACATCACGAATCTGGCGAGGTCCATAGCCAGTTAATTTGCTTGTTAAAGCCTCTGTTAGTTCTTTTAGAATCGGAGCTAAATCATCCTCAGGATCAATGGGAACTTCACTTAGTCTTTTAATAACTAATGGTAATTCGCTAAATTTCATATCTATTAATTGAGTAATATATTGCCCGTCATAAAAAGAAGGCATTGTGCTAGGTTGGGCAACACTTTTTATTTGGTTTATTCCCAAGGAGATTTTTTTTAAGATACTAATAATCTTAGCATAGAGCTTAATTATCTCAGGGTAAGGAGTTTGACTTGAAGCTGCAATAACTTTGCTGGAGATAATATTGCCACCGATTGACATATTTCCTCTCGATCTAACCTTAGCCCTAACAACCATTCCTTTGATATCTAACTGTCTTCCTGCATTTACTTCAAAGTTGGCCAGTACATCACCTTTTATCAAGACATCTCCTGAAAAATTTACATTGCCCTGTTTTAAATCTACATTCCCTTCCACGGTAAAAACCGGTTCCACCGTGATAACTTTGTTTTTGTAGATCGGTCGGCCGGCTTGGGAGGCAAAAACAAACCTACCATCTGATGAAAGATTAGCTCCCTTGCCTGCTTTAATCTCAATCTCTTTGGGTGATCTTACCGGAATCTCTTCACCTGTAACCTTTTTACCCGGCTTGCCTACAACACCGTTGATTTTTTCAGCCAGTATATCGCCTTCTTTAACCGAAGGTATGAAAAAACGATTACGATAATCGACTCTGATTTCGGATTCATCGGCTTGAATCATTTCTGTCTCCAGACCAACCTTGAAATCAATCCGGCCATCCTCCGGTAAAACCGGAGAAATACCCTTGGCAATTACTATAAAATCCGTACTTTGAGTTTCAAGAAAATAATTGATGTTTTCTTCTATCAAACCAAAAGTTATATGATTTTCTTTTAGAAAAGCCAAGACTTGTTCTTTGGTAAAAAGTTCGGGTTTTACTGTCTCCGAAATAACTGCTACTAAGGTAAGTGTTTCACTTGGCGGGGTGTCTTGAAGAGCATAAATTAATCCCTCATTAAAACGTGCTGCTATTGATGCCTGAAGTCCATTTGAAGCAACCGAAAGTGCTAAAGATGAAGAAGGTTCAGTATATGGAAAGACTATTTCTAGTTTTTGTTCCATTTTAGGCTCTACCGGTCCTCTTGCTATTTCACCGTTAACATACATCCTTTTAATGCTTGTTCCTGGCATTAATACTCCGGGTAACCCTTCTCCACTAGGAGGAACAATATATATCCGTCCGTCTGAAACAAAGATACGACCATTGCGATTACTATCTTCGGAGGTATCTTCCGAATCAACCCAAGTCAAATTAACTGTTATGCGTCTTTCTAATGATTTTTCCACTTTAATAGTCTTGGCCATGGTCGCATCACCTCCCTGTTTGATTTATTTCGTTTATCCTTTATTTTCCCCTCCTACCCTTCTTTAAATAGGACTATTGCTCTACTTTACATTAATTAGAATCTTTTATGTATAAATACTGGCAAGAACTTAGCTTTTTTTCAGTTTTATATATTGGCTTAACTATTAAAATATTTGGTTCCACTGTTTCTATTACAGGCAGATTCAAAAACCAAGCAATAGCAAAAATAAGGGTGAGCTCTTCGGGTATAAATAATATTGCTTCTGCCTTACCACCCAAGGCAAAATAACGGCTAGCTGCCAGACCGCTAAGAAGCGGTAAAGATAGGTTTACATCCCCTGAAAATGCCAGGTACACATTTGGAGAAAGTCTGTTGGCTTGAGGTAATTTTTTTAAACAGGTTTGACAGATTGGTAAAAAACGTAAACCTTGAGGTTTTTTACATATTTCACAGCACAAAAAGGTCAGTGTCTCCTTTAGCATAGAAGATCTCTCCTTTTTTGGGCCATGGCATTTAATGCAAGGATCTCTTTTTGGGCTTCTTTCATGGCTTGACTCTTTTTACTGGCCACAAAGATAACCTTGCCGGTAGGACAGTCTGCCGTTCTGCCGGCTCTGCCGGCAATCTGTACCAAAACTTCTCTTGTATAAATTTGCCAGAAATTTGCTTTGGCCACTAAAACATCAACACCCTTAATGGTAAGGCCTCTTTCTAAGACTGTCGTACAGACTAAAGCGTCAAGCTGTTGGTTTTTGAGTTTATTTATCAGAGTTGCTCTATCTTTAGTCTCCGCCGAAATTCCCTCCAGACGCCAATCTTTTCTAACTTCTCTTAACCACTTTACCGTCTCTTTGATCTCCCTTTTTAGAGGTACAAATAACAAAAGCGGTGGTTTTACATGGCTAAGGGCTGCTTCTAAAGTACCTGTAAATAATATCGGTACGGGCAAAGGTTTAGCATGATGACGCTCAGGAATAAAGATTGTTGCCGCTTGGCGAACCTCTCTGAGCAAGGAATCTGTTGGCGTAGCTGTCATGCAAATTACCGGACCCTTGCTAGCTTTAAAAACTGCTTTTTTTAGTAAAGGGTTGCCCTTGTAAGGAAAAGCATCTCCTTCATCCAAAACAGTCAGATCAAAAGCGCGATAAAACTTTACAACCTGATGTGTAGTGGCAACAACCATTCTTTGCTCCGAGTATCTTTCCGGGCTTCCTCCATAAAGGATAGTGGTTTTTACTTGGGGAAAATAAGCCTTTAATCTTTCACCCACTTCTACTGCCACATCTACCCTCGGTACAGCATATAAAACTTTGCCTCCTGCATTTAAGGTATCGGCTATTACCTCAGCTGCTACTTCTGTTTTGCCTGCCCCACAAGCAGCATGTAGCAACAACTTTTTTCGGCCTGCTTTGAGACCTTTTCTTAGTTCATATACTGCTTCAGATTGGCTTTGGGTTAAAGAAAAGGTTATTTTGGGTTTCACATTAAGAAGACTCTTCTTTTGTGGTTCTCTCCACAGATAGAGTTGGCAGGAGCGAACCGGACCTAAAAAATAACAGTCTTTGCAAACTAAACAGTTTGCTTTATTACATAAAGGACATTTCTCCGTATCTATATTATAAGAACCACAGCGTGTACATTGCCACCTCAAACCGGTAATGCCGGGTCTAATCAGATCCCTGTATTGCCAATCTTTGGGCTTTGTCAGCAACCTCCAAATACCGGCATTGGCCTTTTGATAAATATTTTTCTGCTGTTTGAAGATCTCAGTTTTAACCGGTAAAAAGGATGTCCTTTGATAAAGCCACCCCAGCCATGTGGCCTTTTTTATTCCAAATGGTCCTTTGATAAGATATTTGCCCCTTGGCAACAAACTTGGCTGAGGAACAATATTCCAAACAGTATCTTTATATAAATAAACTTGCAAAGAGAACTCCCTCTTTCTTTGGCTAGATGAAGTTCTCGTTGATCTTTCTAACTAAACACTTTTAAAAACATTCGTTTGCGTTTACCTGCTCTTGCAGGCGTTTTTCTAGAAAGCTATAGCGTTTAGCAGTCTTATTATTTTTTAAACAAATATACAATGCTTTTTTGGTTCCCACTAAAACTACTAGCTTTTTAGCTCTAGTTACCCCGGTATAAAGCAAGTTCCGTTGTAAAAGCATGTAGTGTTGAGTTGTAATCGGCATTACTACTACCGGATATTCACTGCCTTGACTTTTGTGGACCGAGGTGGCATAGGCAAGTGTGAGTTCATCAAGTTCGTCCTCTTCATATTTAAGATAATGGTCACCATTTTCATCGTTAAAGAGTACTTCCATGGTTTTTTCCTCTGGTTCTATTTGGGTTATTTTGCCAATATCGCCGTTATAAATATCTTTTTGGTAGTTGTTGCGAATCTGCATTACTTTATCATTTTCTCTAAACAGTCGATAACCTAAGCGAATCTCGTTTTTATTACCTTCTGGATTCAACCTGTTTTGCAGTAATTTATTCAAATTATCGACACCTGTTTCACTTTTTCTCATGGGTGTAAGTACCTGGATAGTATCAAAGGCATTTTCTAGGCCAAAACGTTTTTTAATATAGTTGGGTAATCTTTGCGCAACTAATTCTATAATTAAGGCTGCAATCTCACCTGGATCTTGTCTTTGCATAAAAACAAAGTCCCCATGATTATCAATCTGCGGAAAAAGCCCTTGGTTAATGCGGTGGGCATTTATAATAATCTGTGACTGTTCTTTTTGTCGAAAAACTTTCGTAAGTTTGACAACAGGAATTTTTCCCGATTCTATGATATCTCTAAGAACATTGCCCGGTCCTACAGCCGGTAGTTGATCACAATCGCCGACAAAAAGAAGTCTCATTTTTTCATCTAAAGCATTAAGAAGACTGTCCATAAGCCTGATATCAACCATAGAAAACTCATCTAAAACCAAAGCATCTCCTTTGAGTTTGTTGTTTTCATTCTTTTGAAAACCCATACCTGTGCTGCCATAACCATATTCCAAAAGCCGGTGAATGGTTTTTGCCGGCCTGTTAGTAGCTTCTGAAAGTCTTTTGGCAGCCCGTCCGGTTGGAGAGGCCAAAAGTACTTTATAGCCGGCTTTTTCCCACTGGGCTAAAATAACCTTGGTAATGGTAGTTTTCCCCGTCCCCGGTCCGCCGGTAATAACCAAAACCTTTTCCTGCATGGCTGTCTTTACAGCTAACTCCTGTAAGGGAGCCAAACTTAAATCTGTATCTAGTTCAACCTCAAAAGGCAAAGCCGGAAGATGTTTTGCCAAGGCAATCAGTCTCCTAGCTACAGCACATTCAGCTTCGAAAAGACTGGGGAGATAACAACGCTCAGCATCAATAACTAGTTGTTTTGACTTGCCAAGTTCAGTTAAAAAGCTCTCCTTAACGTCAATAGCCAATAACTCTTTAGCTGCTTTTAGAAGTTCTTGTGCCGGCAAAAAGGTATGCCCCTGTTCGATAGCTTGACTTAGCGCATAACGAATCCCAGCTCGTATGCGATGTGGCTCGTCATCTCTGATACCTAAATTGTTAGCGATCTTATCTGCGGTCTTAAACCCAATTCCAAAGATATCATCGGCAAGACGATAAGGGTTTTCCCTCACTAGATTAATCGATTCTTTACCATAAACTTTATAGATTTTTGCAGCAATAGTCGGAGTTATTCCACTACCTTGTAAAAACACCATGACATCTTGAATGTCTTTTTGAGCCATAAAGGCTTGGGTAATGATTTCAGATTTTTTCTCACCTATACCTTCTACTTCTAACAGGCGATGCGGCTGTTTTTCAATTATATCTAAAGTCTTTAAACCAAATTTTTCAACTAACTTTTTTGCTGTACTTGGCCCTATCCCTTTAATAAGACCTGAACCAAGATATCTTTCTATACCAACAAGAGTAGATGGAGTTATGGGAAAAGTACTTTCTACATTAAATTGCAAACCATACTGTTCATGCTTACTCCACTCACCTGTGAGTTTAAGTTCCTCCCCTACAATTATTTGAGGAATATTACCTACACAGGTATGGATCTCACCTGTATCAGTAAGCAACTTAAAAACTGTATAAAAGTTATCTTCGTTGCGAAAGGTAATTCTTTCCACTATTCCTTCGATATTTACCATAGGCATCCCACAGAAATATCTCTGCAGTAACTCCTTTCGTTTCAAAAATCATTTTAATAAAAAAAAGTCAAATTTAAGGCGGCCTAAGCCGCCTTTTAATTAGCTATCTCCTGTTGCTACAGCTTTATATAATATTTCTTCTTCTAAATCGTTTCTCCTCTTTATACTGTCTCTATCATTATCTAGCAGACTATTGGAATATATATAGTCATCTTTACCTAACCTTTCACTAATTTGCTGCACCCTGGTATAAGCCAGAGGATTTTTGGGCTCTAGTTCAAACCAACTTCTAGCCATATCAAGTGCAGACTCAAACTCTCCCATTCTTTCTAAATAATCAGTTACAATTCTAAATCCATCAGGCGTATTTTGAAGTTTTGCTCTTAACATAAAGTGGTGCCTAGCTCTATGAATGTCGCCTAATCCTTCAAAGCATTTAGCCACTGCATTATGGGCATATGAATCTTTTGAATTAAGATCTAACGCTTTAAGTCCTGTTTCCAACCCTTTTTTATATTGCATTGTTTCAGCATATTCCTGGGCCAATAAAGACCATGGCAGATAGTTTTCCTCATCTAGTTGCACTGCAATCTCGCAGATATCAATAACTAAATCATGACTTACATTTATTCGGCGGGCATTTCTAATTTGTCTCAGGCGCATGGCTGTTGATAGACAGTTCCTTTTTAATTTAGCACGGCCATAGGTGTTATCCTCACTGGTTTTGCTTAAGACACGCAAACTGTATACCAAGTGATAGATGGCTTCGCGAATCATGACCGGATCTTCGCTTAATTCTAGTAGAGCTTCACCTAACCAATAGTGCAAGTCTCCTTCATCTGTAACCTCTAACTGACTTAAAAGAGAAGTTTGTAAAGCATCAACAGATTCTTGTTCACCATAAACCATTAATTTCCCCCCTTGAGATCCCTGTGGGATTTTTAAGATGTTTATTCTAAAATCTCTTCTGATATTTTCTCCGGTCCTCTAATAAGATATGCGTAAAGTAGTAAATGTGGCTTTGCTCCTAAAGATAAAGGAAGGGGAATAAGTAAATGGACTGGCGATTGGTATGTATTGCTTTTGTCATCACCTTTATTGCCGAACTTGGGGATAAAACTCAGTTGGCAGTGTTTTCCCTTGTTTCCGAATACAACAGACCCTTACCGGTTTTTCTTGGTGCATCTTTAGCTTTAGTAGCTGTATGTGCCATTGGTACTGTTTTGGGCAAAACAATGGCCGACCGCATCCCTGCGCATATTCTCGAGATGCTTGCCGGCTTAATGTTTTTAGGCCTTGGTATCTATATGTTATTTCGCTTTTGGTCTAGCTATTAATTAATTTAGACTATTTAAGATTTCGGAAACTGTCACAAATTCATAACCTTGTTCCCGAAGTGTTTTAATTAACGCAGGCAATAACTCTGAGGTCTGCTTTTTATCATGTAAAAGCACTATACTGCCATCTTCAACAGCACCCAAGATCCTTATTAGAATAATATCTTTACCCGGACTGCTCCAATCTTCGGGATTAATTGTCCAAAGAGCTAGTTCCAACCCTAGTTCCTCGCCAATTTTTAAAACAGTATTATTATAACTTCCATATGGTGGCCTATACAGTTTTACATCAATCCCGGCAACTTTTTTAATCGCAGTATTTGTCATGATAAGCTGTTTTTTAATATCTTGGGCACTTAAAGTATTTAAATATGGATGATCGTAACTATGATTGCCTATCTCATGACCATTTTGTTTCATCTGAAGTATTAGATCCTCAAAGTTATATACTCGCCAGCCTAGGACAAAAAAAGTGGCTTTGATATTATATTTTCTTAGTGTTTTTAGTATTCGTGGCGTAAATTCACGATTAGGACCATCATCAAAGGTTAAAGCGACCTTCTTTTTCTCTTTTGTCATTAAAATAAACCTGTTTTCTAAGTCCCACTCTAATCCTAGTGCAGATAGGGTTAAAAGGGCTGTAAGAAGGCCGAGTAAAATATACTTAGAAAATTTCATACCACTTATCTCCTCTAAAGCAAACCTCAAATTAACCTTTTACCACTAGATAATAAGGCTCTTTAACCAGATAGGAAACAATTATCTCAATCATAGGAGCAGCTTCGATTAAACGACATTTTGCCTGACCTATTCTACCGATTTTTTCAATTCCCTGCAACAGAAACTCTTCTTCTAGTAGGTTAAAATTACGTTCTGTTCCCCACCTGTGAAGGTTAACAACAACCTGTCTTGTTTTTCTTTCATAATCAACAATAGTAGCAAGAGCAGGCTCGTCTAACATGTGAAATGGACACTTAGCATATTCTTCTGCTGTATGAAAAGTAGTATTGGAATTATGGTCTACTCCGACAAGCAGAATTTTCCCCTTATTTTCTGCCAGAACAACAAAAGGACTACCTTCTCCACAGGGGGTGAGAACGTACTCATGTCCTTTAGTAAGTCTTTTTGCATTTTCGCCGATAGCGGCAACGGAGTGTGTAGGATGTAAGCTTCGAATTGCTTCGTTAAATACACGGGCTGTTTCCGGAACCTTGCCTGTCCAAGCGGGTGTTTTAACAACATCAAAATAGGGCGGCTTTTTTTTTGAATCCTCCCTTGTCCCTGTGAAAGTCGGAAATACAGCTAGACCCTCTTGCCCCACAGCATTAAGTATGGCCTCTACAAAACCTTCAGGCCCTCTTTCTACCATACCTACCTTGCTAAGAGATGTATGCAAAAGGACATTATCACCTGATTTTATACCAAGAGCTCTTAAATCAGCGAGAATTTGCTCTTTTGAAAAGTACAACCCAAACACCTCTTTTAAATTGCTGCTCTTAAAGCGACTCCTATTTCAATTGGTCCATATTGGGTTTTAAGTGGTATTACCAATTGATTTATTTCTACTGTTGATATTATTACACCTTGACCTGAGATAATGGTAGGTGGTGTAAGACGACATTTATAACCTGCCGTTTCTAAACCCATTGAAGCTCTGCCTGTAATTACGTTGCCGAGTTCGGCAATACCGGATTCAACTACTTCGTCGAATATTGGTAATCTTTGACCTAGCATTGCTGAAGCAATTTGGCAGGCAGTACGATTGGGCATACCATAAAATACGGCTCCCATTACATCACCGGTTACTCCAACCATAATGGTTACTTCCTGGGCAGTTGTAGCTGCCTTGCGTACAGCTAATTCACCTCTTTCGATCTCAGCATTAATTTCTGTCTTTAACACCTCTGTTGCAGCCACCATAAAGGGTGTAACAAATTCTGTCTTCATTCTTTTCTCTCCCTTTAGCCTGTATTAGCAAAGTTTTAGAGCATAACTGCTTCTAAATCACTAACTTTTTTATAAAAAAACGGATATATTGTTTGCAAGCCAAACTTTTTAGGTGTCAAGATGCTTTCAGTCCCTCCAACAAATAATACCCCCTCTTGACGGAGGGCTTGACTCATTTTCATAAAGACTTGGTTTTTAGCTTCCTCGGTAAAATAAATAACCACGTTGCGACAGAGAATTAAGTCGTAATTTTTCTCATATTGACCTGAAAGCAGATCATGTTGCAGATATTTTACTTTTTGAGCTAGGTTTGGATGAAATTGGTAGATATCTCCTTCACCCTTGAGGAAATACTTATTTAATAATTCCGGTAAAACATTACGCAGCGAATCAGCCTTATAAATACCTGTCTTGGCTCTGGCCAGAATTTCTTCATCCAAATCAGTGGCTAGTATTTGATAATTTTTAACTCCTAGTTCTTCCAGAATTATAACCAAAGTATATGGTTCAGATCCATCGGAACAACCTGCACTCCAAACCTTAAATGTTTTATTCGGCCTAATTAAATCAGTGAGTACTTTGGATTTAAGAACTTCAAATTGATCCGGATTGCGAAAGAATTCCGAAACATTAATGGTAAGGAAATTCTTAAATTTTTCCAGTGCTTCCTCGTCTTTACTTAGTAAATTAGCTAACTCCAAATAATTACTTACTCCTAAACGCGTCATAAATGTCCCTAGTCTTCTTTTCATCTGTCTATCTTTATATAAAGCAAGATCCAAACCAATTAGTTGGTGAACTTTTTGACAAAAAAGTAGGTAGTTATCTTGTACCAATTTATAGCAACTCCTTGATGAGACTACTAATCTGATCAAGGGATGCTATTTTATCTGCCAACCCCATTTCAATAACCGCCCTTGGCATACCATAAACTACACAGGTTTCTTCGCTTTGGGCAATTGTCCGTCCCCCATACTTTTTAATTGAATTCATACCTCTAGCGCCATCATATCCCATACCTGTAAGTATTACTCCTACTATCTGGTTTTTATAGATTTTGGCGGCACTTTCCATAAATACATCCACAGCCGGTCTTACTCCATGTACAGGCAGATCAGTATTAGTGTCTACTTTTTTATTCTCTTTTAAAAATAAATGCTTTCCTCCTGGTGCAATTAAAACTCTGTTTTTTGCTATTATATCTCCACTTACAGCCTCTTTAACATTTAGTTGTGAGATTTTATTTAGTCTTTCGGCAAGTGAGTTAGTAAAACCTGGTGGCATATGTTGAATAACTACTACACCGGCATCTAAATCAGCTGGCAGTTTAGGAATAACCTCCATTAAGGCACTAGGGCCCCCTGTTGAAGAACCAATTATTACCAGTTTTTCTGCTATCTCAGGTGATTGAGCTTCTTTATCAGCTAAAACCCGCTCTTTTTTGAAATCACTTGTGGAGTACACTTTGCGTTTAAAAATCCTTACCCGCGCTTTAGCTGCATACTTAACCTTATTACACATCTCCATAGCTACTTTGTGCATGTCAAGAGAAAGTGAACCGGATGGCTTGGCCACAAAATCGATAGCTCCTATTTCAAGCGCCTCAAGAGTAATTGCTGCTCCTTCTTGAGTCAAACTACTTACCATTACAACCGGAATAGGCCTTGTTACCATCTGCCGTTTTAAATACTCTAAACCATCCATCTTTGGCATCTCAACATCGAGAGTAATAACATCAGGATTCAGTTTTTCTACTTGTTCTAAAGCTTCTAAACCATCTTTTGCTGTACCTATAACCTCAATTTCGGGATCAGCTTGCAAAATATCCGTAATTACTTTGCGCATAAATGCTGAATCGTCAACAACCAAGACCTGAACTTTCCTTGTGATAACTCTTGACATGTGTAGCACCACCCTTGTTAAACACCGGTTAATACCCTAAAACACGATTAATCGATTCAATAATCCGTTCGGGCTGGAAAGGTTTAACAATAAAATCTTTCGCGCCTGCTTTTAAGGCTTCAATAACCATTGCCTGCTGGCCGATGGCACTACACATTATTATATTAGCTTCCCCATCATTTTCCTTAATCTTTTTTACAGCTTCAATACCATCCATCACAGGCATGGTTATATCCATGAGCACTATATCGGGATTAGTGTCTTGGTATTTAGCTATGGCTTCGACGCCATTTTCAGCTTCTTCTACTTCATGCCCATTTTCCAAAAGTAATTTTGCCATTCTCATTCTCATAAAACTAGCATCATCAACAACCAAGACTTTAGCCATCTTCATTCCTCCCCAATGGTTCTACAAAAGCTTTTTAGCAGCTCCAAAAGTAGATATCTCCACTCGAAAATCCTTGTTATAAAAACGCATTGTTCTTCCTTGATTACCACCTATATCTTCAGCTACAATTGGTATTTTGAGCTCTTTGAGAACCTCCTTTACTGCTATCAAATTGCGTTGCCCAATTTCAGTACTACTGTCTTTGTCAAAAATTGGTATCGCTAAAATACTAGCACCACCGGCAATTTTTGCTCTTAACTGTGGTTTTCGGGCTCCTCTTCGAAGAAGGTTCTCCAGTAAATACCAAAGCCCGGAATCAGCATATTTAGCCGGAGCTTCATCGGTATAGGCAAAATAATTTATGGCTTGAATCTTATTCTCAACTTTCATATTAGTTGGCAACACTACATGGGCCATCCCACCAATTTTTGTATAAGAGTCATACATTACCACACCTATACAAGAACCCAAACCAAAGCAAACTAAAATATCTTCTTCCTTGCTGAATTTTATTTCTCCTAAATTGACTGCGTGTTCAATTAGTGCCATATTTATTTGCAACCACCTTATTTAAAAACTGGTTTAGGGTACCCGGTTGTGGCAAAAGAAGTAAAAAACCCCGGGTTTTCTTGTTCATCTCGCACAATTTTGTATTGACAACAAGAAGTTGATCCCAACTTTCCTCACCTAAGGTTGAAGCTTGCAAAGCTAAACTTGAAAGAATTGAACCTGCATAATCATTAATCACATATGGTATAGACGGAAGCATTACCATTTCAAGCTTATTACCCATCACATTAAGAAACGATGTCCCCACAATATTGCCAAGTTCACCTAGCAGCGAGCGACAAACTTCGTCTTCAAGCGAATAAGAAGTTTTATTTGAGTCTTTCTCCCCTAAGATCATCTGAATTAGCTCCGGAAGCTGTATCAGAGGTATAAGCAGCATTAAATGCCCCTTGAAATCGCCGGAGACAGCTAGATAAACAGCCGCTACTATGGTATCTGGTCCACCTGCTAGATTAATAAACTTTTGCAGTGAAATGATCTCTAGTCCTGGACCTTCTATTGATATTTCCCGGCCGGACATTTCAGCTAGGGATTGACCTGCTTGAAATAGAGCCTGCTTCACAACATCACCTAGGATAACCAGTCCCATGCCTAACTTTTTATCACTTGTATCCATCTAAGAAACAGACCCCTCTAGCTGATTACTTGAACGTTCAAGAGCCAACAATGACGGAACATCCAGTATCAATGCCACATCACCTTGTCCAAGTATTGCCGCTCCAGAAATACCACGAATATCACCAAGAAGTTTAGAAAGTGTCTTAATGACAACTTCTTCTTCTCCGATAAGTCTTTCTACAATTAGACCTACCTGTTGTTGGGCGACACGGACAACAACAACAAAGAAACTATCGCCAATAATTTCAGGTATCGGAAGGCTAAACAGCTCCTCGATATGAACCAACGGTAAAACATTCCCTCTTAAAGTCATAGCTTTGCGCTTGTTAATATATTTTATCGCTACCTTTTGAATACGATGTGTCTCAGCCACCGAACCTAACGGAATCGCGTACAAACTATTGGATGATTTAACCAGTAAAGTTCGCATGATAGCTAAAGTAAGTGGAAGTTCAATGCGAAATTCCGTACCCCTTTCGACTTCTGTAAAGACTTGGATATTACCATTTAGATTTTCAATATTCTTTTTGACAATATCCATGCCTACGCCACGTCCAGAAACCTGGGTAACTTTCTCCGAGGTGGAAAATCCTGGCATGAAAATAAGTTCGACTGCTTCATGCACCGAAAGGGTACTTGCTTTTTCTGCTGCTAATAAACCTCTCCTTACCGCTGTGGCAGCTATCTTCTCAGGATCGATACCCTTGCCATCGTCACTTAAACGAATGACAATATAATTTTCCTCGGGTTCTGCCGAAAGGGTTATCTTGCCTGTTCTGGGTTTGCCAAGTCTTTCTCTTACATCTGGGTCTTCAATACCATGATCGATTGAATTTCTCAACAGGTGAATTAAAGGATCACTGATTTGCTCAATCACAGAGCGATCTAGTTCTGTTTCTTCACCTTCCATATTTACTTCAATTTCTTTACCCGCTTTAAGAGCTAAATCTCTAATCATGCGTGGGAATTTACGGAATAATGTTTCCAAAGGTAGCATACGTGCTTTCATAATAAGCTCTTGTAATTGCTCTGTAACCCTGCCGATATGAGAACCTGTCTGGCTGAGATTTTCAATGGCCATGGTTTTATCTTCTGACTCATATAGCTGTGAGACGCCCGATACTAAACGCGTTCTATCAATAACTAATTCACCGACAAGATTCATTAGACCATCAAGTACTTCGACATCAACCCTTATTGTCGAAGAGATCACCTGATCACTTTTAAATTTCTTTTCAATTTTATTAAGTGCCAGATTTTTTTCTGCTTCTTGGTCTTCTTTTTTATCTTCTTCTGTTGGCAATTTTACTATTTCTTTAGCTTGTTGTTCTAAGCTTGCTGCTGGTTTTTCTTTGTCTTTACCCACTTGGTCTTTTATCTCTTCTATCTTTATCCTTATAATATCCGGAATACTAGCTACTTCTTTTTCTAATTCGTTTTTGGTTTTTTTAGTAACGAGAAGAACTTTCACCTCTTTATCAACAAGATCTTTTTCTACCTCTTGAAATGTAGGTTGGCTTGTGATAATAGTCCCTCTGTCTTCAAGCAACATCAGTAGCTGGTAGGCTCGTACCGAAGGTAAAGTATTTTCATTGTTAAGAGTAACCTTAATACTAAATACCTTACTTTTCAAAGTAGTTGCCTGTTCTAAAGCCAAAGACAGTAACTTAGGTGGAAATTGCGGTGCAAGTTTACTTGTGGTAGTAGCGGAGGCGGTTTCTTCTCTAACCTTATCACTTATTTGGCCTAAATCTCTTAACTTATTAATCAACTCATCAGGATTAAAACCACTCGGTTGGTCGTTAGCTATTTCTTCGTTGTAGATTCTCAGGGCATCAACACCTTCTAAGAGAAGCTCTATAAATTCAGGTGTCACCTCTCTGGTTCCTTTACGCAGCTGGTCGAGGAGATTTTCCATTTCATGAGTAAGTTTAGCCATGGCTGTATGACCAAGTGCTGCCGAAGAGCCTTTTAAGGTGTGAGCAGCACGGAAAATAGCTTGCAGCAACTCCTGATCTAAATCATGTTCCTGTTTTTCTAAGGTAATAATACCTTCTTCTAAAGTTAAAACCTGTTCGGCTGCTTCTTCAAGAAATATTCTTATTTCTTCCGCACTAGCCTCTAATCCGAGTCCCATTAAATTCACCTACCTTAACCGGCAACTTTGCCACTTGTATTTGATAGAGCAATTTTAGGTAAGTTGAGCAAAATAATCAACCGGCCATCTACTTTTGCTACCCCTTCGAGGTAGTCTTTGTTGATACCGGCAACCATATCGGGCGCAGCTTCGATATTTTCGTTTGCAACCCTTAAAACTTCGTTAACAGCATCAACAATGACACCACAAACATCGTTTTGAACTTCAATCACAATAATTCGGTTCTCCTGGCTAACAGTTTTTTCCATGCCAAAGCGCAGGCGTAGATCCAGTACAGGTATGATTTTCCCTCTTAAGTTAACAACACCGGCCACATGCTCCTTGGTTTTGGGAATGGTAGTAATCTTTTGATCGTTCATTTTACGTATTTCTTTTACACTATTAATATCAGCTCCATACTCTTCCTCACCTAAGCTAAAAACTACTACTTGCCTTTCACTGTTTTGGCTGTCAACTAGTAGTTTGTCGTTCATTCTTGCCGCCTCCTTGTTTTTTTTATTTACTACTTGATTTTTCTTCAATTCCAATCATAAGTTACCTTTTTCTTTGCCTAAAATGATTTGCTTAGATTCTTTTGGGGTTCGATTTAAAATCCCTTCTTTATTTGTTTATATCGTTAATTTAAACAAAACTTAAATGCTTTGCTGTGGCTGGGTTATATTTTAAAACTCCGGTTTAAAACCAATACATATTAAATAAAACCTTGTTAAATAGTTCTCGATATTAAAATATAAATCCTTCCATCAAATAAGGTTAAATAATATAAAGAGTCAGAGACAAAACGTCTCTGACTCCAAATAGCTTTCTTTACTAACTTTATTCGTAGATTTCTACCTCAGCCACCCACATAATATTAGGTCTGTCCGGATGACCTCCACCGGGAAGTTGGACAATTCTAACTGTATCTGCAACCACCGGTTCGTTAAAGTAAATCTCCGTCACCTGGTAACCTGCGGCATCGCCTTCTTTTCTTTTAACCTCTTTGACAAGGGGGTTCTTTTCCTTGCTCCTGGTAGAATCATAAACGATTTTGCCGTTAGCCTCGATAACTATATCTTCACCATACCAAAATGTTCCTCTGTCACGAGCCCACCAGATCATTATTGATTTAATCTTGATTTTACCGGGTAGTTCAAACTCGAGCCAATGCTCGTCAGATGTCTCCATACTAGCCCAAGCAACCTCAGCCCATCTGCCATCCTCTGAACCTTCATTGCGCTCACCATCGCAGACTACCGAAGGATTATACCCTGAAAAGCTGCTGTCTGAAAATACTTCCGCTAAAAGAGCCACATTCTCTCCTGCTAAGACAAAAACAGATAGTAACAATACTAAACAAACAACCAGCAAACCACTTCTTTTCATTTCTTACCCTCCTAGAAATCTAATCTTTTTTAAAGATTTTTTAAGATTATTAACTCTTACAATGAATGCTTTCCTCTTGTTATTAATAATTCCTGCCACTTTATGCATATTTTTTCTTTTTTTGTAAATTTAGGTAATGTTCCTGCGCCCAATTCAAGGACCATATAGGTTTTAGACGAAAATGGCAGGATGCGCCATGGCTTAACCGTAGGAAAATACTCAACCACTTCACCTTTTTTACTTAGATATATGACATCAATCGGTGCTTGCATAAAAAAGGTGTGTATTTGCTTGCAAGGTATTATTAATAAAGCCTCTCCAGGCTTTGGCTTTGTTCCCATTAAGCCAAGCAAACGAGAAAAAAACGAGCGAGCCAACTTTGTTTTTATGGCCTGCCCGCATATGGTGATTCTAACCACTGAGTTCTTTGATCGGAACAATTCCAGAGCGAAGTGCTAAGACCGCAGCCTGGGTACGATCTGTAACATCTAATTTTTTAAGTATATTACTGACATGGTTTTTTACTGTTTTTTCACTAATAAAGAGAGTATCGGCAATCTCTTTATTGCTTTTGCCTTGCACAATC
>DAIMKF010000011.1:0-53216 GCA_036721855.1 Bacillota bacterium | reverse complement strand
GCCACCAACGGCACCACAATCACGTGATGTCATGTACCCCCAGTAGCCATTTTGAATCTGAGTAGTGTCAATGTTAAGTTCATTGGCCACTTCATATTTGAACTGATCCAAAGCATGTTTTGCTCCAAGAACAACTGGATTGTTGGAAGTACTACTTCCAGCACCCATGTGTTATCACCTCCTGGCATCATTTATTGTACCCTTGAGGTGATAATTGATGTAACTTTATTTCTTCTAAAGTTGGAAAGCCTACCCTTCAAAAGTGCTCAATTCTTGAGCCTTACCCTTAAAAACCCTTACCAAAACAACTCTTCCCTTTAGAATCAGACGTTCTTTTTGCTTAACCTCAACAACTACTTCCACATGTCTTCTGCCAATTAACATTATCTCAGCTAAAGCAGTAAGCGTATCATCTGGATTAATAGGGCTTTCTAATTCAAAGCTCATAGCCCGTAAAGTATCGATGCCTGTTTTTTCAAACGAACAGGCTTCTGTAGCTGCATCGATAGCAACACCACAGGGAACAATAGTCATAGGGTGTAGATCTTTGCCCAAAGGTAAATCACCCTCGGATTCCATAAGGTGCCTAAAAACATCTGTTGCCATATAAACAACGGCCTTGTCTCCTACACTAACTTTCCCGTTTATTTTACTTGAACGCTCGATTTTAAGTGCACCTTTTTTCATGATTACACTCCTCACTTTTCCCAAATTGCTGCTAGTATTTTAATATGACTCCAAGATACTCTTCATGACCTTTTAATATCATCTCATAGGCCTTTTTAATCTCCGTTAAACTATACCGATGGGTAATTAGTTCTTTTAATTGAAGTTTTCCCGCTTCCAGCAGGCGAACAAACTCGCCTACATTGCGACCTTCTGTCCAACGTACATACTGGAGTGGATAATCGCGTGCCTCAGCTTCGTAACTCGGATCATAACGTCCCGGACCTCCGGCTCTGCTGACAACCAATTCACTTTCTAACTGAAACATGGTCTCTCTACTCAGATTTAGAGGTACATCGCCAACAATGACCAGTCTCCCGCCCGGTCTTAAAGCTGCTAGAGCTTCATCAGCTAGCTGGGATGATTTGCTTGCAGCAGCTAAAATAATTGCATCTACTCCCCTTGGAAAATATTCTTTAATTTTAGAGGGTGTAATCTCCTTTGGTGTTCCGGTGAGATCGGCGCCGAATTTTTGGGCCGTAAGAGCTTTTTTTGCATCTAAATCACTGGCTATTATCTGATATCCTGCTGCACTGCCAATTTGCACTGCCAGTTGCCCGATAACACCCAAACCAATGACCCACATGCTCTCACCAAACTGCAGTTTAGCTAATCTTAAACCATGCATAGTAATTGCGCCAAGTCCCACAAAAGCAGCTTCTTCAGGATCGGTATCCTCCTTTAATGGGGCCATTAACGTTAAAGGTACGGACAAGTATTCTCCATGATAAACATAAGGGGCACCGTAAACAGCCACTCTAGTACCAATTGTAAAAGGTACTAGGGCACCTTTTTTGACAATTCTTCCTACTGCCTGATAACCAAGACTGTGGTTACCGGTTTTGGCGGCAAGTGTTCTTCTGATTATACCGGCTTCGGTACCGGCAGAGATTAAACTGTATTCAACTTTTACCAGAGCTTGAACCTCATTTATAGTGGGCAGAGGCATTTCATTTAAGACTACTTCTTGAACAGCACCATCGATAAAAACTCTTTTCGTTAGTGTACTCATAATAAGATCTCCTCTCTTTTTATTCTCGGTGGCATAAAGTCAGATAAGGGCAGTTAGCTAGGCAATTTTCTTTGTATTTTGCTTTTGGCAGAATCTTGTTGTCTAACACTCTGTTGATATCATCGAGTACTCTTCCCAGTAAAACCTCTGCTGCGTCTAGCTCGACAGGGTATATTTTATCTGGGTAGGGAAAATAAATCAACGCTTCGACCGGCTTATTAAATCTTTCTTTTAGCGCTTTGGCATAGACTGCTAACTGTAGCTCATACTCTTTAGCTTTGAGAGCAAAATCAACTTGGCAATGGGTCTTAAAATCTATGACGGTAATCCTTTCTTTTTCCCAGAAAACGCGATCGATAATCCCTATAAAGCGCAGTCTTTTTTCTGGCAGATAAAGTGAGATAGGGACTTCGCTTTGGCCACGATTATAAAACCTGGAGGCAAAATAATGAGGTAGAATTCGATAATAGACTTGAGGGAGATTAGCTTTTTCAAAAATCGATTCTGCTTCTTTAAGATCTTTAGCTTCGGCAAATATATGGTGCAAAACCGTTCCTATTGCCTGGCCATCAAAATCGACAACGGCATCTTGCTCAATATCAGCTTCTTCATTAATTAAAAGCTCCTTAATGGGAGGAACTTTTAATCGTTGTTCAAGATAAAAAAGGCGGGGACAAATTCTAAACTGAACCAATGCTGTTGGCGATAATGCGCGATAATTAGGTCTTATAAACACCTTATCCAGTTTGCCTTGAGGCATAAGCATCTCTTTTTTCGAGGCTGTAACAAAGGCATATTCATAAGGATAATACTTCGTTTGGTAGCTTTGAAAGCTTACCTTTTCTTGGTCCCACATAAACAGCTTAAGAATAGGATTTGCTGTCTTAAAGTTTTTGGTGAGAAACTTCCCTGCCACAACAAGATATAGGTCGGTCATGGCCCGTGTAGCCGCAACATAGAAAAGACGTTGTTTTTCATATTCTTCTTCATCTTTAATTCGTTCTCTGGAGATATAAAAACGAGGATCCGTACATTTGACTTTGATTCCATCATTATAGTTTAAAAGACCAACAATTAAGCCTTGTTCTTTGTCAAAGGTCATAATTGGTTCTGGCAGTGAACGTTGACTAAAATTAATACCGGCTAAAATAACCTTTTTGAATTCCAAACCTTTTGCGGCATGCACTGTCATTATAGTAACCCTATCTGTACTCTCTGTCACAACCTCGGCATCTGCGGTTCCCGCTTCTTTGACCACATTTAAATATTCTACAATTTCGCTATTAGATAGACCGTTTGTATCTTGGGTTGTGATTAACTCAAGAAGTTTTTCTAAATTGGCCGCACGTTCCTCCCCCATTAACTGACCTTGTAAAATAAGGTCAAATTGGGCGTTTTGAATTAACTCTGTTAATAAGAGAGCTAAGCTCTTATAGCCATATTCAATACGCAATCTAGCTAACTGCTTAGCAAGCTCACTAAATTCTTCACCTTTAGATTCTAGTATTCCATGGGCATCTTTTTCACGTTGAACAAAGTTATCATTGCCACCAAATAGTAAAATTGCGCCATAAAGTGAAGTTTCATTTTCTTTGGCTTTTTGAAAAAGTGAATACAACACTTTTTCGTCTTGATTGAAAAAAGGACCCTTCAATACTGCCGCCAGACTGAGTTCATCTAGGGGTGTATTTAGAAAGTTTAGCAAAGCCAAACAATCACGGATCTCTTCTCTGGCAAAAAAATCCAAACCCATGCCCGAAACAAAAGGTATTTTAGCCTGGGCGAGCTCTTCTTCGAGTTCTGCCAGACCGGCTGACCTTTTATGAAATAATACAGCAAAATCACCATATTGGACCTGCTCATTCTCTTTACAATTGACGGCTTCAAAAATCAATCTGGCAATTGCTTTAGCCTGCCATCTGCGGGGATGAATTTTCTCTTCTAATTTATAATCGTAAGGGCAGGCAATGATCTGAAAGCACTTGCCTGAATCTGTTTTTTTTGTCTGAATTTTTTCATAACCAATAGCATAGCTTTTTTGCTTATCTCCCGGCATAAGCAGTTCAAAGTAGGAGTTGTAAAAATCAATCAGGTCTTTTTCGCTGCGAAAATTATAGCTCAGAGAGACTTTTTTACCATTTTTAGCAAGAATTTCCTTAGTAGTCTTAGAAAACAAAGCCACTTCTGAGCCTCGAAAACGGTATATCGACTGTTTAGGATCACCTACAATAAACAGATTAAGATTGTCCTGCCAAAGCTCATCTATGATACGTTGCTGAAGATAGTTGGTATCCTGGTATTCATCGATCATAATATAACGCAATTCTCTAAGCAGCTCTTTTTTGGCTTGGGGTTTTTTTAATATCGCCAAAGCTTTTAATTGTAGATCAATAAAGTCAAGAGCATGTTTATCCTGTTTTAGTTCTAGATAATGTTTATCAATAAAGGTTAGCAGAGTATTGAAACCCTCTACAAGTTCTTTAGCATCGCTTTTTGTAAACAAAAACGGAATAACCAACATACCCTGTTTAACTGCCTTTTGAACATCTTCACCAAAAAAGCTGTTGATTGTATCTCTGGCTTTTATAAGTCCGAGATAGTCAATTAATTGTATTTTTTCGTCTTGGGTTAGTTCTTCATCAGCTTGTAATTTGAAAAAAAACGGTCTTATAACCGGCCAGTTTTTAAGAACTAAGGTTACGAATTTAGCTGTTTTGGCCTTCCCACTTAAGCTCTCTTTCCAGATATAAGCTTTATCCAACGCTTTTATATAGTCGTTAAGGGCCTCTTTTGCTAAGAGTGTTGCTTCATTGAATTTATTCGTAGTTAATATAAATGCTTCTTCTACAGTAAAGCCGAATTCACGGATTTTATTATAGGTAAAAGCGAGATCTTCTACCAAGTTATAGTTTTCCGCTCTAAAACGGACAAGAACCTGACTTTGATCTTCTAAATCCTCTAAAACCTTATTAATACTTTTTCTAAGCAACCTAAAAGCTTCGTCTTCTAAAAGGATTTGATAATCGGGGGTTAGATTTACATTGAGAGCAAAACGCTTAATAATACTACTGCAAAAACTGTGAATGGTAGATATATGGGTTGAAGATACTTCTTTAAGTTCATCCTTGAATTGGGGGCTTTTTTTCATCTGTGCTTTTGCTTCTTTGCGTAGTTTTACCTTCATCTCTGAGGCTGCTTTCTCGGTAAAGGTTATAGCTGCAATTTGCCTGAATTCTGCTCTTTGGGTTAAGACTATTTGCAAAATCCTGTGGATCAGTACTTTGGTTTTGCCTGCACCTGCTCCGGCTGTTATAGCGGCATGGTTATCCAGACAATCAATCGCAGCAACCTGCTCTAGGGTGGGCTCAAAGTTACTCATCAGTGTCTACACCTCCCCTAGTGTTTAGACGACAAAGATCAAGGAATTTACAATACCTACAGCTATCACTGTCATAGTTAGGTGGGTAATAACCCGCAAATAACTGTTCACCTAACCTTTGACCTGTTTGAAGAAGTGTTTCTATCTCTTCTTCCCACTCTTTTTGTGTGGGAGGCTTTTTAGTCGTCCTGATATCTAATAGTTCATAGGCTGTTTGATTCCAAAATCTACTTTCTGTATTATACAAACTTAAATACGAAGCTCCTAAAACCGGAGTAATTCCTATTTGCATCAGGGCTTTTATATAAACCGTAAGCTGAAAATCCTTAGCGTTTCTAACTGCAGCAACATCTTTTTTAGATCTTTTATAATCGATAATCAGATAACCCTTTTTTTTGCCTTTGGTTACCAGATCAACTCTATCGATTACTCCCTTTAGGAAATATGGTCCCATCTTTACAGCCGGCCAACTTTGACCGGAGCCAAAATGAAGTTCTAAAAAGACCGGTTGAAAGTTATCTCGAGCCAGATCGTCTTTGAGATAGTTCTTAATACTAGTGTAAAACTTCTCTAATTCAACTCTTTTGTAAAAATTACTGGCCTTAGTATCCAAAAACACTTGCTTTACCATCTGAGAAAATTTGACCTCTAAATCGGCTAAAACCTTTGTGGTGCCATACTTAGCTACATCAGTATAAATTGATTCCAATACCTTATGCCAAAGACGGCCTCCTTCTAAACTAGTAACCTCTTCACTTAGTTCTTCTGTTTCAAAAAGGCCAAGACACTTATGAACAAAGAAACGATAAGGACAGTCTGCGTATTCTGAAAATGCACTTACAGCTAAGGTCCTTGCTTGGCTTGAATCACTGCTTTTGAGAAAACCTAACTCTGGAAAGTTATAATAATCAGCTGGTTTGGTTTTGTAGGCTGCGATTTTATTTTGGAGTTCATCAGGTAAACTCAAAGGTTCATATTGGATCTTAAATTCAAGATACTCTGTTTTTGAGGTGTAGAATGGTTCAAAATCCAGGTTAAGTACCGGTTCACAAAAGCCAAAGTCCTTGAGATCGTCAATGTAGTAAGATTGTTCTTTATATTGACCTTGAATTTCATCGGGGCTAAACAGATAAACTCCATTTAATGCACAGCGAAGGCTTTCCCAGTAATAGTAATCTTGTAACTGCTCTTTCTTTTTTGCCAGCAGCAGTTGACTACCTGTTAGTGTGTTGAATAAATCTCTTTCTTTATCGTTAAAAAGCCAAGTTTCAGAAACTTTGGCCGGTAAATCATCTTCGGTTACTCCAAGCAAAAAAAGATATTTGCATCTCCTAAAGGGTGCTTCATTTAGATTATGCAAACTTAAACCGTCTTCTGCAATGTTTATACGCAAAGAGAGTGCTCTTTTAAGCCAGGCAAGAAGAAAATCCTCACAGTTAAATTTTTCATCTTTGGCCGCCTCTACAAGGGTTTGCCATAAAGTCTGGACTTCAAACCAAGCTCTAAGTTCAATCAGTTGTTCAAATTCTGTCTTTGCATCTAGGAGCAGATTGTCTTCAAGCTTTAGGTTTTTTAGGATATCACTAAAGATCTTGCTTATCTGTTGGGCTTCTATCTCTTCTTTCACAGCACCTAAGGTAAGGTTTTTTTGCAAGCTTTGTAGGGCCTGTAAAGTTAGTTCGCATTCTTTTTGCTCTTCTGACATCCTTTTTAACTTGTTGTACCAGTTATTGCTTTTACCGTTTAGTTTGATTTTGGTTAGCATATTACTAAGCCTTGCTTTGGAGATACCTCCAGGTAGAAATCTAGAAAAATCAAAATACTTTCCTCTTAAAAGAGCGATTAGTTCTTCTTTTTCAAGTGGTCTAGTCAGAAAGGCTACCAGAAGTTTGATTTCACCCATTAAAGCTGTTTGACTTAAATTGATAAAACCTCTACGCCAGTTAAGTTCCTCTTTTTCACATAATCTGGCCAATATTGGCTGATAAAGATTCTTTTGATTAGTCAAAATAAGTACATCATCTGTAGATTCAATTTTTCCCTCCCAAAACAATTTTTTAATTGTTTTTAAAACTAAACTTACTTCTTGTTTGCAAGTTTGTGGTCTGCAAAGAGTAACTTGGCTAATTGAGCGAGGACTTTCAATCTCTTCATAACTTGCTAATCCTTTTAGATATTGGTAGTCAGAAGCTAAAGCCAAAAAAACATCGTTTTCTAAGTAGGGATAATTTACGATTAAGGTAAGATCATCTCGCATAGCTATTTTTTCAATTAATTTTTTATCAATTAACTCTAAGTTGTAAAAACCATCTAAAATTATGGTGGTTGCCTTTAGATCTAGGTTAGCTATTTTTTTAAATGCCAGTTCACTCTCTAAAACCAATTTTTTTGTGCTAATTAATTTGGTATAGGCTTGATAAATGCGTACTAGATCCCGGTTTTTCGGTGTATCCAACTCACCTTTAAGACCATTATGTAAATCTTGAGGTCTTAAGTTTGCCCATTGTAGTTCTTTGATAAACTCAAGTATCGGCCTTGTAAGTCTTTGGGGCTTAATTTTGGCCAAAGCCTCCAATTTCAAGTTAACAAGAATTTTTTCCAAATAAAGTTCTTCTATGGCGGGATGAATAGTTGCTTTATCAGTTTTAAAAAATAAGTCTCTTGTATAAACAGGGTTGGGAACCAATGCTTTTAATCCAAAGGTAGCTAGCATCTCTTGCACTCTTATTCTTAGACCCGGTTCTTTAACTATATAAATTGTATCGTTTTTGTTTTCTTTTAAAGAATCTGCTAGCTTTAATACTAATTTTTCTCTGTTTTTTAAGGCATCACCAGAATTAAGCACTAGCATTAGTATCACCTCCAAACCGATTGGTTCTTACCTTGGCTTAAATTCCCCCTTTTTAACCGCAACTCCTCTTCAATAACAAAAAAGAGGATCAACTGACCCTCTTTTTAAAAAACGATGATACTTATCTAATCAAAGCTTTTAGACCCGGATGAACTACATCACCAAAGGCTGTATTAACTCCTCTGGCAAGAGGTCTATTGAATTCAATTGCTGCTTCAAAACCTCTGTCTGCTAAAATCAAAACATATGGCAGTGTAGCATTGGTTAGAGCAAAAGTCGAAGTGCGGGGTACTGCACCTGGCATATTGCCTACACAGTAATGAGTCACGCCATATGCTATAAAGGTTGGCTTAGAATGGGTAGTCGGACGGCTGGTCTGGAAACAGCCTCCCTGATCGATTGCCACATCTACAATAACGCTTCCGGGAGTCATTTTCGCTACCATCGCCTCTGTTACCAGATAAGGTGTTTTTGCTCCCGGTACAAGGACCGAGCCGATAACCAGATCACTTTCGGCAACTGCTTTTTCAATATTATAGGTATTACTGGCTAAAGTCTGGAGTTTACCCCAGAAGATATCATCGAGATTTCTTAATTTCTCAAGATTAATGTCAATGACCGTTACCTGAGCACCCATGCCCATGGCAACTTTGGCGGCGTTTGTCCCTACAGTTCCGGCCCCAAGCACGGTAACCTTAGCCGGCGGAACACCGGAAACACCTCCGAGTAAAATGCCTTTGCCATCTCTGAATTTTTCCAAGTGCAAAGCTCCCTCTTGAACAGCCATCCTACCGGCGATTTCGCTCATAGGTGCTAAAAGAGGCAGAGTGCCTGAATCTAACTGAACTGTTTCATACCCAATCGCATTAACTCTGTGACGTACAAGAGCCTCTATTAGTTCTGGAACCGCAGCCAAATGAAGATAGGCAAAAAGCAGCTGATTTGGTTGAAGCATTTCCTTTTCTTCACCAACAGGCTCTTTGACTTTTAAAATTAATTTGGCTTTTTCCCAAATCTCTAACTTGTTTGTTAACCTTACCCCTTCTACAAGATAGTCATTGTCACTAAACCCGCTGCCTGCTCCTGCTCCGGTTTCTATTAATACTTCATGACCGCGTTCTTTTAATGCTCTGGCTCCTGCAGGTGTTAAGGCTACACGCCATTCTTGATCCTTAATCTCTTTTGGTACACCAATAATCAATAAAACCACCTCTTGCTCTGGGTTTAGTATCTTAATAGTATTGATTTTCAAGTTAATACTTAACCGGTACTAGTAATTCCTGCTTGAATAAGTAAAATACTTTTCAGCTTAACCGTTAAATTAAGTCTTGGGGTGGCGTTTCTATTTTTTATACCGCGAAGAAACAACCTGCTAGCACTGGATTTACCCCCAAAACAGTTTATATGCTCTTTTTGGATCTACAATATTTTATCACAGTTAAGCTTAACTAAGTCAGATATGGCTAAGAATAGTATTTATCATAAGTTCGATAAGCCTAGCTCATTAAATTTTTTGCTACTTAATTTTTTAAAAAGGCCTAAGCTTTTTGCTTAAGCCTCTTTTTTTTAAAGCTTTTTAATATTTAATCGGTACTAAATTAAAAGGTCTGCTGGTATATTCCAGTGGCGTAATAAAGCTTCTTAACTGTTTTATATCGGAGATTAATCTTTTTTTGGTTGGTTCTTTTAGTTTGTCTGTTCGCTCTAAAAGCTTGTCCATGGTTTTATAAACCGTTTCAAAGTAGAGTTGCTCTGTTTTGTTTTCTTCTCTTAGATCCCTGGTGTCATAGCGACGCATTGGGGCCTTGTCAATTAAATCAGCTATTTCCTCTAACAAATTTAGCCAGATTAAACTCTCTGTATCCGTAAAACCTGCTTCAAAGCCAAAAGTCTCTATTCTTTTTTTTAGCCAATTAATAAATAAAATAGCCGCTTTATCAGGTTCTCTAAAAGTAACCACTGCTTTTTCTCTAAAAAGTCCCTTTTGCAACAGCTCGTAGTGTTCGGGTTTTATGTGTAACAGAGAAAATAGTGTCTGTCCGGTAATAGGTGCTTTTTGACCCTCTTGCCACTCTTGTTCCATTGTCTGCGCTGAAAAAGCATATAAAGCAAGTCCGGGAAAACAATAGGTTTTGCCTGCAATTCTTTGGATATCCGAAGCAATTAACTGTGCATATTCTGCCGGTGTTTCAATATAACTCATGGGGAGGACGAAGTGTAAACTCCGGTTATCTATCCAATTATGCCAATCCTGACCCAGAGAATTTTTACCCCAGGTCTGTGGAGCTGTAGCTGCCGAAAGCATCAATTGAGGTTTTTTTTCATGCAATCTGACTCTAACCAATTCCACGAAACTGGCGATAAACTGAGCTTTAAACTCGCGGAAGTGGTTGAACTGTTTGCTATTGCTTGCCGGAATCTGACGTGGATCGACTGAAAAAAGCTCCTGGTAAAGGTTTACCATGTAATCTCCATAACCAAAACCATCTTTATAGCGTATATTATCCAGATGTATACCATCTAAATCATAACCTGCAATTTCCTCAATAATAGATAAGATATGATCTCTGGCTAAGGGATGAGCAGGCGAAAAGAAGTAGTCGGTATGCGCAGTGTTATTATATTTACCGTCTTTATCCCGATCAAGCCAATCTAGGCGATCTAAAAAAGGCTCTACATTACCCTGCAAGCCATAGATCATTACCCAGGCATGAACTTCGATACCGTATTTATGAGCTTCTTCGATAAGTATCTTTAATGGATCTTCTTGACCAAAAGTAAATCTATACCAATCCATCTGGGGTACAATGTTACTTTTATGGAATGATTCCCCGGCAAAGTAAACATTGGGAAGAATTAGATTTACATTAAGATCAGCCAGCCACTTAACTAGCTTTTTTAGCTCCTCAGGTCCATTAATCTTCCCGAGAGCCTGATCGTCTAGCCAAACCGCTCGTGTCTCCACCGGTCTTGATTCTGTAAGTATACTTTGCACTGTTTTTAATAGTTCAAAAGCTTTGATTTTATCGGTATCACTGCCACTTAAACTCAAGGTTTCTATCTCTTGAAGAAGTTTGTCGGCAGCATCATAGTCCACAAGCACCAGCTCTTGCTTTAGTTTTTCCAGTTTCTTTTGCATCCTAACCACCCCCTCCTCGACAATAGAAGCAGCATTGATTTGCGCCACTAACGATGTACACAACAAAAGGCCGAGTAGTAGTTTGCTAATTGGCTTCATCGCTTACCCACCTTTCTAAATAAAGGGTTTCGGTTTTATAAATGTTTTCTCCTTGATTTTATAACAAAAAAAGCTGCATGGCAGCTTTTTTATTTAAATAGATCAGGAAACATCAGCCTAGAAAGGATATCTTCATCGGATAATTCGGGATATTTAGCCTTGGCACTATCCCAGGCAGGCGGGATGTGGTTGGCCGGACGATCAGTAATAACTTTTGCCTCACCGATAATCTTTTGTCTAAACTCCGCATCAATCGCACCGGGAGGTGTACCATACTCGCCTAAAAGATATCTTTTTACTTCTAAAGCCACCACCGACCAAGCTCCTTTAGGTGAAACAACATTCATAGTAGCTTGGGTCCCCACAATCTGACTGGTAGGAGTTACTAAAGGAGGGTAACCTAGTGCAGCTCGTACCCGGGGAACCTCAGCCAAAGCTTCTTCGATTTTGTGTTCAAGTTTCATCGCTTTTAGCTGGCTATAGAAGTTAGAGAGCATACCTCCCGGGATTTGGTATTGCAAAATTTCGGCATTAACCCAAGGTTGTACTAATTTATCGAGATGTTTCTCCCTCACGTTTTTAAAATGTTTGTTAATTTTAGTCAGTTGTTTAATATCAAGACCAGTATTGTAGGGAGTTTCCGCTAAAGTAGCCACTAGCGATTCGGTGGCAGGTTGTCCACTTCCTTCCGCTAGGGCGGACAGTGATGTATCAACCACATCTACTCCGGCTTCAATAGCTTTAAGATAGGTCATGGGAGCAAGACCGGTTGTACAATGTGCATGCAATTGCAGAGGCAACTTAATATTCTCCTTGATGGCTTTGATTAATTCATAGGCTATATAAGGTTTTAAAAGACCGGCCATGTCTTTTATACATAGTGAATCTGCGCCCATCTCTTCCAGCTTTTTGGCGGTTTTTACATAATGCTCAATATCATGCACGGGGCTTGTCGTATATACTACTGTAGCCTGAGCATGACCACCATATTTTTTAGTCGCTTTCATGGCAGTTTCCAAGTTTCTTACATCATTTAGAGCATCAAAGATACGAACAATATCAATACCGTTTTCAATAGATTTAGCCACAAATTTTTCTACCACGTCATCGGGATAATGGGAATAACCCAAAAGGTTTTGGCCTCTTAAGAGCATTTGCAGTTTGGTCTTTTTTATTTTCGCTCTTAGCTGTCTCAATCTATCCCAGGGATCTTCACTAAGATAACGAATACACGTGTCAAAAGTAGCTCCACCCCATGCTTCGAGTGAATGGTAGCCAACTTTGTCTAACTCCTCTGCTACTTGCAGCATTTCCGGGGTATTCATCCGCGTTGCCATAAAAGACTGGTGAGCATCACGCAGGATTGTCTCGGTTATTTTGATCCTTTTTGCCACTAGATACACCTCCTGTTAACCTAACATAGCCAGTAACATGCCAGCTGCTACAGCTGAGCCGATGACCCCTGCCACATTCGGGCCCATGGCATGCATCAGCAGATGATTTTTGGGATCTTCTTCCTGACCTAGCTTTTGTACCACCCTGGCTGCCATTGGCACCGCAGAAACACCAGCGGCACCTATCATCGGATTGATTTTACCACCGGAGAGTTTATACATTAGTTTGCCAAACAAAACACCTACTGCCGTTGAAGCAGAAAAAGCAATTAGCCCTAAAACCAGTATCTTTAAAAAGTCCGGGCTTAAAAACTTACTGGCTACAGTCTTTGTTCCTACCGAAAGACCTAAAAAGATGGTTACTATATTAATAAGGGCATTTTGGGCGGTTTCGCTTAACCTGTCGGTTACCCTGGATTCACGCAAGAGATTGCCAAGCATCAGCATACCTAATAAAGCTGAGGCCGAAGGTACTATAAGGCTTCCAACCACTGTAACCATTATCGGAAAGACAATCTTTTCGGCTTTGCTGACAGGTCTTAAGGCTTTCATGCGTACTTTGCGCTCTTTTTGAGTAGTCAAAGCTTTAATGATGGGGGGTTGAATAATCGGTACTAGAGCCATATATGAATAAGCCGCAATGGCAATTGGTCCTAACAGTTCTTTGGCTAGCTTAGTTGTTAAGAAAATTGCAGTCGGTCCATCTGCTCCGCCTATAATACCGATAGATGCCGATTGTTGGGGAGTAAATCCCAATAAAAGTGCACCTAAAAAAGTAATAAAAATACCGACCTGAGCTGCTGCTCCTAATAGAAGGCTAGACGGATTGGCAATTAAAGCACCAAAATCTGTCATAGCACCAATACCCAAAAAGATAAGCGGAGGGTATATTCCTAGTTCAACACCTTGATTGAGATAATATAACAAACCTCCTGGCTCGTTTCCCAGAGGCTTAAGCATTAACCCCGTCTCCGGCAGGTTAACCAGTAGCATACCAAAGCCAATGGGGATCAAAAGAAGGGGTTCATAATCCTTGACAATAGCTAAATAAAAGAGGACACAGGCCAAAGCTATCATAAAAAACGGGCCTAAGGTAAGATTAGCAAGGCCGGAGCTCTCCCAAAACATGATTAGTTTATCCAGCACAATTAAGCACCTCCGACCTTATTTAATTGTGACAATAATAGCTCCACTCTCTAGGTTATCACCTTTTTTAGCTTGGATAGATTCTACCACACCCGCTGATTCTGCAATAACCTCAGTATCCATCTTCATAACTTCAACAATAGCTACAACTCTACCCTCGCTAACTTTATCGCCAACTTTTACCAGGATATCCTTAACCATACCGCCCATAGGAGCAGTAACAGGTTGACCGGTTGTTTCAGCTGTATTGGCGCTAGGTTCTGACTCTGGTATAGCACTAATTTGTGAAATAGTGGAAGTGCCTGTCTTTTCTTCTACTACTACCTCATAACTTTTACCATTTACAGTTACAATAAATTGTTTAGCCAACTTTTTATTCCCCTTTCATTCACTTTTTTCCATGGCAGCAATGGCAGCCGTAATAACTGCTATTAACTCATCCTGAGAGTCTACTCCTTCTTTTGGCGTTTTGGCTACAGAACTCTTACTGAGGGACTCCTTTTTGGGGGGAGCTAAAAGCATTTTAAATAGATTAACAAGTACTGATAAGAGATATAGCGTTATAAAGACCGCTATGATGCTGATCGCCGTAACTTCAAGTCCTAAGGTCATATTTGGCATCTATTTCCCTCCTTTTTAAACTATCCTAATGTTTTTCTTTATCAGAAAGTTAATTCCTGCCACTTTTTCATATTATGTTTATAAGGAAAGCCGGAGGTTTTAAGCCACCGGCTTTACCATTTCAGTCAGTAGTAACCTTAGATCTTATTATATCTAAAATTGTCTCGGGTTTTCCAGGATCAACACTGTAAACTTTATCACCTATTTTAATAGATGGTGCATTGGCACAGTTTTCAAAGCAAAAGGTAGCTTGGAGGTTGACCTTATCCTGTAAATTATAAGCAGTAAGAATCTCTCTTAGTTTATGCAAAAGATCATAAGATCCGTGCAGATAACAGCATGTCCCTACACAAACTCCGACATATAGTTTTTGAGCGTTTGTCTCATCTAAGCTGATATTTTGCCCGCTGATACGTCTTCTGGACTGGTAGTGAGTATGAAGATTTTCATGAGCCATCCGGCTATTTGGTTTTTCCAGCCATGAAGTATAAAGCTTTTCCACCAAAGGATTTTGTTGCGCTTTTCTTAGCTGTTGTAACTTTTCTGACTTATAGATACCTTTTATTCTTTTTTCACGTACTGAAGTATCAGTTGGCACAGGCTGACCGGCACCACCTATACACCCACCGGGACAGGCCATAACTTCAATAAGGTCATAGTCGACTTCGCCTTTTTGAATCTTGGAGATAACCTTTTTCGCATTGTTTAGACCACTGACAACAGCTATATTAATAACCTTACCTTCCATTTCGACCTGGGCTTGTTTTAAACCTTCAAGTCCTCTGACCTCATAAAAATCGATGTTGTGTACATCATCGCCGGTTAAAAGATCAGCTGCTGCTCTTAGAGTTGCTTCAGCCACACCGCCTGAAGCGCCAAAGATAACACCGGCACCTGAGGTAAAGCCAAAAGGCATATCCAGTGCTTCTACATCAAGGGAGGCAAAGTCTATACCGGCTTCTTTAATCATGGAACCAATTTCTTGCGTAGTCAAAACCAGATCCACATCAGGATGTCCGTCTGTTGCCAGTTCCGGACGTTTAGCTTCAAACTTCTTAGCGGTACATGGCATAATGGAGATAAAGAAGACTCTTTCCGGATCTATATGCATCTCTTTAGCCAGATGTTTTTTCACAATCGAGCCAAACATACCCTGAGGTGAACGACATGTGGAGAGGTTTTCAAGTAACTCAGGATGGAACTGTTCTACATATTTAACCCACGCCGGGCAACAAGAAGTAAACTGAGGTAGCCTTTCACTTTTTTGCAAGCGTTCGATAAATTCATGGGTCTCTTCCATAACCGTAAGATCGGCCGTAAATGATGTGTCAAAGACCTTATCAAAGCCCATCATTTTTAGGGCAGCCACAAGTTTTCCCAAACTAACTTCACCCGGCTTTAAACCAAACATTTCGCCCACAGCGACCCTAACCGCTGGAGCAATCTGGGCAATTACAACCTTGTTGGGATCGTTTAGAGCGGCAAAGGCGAGTTCGGTTTCGTTTTTCACAGTTAGGGCTCCGGTTGGGCAAACTGCCGCACATTGACCACAGTTAACACATTCCACTTCAGCCAGACCTTTATTAAAAGCCGGTATAACCTGAGCATCTGCACCGCGATAGGCAAAATCTAAAACACCGATACCTTGAACCTCTTTACAAACACGGACACAGTCTCCACAGAGAATGCATTTATTTGGATCACGTACAATTGATGGACTTGTAAGATCTAAAGGTAGGTTTTTATCTCTATCACCGAAACGGATATTAGCAATACCGAAGCGATTAGCTAGTTCTTGGAGTTTGCAGGCATTTGATTTGCTGCAAGTGGTACATTCACGATCATGATTGGCCAGTAAAAGCTCTAAAGCCATACGGCGGATGCTTCTTAATCTTGGGGTATTGGTTCTTACTACCATGCCATCTCTAGGAGGTGTTGAACAAGAACCTACAATACCCATGTTATCAATCTCTACTACACACATACGACAGGCACCATAGACACTTAACTCCGAATGATAGCAGAAGGTAGGTAGTTCGATGCCTGCTTTGCGAACAACCTCGAGGACATTTTTTTGGTCGGTAAATTCTACAGTTCTACCGTCGATGATCATTTTTTGAGTCACTGTATTAGACCTCCTCTATAGCATCAAAAGCACACGCTTTTACACAAGCACCGCATTTAATACATTTTAAGACATCAATAGAATGAACTTCTTTAACTTTACCCACAATAGCCTCTGCCGGACAGTTGCGAGCACAACGCGTACAACCCTTACATTTGGCCGGATCAATTTGATAGACTTTTAGGGCTGTGCAGACTTTAGCATCACAGATCTTATTTTCTACATGGTGAAGATATTCATCACGGAAGTATTTTAAGGTTGTTAACACCGGGTTGGGTGCAGTCTTTCCCAAACCACATAAAGAACCATCCTTAATAGTCTGACCTAGTTCCACCAGAAGGTCAAGATCTTCTCTTTGGCCTTTACCCGCAACAATTCTTTCCAAAATTTCCAGCATCCGTTTAGTTCCTTCACGACATAAAACACACTTACCACAAGACTCATTTTGAGTAAAATGCATAAAAAAGCGTGCTACTTCAACAATACATGTCTTTTCGTCCATAACAACTAGGCCACCAGAACCAATCATAGCCCCAACAGTCTTTAAAGAATCGAAATCTAACTGAATATCAAGATGCTCTTCTGTAAGACACCCTCCGGATGGTCCACCGATTTGAACTGCTTTATATTTGCGATTGGCCGGTATTCCTCCGCCAATCTCATAGACAATCTCTCTTAAGGTAGTTCCCATAGGTACTTCAATAAGACCTGTATTTGCTACCTGACCGGTCAAAGCAAAGGTTTTTGTACCGGGACTGTTGGGTACACCCACACTCTTAAAATAGTCCACACCTTTATTTAAAATAATAGGCACATTAGCAAAGGTCTCAACATTGTTAATCACTGTGGGGCAGTCCCAAAGGCCTTTATTGGCAGGAAAAGGAGGTTTTGGTCTTGGCATGCCGCGCTTGCCTTCAATAGAAGCTATAAGTGCAGTTTCCTCACCACAGACAAAAGCACCGGCACCCTCTTTGATATGCAAATTAAACGAAAAATCAGTTCCTAAAACATTCTCCCCCAAAAGTCCTGCTTCTTCGGCTTTGGCAATAGCAATTTTTAATCTCTTAACCGCCATGGGATACTCCGCTCTGACATAGATATAGCCTTCATCGGCTCCGATAGCATAAGCGGCAATGGACATGCCTTCAATTATTCGGTGCGGATCACCTTCCATAACCGAACGATCCATAAACGCACCTGGGTCTCCTTCGTCACCGTTGCAGATAATATACTTCTTTTTACCTTCAGCTATACGGGTAAACTGCCATTTTTTTCCGGTAGGAAAACCTCCGCCGCCACGGCCTCTAAGTCCTGATGCCAAAATATCGTTAATAACTTCTTCGGGAGTTTTAATTAAAGCATTAGCAAGACCATTGTAGCCGCCTTTGGCCAGATACTCTTCTATTGATTCGGGATCTATATCTCCACAATTGGCCAGTGCTCGGCGCAATTGCTTTTTATAAAAGGGAATCTCATGTTCTTGGCTGAATTTTTCGCCTGTCACGGGATTTTGATAAATAAGCCTTTCTACCACATGGCCTTTGACGAGAGTTTCCTGGACAATCTCTTCCACATCGCTTAGCTTAACATGGGTATAAAGAATATCTTCCGGTTCAATTCTAACCAATGGTCCTTGAGCACAAAACCCATGACAACCGCTTTTTTTCACCTGATAACCGGAATGGTTTTCCTCTCCTTGACAGTTATCTTCCTTGTCTAGTTCGCAATCTACATTGAGCCCTTTGTCTGCAATTAGACTTTTAAATTTAGCATATATATCTAAAGAGCCGCCTGCAACACAACCCGTACCGGCACAAACCGAAACCCGTAATTTATTTTTTTCAAGTTCGGCTTGAAATTTATCTCTTATTTTGGTTAATTCATAAACCGATTTAATCTTAGCCATTATTTACACCCTCTCTTGTAAGAGCTGATCGATAATAACTTCTATAGCTTCCGGTGTCATATTCCCATAAACCTTATCATTGATAACAACTACAGGTGCTAAACCACAAGCTCCAAGGCAGGAGACTGTTTGCACTGTAAAACGTAGATCGTCTGTAGTCTTTTTGCCTTGAGGTAAATTAATTTTATTTTTAATCGCCACAAGAACCGGTGAGGAACCTCTTACGTGACAGGCTGTCCCGTCACAAACATTGATAACATATTTCCCCTTAGGATCTAAAGAAAACTGAGCATAAAAAGTTGCCACCCCGTAAACAGTAGCCGGAGAAATATCTAAAGCTGTGGCCACATAAGTTAGGATTTCTTCAGGAAGATACCTATACTCTTCTTGAACTTCTTGTAAAATTGGTATCAGTGCCGATTCTTTAGCTGAGTATTTCTTGACTATTTCATTAACTTTTTCAAAACTACGTTGAGCCTTTGGTACATTGCTTTTTGCCATGGTCTTCATCCTTTCTTTCTAAACTACCTTAGGTATAAATTAATAAAAGGAGATATCTATCTCCTTACCAAGGGCTTTTAAATAGGAGCTTAGTTCTCTGACCACCTGGTTTTTTAATGCTAGGTTTTGTGGCAGATTAGGATTTTGATGAGCCGGATTTATTGCTTGTCCGACTTGAAAAGAGACCTTGTCGGCATTAAGAAGCATTCGTGCTAGTTCACTTACTCCATCATGGGCCTGTATATAAACAGGATCACCCTCAACCTCTTTAATAAGGTCAAGGGTTTTACAAAGAGTAACAATACCTTCGGTTACAAGATCAATTCCGGCAATAGCCCCTGTAGGAGGGGTTTGTCTTGAACCATCTAAATTAACCTTTAACTCTCTTTTCAATTCTCTTGCCACTATATTTGAAGTAGTGCCACCACAGATAACTTTAAGACCCTCTTTCGAAATAAACTTATCCACATAATCATTATCTTTGGTTTTATCTACCGGAGGACCGATAGCTAAATTAATTCGACGTGGCTGGCGTACTTTCAAACAGATTACGGTAGTATCGTCACCAATTTGACTGTGGTAATATTCTTGCGAGCGATCGCGAATATGAGTTGCAATCTCTTTGGGTGTTACTGCCGCTTTTTTTTGTTGAAAAATAGCTTCAATTTCAGTTGCAATCTCCTCTGGCCTAAAACCTAAAGGTTTTAAGCCGCCGATACCAGCGTTTATTACCCCATCACTACAAAGCAATAGTGTATCGCCTTCTATAAGCTGGAAACTGCTTTCGTAGATTAGTTTACCTTCGATTTTGCTCTCTTTGCGCGGTAAACGATAACGCTTACCGACTCTAAAAAAAAGTAGCTCGGGGTTGTCGCTTTCAGCTACATATAAAGTTCCATCTTTAAAGATCTGAACTACGGTAAAGGTAGCGTAGGCTAAACCTCGTACTTTGCACACAGGTAAAGTCTGAATAAGGGTTTGAACTACTTCCTCTATGGTTGAACCTTTTTCCAGCATTGTAGAGGCTATTTTACCGGTTAAAGTGGCCAAAATGTTGGCTTTGACTCCAGAACCTAAACCATCGGACAAAACCGTGATTAGAGATTGGGGAGTTCTTAAAACAGTTACACTATCACCACATAGTTCCTCACCTGTTTTGATAAGAGAAGCACTTTCAACTTCCACATAGAAGCTCACTGACTTCTCCTCCTAACCTTTGATAATACGCATTAATTGATCAAGAGTCACTTTAGTCTCGGCGGTTGTTTCCCCAAGAAGACTGGCAATTTCCTGTGCTACACGCATCTGTTTAGTAATAACCTCTTGAGCCCTTTCTAAAGTCTCTTTTCTTAGTTCACTTAATTGATCCTTTTGGCGAGTCTGTTCGGTAATATCTGCAAAAATGGCAATTACCACTCGTGATTTGGGTACATAGAAGACAAAATGTCTAACCTTAAGCCCATAAGCCGAGTATTCTACATTATCAACGATTAAACGTTTTTCGTTTAATACTTGTTCGAAGAGATCTTCTTTGATAAGAGTATTGACTCTTTTACCTTTTAGGGCCTCTTCTTTGCATTGAAACATTCTTTCTGCAGCTGGATTAATTGTTACTATATTGAGATTTTCATCAACTACGATAATACCATTTGGAGTAGCCTGAATAATCACATCATTCATAGTTTCAGCCTTAGCTCTCATATAAGGAATGCACATTTCTATTTCTGCAAAGCCCCTATAGACAGCAATGGCTTTTTCGCGACAGGTTTCATACCCACAGGCACCGCAATCAAGTTCATCACTTTTATTACGTTTCCCCATTAAGGCCAAAATGTCGTGTATTTCCTTTTCACTAGGCTCGCTGTTTTCTACACTTTTTCCTGCAAACTCTCTAATTATATCATGATTTTCTAGTTGAATTAAAGGTTTTAATTCGGGAGCTTGTTTGGCATAAGAGATAATTTTCTCTTTTTTTTCTTCATAAGTTAAATCCTGCGCAAGACCAGAGCCGTTTAAACAGCCTCCCCGGCAAAGAAACATCTCTACAAAAAGAGTTTCTTTGCCGATGCGCCTATTTTGCATATTATCTAAAAACTCCAAACATTCGGCAAAACCACTCACCGTTTCAGCTCTGGGATCAAGATAGTCTCCAAAGCCTAGTTTGGCTTGCAAAGATCCGCTAATCCCAACGGTACGACTACAAAACGAAGCTGCTCCTTCGATATGGGAACAAGATTCTTTTTTAACTGGAGCTACTTTTAATAGTTCACTTAGTTCATTGAAGGTAAGTACTGCATCTATCTCCGCTTCAGCTAAAGCTTCGGCTTTTTTAGCGTCGCAAGGCAGGATAAAAACAAGTTTCTCATCAGGGTAAGATCTTTTTAAATAGCGGGCATGGGCCACAAGAGGTGAAACAATCGGCACTAGATTTTCTTTTAAAGCAGGATAATATTTCTCTACCAAATTAACAACAGCCGGACAATAACTAGAAATAAGTGGGTGTTTGGCTTGAATTTTATCTTTTAACTTGTACAGAGCTTCGGCTGCTTCAGCTGTCTCTACTATTCTATGAAAACCAACACCGGTTAGTTTTTGAGATAATTCTAAAGGACTCAGATCCGGGAAAGCTGCCGGAAAAGAAGGTGAAAGAGAGATAGTTACCGGTTGATTGGTTTTTAGCATCTCTAAAACCATTTCTTTTTGTTCATATACTCTTCTTGCATTTTGTGGACATATAGGTACACAGCGACTACAATATACACATCTATCTTCAGCGATCTCGGCATGACCATCCTTAACTCTGATAGCTTTTACCAGACAACTACGCACACATTTATAACAATCACGACAGTTCGCATCCAAAGTCTTAATTAGCCCCATTATTAAACCCCCAAGACATCTAAGACTCTATTTTGAAAAATCATAGCAACCTTTGCCGGTGTAACATCTAATATCAGTTCACCATCGATTTTAATGGTAACACCGTTTAAACATTGACCGAGACAAAATGCACCTGTTAGAAAAACTTCGTCTTTTAAGGCGTGGTTTTTAATTTCATTATTAAAAGCTTGAATTACATCATGTGCACCCTTGAGATGACATGAACTGCCTACACAAACTTCAATGGAGATCATCTATATCACCCTCATCTCAGTTTTGCCTTTGAGCTAGTCAGCATTCGTGATATTTTTAACAAACTACTAAGAATTATAGCACAGGCCCCATTGGCGAGCAAGACTTTACAATACTATTTCTAGTGACTTTATATACCAATAAATTAGACCGGCTAAACACTATAAATCCTCTTCGGAAATTACCTTAAAATGTTTAGCCAAAAAGCTGGTACTAACACCCTGTCCGGGAATTTTTCTGCCGGAAAATGTGCCGTCGGCAATCTCTTTTACTCCACAGGAAGGACTTCTTTCCTTAAAGATAATTAAATTTGGCTTTATTAGCTGGGCTATTTTTACAACACTTAAGGCTCCTTTTTCAAAAAAACCGGTTAGATCTTTCCCTTCACAGTCAAAAACCCTTTCATCTCGTATTTCAGAGGGATTTCTAGGTGTAGGCAGCCCTCCTAGTTGTTCGGGACAGACTGGAATTAGAAGGTACTCATCTTTTAAAGCTAAAACTTTTTTATGAGTTAGTGCTTTACCGTCATACCTAGTAGCCAGCCCTAATAGGCAAGCTGAAACCAAAGCAATTTTCTTGGTCATAAATTTTCCCCCTTTAGGTGAACTATAAGTAACTCTCCCCTTTTTTTTCTTACCAGGGCCTTATCCTTAATAAGAATATTGGAAATACCCCTTGTTTGATTCTTAAATAACGTTTCATTAACCAGAGGATATTTTAAATCTACCGTACTGATACCCTCGACACTTTCTGTAATAGGAATAAGTGAAACAACCTCTCCTTTATGGCCGACTATTACAGTTGTTTTTTCGGCTAGATGCACCTCTCCCCACTCTTCTTTGAAACAAAAAGTTGCGGTTTTAAGTGAAGTTATAAGAAAAAGGTTGGCTAAAGTGTGATCTAGGCGTCCTCCTAAAAAACCAATTAATGTGACCCTAGTTGCACCAAGCTCCAAAGCTTTTTGTACGGCCAATTCGCTATCTGTAGCATCTTTTTCGGCTGGAAAATCGATTACAGCTAAGTTTGGGGGGAAATCTCGACCATATGAATCTCTGTCACCGAGAACTAAATTTGGTATTAGACCCCATTTTTCTGCTAACAGAAGTCCTCCATCGGCACAGATAAGATAATCAAAGGTTATCTGGGGTCCTTGTTGCCAGTTGTGAGAATCTTTACTTGCTCCAAGAATAAGAACATGCATACAGCCACCTTCTTTATCTTACTTTAGTTAAATCAGTGTTAAGTCATTCTTCCTTAGTATTCAAAAATTATCCTGCCTTTTAGAAGGAGATTATTCTCTGTTCAAGAAATAATATAAGCATACTTATTTTTTAAGTCGTTATGCAATCGTTTTCATAATCAATGTTAGCGAGTTTTTAGTTGCTTTATGAAGCTTGCTGTACCTAAATTTTGCTGTTTTTTAGGCCGAGCAAATTAGCCCAACTAATTAAGACTTTTTTACTTAATTTATGCCTTCTAAATAATGGTTGCACTAAAAAACTTCTTTTTTCTTCTCCCCCCCCCTAAGTTAAGAAAGCCCTCTAAACTAGGTTTAAAGGGCTTTCTTTTATATACCGCCAATAATAATAGGCCCGAAGATAATAATAATTACTGCTGGGAAGATTAAAAACGCCAGGGGAATAGTTATCTTTACTCCAGCTTGTAATGCTTCACTTTCAACAGTGCGTAGTTTGCGATCATAGAGTTGTTCGGCTAAAAAATTCAAAACATCACAAGGTTTGGTACCCAATTCTTCACTTTGAAGCCAACTTTGCACTAAAAAAGTTACCTGCTGACTCTTTAATCGCTTGGACCAGTTTTCCAGCGCTTCTCGTCTAGAAAGACCAAGTTCCATCTCTTGCACCACTTGACTTAGTTCACTAGTCAAAGGAGCTTGGGGCATCCTTTTTACGATCTCTTCCAAGGCGGTATTGGTACTTAATCCACCACGTATTGTAACAGACAAAAGGCGAAGAAAATGTGGCAACTCATCTTCAATGGCTTTGCGATATCTTGTCTTTTGGTATTCACTCTCAAAATAGTAAAGCAGACCTAAAAATAACAACAGACCTATTCCTAAGGCAGGTTGAAAAATAGCTATTATGACAATTAAGGGTGAAAAAAGAAGAAGCTTTTGTTTATCGTTTAATTTGTTTTTTATATTTAGTCTTTTTTTCAAAAGACTGACCTTTTTTTTGTATACAACTAAATCCCAAATCGAATATATGACAAAAGTTAAACTTAAATTAAAAAACATATGCCAAAAGACCATTCTACCATTTCACCTCGCAGATCCGCCTGATAACAAAAAAGCCGGCTGTATCTAAGAGAAATGCCACTACTAACAATATTTGCCCCCAGATTGAATTGGTAAAAAAGAGGATGCGTTTTCTGTCAAAAACCCAATAGAATCCTAAAAAAGCCACCGGTAGTAAAGCTAGTATATAAGCTGTTAATCTGCCTTGAGCTGTAACGCTTTTTATCTTTCTTTCCAATGCTTCTTTTTGGCTATTTAAATTAGCCAGGCCACCTAAGACCTCCGCCAGATTACCACCTAAATTAATGGCCAGAGTAGCAGCTGTTAGAAAACTTTGCCATTCTTTAGTAGAGATTCTGTTCTTTGAACTAATAAGGGCGTTGATCCAGGCGTGGCCTAGATCAACCTCTTTAATGATTAGCTGTAATTCATCTTTAATTGGTTTTTCTACAGTATTTTCCACTAACCGAAACCCTTGATCTAGGCTCATTCCAGCTTTAAGTGTTTGAGCCAAAAGTAATAGAACTTTCCCCACCTGTTCCTCTAACAAATTTTTCTTCTGTTTTTCTATATAAAGCAACCATACTTTATTAAATATAAAAACAACTAAAAGCACTGCAAAGACTAATAGTGGTCTTTGGAAAAAGATACACAACGCCAAGAAACTGTATTTTATATCGACATTGATTACTAAAGAGACCACGGTTGCTAAAGCTAATGCTTCAAGATAGTTCATAATCAAAATACCTTGTCCAAAAGTATTTTGTCATCTTTAAGACCTTTAATCTCTTTGATACAAGTTATTTTCCGCCTGCCATCCTGCTCTCTAATTGTTTGCACAATCAGATCTATAGCCGCGGCAATCTGTTCACGAATTGCTTTAATTGGCAGATCATAGCCAGCCATTAAAACCATGGTTTCCAGGCGCAGAACAAGGTCTTCAGGAGTATTGGCATGGGCGGTAGTTAAGCTACCGCTATGACCGGTGTTCATTGCCTGCAACATATCCAGAGCTTCTTCTCCCCTTACCTCTCCGACAACAATTCTATCCGGTCGCATCCTTAGAGCATGTCTAACTAAAGCTCTAATGGTAACTTGACCCTTGCCCTCTATATTTGAAGGCCTTGCTTCCAGTCTTACTACATGTTCTTGTTTGAGACTAAGTTCAGCAGCATCTTCGATGCAGACAATACGCTCTGTTTTAGGGATAAAACCAGAAAGGATATTCAGTAAGGTTGTTTTCCCAGAACCAGTACCTCCGGAGACAATGATATTTTTACGCTCCCTGACCGCGGTTTGTAAAAACTCCAGCATCTCTTGGGTTATACTGTTATTTTTTAACAGATCCTCGGCCATTAACATATTCTTAGAAAACTTCCTGATAGTTAAAGTTGGTCCGTTTAAGGCCAGGGGTGGAATTATCGCGTGTACTCTTGAACCATCGGGGAGTCTGGCATCAACAGCAGGAGAACTTTCATCTATACGTCTGCCAAGGGGTGAGACAATCCTTTCAATAATACGTTTTACCTCGTTATTGTTAGTAAATTTACGATCTGTAAGCTCTAAAAGTCCGTTCCTCTCAATATAGATTTGGCTTGGACCATTAACCATAATCTCGGTAATTGTATGATCCCTAACCAGCTCTTCAATCTCTCCCAACCCTAATACATCATCTAATAATTTCTGTTGTAAGAACTCTTCTTGTGAAGGAGTTATTTCTCGGCCCTTGGCTTTAAGTTCGGCAAATATAGTAGCAATTTCTTCTTTAAGACGCTTTTTGAGGCGCTCTTTGGGTTCATTTTCGTCGATAATGACCCGTTCGATAAGCATTCTGTGTGCTTCAAACTTTAGTGGATAAAAGTTCACATATGTCTGTTGTTGTTTAGTTTCTTGCTTTTGATATGGTTTAAGAGAAGTTATCTCCAGAGCTAATCTTCTTAAAAGATTTACAAATCTTACCCGTGGCTTAGCATAGGCTAAAAAGCGACCTTTCTTTTCAGCCTCTAAAAGCAGTGGCTCTTCAGGCAGCCATTGCCATTTAGACAGTGGAATAGGAAGCACTGCGAGTATTTCATCGCTTTCAAGGCCTTTACGTAGCCGATAACGGTTGCAAACCACCTTAATCCTTTCTTGGGGATAGTTGTGGCGAATAAGATAATCGATAGTTGCCATACTGCCACTTAAATGTTCAACAGTCGGAGTCATTACCAATAGAATCAGATCGCTTTTTAACATAGTTTCCTTTTCCCAATCGGCTTTGGCATCTAGTTCCACTAAAACAAAATACTTAGTTGTCATTTTTTCCGCAATCACTTGTTGCCACATCGGGCCCAAGTCGCCAAAAAGCAGTTCGAAATTATAGTCTTCCTGATAGTTTTCTTTTAAAATAGAGTTTGATCTGATAAATGTTACTCCACTATCTAAAAGAGCACTTAGATTTAGACCGATAGTAGTTTTTCCTGTTCCACCAGATAGGCTGGCAATTGAAATCAGCATCATCTCACCTCCACTAGTACACACATTATTTGTGATTGAGTTTGTCTTTGTCGTTTGCCAAAGATTAAAGTGCCAAATATGGGCAGACCCCTCAGATAGGGAAGCGACTTATCCAACCAGCCTTCTTTTTGAGACCAGTGTCTAAGTAGCAATACCCCTCCCCCTTTAGGAAGCTGAACATGACCTTCATAGGCATAACGTTTAAGAGCTGGTAAAGCACTGCCATTTATATTAACACCATTGCCCCAATCTAAATCCGAAACAACTATGTTTAAATAACCGGGAATAAGACCGTCTTCAATTAAACCAAACTGACAATCCAAATTGACACCAAACTCTCGCCATTCTACCCCTTGGCCATAGGGAATAGGAATTTCTCCCCCTGTGTGCAGGGAAGTTTTTTCACCAGGATAGACCATAACCGAAGGCTGTTTAATCTCCCATTCTCTGGCCAGATCTTTTATTAGGCCTAAATCCTGCCAGTTAAGAACTACCTCCTGCCAGCCGGAAATTAGTTTGACCGTATCTAAAGAGATCTGGTCTAAGTCTTTTTCGGTTACTTGAAAACCAGATACCATAACAGTATAGGGTTCTTTGGGATTTGTATTGGCATCAAGGTAAATGACTTTACCAAAAAGCGCCTCGGCAACTAGAGTAAAATCTTTTTTACTAGCTTCCGGTAGACCTTTGACATATAAAGTATCTTTAAATATATTTAACTCCACTTGCTTTAGATCTAAAAGAGCCCTTAGAAACTCTAGGGCGCTTTCTTCTTTGATGATAGGAAACACATTTATACTATAAAGTTTCCCAATGTCCATTAAAACATCCAGATCTTTATTACTACCTTTAGCCGCATAGATTTGACCTGCTTGAATCAGTTCACAGTTAAGAATTTCGGTCCACTCTTCCAGCACCTTTTTACCACCTGTAATTGTAACTTTACTTTTCCCTGTAGGGTAAAGCGAGTTAAAAAGCTCAGTTGCTAAATTATACAAAGCTAGGGATTCCACTTCACCTATAAGCATTATTTCCTCGCCTAAACGTTCTAACTTAAGCGGGCCTAAGTCTGTAAAGAGGCTCTGATGCAGTTGTTCATGTTTTGGTTTGATTGTTAAAAGATTAATAGCTTTTTCTCTAAAAGCTGCCACAATGGCAGTTAGAGCTTGAGCTTCTTTTTCACTATCTACACTACCTTCCAGTATTGCAACCTCACCATAATCTTTGATCTTTACATCCTTATAATCTAAAGGTGGCAACTCTTTAATTACTGTATCTTTTATTTCCAGTAAACTAACAGCTTCCGGGTAGAGGTAACTAACCAAACTCAAAATACCATCTTGGAGTTCTTTTGAGGATACTTGGCCTGTTAAAACAGCTGTCTGGTTGAGTAGATTCAGTTTAATTCCCATTTTTGCTAAAAAATCACTTAGTTCGTCTTGCGCTAAGTCTTTGTCAACCACAATATCTAATATGACCTCATTGTCTAAGATAGCTGCCAAACCCTTGATATAGTTTAAGGTCTTTTCATCTAAAACTCTGCCTTTAATAACTAAGCTGCCTTCTTTTTCCTGTATTGTCAAACCTAAGTTCTCCAAAATAGTTAAGGCTTTTTCTTTTTCATTTTTAGGCAGACGAACTAAAATAGTCTCTTTTTTCTGGTTTGAACCCTGGAAAATCATCACCTCAGAAGTCCCTACATTTTTGGCGGTAATAACCACCCCATCGGCAACAGGAACTGCACATATAACCTCGTTATTGCCAATTACTACCCTTGTCACACCTTTTTGCGGCAAAAAAATAATCTCTCCTAATTCGATGTTTATTGTCGCCAGAGAGAACAAACTAAGTAGTATTATTAATACCATCACTAATCTACATCGTGCCATGTTACCACACCACCTTCAATTACCTCCACTTTTCTTGTATATACTCTATCTTCCTTTAACATACTCTTGGCAGCTAAAAGAGGATCAGCAGCCTTTTTAAGGCCACCGGTAGAAGGTACAACAGTTAAAGTAGTCTGGCTCTTAAGCAGATTAAATGCTTGAGCTTCTTCTTCCTTGGTGGCAACTAATACTGACTTGGAGCTATCATACTGGCTTTCTTTAATATCCTCGACAGTCAGATTATCTAAAAGAGTAATTGTCTGGTCATCTTTGGTTGCCATTACAGCCACTTTATCACCTTTTTTTAAAGCCAAAGAGTCAGTTGACATAGTTACTAGTACTTGAGGCTCGGTATCACTTTTAAGATCTTTTTCCCAAAGAATTTCCCCTTCTAAAAGAGGTGCTAGCAGTGTCTTGCCCTTTATATCCAGAGGATTATCTGCCATAGGCACCAACTCGGCCGGGACTTCTTTGAGTTCGAATTCACTGCCTGTTAAGACAGTCTCGCCCGCAAGATATTTTTTGGCTACCCAAACTTTAACCAAAGTATCTTGATTGTCATCTAAAGAGGGAGGGCCTTGTACGAGAATCAGCCAGGCCAGACAGACAATCACGAAGGATATTAAAAACCTCGCTATCTTTTTTATCATTTCTTACCACCTTTATCAGTGTAGAGTCGTTTTCAGTCAAGATCATGATCTCTTCCTCGGGCAGAAAAATAGTCGCCAAAGTGTGATTGGTCTCTGGAAAATCTTGGGTTTTAATGAGGTTTTCTACTTTTTCATTCTGTAGGATTAAATCGACTAAATAACTACACCTTGAATCTGAATTAATTATTTCATAGTTGCCAAACCAAAAAGCTGAACTAACCTGCTTTTTTTTAAGATATTTCCAAATCAGAGACTTGCCTTTGGGAAATTTATTTACAGAGTTAAAAGAAATCGCTTTTTTTGATGTATCGCTCAGCAGCAACGGGACCTTACCTGTCAATATTTTTTCTTGGAATATTTTCTCGATTTCGAGCTTAGCACTTAATTGGGATATTTCTAGTAGCGAAGTATTTAATAGCTTTTCCAAACTATAAACCTCTTTATCTTTAAATTCGTTATGCGATAAAAGGAATACATTATAGGTAGCCTGTGAATCTCTAATATATATTTGACCTATCAGACTTTGGGCTGAAAAAGGCAAGCTTAGAAATAAAATCAATAAGAGTATCAACATTCTCACACACTCACTTTCTTGTCAAAGATATAATTTGCGATAGTCTAGATTTAACTTTAGGGTTGGGTATCTTAAATCGCTCCAAGACAGGAGGAAGCTTAATCTCGGTAGAGGCAGTGACTGTTATAACATTTAGGTTAGTAGTGATATGGCAGTTAACTCCTTTAGTGTCTAACCCGGTAAGATTTTTCCATTCGTTATAAAAAACTTTTTTACCGTTATAGCCAAAGGATTCAGCTCTTAGAGCTTCGGCAACTGCCATATCCAGAGAGATTTGCAAATCAAAATATCGACCGATAACAAACACCGCCAAAAGCAAGAACACAAATACGGGAAGCAACAAAGCCAGCTCTACTAAAGACTGTCCTTTAGTGAAGGAGGACCGGAACATAGGTAGTGATTAACCCCCTTTGGCTATAGATTCCCACTTCAGCACAAGTCGTGATAACTATTTCTTCAACGAAGTGCTTTTTTGGTAGGTATTTTTTCAAAATGTAGCGTGAGCTAATTGTGCTGGCATAACCCCTTATTTTTATCACTCTACCTCCTGGCTCCTGACCTCTTTTTATGATAAATTTGCAAGCAGTTCTGTCAAAAAATGTCCCCAAATCAAGGCATCTTACAGCGTGCAATGGATAGTGCGTATCGGAGCCAAGTATACCGGTTAAAGGGCCAAGTATCTCGACAGTTTCGGCTATTAATCGTAAAGTATCGATGGTTTCACCTACAGCCAAAAATTCAACAGGAGCCAGAAATTTTAGTAAAGAAAGCTTGTTATAAAGCTCCATTATAGTTAAAAGATCACAGGCAAATGCACCACAAGACAAAGCTGCAGCATCAACAGCCTGTTGCAGCTTGGCCCGATCTCGCCAGCCTTGGGCAATATCGTAAACTGAAAACAGAAAAAACGTACAAGCAACTAGGAGGAAAACAGCCCCCACAATGATTTGACCAGAGTCATTAATAGCTCATAAACCCCCTTGCCAAAATCTATAATAAGACCTTTAAAACCTCTCCATTTATAAGTAGTCCTCTTTTCGTTATATTTTTCGTGATGCGTCGGAAAGTTAATGGTTTTTAGAAGTGGTAATTTACCGATATTGAGCACTTTCGCTTCACCTTCTACTACAGCTTTATTACCTTTGTTTTGGCTTTTGGTTTGAGAATTCAAAAGAATAACATATCTGCCGAATGTAAAACTGTTTTTCCCCTTCTCCAGGGTTGCTTCTCTGGCCTTAAGATAAAGTGTACTCTTCCAAGCCGCAAGATCAGTAAAAAACACTCCGTAATAAAAAAACGGGTAAACAATTGCCGTTAATAAAGAGAGGGCAATTGCCAGTTCAACCATAGTAGAACCTTTAGGGTTAAAAAGCCAAGACCTATGGCCATACCATAGCGGACATGGCTTTTTCTTCTGTGTAGCGCGATTAAGGCCATAAATCCCCCCCAAATACTGGCAAAAAAAGCTGTGTATACTATTCCTTCTATCCCCGCAAAACATCCTATCGCCCCCATTAACTTGACATCGCCGCCACCCATATAACCTAGAGCAAAAAAAGGCAGATATATTATAATCCCTATAAAAAGGCCTGCCATGCAAGTTAAAATATCTCCTAAAAACAAACTCACTATAAGGCCCAAAAACATTGAACCCAATGTAAGCCAATTGGGAATCTTACCGGTAAAGGCATCCCATAGACCTCCTAAGAAAGCAATAATTAAAGCCAAATGCATCACAGTAATTAATTGGCCTCCTTACACTGAATAAAAGAGGGGAGCGTTGCTCCCCCTGTATACAGCTGCCGATATTTTTTTCTGGATGTTTGGGTAAGCCTGCCTTCATATTTTAATCTCGCAGGTGTTTGCTCTAAGGAGATACTTTATCATTGCAATCATCTAGAAAGCTGCCCAAGCAACTCCTGCACGATAGTATTCACTCTGCCACCTAAAGCTCGAGCACTTACTACTACGGCTGTAGCAATGACTAATAACAGCAAACCATATTCTACCAAACTCTGTCCCTGTTCATCAGCCAACAGTTTCTTTAAGAGCGCTCCCTTGTTCAAGCGCCTTCTCTCCTTATTATTTATTTAGAACTTAGCAAAATGGTTAACATTCTTCCTCGGTGCCATGAATAGATTCCCTCTTTAACCAAAAAATACGTCGTTAAAATCCCAGCTGATAATACTAGAAGTGCTAACCCAAACTCAACCATAACGCTACCTTCCTCTTTTAAAATAACCCTTTCCTCACCCCCAAGTATTTTCTGGCAGTCTTACCCCAAACATGATGTAATTCTAGTTTACCCCACCTTTTTTAACATGAAAATGTAAAAACTCTGTAATTTTGTAGCTTTTTTCATCTATTTTTTGCCATTTTTACAAGTTTATCTTTTATTTGTGTTTTTTCATTTCTATTCAATTTATTTTTACTTTATCTCCCACCCTTCTTTTGGGCGTAATAATTAAACCTTACTTAATTGTTACTTAAAAGCTTTTTTCGTATTTAGTCTTAGTCTTCTTGTCTTCTTGCAGTTAACTAAAAAAGAACTGCTGGTTTAGATAATAAACCAGCAGTTTGGACAATATCATTATTGGTTAATTAAGTTTTAAATTAGCTTCGATAAAGCGTTTAAACTCTTTATATTTACTCTGCAATTCATCATTGGACTCTTTGGCTGCCTGCTTAATGGATTTTTCTGGGTCTTCGTTTTGTAATAAACAGCGCATGATAGCATTATCCATAAATCTCCGGCAAATAATAGTTGCTCCTAAACCGGCACGTGGTGCAATAGACTGCTCAGCTTGGGCAAATAATATTTTAACATCTTCCTCTGGGAATGGAGACTTAGCTGCCGCATTCATATTGGCTGAGAAGAAAAAGTAATGTGGTAATTTTTGCATTACCCGGTTTGAGTATTCAATCTGGATCTCTTCGCTAAAGAACCATTTAAGAAACTCCCAAGCTTCTTTTTTGTACTTGGAATTGGTAAAAATACCGAAAGGAACACCACCGTTATAAGCACTGCGATTTAATTTGCCATCTACCATAGCCCCTGGTAAAAGTTCCATCTTCCATTTGCCGTTTAGCTGTGGAAAAGCAGCCTGAAGTGCTGTATAACGCCAGTTCCCGGCAACCATTAATGACATCTCACCCGTGGAAAAAGCCTGGATAGGTGTTGGTGCTTGAGGAAGTTTATAATCTTTATAAAGTTCAACCAGAGTTTTAAATCCTCTGATAGCATTAGGTTCGTCTAGACCGGAGTGGAGGTGATCCTCTTTGATAACTTCTCCTCCATGTTGCCAAATAAACTGCATAATCGTTGGCCATCTGGGCTCAATATACCAGTCCGGACCGCTAATGGTGGTATTTTTAACTACCATTTTAGGAATGAGTTTTTTCGCCTCATCCCAAGTCTTGGGATATTCCCAGCCATTTTGCTTAAAGATATCGGTCCTATAATAAGCTAATGCAAAACCAAATCTGACAGGTATACCATAATAAGCTCCCAAGAATTCAACTGCTCGCATTTGATTGGGAAATACCTTGGCGATTACCTCGTCAAATTCCTTACCGAAGGTCTTTTTTAAATCAATTAAGCCACCACGAACTCCAAACTCAGCCGGCCATTCAGAACCAAAACTAGCCACATCCGGAGTTTCGCCTGATGCCATGGACAAAAGACCTTTTTGCCAAAGGTCATCATAGGTCATAACGGATCCTTCAACTTTAATACCGGTCTTAGGAGTAAAATACTCTTCAACCAAGTCTTTGATTATCTGAAACTGTTCATTGCCTTCTGTAAACCAGACCTGTAAAGTAACTGGTTTTGCAGGAGCGGCCTGGCTTAAACAAGCTAATAGGAAAATTGCCAGCAGCAATATGGCTTTGTATTCTTTTTTCATCTCAATCTCCCCCTTTTTGACTAGTAAAATAAACTAAAAGTAAAAGCAAATATAAAATCCCATTCCCCCTTATTGGGACATTTATTTTTGCGTCTTTAAAAAACTTCGCTGTTAGCTTATTTTATCCTTTTTTTGCAAAAAAAGGGGGCTGACTACTAAGCCCCCTTCTCAGGTTAATTCAAAACGTTATGAATAATATTTCCCTCAACCATAGTAAATTTTACCTTAAAATCGTCATCAAGGGCAACCAAATCAGCGTCTTTACCAAGAGCAATACTTCCTTTACGATAGTCAAGGTTTAACAGTTTGGCCGGATTTAGACTAGCCATACGGCTGGCATTTTCCAAACTTGCACCGGCATACTTCATTATATTAAAAACTGCTTTTTCCATGGTTAATGTTGAACCGGCTAAAGTTCCATCACTTAGGCGAGCGGTTCCGTCTTTAACAGTGACCTTTAAACTACCAAGTGAGTATTCACCATCACTCAGACCAACAGCTTCCAGAGAATCTGTTACCAAAAGAGCCTTCTCGGGACCTTTGCTCTGGTAAAACAGTTTTAACGCTAAGGGATGAACATGAATTCCATCGGCTATAATTTCTGATGTAATTCGCTTGTCAGTTAAAGCTGCCCCGATAATACCGGGCTCTCTGTGATGGAATTTCCTCATGGCATTAAAAAGATGGGTGGTATGCATTGCTCCGGCTGCCACAGCTCTATCATACTGTTCTACGGTAGCCATAGTGTGTCCCATACTAGGAACTACACCGATGTTTCTCAGGTAACCGATTAGTTCTAGAGCACCTTCAATTTCAGGTGCTAAGGTCATTACTTTAATATTATTACCTGACGCAGCTGAAAGCTCCTCAGTTTCTTTTATTGAAGCGCTACGTAAACATTCCGCTCTGTGAGCTCCTAAGCATTCCAGATTCATATATGGTCCTTCTATATGCCAGCCCAATATTTTGGCTCCCTCGGTGCCTTTGTCTACAGCCGTTTTAATCGCTTGGGCCACAGCTAGAAGCTCTTCATGTGTAGCGGCAACACTAGCAGGTACCATGGCTGTTGTGCCATGTTTGCCATGCGTTGTCGCTATCTTGTTTAAGGCCTGATAAGTTCCTTCCATGGTATCTTTTCCCCCGGCGCCATGAAGATGAATATCTATAAATCCAGGTAAAAGTGTAAGTCCGGTTAAATCGATCTCTTTTGCACTTAATGCCGCTACTCTCCCTAAGGCGGCAATACGACCGTCTTCTACCAAAATGTCAACTCTTTCCCTGCCTTTTTCTGTTAGAACTACTGCTCCACGTAGTTTATAACGCATATATAAGCCCCCTTATAAACGCGATTTGCCCGCTTCTTTTAAATTACTGATGGCCAAAAGTGCATCTGTTTGGCCAAAAACCGCCGAACCGGCGACTAAGATGTCTGCTCCTGCTTGTACAATTACACCGGCATTTTTTTCGTTTATACCGCCATCAACCGAGATAAAAAACCTCTTAGCCTGTGAAACCCTATATCTGTCTAACATTCTAATTTTTGGTAAAACCTCTGGTATAAAATTTTGACCGCCATAGCCCGGATCTACACTCATTACAAGGACGAGATCAACATAGGAAAGCAAAGCCATTACACTTTCCAAGGAAGTACCCGGATTTAGAGCAAGACCAGCTAAAGCACCTGTCTCTTTTATATTCATTAAAATCCGATGCAGATGTCCTCCGGTCTCAAAATGTACCGTAATGGCCTGAGGTTTCAGTTTATAAGCTGTAGCAAGATACATTTGTGGGTTGTTAATCATTAAATGCATGTCTATGGGGAGCTTAGTATTCTCTCCTATAGCTTTTATAACCGGAGTGCCAAAGGAAATATCCGGGACAAATTCACCGTCCATGATATCTAAGTGTAATAGATCGGCACTGCTGACTCTGACCAGCTCATTTTTTAAATCCGCAAAATCAGCTGCCAACAAAGATGGTGCAATTAACGGTCTTTCAAAACCTACCTGACCCTGTTTACTTAATTGGTTTGCAAGTCTTGCTACCATGGCTTTCTCTCCTTTATTTCGGCTAAAAGATCCACATAACTTTGATACCGCAAAGGATCTACTTTACCCCTCACCTGGCAGCCTGGTTCTTTTAAATGCAAACAATTTTGGAAACGACATGTAACCCCCCGCATTTCTACAAAACAGTTGCTTAAAAAAAGTGGATCTGTAATATAAACATCTAGGCGGGAAAAACCAGGCGTATCGGCTAAATAACCTCCAAAAGGCAACTTTAATAACTCAACTTCTCTGGTTGTATGCTTCCCGCGTCTAGTTTTTTCACTTACTTTACCTGTCTGGCGATCTTGTTCTAGAAGTTTGTTTACAAATGTTGTTTTACCAACCCCCGAAGGACCGGCAAGAACCGTTGTTTGATCTTTTAAAATGCTTTTTAACTCCGTAAATTCCTGCTCTTTTAGAAGACTAAATTCATAAACTTTATAACCAAGTAAACGATAGATATCAGCTAGATGACTCCGGTTTAGATCTATTTTGTTAAAACCGATGATAGTTTTAAGCTGCCAAAACTCACCTAAGACTGTTAAACGATCAATTAAATAGTTTTGCGGGGCCGGTAAAGCTGCTGCGTTAAAAATAAACAACTGATCTATATTGGCAATGCGTGGCCTGTTTAAAATATTACATCGTGGCATTATTTCTTTTATTACTGCCAAATTATTAGTTTCTTCCAGTTTAACCCAATCTCCGACAACAGGATATTCATCTAGCTTTAAGCTTCCTTTTAAGACAGAGGTAAGATAACCTTTTTCAGTGTAAACAGTATAAACTCCGGCTAAAACCCTTACCACAACTCCGTTCATTTTACAAAGTTACCTCTGTAAGGACAGTCTCTCTAAGCATTTCATTATTTAGCCAAACCTGGATAAAGACATCGGGTTTACCATCAACACCAGTTCCTCCCACAATTTTTTGAATATAATCATTTTCACGATGTTCTGTACGATAAACATCATGGGAACCCTTTTCATCTATAACTACTATTTTTACTAATCCTGGTCTTGTAACCAGAATACTAACTTCCCTCTCTTTTCGGCCTCTTAATTCAGGTACTACTGTTTCTGCACCCAAATCCAAGTCACTAGGAAGTATCTTTTTTGCACTTATGGTTAAATCCACTATACTACCTTCAATAACTTCTGCTTCAGGTGGCGGATTGTGATCTAGCACATAACTCTCAGGCAGATAACTATTGTATTCGGTGAAGATCTCACCTAGTTCAAGGTTGTTGCGACTCAAAATTAATTTCGCTTCGTAAAGAGTAGTGTCAATCAGACTGGGCATTTTGAAAGTTTGCGTTAATGGTGCTTTGCTTATTTGCAGATTTATTTTAGTTCCTCTTTCTACTTCATCATTAGGCAGAGGGAATTGTCCAATTATTTTGCCAGGAGTATAAGCGTCGGTTTCAATATATTCTCTCTCACCGACATCTAACGCCATCGCTTGTAATTTGACTTGTGCTTCTCTTATATCCATCTCGGTAAGATCAGGTACAGATAATAGCTCGGGGCCTTTGGATAGAATTACCTTAATCCGGCGATTAATCTTAACCAGGCGGTCTTTCTCCGGAACCTGAGAGATAATATATCCTTTCGGAACTAAGCTATCAAAGGATTCAGCTTCCACTTCTAAAATTAATTGCTTTGCTTTTAACGTTTCTTCTGCTTTGTCTTGACTTAAGTTAATGATATTTGGCACTTTAACTTCAGGAACATTGAGAAAAGCAGAAATCTTAAAGAACAGATAACTTGGCAACAACACGGCAAGAAGTATAAGAAAAGCAGTAAGAGTGAAAGGCTTTTTGGGGTTATTTTTCTTACTCGCATTTTTACTCATCTTAGTAATATCCCTTTCATTAGCTAGGTAAGGCATAGTATGGTTAAAAATCGTAGTTGAATCAAGATCATTTTCTGGCACAGAATGAACTGCGGGTTTGGACTCTTTTAGGTTGATTTTGGTTAAAGCGGTCCTATCAAAATCGAGCTCGTGAAGTTGTTCTAATACCTGATTTAATCTTAGCTCCATCTCATAGGCATTATGGAAGCGTTCTTCCGGTTTTTTGGCCAAAGCTTGGTTAACAATATCGATTACCAATGTTGGTAGATCAGGTCTTTTTTCTCTAAGTGGCGGTATTTCCGCTTGAACATGCTGGTAAGCAATACCTACAGGTGTATCTCCTTCAAAAGGAACTTTGCCAGTAAGCATCTCATAAATGACTATACCCAAAGAATAAAGATCAGATGCCTTAGTTACTTCCTTGCCGGTAGCCTGTTCAGGAGAAAAATAGTGTACTGAACCAAGCACCACACCTGTTCTGGTTATAGTAGCAGAACTAATTGCCCGTGCAATACCAAAGTCCATGACTTTAACCCGGTAATCTTTTGTAATCATAATATTGTGGGGTTTAATATCCCGATGCACAATTAGATTGTTGTGGGCATGGTTCAAAGCTGAACTAATCTGGATGGCAATTTTTAGAGTAAGTTCAACAGAAAGCATGCCTTCCTTTTTTATTAAATCCTTTAAACTTGTTCCTTCAATATATTCCATAACAATATAATAAGTGCTGTTTGTCTGTCCGACATCATATATGTTAACAACATTAGGATGGCAAAGCTTGGCAGCAGATTTAGCTTCCCTTTGAAACCTCTCTACAAACTCCTGATCCGAAGAGTATTCCGGACGAAGTACTTTTATGGCTACTGGTCGATCGAGAAGATTATCCTGAGCGAGATAAACTAAGGCCATACCACCTTCGCCAATCAGCTTTTTAATTTCATAGCGATTTCCTAGGATCTCTCCCATCAAGAGGCTCACTCCTTCTAAACTTCACCAATAACTACTGTAACATTGTCTTTACCTCCAGCAGCTAAAGCAACATCAATCAATTCATTTGCTGTATTCTCTAAAGACAGACCTTTGGTTAAGATCTCAGCAATAGTCTTATTACTTACATCAGTAAACAAACCATCACTAGCTAGAAGAATCCTATCACCAAATGTAAGATCTATCTCATATAAATCCACTTCGATATCATCATCAATTCCTAACACTCTTAAAAGAATATTGCGTTGAGGATGCTTTTCTGCTTCTTCTTTCGAAAGTGTGCCCAACGCTACCAGCTGATTGACATAGGAATGATCTTCTGTCAACTGTCTGATAGTATCACCGCGAATATGATAGGCTCTACTATCTCCCACATGGGCAATATAAGCTTTTAAGCTTTGGAGATAAACAGTTGTTAAAGTTGTACCCATACCTTCCTGTTCTTTATTATTCTTACCTGCCTCAAAAATAGTACGATTAGCATCCTGAAAAACATTCCTTAAACAGTCTAATACAGGATCAACTATAGTGATATTTGCTAGTTTATCAATTGCAATTTGGGCTGCAACTTCACCGGCTAGATGACCACCCATGCCATCAGCGACAGCGAGAAGATTTTCTGTGGCCATAAATCTGTCTTCATTTAGATTGCGCACCAACCCTTTTTCACTCTTTGCTACACATTGCACCTTAGCCACCAACCTTCTAGTCATACACTTGTTTTTGCTTGAGTTGACCGCAAGCAGCATCTATGTCAGCACCTCTTGAACGTCTCATTGTTACATTTAGTTTTTTATTCAATAACTTAACAAATTTTTCTGCCGCACTGAGACTTTCACCTTTCCCAGTTGAAGGATTTAGAGGAATAACATTTACATGGCAAAGCATTTTATCTAAAAGACCAATAAGAAGGTTGGCATTTTCCTCTCCATCGTTAAAGCCGGGAATTACAGTATACTCAAAGGTAACTCTCCTATTGGTTGCTCTTATATATTCCACAATAGCCTCCATTAACTCCTTTAGGGGATATCTTCTATTTATGGGCATTATTTGGGAACGCAATTTGTCTATAGGAGCATGCAGAGAAACAGAGAGATTGATTTGCCAGGGTTTTTGGGCCAATTCCCTTATTTGGGGGGCAATACCACAAGTTGAAACCGTCAGATGTCTTGCTCCTAAGCCGTAGCCATCAGGATCGGTTAAGATGGTTATGGCTTTTTGAAAATTATCCCAGTTTAAAAGAGGTTCTCCCTGACCCATAGCCACAGCATTAGTAACAGGAAAACCTTTAACATGCTGCCAAAAGTAAAGTTGCCCGACGATCTCGCCTGCCTCAAGGTTTCTGACAAACCCACTTTGTCCCGTAGCGCAAAAGCTACACCCCATGGCACAGCCTACCTGGGTAGAAAAACAGACTGTAGCCCGATCATCTTCGGGAATATAAACACTTTCAATAAATTCACCATCTTGTAAGGGCAAAAGTGCTTTCATGGTTTTATCTTTTGACTGTTGTATGAGTTTTTCTTTGAGGGGTACAATACTAACACCTAAAGCTACACTCTCTCTTAATTCCAGTGGTAAATTAGTCATACTATTTAAATCAGTGACACCTTTTTTATATACCCAGTCTAGCAACTGTTTAGCACGAAATTTAGGTAATAGTAATTTTTCTAGATGCTCTTCCAGTTCAGTTTTGGTAAGACTAAAAAAATCCAAATTATCTCATCCCCTAAGAGGTGATCTGTTTGAAAGCCGGTAAAACTTATTTTCTCACTAGTTATATGGAATATTTGTTAAGTGAAGGACTGAAGTGTGAAGAGACATATGTGGCAGATGCAAGTAGGTTTGTTAGATATCTAATTGCCAATGCTCCTTTGAAATCAGTTGAAGAATTTGTCGCCCACTCAGGGAACACACTTTCTTATAGACGCCGTCTTATCTCATCCATAAATCGCTTTCTCAGCTTTGCCCAAAAAGACCTAAATATTGGTAGCTCTAAATCAGATTATGCAAAAGATCAGGAAGCTTAGTTATGGTACCCGCTCCCATGGTAAGCAGAAGCACATCTTTTTGTCTTTTTAAGCCAAACTTTTCTTTTAATAGCATGGCCGCTTCTTCTAAAGTCTGTGCATAATAAGCTGTTTTGCCGAGCTTTTGGACTTCCAAAGCGAGGTTTTTGCCACTGATACCTTCAATAGGCTCCTCGGGAGGTGGAGCATAGATCCCAAGAACCACTACCTTATCTGCTTGGGCTAGAGCTTGGACGAAATCCTGCCACAATAGTTTGGTTCGGTTGTAACGGTGAGGCTGAAAAGCAAGCCAGAGCTCATGATGCGGGTAACGGCATCTTGCAGCCTCAATAGTTGCTTTAATCTCAGTCGGGTGATGTCCGTAATCATCTATTATAAGCAGGCCTTCTTCACTATAGCGCTTTTCAAATCTTCTGCCCGTACCAGTAAAATCGGTAAAAGCGTTTCTAACAGTATCTAAATCTAAATTCAACTCCAAGGCCATCCCTATAGCACAAAGAGAATTAGCAACATTATACTTACCCGGCAGTTGTAACTTAAAACTACCTAACTGACGGTCCTTTAATCTTGCCTTAAAGTAGGTTTGTTCACCTTCTTTAATATCATATGCTCTTAGATCACCGGATTTTAATCCATAGGTCAATACCTTGGCTGAGGCATATTTAACTAGGCCTTCAGTCTTAGGGTCATCTGTACAAATTAGAGCTAGATCCTTAATATGGGTTACAAATTCGGCATAGGTTTGAAAAAGCTTTTCATAGCTGAATTGGAAATTTTCCAGATGATCGGCATCGACACTGGAAATAGTACCTATCTTGGGATAATAATGAAGAAAACTGCCATCGCTTTCATCGCTTTCTGCTACCACCAATTTGCTTTTGCCTACCAAGTAATTGCCACCTAACTGTGGCACATTACCACCTATTATTGCCGTCGGATCCTGTTTCATTCTCATCAGCATATAAGCCACAAGGGCACTGGTAGTGGTTTTTCCGTGAGAACCAGCGATGGCTAGGCCATAGCCGTTATTTAATAGCTCGGCCAGATTTTCAGAGCGATGTATCTCTTTGATGCCTTTTTCTCTGGAGGCAACCCTTTCAGGGTTTTCTTTTTTTATAGCCGAAGAATAGACCACCAAATCAGGGTTTAAAACATTTTCACGAGCATGGCCGATAGTAATCTTCGCGCCTAGGTCAATTAGCTTTTTGATTTCGATATTTTCATTTAGATCAGAGCCTGTTACTCGATGTCCTTTGGAAAGCATAATAGCAGCTAGGGCACTCATACCCACTCCGCCAATACCGATATAATGGTACCACATATTTTCACCTCATTAGTAAACCCTAATTTAGTTTCGAAGTAATGATATATCCTTTGCTATAATTTAATCCGAACTAGTCATTTTTTCTAAAAGGTCTTTGAGTTTTTTTTGTGCCTCAGCATAGGCCTGCCAATCAGGTCCTCTTCTCATGGCTTCTTCAGCCTCTAAAAAGGCCTCAAAGGCGAACTGAGCCAGGTTATCCTTCTTTTTGTCAGTCTCAGTTTCAACAGGCGGAGTAACTTCCGTTGTTATTGGTTCTTTTCTTAATTTATTATAAGCCTCTAAAAAGGTTGACCCATAGGCAAGCTCAGTCCCGTCTGATAAAACCACCAATCTCAACTCAGGAATCTGACCTTGATCGGCTAAAAGATATATTGGTTCAACATATAAAAGACTATCATTCATAGGTAAAACCAAGTGATTGCCCCTTTGCACGGACGAGCCTTGCTGGTTCCAAAGACTAAGAAGCTTTGATATTTCGGGATCTTGATTGATCCTAGCTTCAATCTGCATAGGCCCATAAATGATCCTGTCTTTGGGAAAGCGATATAAAACCAGTTCCCCATATTGTTTAGTATCGGAACGGCCTGCCAGCCAGGAAACCATATTATGTTTATTCTTAGGGGTAAAGGGTAACAAAAGAACAAACTCAGCATCTTTTTCACCGGGGAAATGTACCATGGCATAGTATGGTTCCATATAGATCGCCTGACCATGGTAGAGCTCTTCGGGAAACTCCCAAATATCTTCTTTGTTAAAAAACACATCCGGGTTTGTCATATGATATATTTCTAAAATATGTGCCTGAGCAATAAACATCTGCTCCGGATAACGCAGATGAGAAATTAATTCTTGCGGAAATTCCTCTTTGTTTTTAATTAAGGACGGAAAGACCTTTTGATAGGCCTGACCGAAAGGATCTTTACTGTCATAGAGATAGATATCGGTTTTACCGGTATAGGCATCTACCACAATCTTAAAAGAGCCTCGCATATAATTGCCCATCCCGGAAAGTGGTTGCGAATAAGGAAAGCGATCGCTCACAGTATAAGCATCCAAAAGCCAATATATACGTCCATTGGCAACTACGGCATAAGGATCCGGATCAAGTTTTAGAAAGGGAACCAGCTTTGCTACTCTTTCTTTAATCTGACGGTAATACATAATTTTTGCGTTTTTACCGATATCGGAACTTAAAAAAATCTTCGTTGTTTTAAACCGCAAAGAATAAAGAAGTTTTTTTATAAAACTGCCTAGTTCAATGCCACCATCACCCGCATAAGAAGTTAAGACATTATCTTCACCGCTTGGGTAATCTAGTTCTTTTTGCTTGGTGTTGACAATTACATAATCAGTTGTCTTTTCACCGAAATAGATCTCCGGTCGTTCAATGGCAATTAGACCTTTGGGTGGAATATCTCTGACAATAAGTTCGGGTAGACCTTGTTCGGTGACCTTGTGCATACTACTCATAACCACACCATAACCGTGGGTAAAGACCAGATGCCTGTTGACCCAGGTATTAGCACTATCTGCTAAACGATTAGATGAAATCTCTCTGGTGGCGATAGCAATCTGTCTGGCTGTCCCGTCGAAATAATAACGGTCAATATCAATTTCACCCATCTGGTAATAATAACGCAACTCTTGCAACTGAGCAAAAGTTTTTTCCAAAGCACGCCAATCCCAAAGGCGGACATTTTCTAAAACAGCAACATTATCCTCCCAGTCATCAATAGAAAAGTTTAAAGCCGGATTAAACTGGGTTGCTTTAATATTATGAAGATTAAAAGCATAACGGGTAAAGCGAATATTGTTTTCTAAAAACGGCTTCTCTTTTGTTAACTCATTTGGTTCAACTATATAGGTCTGGATAAAACTGGGAATCAATTGACCGACAAGTCCTACTCCCAGAAGAATAACTAACATTATAAGTGTTGATTTGTAAACGCTTCGAAACAGATTAACTGTAAATACTAAAACCGCAATTCCCGAGAGTATCTGCATTATTCTATAAAAAAGCAAGCGCCCGTAAACATCGCTGTAGGTTGCGCCATATACAATACCGCCAGGTGAATTAAGAAGCTTATAGCTTCTTAGTTGCCAACCGAAAATACCAAGTAATGTACTGAGTAAAACTAGCAACAACAAATGGAATCTTGCTTCATTATTCATCGTCAGACGTCGATTTATAACATGAATGTTGCCGGTAACAAGATACAATACTATAGCTGCTAAGGCTGTAATAATAATCATGCCAAAGAGAGTCTGGTAAACACTATCAACTAAAGGCAAAGTAAAGACATAAAAAGAGATATCATGGTTAAAAAGAGGATCTGTTATACCAAACGGAGTGCGTCCTAAAAAACCGGCGACATCCTGCCATTTGATAAACAGGTTGCTATTAAATGCAATAGCTACAATTAAGGAAACTATTAAGATGAAATAGCGAGATATTTTAACCGGGTCATCTCCTCTTTTTATACGCTCCTTTTCCCAGTTCTTTTGCACAAAAAGCCAGTTAAGACTTAAAAAGGTAAAGATTACTAAAAATGAGACAATGCCTGGTACAATGCGTAATTTTAGCAGTGTATAAAATGTAGCAAGATAACCTAAATTATCATACCAAATAAGCTCAGTGATAAAATCGGCACCCCAAAACAGCATGAACCCTAAAATAATGACAATCACTATTAGCCAACCCAAGAATTTACGCATCAAACCACCCCTTAGGCTTTTTTTAACAAGCCTTTCATTTCATCTACGCTAAAGAGATACTGTTTGTTGCAAAATCTGCAAATCGTCTCAAGGGCTTCACCTTTTTTAATAAGATCGGAAAGTTCCTTAGAGCCCAGACTGATAAGTCCTCGTTGAAACCTTTCTCTCGAACAATCACAACTAAAGCAAACAGTTCTTTCTTCCAGCTTTGTCCAGTTATTAAAGAGCCGATCTAAAAGGGACACAGGTGTTTCTCCTCTGTCAAAGCGATGGCTAAGCGAACCAAGCTCTAAAAGGCGTTCTTCCATTGTCACAATATCATGCTCGGTTGCCCCTGGCATTACTTGCACTAAAAGACCCGCGGCTGAACGTACAAACCCTGACCCGTCAACTAAAACGCCAACACCTACTGCAGAAGGGATCTGTTCTGATGTCTTTAGGTAATAAGCTAAATCATCACCAATCTCACCGGTTTGAATAGGTACCGTGCCTCGATAAGGTTCATGTTCTTCGCACTCTCTGATTACATAAAGCATGCCAAGACCCACTGCTTTACCTACATCCAGTTTGCCATTTTTATTTAAATCCAGTTCAAATTGAGGATTGTCACAGTAACCTTTGACATTAATGAAGCGATCAGCAATAGCTATAATCGGTGAAAGTGGACCATCACCTCGAAATTGTAAGAGAATCCTTTCAGAATTTGATTTGAAGGAACTAGCTAAGAGTCCAGCTCCCAGTAATGTGCGACCTACGGCAGCCGTTGCGGTATGGGAGAGGTTGTGTTTTGTTCTAGCTTCTTCAACTGTATCTTTACCCGAGATGGCCACCAGTCTAAATTTATTTTGAGCTATACCTGTCACCAAATAATCCATTTATTCACCAACGTTTCAAAATTGTAATCTCACCGGAGCTATCTATAGATAATTCTCTCACATCATCACCGAGATTAATCTTTTCAGCATTAAAGAATAAAGAGACTGCAAAAGGTCTGCCCAGTTTAATTTGGAGTAACCCCTGAGATTTTACCGAAATCTCCTCATTGTATTTTAAAATACCACTTTTAAGCAGTTGCCCTACCTCCTCGATCTCATACCAACATTCTCCATGGGATTTAAGTGTTAGAAGGTAATCCTTTGGTATATCTTCCTCGGTGGATATTTCCTCTAAAGGTTCTATATTATCCGATGACTCCTTTGGAGACACTAGTTCTTCAAGTTCGGAGTTTTCCACTTCAGTTTCATTTACAATTTGCCCATCCGGATCCTTTACTGAAATATCTTGGTCTTTAACATTAGCCCGCCAGATAAAGCAGATGGCAAGAAAGGCTATTAAAACCACCAAAGCCACTGTTATTATGATATGAAATCTTTTTATACTAAGAGCTTCTCCTATTGTAATAACAGTTTTTTGTAAGGTTCCGTCCCATTTTTTAGCAACAGGCAAAACCTCTTTTTCACCAAGAGCTTCGGTCTCACTTACAATTGCAGTATACTTTTCTAAGACTACCGTCTCAGAAAGGCTGATTGTTTTAGCGTAGGCTCTTAAATAGGTGCGTGTATAAAACTCACCTGGTAGTTTGTTAAATTCACCTTTTTCTATAGCTTCCAAATATTCCAAACGGATTTTGGTTTCCAGAGAAATATCTTGAAGAGTTATCCCACGCGACTCTCTCTCTTTTTGCAAATACTCACCAAGTTGTCGCATTATACTCCCTCCCTAATACTCTTTGAGGATCTCTTCTAACTCTGATTCACTAACTAAAATATCTCTAGGTTTACTGCCTTGATAAGGACCAACTATACCCAAAGATTCCATAATATCAATTAGCCTTGCTGCTCTGGTATAGCCAATGCGTAGATGCCGTTGTAAATAAGACGCAGAAGCTCGTTCGTTTTGAATAACGATTCTAGCAGCTTGTGGCAGAAGTTCATCTTTGGCTTCGAAAGCTTTTCTTAGCGTATCATCTTCGACTTTCAAATCGACATAGTCTGGATTACCCTGTTCTTTCCAACACATAACTATCTGTTCTACATCCCGATCAGATACATAAGCTCCTTGAAGTCGATATGGTTTGGCCAGCCCCAGCGGGTAAAAAAGCATGTCTCCCTTTCCCAAGAGTTTCTCAGCACCTCTAGTATCTAAAATAATACTTGAATCGGTGCCTGATGATACTGCAAAAGCAATTCTGGAAGGAATGTTGGCTTTAATTAACCCTGTAACAACATCGGTTGAAGGTCTTTGAGTCGCTACAATCAAGTGCATTCCAGCAGCTCGGGCTTTTTGTGCTAACCTGCAGATAGCTTCTTCTACTTCAGCTGAGGCTACCATCATAAGATCAGCAAGTTCATCAATAACAATGACTATATGAGGCAAGACCTCTTTTCCTTCTTGCAGGGCTTTTTTATTGTAACTGGTTAAATCTCTGACTTTAACTTCTTCGAAGGCAATATAACGATCTTCCATCTCCGTAACTGCCCATCTTAATGCTTTAGCTGCTTCTTTGGGATCGGTTACCACAGGTGTTAAAAGATGAGGAATACCCTCATATAGGGATAGCTCTATCCTTTTGGGATCAATTAAAAGTAATCTTAATTCCTCTGGGGTAGCTTTAATTAAAAGGCTGATTAACATACTGTTAATACAAACACTTTTCCCCGAACCCGTAGCTCCGGCAACCAAAAGATGAATTAAGTCTTTTAGATCTGCCACCACGCTTTGACCACCGATATCTTTGCCAATACCGATTAAAAGTGGTGAATTGCCTTTTAAAAAAGCTGTTGTGTTTAAAACTTCTTTTAAATAAACTGTGCCAGGTACTTCATTTGGTACTTCAATGCCTACCGCTCTTTTGCCAGGAATTGGTGCTTCAATACGCACACTTCTAGCTGCTAAAGCTAAAGCAATATCGTCGGCTAAATTTTCAATTTGTTTTACCTTTACCCCCAGACCAGGCATAACTTCATACCTTGTCAGGGTTGGACCGCAAATATAACCGGTAATGATGGCCTCAACACCAAAACTTGCCAGTGTATCGGCTAAAAGATCTGAGCGATTTTCTTTTCTTTCATTGGTATCATTTTTGGGATCAGCTAAAAGATCCAAGGTCGGGCGATCGAGTTTTTTTAGAACCTGATCTTGTTTAGCTTTTTCTTCCGGTTTACTCGTAAGCTCTTTTAGTTGCGCTTTTTCTTGTTTAATTTTAACTTTCTTTCTTTCTCTTTTGAGTTTGGAGGCGGGAGCTTTTTTGGCCCTTCCTCTTTGTTTAGATGAAAAAATATAAGTTAAGAAGAGACGGATCTTATTTAAAAGAGGCTGCCTGCCAATGCCAAGTAAAGCTAACATTATTACCAACCCAACAAGGATAAAAGAACCGCTTCTCCCTACCGCCCACCATAATACTCCAGCTATAACCGCTCCTATATATCCACCGCCAACTCCCAGGCTTGCCTGGGCAAAAAACTCTGCCCAAGGGGCATGATGTGTATGTGTTTCCATAGGTAAAAGTAAATGTGCTCCTCCAAGAAGTGCCAAGTATAAAACCAGCACCGCTTCAACCCGGCCGCTGGGTTGGTGCCAGTAGTTTTTTAACATCTGAGTAAAAGCCGCATAGATTAGTATTATTGGAAAAATACCAGCTAGAGAGCCAAAAGTAATGGTGAGTATCTTGTTTAAGATAATACCGAATTGCCCATCGGGTGGGAAAAAGATATTCCACCACATCAAGACAGCAAGAGCTAAAAGAATAATGTTGGCAACCTCATCTTTAAACCCTGTAAAAACGCTGCTTTTTTTAGTCTTCACTTTTTTATGACGTAAAACTGGCATTTTTTTCACCTCACTGACCTTTTTTATTTCTCCATTGTTTGGTGCTTGTCCTCTCTATTTAAGGCAAAAAAAAACGGGACAAGTTCTGCCCCGCCTAGACTTCAATCTTACCGATTCTAATCTCGTCATCTAAAACCGGTTCTACAATGTTGACAGCGTGATCTCCGATACGTTCAAGGTTATTTAACATTTCTACATACACTATACCTGTAAATGGAGAGCAAGCTCCGGCATTAAGTCTTTTTAGATGGGCCCTTCTTAAATGTGTTTCCGTATCATCAATCTCTTTTTCTACGCGAATGACTTCTCTGGCCAGTATCCTATCATCTGTACGCAGCGCTTCCACCGAACGTGCAAACTGGTTTTCTACCGTAAAATAATAATCTTTTAACTCATCTGTAGCAATATCGGAGAAATTAATGTTTTCCGAAAGAGTTGATCCAGCAAATTGAGCTAGATTGTTAGCATGATCAGCTACCCTTTCAATATCGTTAACTATATGCATTAAGCCAGCCATTCTAGTAGACTGTGGTTTTGTTAGAGAGCTTTGAGAAAGAAGGGTTGAAAGATATTCTACTACCTCGCGTTGGATATGATCAACAACATCTTCCTTAGCATAAGTATCTTCAATCCGTTTCCTATTGCGTTCAAAAAACCCTATCCGTGAATCAGCTATCATTTCGCCGGCAATTGTTGCCATACGAATAAGTTCCTTGGTAGCTAAAGAAAGAGCGACCGAAGGAGTGTTAAGCATTCTTTTGTCAAGATAAGCCGGGGCTTTTTGGGGCAAAGTATCCTTGCCCGGGACAAAGAAATTAACAGCCTTTTCCAGGTATCCCACCAAGCCTACCCACAAAAGAGTATTGATCAGATTAAAAACAGTATGGGCATTGGCCACTAAATGACCAAAATTATTGGAACGACTGATTAATTTGATTAATTGAGTAAATGAAGGTAAAAGCAACATGGCCAGAAATGAGCCTACTACATTAAAAAGAAGATGGGCGGTGGCAGCTTTTTTAGCATTGCGTGATGTTCCTATAGCAGCTAGAATAGCTGTTATGCAAGTACCGATATTAGCACCTAAAATGATAGGCAGTGCCGCATTAAACGAAATTAAGCCCTGGTTACCAAGGGTTATTAAAAAACCGGTAGTTGCTGAAGATGACTGGATTAATATGGTCAACCCCATACCAATTAAAAGGGCTACAATTGGTGATTTGCTTATTGAGGCTAACAGTTCGAGCACTTTAGGGCTTTCTTTAATAATAACCATTGAGTTACTTATCACATTAATACCTAAAAAGAGAAGACCAAAACCTAAAATTGTTTGCCCAAAATAACGGTAGGTTTTATTTTTGGTTACCATAGAAAGAATAAAACCAAGGCCAATGGCCGGCAGTGCCCAGGCACTGAGATCAATTGCTATAATCCAGGCAGTTATTGTGGTACCTATATTGGCACCCATGATAACCCCTATTGCTTGTCTTAAAGTCATTAAGCCTGCATTTACAAATCCTACAACCATAACCGTAGTAGCGGCACTAGACTGAATAATAGCGGTCACTACAGCCCCCACTAATATTGCGGAATAAAGATTTCCGGTAAGGACTTCCAGTATGCGACGCATGCGATCCCCGGCAGCCTTTTGCATACCTTCGCCCATAATTTTCATACCATAGAGTAAGAGTCCAAGTCCACCTAGTAAGCCAAATATAATCTCTTTGACCACTAAAATACTGGCGTTTAAGCCAGATTTCACCTCCTTAGGATTTTACAACAGTTTGAATAGATACTTTTTTAATTTCTGGAATTCTAGTAAAATCTCCTGCTTCCTACAAGGGTAATCTGACGTAAGTCTGTTTTATTTTGGCGATAAGAATGATAATCCCCGCTACAAATAGTACAGACCCCACTTGAGTATACCTTAACCCCAACATCTTCTAATAATAACTGATCGAATAGGGGTAAATCAAGATAAAGGCGTTTATTATTTTTTCGAAAAACCAAAGGAGCTATTTGGGGCCAAGAGGTCATAAACTTGGCCAAGATATCCTCTTTGACTTCGTAACAACAAGCTTGAGCTGCCGGTCCCAATACCGCTATTAATTCCTTAGCACCATTTTTTTTAAGCAGGCTAACAGCCTTCAGAACAATTCCGGCCAAAGATCCCTTCCAGCCAGCGTGCAAAATTGCCGTATGAATACCTGTGCTATCACTAAGTGCAATAGGCAGGCAATCGGCGGTAAATACCGCTCCCAAGATATTGTTAGTTAATATTAGTCCATCACCCTCACCGAGATTGCCACCTGTCGAGGCCATTTTGATTTCAGTGGCATGGATTTGATTTAGATAGGCAATTTTTCTATTAAAAACTTTTTCCAACTTACTTATAAAATCCCTGTCTTTGGTCTGTCCAAAATAATTGTTACTAAAAAATATAAAGCCCGGAAAATTTTTAAAAGTAGCCAGAGGCATACCATCAATAAGTTTCATTTGAAAATAGATCTTGTCCATATTAGGTTTACCCCGTGCTAAGGCCTGCCTCCTTCACCGGGGCCTGACTAAAAACTTTTTATCCCCGGAGCACTATCGACTAAAATAACATCTTTGCCGACTACTCTAATTTTCGTCCATGGTATAACCACATCCTCTTTTCTTCTTAAAATTCCCCACATTGTGCTGGTCCCCGGTACGATTAAGGCCGTAATTTGGCCTGTCTGCATATCAATTTCCAAATCTACAATCTCGCCTAACCTAGCTCCGGTTAAGGTATCGACAACTTCCTTTTGCTTGAGTTCGTTATAATGCATATTTAAAGCAGACACCTCTTTGACCTCCTTTTAATCCTTTTTAAAATATGCACCTGGTTTTAGATTGTCACAAAAAAAACCGCCTTAGGTTTTAAGGCCAAAGGCGGAACTGCTGTAAGAAACCCAAAACAGCATCTAAAGAAGGAGGTGCTTTTTTGTTTTCGGCTAGTTTAAAGCGAAATTTTATTGGTGGGCCACCTATACTATCTATAACTTCAATTGCGTTTTCTCCGGCCTCTATTGAACAAAGCAAAGGGAAAAGCACACACCACCAATTATCACCTGCTCCGTTGCCTATATTTACCTTCAGAGAGAGATATTCACCAGCAGGAAAGATTAACCTCCCGTAATCTTTTTGCGGATAGGTTTCCCGCGTAAGTTCAATCTTTATTTCATATTCTGCTGCAATTGCTTTTGTAGCAGCAGCTTGGATTTTTTCTATATTACATTTAATTATCTCTATGACTTTATTAATATCTTTTTCGCTTCTGAGTAAAGTCCTTACTTCAGTTAAGACAGCATCTTTTGCTCTAAGTTTTAGGAGCTGATCAGCGGGACTATTTGAGTTCGCAAGGACATGGAGTCTGAGAAACTCTTGCGAACCATCGGTTGAACCTATTAAAAACAACGGTATTAAAAGCACAGCCATAATAAATAGTCCAATTCGTTCTACTTGTTTCATGAATTTTTTGCCTCCCCCTCAGCATAATGTTGTTTCAAATCAAAAAGGGCAGCTTTTTCAAGGCGAGAGACCTGAGCCTGGGAGATACCAATTTCTTCCGCAACCTCCATTTGGGTTCTCCCTTCAAAAAAACGCATGCTGAGAATCCTTTTTTCACGTTCGTCCAGACTATCAATAGCTTCTCTTAAAGAAATCTCTTCTATCCAAACCGCATCATTGGTTTTTTCGTCATCGATCTGATCCATGACAAAAATAGGATCTCCACCATCATGGTAGATTGGTTCAAATAAGGAGATTGGTTCTTGAATGGCATCCAAAGCAAAGACAATTTCTTCACGATCTATACCTAGAGCTTGAGCAATTTCCGTTAAGGTAGGTTCAGTACCTTTTTCACTAGCGAGTCTATCTCTAATCTGTAAAGCTTTATAGGCTATATCTCTAAGTGAGCGGCTTACTCGAATAGGATTATTGTCTCTTAAATAACGCCTGATTTCGCCGATTATCATAGGTACGGCATAGGTAGAAAATCTTACATTTTGGGAAAGATCAAAGTTATCTATAGCTTTCATTAAGCCAATACAACCTACCTGAAAAAGGTCGTCTACGTTTTCTCCTCGGTTATTAAAACGTTGGATTACACTTAATACTAAACGTAAGTTGCCTTGAATTAACTCTTCACGAGCTTTAGTGTCACCTTTTTTTACCTGAGCTAAAAGTTTTTTCATGCGATCATTTTTTATCACTGGTAAATCTGCTGTATTTACGCCACATATTTCAACCTTATTTAACATCTTTATCCCTCCTACCATCCGTCTCAATAAAGAGTATGGGTGGTATGGGCTGAAGATATACCTATTTATGAATTAAAAAAAAAGGCCCCTGAAAGGCAATGTCATTAAGTTAGTGTAACGAGATATTTATAAAGAGTTGTCAAGAGAATATAAATACGTCTTTGACGACTCTTTTTTTCTTTAGAAGCTTAGAAGTTACTATTTTGGGGCATGACAAATAGACAGATAAATTATCTGTCAAAAAAACTTTTGTTTTATCTCGGATTCTAAGCTATTCTATGTTAAAGCTTACAAAAGTTCCGGATCTTATTTTTCTGGGGTGTGTGCGACCCTGTCTTA
>DAIMKF010000010.1:50097-53580 GCA_036721855.1 Bacillota bacterium | reverse complement strand
TACATACCCCCATAACGGACTTTCACCGTCTAGTTAATCGCCATGCGTGGCACACGATAAACAAATAAATGGTGCATAAATGCACCATTTATTTAAAACGTTCATGCAAGCGAAAACTTAGAGAATAAAGGCTGTCACTGATATGCACATGTTCAACAATAACACTTTCTGGGACATTTAGTTTTAGAGGAGCAAAATTCCATATTCCTTTAATACCTTCTTCGATAAGTATATCAGCAACTTGCTGAGCTTGAGTAGCAGGAACAGTAATTATACCTATGTCAACTTGATTCTGTCTTAAAAATGATCGCAACTCTGTCATAGGTTTGATTTCTATATCACTGAGTTTTTTCCCAATTATTTCTTCCCTAACATCAAAGGTACCAACCAATTCAAAACCTCTGTTACGAAAATTTGTATAGCTGGCGATAGCTCGGCCCAAATTCCCAACACCTATTAGAATCATGGAATGCTGTTTCTCTAAACCTAAGATCCTGCTAATCTCTGAGTGAAGATAACTGACCTTGTAACCATATCCCTGTTGCCCAAATTCACCAAAATAGCTCAGATCTTGCCTGATCTGTGATGGTGTGATCCCTATCATTTCGCCTAATTCACGCGAAGATATCCGTTCTACTCCCCCCTTTTCCAGTTGGGAGAGAACCCGGTAATACATCGCCAAACGCGAAACAACCCTTTGGGGGATCTGTTTACCATCAGCTTTTTTCACAAATATTCACCCTCTCTAAGAAAGCGGCTTTCAAACAAGTTGTTTCTTCTTTTATTCACCTTAGAGGTTAAAATTCCTCGAAGGAAAAACAATTATTTCACAGAAATGGCTAAATTGAGGTGATATTTAATGCCCGCTTTTAAAATACGTGGTGTAATCGAAGGTTTTTATGGATGTCCCTGGAGCCAGATGGACCGGAATAATCTAATTAAATTTCTGGGGCTAAACGGTATGAATACCTATGTTTATGCACCTAAAGATGATCCTTATCACCGGCAAAAATGGCGCCAACTCTACCCGCAAAATCAGATTGACACTTTTTCAGAGCTGCTACATCTAAGCCAGGAAGCCAATGTCTCTATAGTCTGGGCTCTAAGTCCGGGGCTTTCCTTGATCTATTCCTCGGATACCGAACTAGACCTTTTAAAGACCAAGTTTCAGGCTATGCAAAAAATCGGTTTTACGAAGTTTGGTCTTTTTTTTGATGACATTTTTAACCATCTAGTCCATCAAGAAGATGTAGAGAAGTTTTCTAGCTTGGCTGAGGCTCAAGCTTTTGTAGCTAACGAAATCTTTGCGTTTCTTCAAAAAGAAGACCTTGCGGCGGAACTATTCTTCTGTCCTACCGAATACATGGGAGAAGGCCAAAGTGACTATCTTAAAGAACTAGGGATTAAACTAAATCCGGCCGTTGAGATCTTTTGGACGGGGCCTCAGGTCTGTTCCTTATCTCTGGAACTTGAAAACGCTCAATTCATATCCAAGACACTAAGGCGTAAAATAGTCTACTGGGATAATTATCCGGTAAACGATGCCGCCATGCAACCCGAATTACATCTGGGACCATACTTAAACCGTGATCCTAAACTTAGTGATTACGCCAATGGTATCCTCTTAAATCCCATGGATAAAGTGGAGGCCTCAAAGATAGCTCTTTATTGTGCTGCTGATTTTCTTAATAACCCCACTGCGTATAACGCTGAGTCTACATGGCTTTTGGCTATCGAAAACCTGGTCGGCCCCATAGCAAAAGATGCTTTTGTTCGCTTTGCCAAAGCCAACTCCTATAGCTGTCTTGAGCCCTACGAGCCTAAGTATCTTCTGGATGCAGTTAAACGCTTTGAAACTCTTATTAGTGTCAACGACTGGGAAGGTGCCTTAAAAGATGCCGCTGATTTTTTTACCACGTTAAATAACGATTTACCACTGCTTTATGAGTTGCCTGCTACACTCGTGCAAGAGATAAAGCCCTGGCTTGATGAATATCAGGCTTGGATAGAGATGGCCTTAAATTGCCTTGCTCTGGGTCTAGAATTACAAAACCTCCAGGCCGAAGGTGCGATAGAAAGACTCATTAAAGCCCGCAACACAATAAAAGAAGGGCTGACACAAGCTATTGATTTTAAAACTTACTGTTGTGGCGATGTCATTAGAAACTTGGCCCAAAAGATCTATCGGACCACCGGTTATTTTTTAGGTTAAGGCAAAAAAGTCCGCTTTTCATTAGGAGAGAGAGTTTATTTATAAGAAGCTGTGGCTTTTCTGGCCACAGCTTCTTATATTCTTAATTAAATAGGAGTTGCCTCACATTACCTCAACTTTTGTCTAGCATAGTATGTGTTGAACATAGCTTATAAGCTGTGTAACGCAAGAAAGGTGTGATTATGCATGGCTGTTGACAGCATTATACCGCCACTTGGTCCTTGTCCGGAAATAAAGCCTAAACGTGTCTGTCTCAAAGTGCAAAAAGTCTATGACGGCAGACGCACTAGAATATGCGAGTTAAGGCAATTTGACGCTACCCCTCCTGTACCGGTAGGAGTAGGCCCCTATTTAGTAACTTCGTGTGAAATTGTTCCCAATAGTGATCGCGTAATTTCTACCAGCATTGTACCTATCCCCGGAACTATACCTCCCCTGGCTCAAGTTACCGCCACAGTTGCTTGTGATGCGGAATTTAGAGTCATCGACACTTTTGGTGTAGAATACACTTTCATTCGTGAAGTACCTTTCACGGTAACTGTTATTCTCTATACTCCTGATCCTTTTATGGATGTTCAAGCTGAAATCCAATGTTTCTGCCTTGATGCCTGCCTTGAACCCTTTGAAACCGATAGCGATGTTGTTGTTTCCTGCTACTTTGGTGCCTTTATCCAAATCAAAGTTCATGCCGAAGCCGAGCTTTGCATTAATGAATATGGGGAGTGCAAATTCCCCGAAATTACCACCCAATCTCCTAACCCCTGTATTGAATTCCTCGATCCGGAAGTTACACCGTTTCCACCCTTTAACCTACCCCAACTGCCAGTTCCAACAGATGTCTAAAGAAGCAGGTCCGCCCAGGCGGACCCGCTTTTTCTTTTTCGGGCAAAGATAATCCCTTTAATGATATTATAGTAGATTATCTTAAGATTAAAAGAACTACCTTCTCATATTCGATGTCTTTTAACCAGAACCCCCTGACAAGTAAGAATGTAGTTTATTAAAGAAGCTAGATTTTTCGACTATGACTCTTGAGGCCACAGCTTTTTATATTCATAATTAAATAGGAGTCGCCTCACATTACCTCAACTTTTATCTAGCATAGTATATGTTGAGCATAGCATATAAGCTATGTAATGTAAGAAAGGTGCGATTTATAAATGTCTGGTGAAAATTTAAATACTATACCGCCACTTGGTCCTTGTCCGGAATTAAGGCCTAAACGTGTCTGTCTCAAAGTGCAAAAAGTCTATGACGGCAGACGCACTAGA
>DAIMKF010000010.1:0-49997 GCA_036721855.1 Bacillota bacterium | reverse complement strand
TTAGAGTCATCGACACTTTTGGTGTAGAATACACTTTCATTCGTGAAGTACCTTTTACGGTAACTGTTATTCTTTATACTCCTGATCCTTTTATGAATGTTCAAGCTGAAATAAAGTGTTTCTGCCTTGATGCCTGTCTTGAACCCTTCGAAACCGATACTGATGTTGTTGTTTCCTGCTACTTTGGTGCCTTTATTCAAATCAAAGTTCATGCCGAAGCCGAGCTTTGCATTGATGAATATGGTGAATGCAAATTCCCCGAAATTACCACCCAATCTCCTAACCCCTGTATCGAATTCCTCGATCCGGAAGTTACACCGTTTCCACCCTTTAACCTACCCCAACTGCCACTTCCAAACGATGTCTAAAGAAGCAGGTCCGCCCAGGCGGACCCGCTTTTTCTTTTTCGGGTAAAGATAATCCCTTTAATGATATTATGGTAGGTTATCTTAAGGCTAAAATAAATACCTCCTAATATTGTCTGGGCGATGTCTTTTAACAAGAACCCTCCCGACAAGTAAATATGCAGTTTGTTAATGAAACTAGATTTTACTATACTTAAAACATCCGATCCATTAGGGAGGTGAATCTCTTGTTATTTAAGCTTAATTCTAATCGGACAAGCAAGCTATTCAAGCCCTATCTTACCGTATTACTCCTTTTAATTGTTATGGGTTTAACCCCTTTGGCTTCTGCTTATACTTTTTCCGGCTATACCACAACAACCCCTTCGCTTACACCAGTTGAACTTTCATCTGTTGAACAATCCAGCCTAACTTTAATTAATCGCGAGCGTGCCAAATACGGTATCTCTCCCCTTAAAGCCGATCCGTATCTCAATGCGTTAGCCAAAAAAAGAGCCGAAGAAATGCTCGCTACCAAACGAATTACTCATGTGCTTCCTACTTTGGGCTCTCCTTGGACAAGCCTAAGAATGTACAACATTTCTTATAGAAGTGCCAGTGAAAACCTGCAATACGGTGCTAGAAGTCCCTTCGAAGCCCATCTTTATCTTATGAACAGCTGGAGCCATAAGACAAGTATTTTGCGTAGAGACTTTAACAATGTTGGTATAGCTATTTTACCGATTGGCAACGGTGGTCAGCTACAGGTACAACTTTTTGTCGGTAGATAAGAAAACCCTTCAACCCCTTTTATTATAATTAATCCCTTAAAAAAGAGAGCCCCAGGCTCTCTTTTTCTCTTATTATAGGTAGGCAACCAGAATCTCCTCTTTAAGAGGGCTTTTGGCTACCTGGACAAAATGAGGTAGAGTTTCGGTCTCCAGATAACCTAGGTTATTGTCCTCCCCCCTTACAAGAATGGAACTCTGCCCGTAAAATTCAAGTCCCAAAATGTTTCCGGTAAGCATAGGATTAATAACAACAGGTGCCACAGACTGAACCATTGTAAAGGCACTCTTTAACCAGTCTGTTTGTTGTTCTTTAGTCCAAGGTCCGGGATTTGCAGAGGGCTGAACCACAATATCAGCGTTTTTAATTTTCTCCCAAACTACTTCTTGAAAGCCATCAAAACAGATGGTAATTGCTACCCTTCCAAACTCAGTTCCCCAGTGAGTAAGATTATTTAGAGGTGCTGAAGTAAGTTTAAGACCCCCTTGACTCTCAAGTTCAATTAAGTGAGTCTTTCTTTGTACTATACCAAGGCCTGCTTGATCATAGCCTCGAGACTCGTTATAGGCAGCTCTTCCCTGAATTACAATACCGCTACCGGCAATAATAGAACAGCTGTAGTCATTGGCCGCCTTTTTAAATAAAGCAAAATACTCTTCCATCAAATCTCGGCAGTTATAAAAAACTGCACCTACCCAACTACCGATTTTAAGCCTTGGTTTAAAAAGCTGCCAGTATTTCTTTTTAACATATTGTTTAAGTGCACCATTGAGATCACTAGCTTCAATTTCGGCTGCTTTTAACTCTGTAAGAATGCCAAAAGTAATCAAATCTTCCGGAAAAGTCACTAAGAGATCTCCTACTCTTTGAGGTGAAATTTCATCCATTATTCGCCTTAATTTACTCTCAAAACAAGCTACACTTAAAAAATCAGCTTCGTTAAGACGCCACTGTACGGCAACAAGAGTCTTTCTATTCATACAATCGCTCCTAAGTTAACTTTGGCCTAATCTTCTCTAAAGGCCAGTAATTTCCTTTTTTCTATTGTTAGCCTCTTATTTTTTGAGGTTGACATTTGGTTTAAATACAAGTAAAATAACACCAAAAAGGAGCTGATATAGTTGTTGTTAAAAAGAATGTCTTATATTTCCTTAGCTTGTGCTTTAATTGTTTCTCTAACCTTTTTATATCTACCCACTCCTTGGGGTATACCAATTACAGGTCAGACACTGGCACTTTTGGTAACCGGGCTTATCCTGCTTCCTCTTGATGCCTTCTTAGCAGTTGCGCTTTATCTAACAATGGGAATTATTGGGTTGCCGGTATTTTCTGGTGCTCAAAGTGGCCTTGGAGTTTTATGCGGACCAACAGGGGGGTATCTTTCAAGTTTTTTATTAGCAGTTTCTCTTTTAAGCTGGTTTAACCTGAAGAAAAAACCCCTTTTAGGCACAGTGTTATTTACCATAACAGTTTACTTATTTGGCTCTCTGCAACTGTCTGTTGTTACAAGTAGTACTTTCCTGGAAGCCATAAAGATTGGTATGTTGCCTTTTTTGCCTGGAGATCTGCTTAAAATATATTTAGCTCTCAAGATAGCTAAAAGAATAAACTATGCCCTCCCGAAATATACAAGTTTGGAGCAATAAATTGATTTTCCGGCAACTTCTCAAGAGGCCCCCTTGGAAGCTGCCCTTTTTTCAACTAACTTGATACCCACAAAACCTATTACTAAAGCTATTAAGCTAAGCAAAGCAGAGACCACAAAGAGAGAACTGACTGTCTTAACAATTGTGTTCGCTCCGCCAAAATAATCATATAGATTACCCATTAAAAGTGAGCCGGTAAAACCACCCAAACCCATATTTACAGCGGCATAAACACTTTGGGCACTGACTTGCATTCCTTTAGGAGCCATTTTTTTAACTAACTTAACCGTAACTGTATGCAACGCAGCAAAAGTAAAGCCATGGAGCCACTGTAAACTGAAGATTAGCCAAGGTGCTCTAATCTTGGCATAGATAAGCCAACGGAAAGTAGATACTAAAAGTGCTATGATGAGTAGTTTTCTTTCCCCAAGATAAGTAATCAGTTTTTCCGCATTATACAAAACAACAATCTCACCTATGATAGCAACCATCCAAGTATAGCCAACAATAAAAGTATTGGCTTTTAAGCCTTCTAAATAAAGAGTGAAAAAATTATAATAAGGCACAACAGCAATCCTATTTAGAAAGGTTACTAGCATCAGACCACAAAAAGCCGGGTTTTTTAATAAAGTTATAAAACCCAAGCGCATATTAGCATAAGAGTTAGATTTAAGTAACGATGTGCTGATAGCACTTTCCGGTAATTTAGAAACCAAAATAATCGTTAGAACAACAAAAAGCAAGGCCACAGGAAAAATAGTGCCTGGATTTTGGAAACGATTATAGATATATGGCATTAATGAAGCCAAAAAAGCATAGCCTAAGGAACCATATAGTCTAATCTTGCCATAATTGCTGCCGTTTTTTTCAGCAGCTTCCAGAGCAATACTGTCAAGCAGTGGAATTACCGGACCATTGGCTGAGGCATAAACAATAGTAGCTATTAAAAGCGGCCAGAAACTAAAACTGAAATAATACAATACTAGACCAAGTGCCATACCATATAAAGATAATAAAAGCATATTTTTCTTCCATTGCTTCACATCAGCTAGGAAACCCCAAAGTGGTGGTAATAAAAAAGCCAGAAGAGCAGTAAGCCCTTGTAAAAATCCGATCTCAGCCCCATTCAAGCCACTTTTACTCATATAACGCGAAATATAGGGGCTAAAAGCTCCCCAAGAGAGAAAATAGGTAAAAAATAGCAGTTTGGTTGAGTCAAGTAAGCTATTCATATATATCATCTCCTGGAAAAAAGAAGGACCCATCAGGGATCCCCTTTACTGATTTTTGCACTCTTTACAAATACCATAAAACTCTAAACGGTGTTCCATTACTTGAGCATCTAAGGACTCTTCAACTAGCCTATCCAGATCTTTAATTATTTTCAGATCAATATCAAACATTCTCCCACATTGCTGGCAAAGAAAATGATAATGGTTTTGGGGGTTGCCATCAAAACGGCTATGTCCACTTCCATAGTCAAGTTCCATGATCTCTCCACTTGCAGTTAAAAGCCTGAGATTGCGATATACAGTACCCAAACTGATATTGGGAAGTGTTTTTCTGGCTTCTTGGTAGATCCAATCAGCTGTAGGATGAGATTTGGTACTACGGAGTATTTTTAAAATAAGTGCACGTTGTTCAGTCATACGCGTAGTTGTGTTCTTCAAAAAGACGCACCTCTATCTAAAAATTCTACCCACCCATAGAAAGGTTATCATCCAAGTCTAATATAGTAAAGGGTTTAGAAAGAATTAACTACTAAAACCAAATTTAACCGCTTTCTTAATCTAACTTCTGGCACCTCGGGCAAAAGTGACTCGAACGGCCGCCTACTTTTGTTTTAATAATTCTTTCACCACACCTTGGACATAAACTGCCTGTCTTTTGGTATACCAGTAGATGATCTTGCATCTTACCTTTTTTACCATCTCCGCTAAGATAATCGCGAAAGCTAGTTCCACCATACTTAATACCACAATCAAGGACCGTTCTAACCTCCCTAAGTAGGTCAAAAGCCTGCTTTAGAGTTAAATCCCGGCACTTCTTTTGTGGATGAATAAAAGCTTTATATAAAGCTTCATCGGCATAGATGTTACCTATTCCGGCAATTACCTTTTGATCAAGCAATAACGATTTAACACTACGTTTGCTTTTTAGCATTTTTTGCCAATAACCAAGACTAATCTCCCAAGGTTCAGGACCGATTTTCTCTGTCCAAAAGTATTTGGCCTCATCTTGGGGATAGATAAACAGACGCCCAAATTTTCTCACATCACGAAAATAGATCCTAGAACCACTTTGCAAAGTTAATACCCAGCGCAGGTGGTTCAAAGGAGGGATGGGCGGATTTAGATAGATCTGACCTGTCATCCTTAGGTGAATTATGAGATTATAGTCTTCTAAACCTAAGTTTAAATATTTCCCTTTGCGAGAAACATATTTGATACATTGATTTTTTATATCTCTGGCACAGCAGCCTTTAGCATACTCAAGGGATTTTTCATTTAATACTTCCAAGTTATCTAGGCTTTCATTTACTAGATGTAGGTTAAGATACCTTCTTATGGTTTCTACTTCTGGGAGTTCTGGCATTATGTGCCTGCTCTTAAAATCCGGACAAATATATCCACAGCCCCCTCCTACGAGCTTTATCGTAGATTCCAGACTAGCCGGTTACTTTCTAGGAGCTCAACTTCATTAGAATTAACTTTATCTTTTTGGCGGCAGTTAAGCTCTTTGTTTGCTGACTAGTTGTTTGTAAATATTTTGTCTGGTTAGCAGATTCACCTCCTCATAAAATAGTTTTTCCCACCATCTTCAGACTGATCTAAGTTCATATGTGTCTATATGTGTAAGCTCATTTTCCCAACGTTGGCATAGCAATGATCTCTTTGATTTGGCTTTTGAAAAACTGATCGGAATGAGCTGGCCTTATAACAATAGCACTATCTGCACCCCGGCTGGTACCTCCAAGAGCAATAATATCTTCTTGGTACGGAATTAGCCCAGCATCTAGTGCCATTACAGCGATCTCTATACCCACCTTGACACCTTGACTAAACATCCTTAATGTATTGGCGACTATCTCCGCCGGGTATATGCCATTGAACTGTTTGCGAAAAGCCCTGTCGATGCCTCCCAAAAGGTGGGTTCCGGTATACACACTGATACCTGATTTGCTTAGTTTTGAGCGCATCTTATGTCCCATCTCGTCTTCACCCGGCTCACGAAAGCCTACTTGATGGGTAATACAGACAATTTTTAAACCAGGCACACTCTTTGCATCTTGATATAGAGCCCAGGCAGTCTTGCCGGTGTTAGAGGCCACTACCAAATACTCTATCTTTAATTCAGTGGCCCTTTGGACTGCTTTTTTTAACACCATATCCTTTCGACCCCTTTAATTGATATAGCCGGTAGAGTTCTATGGCTAGAGGTATGGCAAAAAGACCAAACATTAACATCTGTGTTTGATTTAAAACTTCAGTTGCCATGGGTGTCTCTCTAAAAAACTCCACGGCAAATCTAACCACGGCAAACCCCATCAGAGTCTCTAAAAATAACTGACCTTCAAATTTACTATGTTTACTCCGCCAAGTAACAAAGCCAAAAAGCAACAGCGTGGCCAAAGAATCGTAAAGCTGTACCGGGTGCCTTAGACCCTCTACAAAGCGTGAGACAACTCCCCAGGGTAGACTAGTTTCCTTCCCCCAACAGCAACCATTGAAAAAACAGCCCCAGCGACCTATAACATATCCCAGTGATAACGGACGTGCTGCGGCATCAGCTAATTTTGATAACGGTAGTTTATAGCGGAATACATAATAAAAACCTATGGCTATAGCCGCAATAAGGCCTCCGTGAAAAGCCAGACCTCCTTCTCGGATGTTGATAATCGCCAGCCAATTACCTTTATACATCGGCCAGTATTGGATAACCCAGCCAATACGTGCACCTACTATAGCCATAACAATAGCCCAAAAGGCAAAGCTGCCTGTAATATCCGGATCGAGACCTCTTTTTTGAGTCTCTTTTTCGAAAAGTAATAGCGCGACAAAAATACCCAGGGCAACAAAAACCCCATATGTGTATATAGGTAGGTTGCCAAGTGTAAACAATATAGGATGCATTAGGATCCCTCCTTAGCTATACCTGTCCCTCAAGGTATTTTAAGGCCGATGTGGCAGCAATAGCCCCATCTGCTACAGCTGTAACGAGCTGTCTTAGGACTGTCTTGCGTACATCACCTGCGGCAAATACACCGGGGATATTAGTTTTGAGATTTTCATCGGTGATGATATATCCATAAGGGGTATGGTTTAGAGTTGCCGGGAAAAGCTCTGTCATGGGATTTTGCCCTACATAAACAAAAACTCCGTCACAGCTTAGTATACGTATTAAATTTGTTTCTCGATTGAGTATCCTAACTCCTGTAACCACTTCATTGCCTATTACTTCCTCTACAACCGAATTTAAGATGAATTTTATTTTGGGGTTGGCAAAGGCTCTAGCTTGGGCTTTGGCATGAGCTCTCAGTTCCAGGCGACGGTGAATTATGGTAACTTTAGAAGCAAAACGGGTCAGATATAAAGCTTCTTCTACTGCTGCATCGCCTCCGCCTACCACAACTATCTGTTTATCTCTGTAAAAAGCTCCGTCACAAGTCGCACAGTAACTAACACCTCTACCCCGAAATTTATCTTCTCCCGCCACCCCCAGTTTCCTCGGCTTAGACCCTGTAGCGAGAATCACTGTTTTAGAATGATACTCTTTGAAATCAACTACTATACGCTTGGGAAAACCTTCTAATTCCATCTCCGTAATTTCGCCGGGAATGAATTCTGCACCCTGTTCGGTAGCTTGTTCATACATCTTAATAGCTAAATCAGGCCCGGAAATACCCCCGGGGAAACCGGGGTAGTTAGCGATTTCATAGGTTGTAGCTGCCTGGCCCCCAGGCATTTCTCTTTCTATAATAAGAGTCTTTAGAGATGATCTCGCCCCATATATTCCAGCTGTTAACCCTGCCGGACCACCACCTATAATTATAAGATCATAGTTTTCCATTCCCATACCTCCTGTGATCTTCTTTTTTTTACCCAGATCATCCCGATTAGTATCAGAGATCTTTTTTCTTCCTTTTTAAAAGATATAAAAAGAATGGCACACCTAGTAAAGAGGTGATAACACCTACCGGTAGTTCCGTAGGAGCTAAAATAGTTCTTGATAAGCAGTCGGTTGCAACCAGTAAAACTGCTCCACCCAAAAGACTTGCCGGTAGCAATAGTTTATGATCCGGTCCAAGTAGCATTCTTAAGATATGAGGAACCATAAGTCCTATAAAACCAATTACTCCGCTTACACTAACTGCACCGGCGGCTAAAAATGAGGCGGTAATCAGTATTATTCTTGTTTGTTTAAAGACATCTACACCTAAATTCCAGGCAGCTTCTTCTCCTAAAAGAAGGGCATTGAGAATCCTCGAGCGCAAAAATAATACTATAAAACCTGGTATTAGGTAAAGAGTTAGCATTCCTATTGCCTGCCAAGAGATTCCGGATAAACTACCCATCATCCACATAATTACTTTATCCATAGAGGCACGATTTAGCACTAATATTAGTGAAACAATACTAGAGGCAAGCAAACCCATGGCTACACCAGCCAAAAGTAAGTCCTGAACTCTGCGTACAATACCCAAAGAAGCGAGTCTATATACTATAAAGGTTATGGTTAAAGCCCCCACAAAGGCAGCTAGCGACCAAGCATAAACCGTGTTTTTTAAAGGCAGCATCGACATTACCGCTGCTCCCAGACTCGCACCGGCGGAAACACCTAAAATATAAGGATCTGCAAGTGGATTTCTCAAAATGCCTTGAAAAGCTGTACCGGATAAAGCTAATATCGCACCTATCAAAACCGCTCCTAAAACTCTAGGTAAACGAACTTGCCAGAAAATAAGGTTCCAATAATCCGGGCCTTCTGCCGGAAGACCTAAAATTGTACGAATAATCCAGAGACCCGGAAGCCTTACGGCTCCCAGGCTCAAAGCTACGATAAACGTAAAAAGCAGTGTTATGGAGAGAATAATAAATATGCTACTGTTTTTGGCAAAAAATTTCATATAATACCTCTAGACCATCCCAGAGTCTTTGCGTTGGAAAAGTAAAAAGACCGGGATCAATTTGGAGCAGACATTTTTTAAAGGGAGCATAAGCAGGTCTATTTTTTGCTTCTTCCAAATTATAATTAGTTAGAAGGATTAGGTCGGGATTTTGTTTGATTAACTCTTCTTCATTAAAAACCGAATATGCCCCTTGTGCTTTGGCACCTATATTCTCTCCCCCTGCAGTTTCAATAAGACTATCCCACAGAGAGCCTTTACCGGCAGTCATTAATGGATCATTCCAGATCTCTACAAAAACCTTAGGTTTTTTAGCCAGTGGCTTTATTTTAGCTTGTCTTTCTTTTAAACTATCAACCAATGTTAAAGCAGTTTCTTCTACATTAAAAGCCTGACCTACCAAAAGATAGGTCTCTAAAGTAGAAGGTAGATCGGTAGGATTAACGGCAAAAACTACTACACCAAGGTTGCGCATATTTTCAATCTCTTTGGGAACAAGACCGAAATTAGCAAGAACAATATCTGGTTTGAGGGAAATAATTTTTTCCACATTGAGAGGACTACCACCTATCTTTTCTATTTCCAGAACCTCTTTTGGGTAGGTGGCCCAATCATTTACTCCAACTAGCTTATCTCCCAGGCCTAGATCAAAAAGCATCTCTGCATCTGATGGCACAGCTGCAACGATACGTCTAATCTCTTTAGGCAAATTAACCTTGACACCTGTTGCATCAGTAATACTCAATGCCAAAACTGAAGTCACAACCAAACAAAAAAGCCCCAAAACAACCATAAAGCGTTTAATATTCATTAAAGCACCTTCCTTTACGCGAAGAAGTTTTTACCCAGGCAGGTCTCCTGACTCGCAGATCATCGGTTTTTCTAACAGCCTTCCCTAAAAGCTTTAAGTGGCTGTTAAACCTCCCTGAATACAGTGGCGCGACCGTGCAGACTTGGCTAATTTTAGCTTCTGCTTCCCTATTCTCCCAACAATTGGGCACCTGGGTCTTTTCATTTATTCACCTTTAATAACCTAACTCCTGCTCTGGAAAATACTGCTTGAACACCGACTAAGAATTATTTACCTTATCTTTTCTGGCTAAAGGTTTTAACTCATGCAGGAAAAGCACTCTTCATCTTGTATTAATATAATAAAGAGGGTACGATGTTTTGAGTACCCATTTAATTGGGAAGAGATATTCCGGAGGTGTTAAATTTGGAAGAAGAAAAAAGAGTCCTGGGCGACGAGGAATTTTATCGTCGTAAATGGAGGAAGAAAGCTCTACAGATCAGTATAGTTGTAATTATAGCACTGGCTATAGGGTCCTACTTCTTCGTTAAAAGCCTAAATGCCAGTCGCGCCTATAAAATTGGTTTGCAGTTGATGGATGAAGAACAGTGGGAAGATGCTATTGCTTCTTTTGACAAAGCACTTAACATTAGAGGCAATTTCCCGGATGCTAGTTTTAAAAAAGGTGAGTCTCTAGCCAAGATTTATAATTATGATGAAGCTAAAGAAGCTCTTCTTGTCACCAATCCTGAAAAACTGGGCAATAAAAAATTAGCGGCCAGCATTCTTAATCTGCTTGGCTTTATCTCTTTAAGACAAGGTGATTTGGATGCTGCCAATGAAGAATTCCAGAAAGCGATTGAGTATATGCCTACTGCTAGCTCCTACCTCGGATTTGCAGAAGCTTTAGTTCGTCAAGAAACCGATCTTGAAAAAGCCATTGATTATGTAGACAAGGCTATTGAACTAAGACCGGATCCTTCAATGTATACCAGCCTTTATAATATGAAAGGCCGTGCTTACCTTATTGATGGCGACTACGAAGCTGCCAACGAAGCATTTTTGGAATCTCTCTCTTATAATGATAGCAATGTAATGTCCTATTATTATTTAGGTGTTTCTTATGAAGATACCGGAGATATTGCCAAGGCTAAAGGAGCCTTGTCTAAAGCGGTTGAGCTAAATCCTGATTATGATGCAGCTTATGATGCTTTAGAAAAATTAAATACAGAATATCCCGAGATAGTACCGGAAGCAGTTCGTTAAAATTTACTTCTAAAAAAAAGAACGGTTTTTATCTATACTCTATGTAAAGGACACTATAAAAAAGTCTAAGAAATGAGAAGATGATTTCTGTATGAACAGGGGTCATCTTCTTTAGATCCCGCAACTGTACAGATATCAAGCTGTCTACCACCTTTGGGATCCTACACCTAACCTGCATAGTCCGAAAGGTCATACCCGAGCCTGTTTCGCAACTAATGTAAGAAAACACGCAAAGCGTGCTTTCTTCAGATATGTAGAGTACCGATCCCGATGCTCCTTTGTTCAAGTTGATTATTAAACTGATTTGATATCACATGTGCCGCATAAACTCTCGCTATGGTTGATTTTTCCTCAACGCATTTGATATGGAAATTGTATAAACATCTTCGTATCATTATATCGGAAGCTTCCAAAATAATCAAAAAAGGAGTAGCAGTTATGAGAATTAATATCGGTGATAACCTCAAAAGGCTCCGACTAAAAAAAGAATTGACCCAAGAACAATTGGCAGAGGTTCTCGGAGTATCTCCGCAAGCTATTAGTCGTTGGGAAAACAACACCGCATATCCCGACATTACCCTTTTGCCGAGTATTGCCATATTCTACAATACCTCAATTGACGAATTGATAGGGATGGAGGAAATATGCAGCACTGAAAATATCAGCAGTATACACAGTAAGGTCCACAGGCTAGTAGGGAATAATCGGATTAACGATGCTGTATCATTGTTGAAAGAGGGATTAAAATTACAACCTAATAATGGCGGCTTGTTACTCGCTCTTGCTTCGACACTGACACGTAAAAGCAATTCATGTAATGACACCGTTTTGATCGAGGAAGCTATTTCATTGTTAGAGCGTGCTCTGCAAGGCAACCTCATTATGAAATCAAGGAGCACCGCCACTATCAACCTTGTGTTTTTAAACTTGAAGTTAGGCAAGGTTGACAAGGCCAAGGAGCTAATAAAATCATTGCCTCATATCTGGGAAAGCCGCGAAATCCTGATGCCAGATGTATTCAATGATAAATATGTTGATGAGTTGAAAAAGTCCATTATTAAAACGCTGATACTTTTATGCGAGAAAGTAAAAAGTTTGCCATCACGACAATTTGCTGAAATACCAAGCTACATACAGTTAGGTATGGACTTTGAAGGAACCGAAACTATTGATGAAATGCTTGATTTGTTAAGAACATTTCTCACGTAAACATTAATAAATTCAATTTTACAGGATGATCTCATGAAGTTCATTCTCCTCTATTTCATTACACAAAATAACCCTATAGGTGGACTTTTATTTGGTGTCCTCCCTATAGGGTCTTGTTTATTTAACCACTCTTTTTATTTGTTGCTTGCCAGCCCTCTAAGGGAGGCAGCAGCTGTTTCTTTAGCTGTAAGGTTGTTTTCAAGTTCGACAATCATTTCCTCTAAAATTAGCAACCATCCGCTCAGCTCTGGTAAGGAAGCAATAATATCTCTGGCGTTATACTTGCTATAGAGGCGAGTTAGATCAGTATAATAATCTTTTAGAACCATAGCCTTTATCTGGCGGTCGAGCTCTGCTCCTGGTTGTTTAGTTAATCTCATCTCACGGATATTTCTAACTACAGGGTTTAGCTTTTCAATCTTTCTTAGATGAGCCTGCTCTTTGATACGGTTATAATGTCTATGGTCTTTGCTAATTCTATGCATTTTCTTATAGAGCCTTGCTAGATCCATGGCATCGTTTAGCGCTCTGTGCGTTTTGCCAGTTTGTTTAATGTTAAAAACTTTCATTGCATCGCAAAGACCACAGGTAGGCCAATCGAACTCTTGGCCAAAAATCATTTGATAATCTTTATAACAGTTTTTAAGAACCATAACAAATTCAGTTTCAATACCTTTGAATGCACATTCTTTTATAATCTGTTTATAATCGCTTTCGTTCCAGGAATAGATCCTGGTAATATCCCTAAAACCATCTGTCCAGTGTCCTAAATCAGCTAAAACTTCTTTTAACGATAAAGAATTAAATAGCTTATCCCTACTTATACCTGTAAGGCGAAGACAATAAGGGGAAAGCTTTTTTTTGAAGGTAGGCCTAACTAACTCACTAAAAGTATCGATAATTCGCAGTTGTTCATCCATAAGGACTACTCCGATTTCAATGATCTCACTATTAAAATCACCGGAAAAGTTTTTCCAGGTATTCATCTCTAAATCCAAAAAAAGATACACTTATTTCCTCCTCTCTAGGAGTTTTTCATAGCCCTACCAAAAGGATTATGCACTTTTTGCTCTTTTAGCTAACTTTAATAATTATTTGTCCATCTAATAATCTAACTCTAAAACTAAATATTTACCGAGACAACATCGCGATCAATTAGTTTAATGGCTTCGTTAAGTTTATCTACTAAAGCTTTGTCTTCACTAACTGCATTGCGTATCTGCCTCAAAATATCAATACTACGTCTAAAAGCTGCCACTAAGTCCCCTTCGGGGACTTGAGCAAAACGTAATATTTCCTCAAACGATGCTCCCTTCGCCCATAGATAAGCCTGACCTGACAGATAGGGGTCATAGTGAACAGTAAAAGTGCCTAGGTAATTCATTTCAATAAAAGAAAGTCGTTCTGCCAGATGCAGTAATGGCTCGAGGTTAAAGAAATTATGCTTTACACCTCGACTGTCTCCTCGCCGGCGATCAAAATCAATGCCCACTACTGCTCCGCAGATCTCTTCTATGCTCTTATCGTGAAAGTATCCATCTGCTATCAGTTCTGTAACAAAAAGCTCCTGGACATGGATATCTAAAGCTATTTTACCGCGATCAAGAAGAATGTCACCTTTGAGGTAACCAAGAGCATCCAAAACTTGCTTCTTAGCTACATACTCTTCTTCTATTTTTAACTGGTTTACAAGCTCTCGGCGATAACCAATAAGTTTTCTCAACTCACTTTTGACTAATTCAATTTCCTTACGTGCTTGTAAACACCTTTGTTTTTCAGGTTCACTGCAAAAACGAACAGGTTTTTTTAAGGTTTCTTCCAAACGTATTTTTTTCTCGGTTAAAGCTTTCTCTCTAGCTTTAGCACCTCTACCCTTCCTGAAAACAGTTCTTAGCTTTCTGTTTACAGTATTGAGTTTGTTGCGTAATTTTCTTTGATCGATTGGGCAAAGCTTGTCTCTATGCTTGCAATCAGTCTCTTTGAGCAAGTCAACACGCATTTCCAAAGCATCTATGGCATCTTCTACTAGATAGAGATCTCGGTTTTTCAAATAAGCCGCAAAGCTTTTTTCAAGCAACATCTGTGTAAGATGTCTGTCATTGCTATCTACCAAATGCAAGATAGTATTATAAGAAAGTTTAAAACGGCTTTGCAGCTTCTCCACATTACTCTCTTTGAGGTACTCGTAATACTCCGGGCTATAATGAATTAAATCCACAAAGATAAAGGAATTGCCTTCTAGGTCGATACCTCTGCGCCCTGCACGTCCTGCCATCTGAAAGTATTCCTGGGCTTGCATGGGCTGAAAATCCACCCCATTGAACTTTTCCACAGAATCAAAGCAAACTGCTTTAACAGGCATATTAATCCCTACAGCAAAAGTCTCTGTACAGTATAACACCTGTATTAGCTTTTGTGCAAAAAGTTCCTCCACAATATCTTTTAACACCGGCAGTAAGCCGGCATGATGAACACCTATTCCTTTTGAAAGGAGATACCTCAACTTCCGTACACTAGGAATCTCATCAATTGCATAAGGTTCAAGCATGGCATCAAAAAAATCCAGTACAAGTCTTTTTTGCTCACGGTTAAGGAAATTGTTATTATCAGCCAGTTCTTTAGCCTTTAACTCACATTGTTTACGGGAAAAAACAAAATAGAGACAGGGTAGGAATTTATCTTTAATGGAATTAATTAAATCTAAATGACTATCTGAGTAATTTAGTGACTGTAGATTTGCTTTTTGAATAACCTCTTTGACATCCTCTAGTGGTACAACACCAATATAGGGAATATAAGCTGAATGCTTTAATGGCACCGCTCTTTGAGTATGAGTAATAACCTCAATTTCTTCACCGCGAATATACCCTAACCACTCAGCCAACTCACCGGCATTGGGAATTGTGGCCGAAAGTCCTAACAACCTCATTTGTTCGGGCATCAGAATGATAGCCTCTTCCCAGACAGCTCCTCTATCTTCGTCACCTATAAAATGAATTTCATCAAAAATCACATGGCTGGCATGGGTAAAGTCCTCCGGCCTGGAATGTAATATGTTTCTGAAGATCTCGGTAGTCATGATTTTTATCGGAGCCTGGCTGTTAATAACCACATCTCCTGTAATGATACCAACCTGTTCTTCCCCAAATAGTTTTTTGAACTGTTTAAACTTCTGGTTGCTTAAGGCTTTGATGGGAGCAGTATAGATAACTTCTTTATTTTGTTTTTGACATTCTTCAATTAGATAGTCAGCAATCAAGGTTTTGCCAACACCTGTCGGCGCAGAAACCAACACCGACTTGCCCGCTAAAAGTGCAGAGATGGCTTGTCTTTGAAAATCATCTAAAATAAGTCCCTGAAACATATATAACTTGTCATGCAATCTGTACTCCTCCTCCGCCTTAGTTTGGGCTCTTGTTTTATTCTAACACAGTAACTAACTAGTTACTACCTTCTGTATGGCAAGACAAAATTGTAAAACATGATATAATTATCATGTACAGCTAAAGGAGGCGTTTTTATGGGTACTGTTAAAAGAAAACCTTTGTCCACCTACCTACTCTTTTTACTGATTATAGCTTTATTAACCGGGTGCGGCAAAAAAGCCGATAGTTCAAAGAAAGATGAAACTTATCAGCCACTTATTAGTGAATCGGAAAAAGATCAATTCCGAGCCAGTCTGGACTTTGGAGCAAAAAATTATGATGATCTGCAAGGTATCCCCCTTTATGAAGGTTCTGTTGAGATAGACAATTCTCGAACCCTTTCCGGTAATGTTCTTACAGTCAAATACAATGTTAATACCCAGCCAGATGAGTTTAGTGAATTCTATGAAAGAGAACTACCCAATTTTGGCTGGGATATTGTCAGAAAACAAACAGAAGAAGACTCCATCAGATTTGAAGCGACAAAATCAGGCCGATTAGCAACTATTAGCGCTGCAATTAGTGCTGAGCAAGTAACTTCTTTTAAGATTATAACCGATTAAACCATTACCTAGATTCATATTCAAAGGCAGCCCTAAGAAAAGTAACTCTTAGGGCTGCCTTTTAGATAGGTTGAATATAGTACTTATAATCAGAAAATTACATTTCTTATCTTGGTATAAGCTATATCATAGAAAAGAACAACTTGTCCCCAATTCTTTTCTCTATCTTTTTCTATTTCCTGCAATGCTTCTTTATAACCATCCTTATTGGCAACTAAAACATTTACGAAACTGCCAAACTTAGCTTTTTCGGCAAGTAATATGGCTTTGCCCTCAGGCTTTAAGAGCTGTTTGAGCTTTCTAACCTGCCTATTTGTTCTTTCTTCGCTACCATAGGGAAAAGCTTTAAACATAGCAGAGTCATAGGCAATTACTAAATCTGCCAGTGGAATATCAGCACCACATTGCTGGTCGTATTGCTGCCAGGACAGAGATTTGTCATCTGTAAATGCATAAATGCCACCATTTCCAGAAGGCACAACATATACGGCTTGATCAAATTCAAGCCTAGGATTAGCTCCAACCTGGCTTACAAGGAGTTTCTTTTTGTCAGTTGGAGTAGTGGTGATTCTAACCCTTCCATAAACCCAACTACCAAATAATTGCCGTAACTCATCGGCTAAAACCGGTCTTTCACTAACCACTCGCAAGACTAAATCCGTAGTTTTTATACCTTGATCATCAAGATAGATAATAATCTTGGCCAAAGCCTCACTCAAAAGTGCGGTATCATAGCCAGAGTCAGCAATTAACAGTTCATATTCCTCCGGTTTTAAAAAGTTAAGATCATAGGATGGTTTATCTACTCGCCAAAGAGCAGGTTGATACATAGCTACCTGTTGCCATGCTTTCTTACCTACCCGAATTAAAATCTGATCTTTTAACTGCCACTGCATACTGATTTCCATAGTTTCTTTCCCCTATCTTTAGCTAGTTCACTCTCTTTTTTACGATAGCTTTTTAGCTTCGAAATTAATAGCTCTTCAGTATTCAATAATCGCATAAATTTAGATGTGTTTCCGTTAATACTGGTGACTGATTAGATTTAGCAACCAGACAATTATAAGTTTTTATTATAACCCTTACTGGAGGCTATAGCCTCAACCTTTTTAGTACAAATACTCTCTGATTTCCAACCATGCTGCAAGTTTTTGTTCTAACGGTTTTGCTAAAGCCGAACTGGTGTTGGGAAATCTTTTGCAAGTTACACCTTTCATCTGTGCTACGCTGACCACAATTTTTCAGCTTTACTGCCGTTAAATACCACCATTCTTATTGATTTTGTACCAAGAAAAGAAACTAGCAAAGTCGTTTGCTATCGGTTTAGTGATATTGTTGTCACTACTGTTTAACCGCTTGCAACTTACCAGAACATCCCATAGAGCTATACCGCTTTCCAAAAGGTACTTTACCTTTTCTGAGTATTCAGAGACACTTTGCTTTTTAAGAATAGAAAACATGATAACCCAGAACTTATTTCTGGGGTCAGCATAGTATTTGCCACACTCAAGGGACTTCCTGCCTGGTATGGTTCCAAGAATCTAGATCTATGATCTATCAAAGGCGGTAAACCATAGTATTTCGTGAAATAGCACCTCCTGGCTGAACACTGCTTTAAGTCCCTTGCTCTCTACTGCAGAAATATGTGCGAAGCTAGCAGGCACTCTAAATACACAGAAGAATTTTTCCCTGTCGCCTTCCAACTCAAAAAATTAACCTTCATTAATTGACGAAAATGACCGGTTAATTAAAACATCTGTATCTTTGCACCGCAACAAGTTAAATGCCACGCCCGATGAGATAACTGATACACATCTGAAAGAATTTGAAACTGCTTAGAAGGCTTGATGGCAGTTACATCATGTTGCCTTAAATTAATACCTGAACTGCAGCAAAACCAATAAAAAGCGCCAGAAGGACTTTCTTCCGGCGCCAAAAAGACTTTTTATACAGATTAAGATTAACGTTTGGAGAATTGTGGAGCTTTACGGGCTTTTTTAAGACCGTATTTACGACGCTCTTTCATACGTGGGTCGCGTGATAGGAAACCGGCTTTTTTTAAAGTTGGGCGATAAGAGGGATCGGCAACTTGCAAAGCTCTGGCTAGACCATGTCTAATAGCTCCCGCTTGTCCGCTGCTTCCTCCACCATTAACCTTAGCAATAACATCATATTTTGTATCAACCCCAATGGCAACTAGAGGTTGTTTGACAATTGTCTGTAGTACTTTGCGGCCAAAATATTCATCAAGGCCTTTACCGTTTACGATGACCTTTCCCTGACCGGGCATTATTCTAACACGAGCAACTGAAGTCTTTCTGCGACCAGTGCCATAATAACTTAATTGAGCCACATTGCATCCTCCCTTCTTTTAATTACAAAGACAGAAGCACTGGGTTCTGAGCAGCATGAGGATGCTCAGGACCAGCATAAATCTTAACTTTACCCATCAGCTTCCGTCCAAGCTTATTATGAGGAAGCATACCCCAGATAGCCAGGCGCAAAACTTCTTCGGGTTTAGTCTCTAACATTTGTTTGAGAGTTTTTTGTTTAATTCCACCTGGATAACCAGAATGACGATAATATATCTTATTATTCAACTTATTACCGGTTACATGAATCTTGTCGGCATTAACAATTACCACAAAATCACCGGTATCGGCATAAGGAGTAAAGGTCGGTTTGTTTTTGCCGCGAATGATGCTAGCGACCTGTGTTGCCAGTCTACCAAGGGTTTTGTCCTTGGCATCGACTAAGTACCATTTCATCTCTACATTATCAGGATTACCCTGGAAAGTCTTCAAATCCTGTCCCTCCTTCAGACACCTGTATCAGTAGTTTCGATCCTGAAGGCATTGGGGCTCTAATGCCCAAAACCGAAGACATGATACCACAAGTGTTATTTTAAGTGAAATACCCTTTTATGTCAAGATCAGTATCACATAAATCTTCGACCATTGTTCTGCCTCCTATAACATCTCCACAAAAACCACCTAAGCTATTGTAATAAACCTTATATAGGTAAAGGCCTTCTGGAGGAGCGGTCCTACCGGCTTTTTTACGTTCGCAGCCGGCAATAATTGCCGGGATATCTTGAGGTAAGAGCTTTTTTGTGCCTACATCAAGTAGTGTTCCCATAATAATTCTTACCATGTTGTACAAAAAGCCGTTGCCTATCAGTGAAAAAACTGCATAATTGCCAAGCGAACTGTAAGCTGTATTATAGATCGTTCTTATTGTACTTTTAGCTGAACTTCCGGTGGAGCGAAAGGCGGAAAAATCATGTTCGCCGCGAAAATACTTTAAGGCCAAAACCATGGCCTCTAGATCAAGGCTCTGATAAATCTGCCAAGCTTTAATTCCAATGGGGCTTGGAGTAGGAGAAAGTCTTAGCCAATAGTGATATTCCTTAGCTTTAGCACTTTTCCTGGCATGAAAATCATCAGGAACAACAAACATCTGTCTGACTTTTAAATCGGCAGGCAATAGACTATTCAAACCTCTTAAATAAGCTCTTTCCGGCAGATCATAATGGGTATAAAAATTAACTGCTTGACCTATGGCATGCACACCTGCATCCGTTCTACCTGCTCCTATAATTTTCGGCTTATCTCTAAGGAGTTTAGCCAAAGACTCTTCTAAAACACCTTGCACTGTTCTTTGCTTTGTTTGCCTTTGAAAGCCGGCAAAACAACTGCCATCATAACTAATAACAAGTGCTACGTTTATCAAAAGAGAAACACCACCAAAGTTAGTAAGGGTAGTAAGGTGATTAAAACAATATAATCAGCTTTATTAAACTGCAATTCTTTAAGACGGGTTCTCCCTTCTCCCCCTCTGTAACAACGGCTTTCCATGGCTGTTGCCAGATCATCTGCCCTGCGGAAGGCACTGACAAATAACGGCACTAAAAGAGGAATCATGTTTTGAGCCCTTTTTAAGAGATTACCTGATTCAAAATCGGCACCACGTGCCATTTGAGCTTTCATTATTTTATCAGTTTCTTCAAGGAGTGTGGGAATAAACCTTAGGGCAATTGTCAGCATCATACTTAACTCATGTACGGGAAAGTTAACCTTTTTAAGCGGTGAGAGTAGATATTCTAGGCCATCGGTAATTGAAAGAGGCGACGTAGTCAGTGTCAAAACAGTAGTCGAAAGAATCAAAAGGACCAACCTTATCCCCAATAAAATACCCTTAATAACACCTTCCTCGGTGACTTTAAGAAATTTCCATTGCCAAAGAATAGTACCTTCGGTAAAAAAAATGTTTAGAATAACCGTAAGTAAGATAATAAAAGTAAGTGGTTTTAAACCTCTTGTAATACTTTTAAGTGGTATATCACCATTTATAATAGCCAATAAAAGCAAACCAAATATCCAAAGATAACCCAAAAAGCCATCTACTAAAAACAATACTAAAATCATAGCCATTGCCAGCAGTAATTTTGTTCTCGGATCAAGCCGATGCATAAATGAATCACCGGGGAGATATTGACCAAGAGTAATATCAAAGGCCATGACGCTCACCTCCTGATCCATCTTTATAAGCGCCATAGATTTTCTCAGCAGCTTCTTTGGCTGTAAAGACCCCTGTATCTACCGACCAGCCCTTTTGCTTAAGAGCGTTCAGTACCAAGCTTACCTGAGGTACCATAATCCCTACCTCATTTAGTCTGTCTACATGAGAAAAAACCTCTTGAGGAGTATCATCCATAACAATGCTTCCCTGATGTAAAACAACGATCCTATCAGCTAAAGGAGCTATCTCGTCCATATTATGGGATACAAGTACAATACCTTTTTTGGGTGTGCGCCACTTAAATAGGTACTGCAAAATTTCTTTTCTGCCTCTGGGATCAAGACCAGCCGTAGGCTCATCCAACACTAATATTTCCGGGTCCATAGCTAAGATACTTGCCAGGGCGACTCTTCTTTTTTGCCCTCCAGAGAGTTCAAACGGAGATCTCTCAAAAAGCTCTTCTTCTATTCCTGCATCTAAAAGAGATTTTTTTACTCTTTGAGCAATTTCATCTTCTTTAAGTCCCATATTCTTAGGTCCAAAAGCTACTTCTTTATAGATGGTTTCTTCAAAGAGCTGGTGCTCGGGATACTGAAATACCAAACCCACCCGAAAGCGAAGCTTAGTTAGAGGTATTTCACCTTTCTTAACCGACAAATTATCTACCAATACATCTCCTTCTTGGGGCTTAATAAGGCCGTTTAAGTGCTGTAGCAAGGTAGATTTACCTGAGCCGGTATGCCCAATCAGACCGATTATCTCACCGGTTCTAACTTTAAGATCGATTTGATTTAAGGCCGCAACCGGTAATGGTCCTTCATAGGTATAGGAGATGTTTTTCAATTCAATTTGCATAAGGCATTCACCAACTCTTCAGGGTTAAAGGCCGGGCTAATCTTCAACCCATATTCTCTAAGCAGATTCCCCAAAGCAAAAACTTGGGGAACATCAAGTCCCAGATTTTTTATCAAATCAAGCTGGCAAAATAATTCTTTTGGGCTGGCTATAGCTGCAATCAGTCCCTCTTGCATGGCGACTACTCGATTTGCAAGAACCACTTCATCCATATGATGAGTTATAAGCACCACAGCCATTTTTAGCTCCTTATTTAGATAAGTAATTGCTTCTAAAACTTCCCGTCGCCCTGTAGGATCAAGCATGGCTGTTGGTTCATCAAGTACAAGAACCTCCGGATGCATTGCTAAAACACCTGCAATAGCTACCCTTTGTTTTTGTCCCCCTGATAACTGATGTGGTGAGCGCATACGATGTTCATACATATTGACCCATTTTAAGGCTTCATCTACCCTGATGCGAATCTCTTGGCTTGGTATACCGAGATTTTCGGGCCCAAAAGCTACATCTTCTTCAATAGTTGTTGCTACTAATTGGTTGTCTGGATTTTGAAAGACCATACCCACAATCGATCTAATCTTCCAAATCTCATCAGGATTATTTGTTGCTAGTTTTTTTACCAGTACTTCGCCACTTGACGGCAGTAAAAGACCATTTAAATGCCTCGCTAGGGTGGATTTTCCTGAGCCATTGGCTCCCACAATAGCTAAAAGCTCTCCGGGATAGATCTCTAATGAGACTCCCCGTAAAGCTTCGGTTGATCCATATTGATGATGGATATTTTTTACTTCAATAATTGGTTGCATGGCCACAAAACACCTCCACCTAGCACAAGCGCAGAGAACCCTTTGGGTCTCCGCGCCCTGATAATTAAACTAATTCGATGATCGCCTTTGGGGTAGCATCGCCACGGCGAACCCCAGTTTTTATAATTCTGGTATACCCACCGGGACGTTCTTTGTACTTTGGAGCGATCTCTTTGAAGAGCTTCTCCACAGCTTTCTCATCTCTGAGATAACTGGCAGCCTGACGACGAGCACTGAGCGTGTCTTCTTTGCCAAGGCTGATAAGCTTTTCCACAACAGGGCGCAAGACTTTGGCCTTGGCCTCGGTGGTTTCAATCTTTCCAGACAGGAAGAAGGCGGTCGACAGCGAACGGAGCAATGCTCTACGCTCTGCAGCATCACGCGCGAGTCGTCCAGTACCACGTTTCATGGGCAGCACCTCCCTCTTTTTGAAGAATCATTCTTCCTCGGAACGTAGAGACAGGCCATAATCCGCTAATTTAGTTTTGACTTCCTCTAACGATTTTTTACCGAGGTTACGTACCTTCATCATATCTTCCTCTGTCTTTTTGGTAAGTTCTTCTACAGTATTAATACCGGCACGCTTTAAGCAGTTGAAAGAGCGAACAGAAAGATCTAACTCTTCAATACTCATCTCCAGCACTTTATCTTTTTCTTTCTCTTCTTTTTCTACCATAATCTCGATATCCGAAGCAGAATCGGTAAGGTTAATGAAAAGACGTAAGTGCTCAGACATAATTTTAGCGGCAATGCTTACGGCATCGTCAGGTACAATACTGTTGTTGGTCCATACTTCAAGAATCAATCTATCGTAGTCGGTTACATGTCCTACACGTGTGTTTTCCACAGTAAAATTGACTCTTTTTACAGGTGTAAAAATTGAATCGATTGCGATCTCGCCAATCGGCATGTTTACTCTTTTGTTTCTTTCGGCTGAAACATAACCACGACCGCGCTCGATATGCATCTCAAGATTCAGTTTACCATCATCTTCTAGTGTTGCAATGACCAGATCTGGATTAAGAATATCTACTTCCGGGCCGATAGTTATATCGCGAGCTAAGATCTCCCCAGGTCCTTCCTTTTGGATCCTGCCTATCACAGGCTCATCCGCATGAGAAATAACCAAAAGCTGTTTGATGTTAAGCACGATATCTGTAACATCCTCTACAACTCCGGGGATGGTAGAAAACTCGTGCAGGACTCCTTCAATCTTGATGGAAGTCACTGCAGATCCTGGAAGTGATGAGAGCAGGATCCGCCTAAGCGCATTTCCCAAGGTAATTCCATAACCACGCTCAAGCGGCTCTACGATAAATCTACCGTAAGTGCCTGTTTTCTCCTGAATCTCGATCTTAGGCTTTTCTATTTCGATCATCGCCACACCCTCCTTCTTTAAGCAGCGCTCTTAAGCAACAATAAGTGACAAGCTGCATTAGTAGAACTCGACGATGAGATGCTCCTGAACATCGACATCGATCTCGGAGCGTTCTGGTAAATGATCTACTTTGCCCTGGAGATTTTCAATATCAAGTTCAAGCCAAACCGGTGCCTTGTACTTGCTTAAAAACTCCTGAAGACCTTGAAACATAGGTAAGTTTTTACTTCCGGTCTTCACGGCTATTACCTCACCCTCTTCTACTAGGTAGGAAGGTATGTCGGTTTTCTTCCCATTAACTAAGATATGACCATGACGTACTAGTTGCCTAGCTTCAGCTCTGGAACGTGCAAAACCCAAACGATAAACAACGTTATCCAAGCGGCGTTCCAAAGTCTGCATCAAAATTTCACCGGTAACACCTTTTTTGGCATCAGCATATTCAAAATAGCGAATAAACTGAGCTTCTAGTACACCATAGATACGACGCACCTTTTGCTTTTCTCTTAAGTGTAGCGCATATTCCGTAGCTTTACTTCTACCCTGACCGTGTTGGCCGGGAGCATAAGCGCGACGTTCTACAGCACATTTTTTTGTATAACAACGCTCACCTTTCAAAAAGAGCTTCACGCCCTCTCTGCGACAGAGCTTGCAAGTTGGTCCAATATAACGAGCCATATTAGCTTTCCACCTCCTTATAACTTATACTCTGCGGCGTTTAGGTGGCCGGCACCCATTGTGTGGAATTGGAGTAACATCTTTGATTGAAGTAATATCAAGGCCTGCCGCTTGCAGTGATCTGATTGCTGCCTCTCGGCCTGCTCCCGGTCCTTTGACCCAGACCTCGATCTCTCTCATGCCGGAGTCCATAGCTAGTTTGGCCGCTGCTTCGGCAGCTAAACCAGCAGCAAATGGTGTGCCCTTTCTGGAACCCTTAAACCCCATGTTACCAGCGCTAGACCAAGAAAGAACATCGCCTTGGTTGTCTGCAATGGTAACTATCGTATTGTTAAAGGTGGAGCGAATATGTGCTACACCAGAACTGACGTTTTTCCTTTCACGTCTTTTAACACGCTTCTTAGCTTGGGCTTTTGCCATTAAAGCTCAACCTCCTTCCTTAATTACTTGCTGCGAATACCACTTTTGCCCGGGCCTTTTCTAGTCCTGGCATTGGTCTTGCTCCTTTGACCACGTACAGGAAGACCTTTGCGATGACGCAGACCACGGTAGGACCCTATATCAATAAGGCGCTTAACATTTTGATTGACTTCACGGCGTAGATCACCTTCAACTCTAAACTCAGAAGTAATAGCTTGACGAATCTTATTGATCTCATCTTCCGTTAGATCTTTAACACGTGTATCCGGATTTACACCGCTTTTAGCCAATATTTTTTTAGAAGAAGGCAAACCGATACCATAGATGTAAGTTAGAGCAACTTCGACCCGTTTGTCGCGGGGAATGTCAACTCCAGCAATACGTGCCATTGTGGAAACACCTCCACTTCATTTATAAATCTCCCTAAACTTTTTTAGCCTTGTTTCTGTTTATGCTTTGGATTTTCGCAAATTATTCTAACAACGCCTTTGCGTTTGATAATCTTGCATTTTTCACACATTGGCTTAACAGATGCTCTGACCTTCATACCTTAAGCCTCCTTAAGATTACTTAAACCTATAGACAATGCGGCCACGGCTGAGGTCATACGGAGTCAGCTCCAAGAGTACTTTATCACCAGGTAAAATTCTAATAAAATTCATACGTATCTTGCCTGAAATATGAGCCAGAACTACGTGCCCATTTTCCAGTTCGACACGGAACATGGCGTTAGGTAGTGTCTCAACTACTGTCCCCTGAACCTCTAGGACGTCCTTATTGGCCATTACTTTAAACCACCCTCCTCAGTACGCAAGAATTCCTCAAGAGCCTTCTTGATCTCGCGGTTTTTCCAGCTATCCTTGATACCCCAGTTATCAAAATTGCGAGAATCTATTTGGCCAAGCAATTTTAAATGACGGTGACTCTTTTTTTTCGGTTCCAAAACTTTACGCTTGTTTCCGTCGGAAACCAGGCAATACCTTGGTGGTAATAGTTCTACAACAACATATATTGTACCCCTATCTCGGCCTTTTGTCGACTGGACAATGTCACCTGGTTTAAAAGGAATACTCACTCCGTCACTGTCCCCATCTTCATCTTCTTTGTGAAATAACCGTAACATTATAGTTCCTCCCAAGTAGTTAAGACCTCATTACCATCTTCAGTGATAAAGACAGTATCCTCAAAATGAGCTGAGAGTGAACCGTCTTGGGTTACTACAGTCCAATTATCACTGAGAACTTTGACGGGAAATTGCCCCGCGTTAACCATTGGTTCGATAGCTAAGGCCATACCAGCTTTAAGTCTTGGTCCTCGACCAGGCAGACCGAAGTTTGGTACTTGAGGTTCCTCATGCATTTTTCTACCAATTCCATGACCCACATATTGTCTGACAACAGCTAATCCATTAGCTTCCACATGGGTCTGAATAGCATGCCCAATATCTGAAAGGCGGCAAGTTGTTTTAGCCATAGCTATGCCCTGATAAAGAGCCTCTTTAGTAACTTGGAGCAGTTTCAAAGCTATAGGTGAGATATTTCCTACCGGGAAAGTCCTGGCAGCATCACCGCAGTAACCCTCATAGAAAGCACCTACATCAATGCTGATAATATCTCCTTCCTGAAGCACTCTTTGACTAGGGATACCATGGACAACTTCTTCATTAACCGAAGTACAGATACTGGCAGGAAATCCTCCATACCCTTTAAATGCGGGAATGGCATTTAGTTTGTAGATTGTTGCTTCTGCTAGTTCATCTAGTTCCTTGGTAGTAACCCCAGGTCTAATGGCTGACTCCAGTTCACTTAAAACTATTGCTACAATGCGACCTGCTCTTTTCATAAGCTGATGCTCATGTGAGCTTTTAATGACAATCATTAACTTTAAGGCTCCTTGTCTCCAGGCTGTTTAAAATCGCTTTATAAACTGTGTCAATGTTGCCTTCACCGTTTATTACAAGAAGAGTTCCCTGGTTCTTATAATAACTAAGAACCGGTTTTGTCGTTTCTTGATAGACAACTAGTCTGGCTTTTATTGTATCTAGATGGTCATCTTCTCGTTGCACAAGCGGACTCCCACAACGATCACATAAGCCTGGCTGTTTGGGAGGCAAGCTATCGAGATGATAGATTGCGCCACATTTAGTGCATACCCTGCGATGGCCAAGCCGGCGATAGATCTCTTTTTCGCTGAGATCTAAATGAATTGCGGCATCAAGGCTAAGACCTTTTTGCCTGAGAATATCATCAAGACCTAAAGCCTGGTTTGGTGTTCGCGGATAGCCATCTAAGATGAAACCAAATTGGAAATCAGGTTCTTCAATTCTTTGTTTGACCAGCTCGATGGTGATATCATCAGGGACAAGTTGCCCCTTACTGATGTGGAAGTCGGCCTCTTTACCCAGCATGGTCTGGTTTTTTATTGCTTTGCGAAAGATTTCCCCAGTTGAGACATGGGGGCAATGGAAATTGTCTGCCAGTCGAGACGCTTGTGTCCCCTTGCCCGCCCCTGGAGCTCCTAATATTACCAGTCTCATCTGGCCTCACTCCCTGAACAGACTGCTGACTATTTTACAAATCCTTCATACTGATGCATGAGTAATTGTGCTTCAATCTGTTTAATAGTATCAAGCGCCACACCAACTACAATCAGCAAACCTGTGCCGCCAAAATCCAAACCTCTAATTCCGGTAATACCTTGCAGAATAAAGGGCATAACCGCAATACCTGCTAAAAAGATAGCCCCGGCAAAAGTTATACGTCCTAAAACCCTATCAAGGAATTGTGCCGTAGGTGCTCCGGGACGATAACCCGGTATAAACCCACCGTATTTTTTAATATTTTCAGTAATATCCTGAGTGTTAAAACTAACAGCTGAATAGAAATAAGTGAAGATAATTACCAGTATTGCGTAGATTAGAGCATAGACCCAGAAATATTTATCGAAAAACGTGGAAATTCCTTGCAAAGCCGGAATAAAGCGGGCCAAAGTAATTGGAAAGCCCAACACAGAAGAGGCAAAGATGATTGGCATAACACCAGCTTGATTTACTCTAAGTGGAATGTAAGTGCTTTGCCCACCATAAACTCTACGTCCCACGATTTTTTTAGGGTATTGAACCGGTATTCGGCGTTGTCCCTCTGTAATATAAACAACCACTGCAATAATTGCAATTGCAATAAGCAAAAATAATATTACAGTAAAGATGGAAATACCACCTTCACCAATTAATCCAACGACATTAATGAGATTAGCAGGTAGTCTCGATACGATACCGGCAAAGATAAGTAGTGAAATGCCGTTGCCAATACCGATCTCTGTGATCTTGTCACCAAGCCACATAAGAAAGGTGGTACCTGCTGTCATGGCCACAACAATGGTAAAACCGGAAAAAAACCCAGGGTTTTTAATGGCACCGATATTACCAAGCCATGCCAAAAGTGCCGCAGACTGAATTACAGCTAAGACAACAGAGCCGTAACGGGTATATTGAGCCATCTTTTTTTGCCCGTCTGGTTCTTTGGACATCTCTTCCAGGGCGGGGATAACCATAGCTAAAAGTTGCAGCACAATAGAAGCTGTAATATAAGGCCCGACGTTTAGGGCAAAGATTGACATGTTACTAAGTGCTCCGCCTGTAAAAAGGTCTAAAAGCCCCAGCACACCTTCGGTTCCTAAGGCCACAGCATTGGGATTAATCCCCGGTACAGGTACATAGGCTCCCAGACGATAGATTATAAGCAGCCCAAATGTATATAGGATCTTCTTGCGCAGATCGGGAATGCGCACTGCATTCTTAAGCGCGTCCAGCAATTAGATCACCTCAACTTTTCCGCCGGCTGCTTCGATTTTCTCAGCAGCAGCCTTGGAGAATTTCTGAGCCTTGACAGTCAATGCCTTCTCTAGCTCGCCATTGCCTAAAATTTTAATATCTAGTTTATTTCTGACCAGACCGCTTGATCTTAATAATTCAGGAGTTACCTCTGAATTGGCCTCAAAGCGATTTAGATCAACTACATTAACGATGGCATATTCCTTCTTGAAGATGCTGGTAAAACCTCTTTTGGGGAGACGGCGCTGCAGTGGGGTTTGACCGCCTTCAAATCCAGGTCCTTTACCTCCTCCTGAACGTGCTAACTGTCCTTTGTGTCCTTTACCAGAAGTCTTACCCAACCCAGAACCAATACCACGACCAACTCTTTTTGAACGTCTTTTAGAACCTGTGGCAGGGGCTAGCTCATGAAGTCTCATATTGCCACCTCCTTGCTTAAAGTCTATATCTAATATTACTCGCTAAGGCTTTCAATATCGATATTTCTTATGCGGGCAACATCTTCTTTGGTCCTTAAGGATTTAAGAGCTTCGATGGTTGCCATAGCGATGTTAATGTTATTACTAGAACCTAGCGACTTAGACAATACATCTTTGATGCCGCCAAGCTCCAAAACAGCACGTACCGCTCCACCGGCAATAACACCGGTACCTTCGGAAGCTGGTCTAAGCAAAACCTCTGCTCCACCATAACGCATGGTGATGGCATGAGGTATTGTCGTATTTACTCTCGGAACTTCAATTAAATTCTTCTTCGCTTCGTCCATACCCTTGCGAATTGCATCAGTGACCTCTCTGGCTTTTCCTAAGCCGACACCTACATATTGTTCTCCGTCACCGACTACGACTAGGGCTCTGAAGCTACGGTTTTTACCACCTTTAACCGTCTTGGAGACCGGATTGATGTGGACAACTCGTTCCTTTAGCTCCAGCTTGTTGGGATCTATCTGTGCCAAACTGTTTCCCTCCTTTGCCCTTTTTTTTATTAAAAGTCGAGACCGGCTTCTCTAGCACTTTCAGCTAGAGCCTGCACACGGCCATGGTACAGATTGCCGCCACGATCAAATACAACCTGTTCAATGCCTTTTTCTTTGGCTTTTTTAGCAATAAGTTCGCCAACTTTCCGAGCGCCTTCCACATTGCCGCTGTCTTTGAGGTCACCCTTGAGTTCTGGGCTCAGAGTTGAAGCTGCAGCTAGAGTTGTGGCAGATTCATCATCAATAATTTGGGCATAAATGTGGTTTGCACTGCGGAACACCGATAAGCGAGGTTTATTCGCTGTGCCAAATATTTTCTTTCTTGCACGTCTTTGGCGACGCATCCTAGCTTCTCTACGATTAAAAGCCACCAGACTCACTCCTTTCGTACGGTAGACTTATGTCTTCTTATACAGCCTAGGCAGCCGGTTTATTTAGCACCGGTTTTGCCGGCTTTACTCCGCACGACTTCACCTTCATAAATGATACCCTTATTACCGCGGTCAGTTTTGTAAACACTTGGTTCACGGACTTTCCTGACATTGGCAGCAAATTCCCCCACCTTTTGTTTATCAGCACCTTTGATGATGATTTTTGTCGGTTCGGGTACTTCTATTTCAATACCTTCATAGGGCATCATCACGACGGGATGGGAGTAGCCTACGTTAAGAACGAGCTTATTGCCATCCTTGTTGGCTCTGTAGCCGACGCCTTGGATGATAAGGGTTTTTTGAAATCCTTCAGTAACACCTTTGACCATATTATTAACCAGAGACCGGGTCATGCCATGCAAGGCTTTGAGTCCGTCGTTCTGGCGGGTAAAGTGAAGTTTGCCGTCTTCTAAACTCATTTCAATTCCCGCAGGCAAAACTTGTTCTAGTGTGCCTTTAGGGCCTTTTACTGTAATTGTCCTTTCGGCACCTAGATTAACATCTACGCCTTTGGGAATCACAATTGCCATTTTTCCGATCCTTGACAAAGCAACTACACCTCCTTGCCGTGAAGTTTAAGCCAATCACCAGATAAAGCAGAGTACTTCGCCTCCAACACCGAGTTTCCTGGCTTCTTTATCTGTTACTACACCCTTAGATGTTGAAATTATTGCTGTTCCTAAACCACCAAGAACCCTGGGAATCTCATGTGAGTTAGCATAAACGCGCAGTCCTGGCTTGCTAATTCTTTTGAGTCCTGCTATAACCGGTTTCTTCTTCTCGCCATACTTAAGAAAGATCCTAATCATGGTCAGATTGTTCTCAGTAACAACCTGGTAGTCCTTGACAAAACCTTCTTCTTTGAGTATCCGAGCGATTTCAAGCTTGAGTTTTGATGTAGGAACATCAACTTTATCATGGTAAACTGCACCGGCATTCCGAATTCTCGTTAGCATATCAGCTACGGGATCAGTTGTGATCATCCTAGCATCCCCCTTCCATTAACAATAATCTAGCAAGGATTATGCCACATGTCACCAGCTAGCCTTGCGTACACCTGGTAGTTTACCTTCGAGAGCTAGCTTGCGGAAGCAGATGCGGCACATTCCGAATTTACGCATGTATCCGCGTGGACGGCCGCAGATCTTGCAGCGGTTGTGTTCTCTAACTGCAAATTTCTGAGGTCTTGCAGCACGGATTCTCATTGATTTTTTGGCCACGCTCTTCCCTCCTCTGTGAGTAATAGTGGCCTAGGTTCCTTATATTATGCAGCTTTATAAGGCATACCTAGTAGCTTAAGCAGCTCGTAAGCTTCGTCATCGGTTTTGGCATTAGTGACAATACAGATATCCATACCCCGGATGGCATCGACTTCGTCATAGCTTACCTCAGGGAAGATAATTTGCTCTTTAATGCCAAGAGTATAGTTGCCACGACCATCAAACCCTGTTGGGGCTACGCCACGAAAATCGCGGATACGAGGCAAACCAATACTAAGTAGTCTGTCAAAAAATTCATACATCCTGTTGCCTCTTAAAGTAACCTTACAACCGATTGCCATACCGGTACGAATTTTAAAAGCCGCTACTGATTTTTTAGCTCTGGTGACAACAGGTTTTTGGCCGGAGATTGCCGTCAACTCTTTTACTGCTGCATCTAAAGCTTTCGGGTCCTCTTTAGCCTCGCCGACACCCATATTAATTACGATCTTAACCAGTTTCGGTACTTCCATAGAGCTTTTATAACCAAACTTTTCTATCATGGCCGGAACAACTTCTTCTTGATAGAAATCTTTAAGACGTGGCATGGGAGCTAACCTCCTTTCCTAGCGCACAATCAGTCAATTGCTTTTTTACACTTTTTACAAATGCGAACTTTACTATCATCACGAATTTCACGTTGTACGCGAGTGGGCTGACCACAGCTTGGACAGACAAGCATTACCTTACTGCTGTTCATCGAAGCCGGAATGCTGGCTACACCGCCTTGTGGATTGGTTTGGGTTGGTCTTAAATGCTTTTTTATCATATTAAGGTTTTCCACAACCACATGACCCTTCTTATAATCAACGCGAAGTACTTTACCTTTTTTACCTTTTTCATTACCGGAGATTACAGTAACAGTATCGCCTTTTTTAACATGAACTTTGTGGATGTTCATGGTATTTTGGTTCCCCCCTTTTTTGTAAACGCCTTCCCCAAAAGATTTTTATAAGACCTCTGGGGCTAGGGAGATAATACGCATGTATTCTTTCTCGCGGAGCTCCCTGGCTACAGGGCCAAAGATACGTGTGCCGCGAGGATTTTTCTGGGTATCGACAATTACCGCGGCATTATCGTCAAAACGAATATAGCTACCATCAGGCCTTCTTACAGATTGACGGGTTCTTACCACAACTGCTCGAACTATCTCGCCCTTTTTTACAGTCCCACCTGGGCTGGCTTCTTTAACCGTGGCAATTATCTCATCGCCTACATGAGCATAACGACGAGAGCTGCCACCTAGAACTCTAATGCAAAGAACCTTACGAGCACCTGTGTTATCTGCCACATTGAGCATGCTTTCTTGCTGAATCATCTCTACCCCTCCTCTCTACAGACAAATAATCCGCTATTTTGCTTTTTCTATAATGCTAATAACCTTCCAGCTTTTATCTTTGCTCAAAGGACGACATTCTTCAATGCGTACCTTATCGCCTACCTGGCACTCATTAGCTTCATCATGTGCTTTATAGCGCTTGGTAGTTTTGACACGTTTTTTATAAAGAGGATGTGAATAAAGTCGTACAACCTCTACTACAACGGTCTTATCCATTTTATCACTTACCACTAATCCGACTCTGGTTTTGTGGGTTTTTACTGTAGTGGTCTCCTTAGCCATTAAACTCCCCTCCTTCTTCTCTGGGGCGTTATTTCTTAGCTAGCAATTCACGCTCTTTGATCACAGTTTTAACTCTGGCAATAGATTTGCGTACTTCTGAAATCCTCTTGACATTGTCAAGTTGACCAGTTGCCAGCTGGAAACGCAAGTTGAAAAGCTCTTCCTTGAGGTTACCAAGCTGTTGCTTCAATTCGATATCGCCAAGTTCATGAACCTCTTTAGCTTTCATTTGCGTCACCTGCCTTTTCTTTCTTTACAAATTTAGTTTTAATAGGCAGTTTATGAGCTGCCAGTCTCATAGCTTCCTTAGCCAGATTTTCTGGAACACCAGCAATCTCAAACATTACACGGCCGGGACGAACAACCGCTACCCAATGATCGGGAGCACCTTTGCCGCTACCCATACGAACTTCAGCAGGTTTCTTGGTAACAGGTTTGTCAGGGAATATCTTAACCCAGACCTGGCCACCACGTTTAATAAATCTTGTCATAGCAACACGGGCAGCTTCTATCTGGCTTGCAGTGATCCATCCAGGTTCTAGGGCCTGCAAACCATACTCACCAGATGATACCTGTGAGCCGCGGATGGCTTTCCCCTTCATACGGCCGCGCTGTACTTTACGGTACTTAACGCGCTTTGGTATAAGCACTGCTTCTCGCCTCCTTGCGACTCGTTAATTTCTTTCGGGAAGCACTTCTCCTTTATAGATCCAAACCTTGACGCCAATTTTGCCATAAGTTGTATAAGCTTCTGCAAAACCGTAGTCTATATCGGCGCGTAGAGTCTGTAGAGGAACTGAACCTTCGGGAGTCCATTCGGTTCTGGCAATTTCAGCTCCGCCAAGACGCCCGGAAACTGCAACTTTAATACCCTGTGCTCCGGCTCTCATAGCTTTTTGTTTAGCCTGACGCATGGCACGGCGGAAGGAGATTCTTCTCTCTAACTGATTGGCAACGTTCTCTGCTACTAGCTGTGCATCAAGATCAGGCTTTTTGACTTCAAGGATATTAATCGAAATCTGTCTGCCAGTCTCTTTTTCTAATTCTTTGCGGAAATCATCTACCATGGTTCCACCTTTGCCAATTACCATACCTGGCTTGGCTGTATGAATAGAAATCTTGACCATGTTTGCAGCTCTTTCAATTTCAATACGAGCAACCCCTGAATTGTAAAACTTTTCTTTTACTTTGTTGCGAATCTTGAGATCTTCTTGCAATAACGCTGCATAGTCTTTTTCCGCATACCATCTGGCATCCCAATCTTTAATAATGCCAAGCCGCATTCCTAAGGGATGCGTTTTCTGACCCATTTGTCATCCCTCCTTTTTTTCGCTTAATACCACAGTGATGTGGCAAGTTCTTTTAAAGAGAGTGTCTGCCTGGCCTCTTGAATGGAATCTAACTCTCTTTAATGTAGGGCCTTCATCGACATAGGCCTTAGCTACATATAAAGCATCACGATTCATATTAAAGTTATTTTCTGCATTAGCTGCTGCAGAATTCAAGACTTTGCCAATGTGGTGACTTGCTCTTCTTGGTGTTAGCTTTAAAATATTTTGGGCTTCAAGAAGATCTTTGCCACGAATTGCATCAATAACTTGACGAACTTTTCTTGGCGACATCCGAATCATGCGAGCAGTAGCCTTAGCTTCCATAAAGCTATCCCCCTCTCTCTATTTTTTGAGGGCCGACGCGCGTTCTGCTGTGCCGCCATGACCACGGAAAATCCGTGTTGGGGCGAACTCGCCTAGCTTATGCCCGACCATGTCCTCAGTAATATAGACCGGAACATGCTTGCGACCATCGTGCACTGCAAATGTGTGGCCAACTAGCTCAGGATAGATTGTTGAACTACGAGACCAGGTCTTAATAACTTTTTTCTCGCCTTTGGCGTTTAGTTCTTGGACTCGTTTAAATAGTTTTTCTTCAATATAAGGCTGTTTTTTACTTGATCTTCCCATGCTTGCCACAACCCCCCCTTCATCTACTGAAGTTATAAACAACGCATCCTAGCGTCTTCTTCTAACAATTAAACGATCCGAAGGCTTCTTTTTCCTAGTACGGTAACCGAGTGTAGGTTTACCCCAAGGAGTTAGAGGACCAGGATGACCTACAGGTGCACGTCCTTCACCACCGCCATGTGGATGGTCTACAGGGTTCATGGCTACTCCACGAACTTGTGGACGCTTATTTAGCCAACGATTTCTACCAGCCTTGCCGATCTTGATGTTTTCATGTTCGATATTACCAACCTGACCGACAGTTGCCCGGCATGTTTCTAAGACCATTCTCATTTCACCTGAAGGCAGACGCAAAGTTGCATAACCATTTTCCTTGGCCATTAACTGGGCACCTGTTCCGGCCGAGCGAACCATCTGTCCACCCTTACCCGGTTCTAATTCGATGTTATGAATCAGAGTACCCACAGGTATATTAGCCAGTGGTAAAGCGTTACCAGGTTTAATATCTGCATTCGGACCTGAAACTACACTGTCGCCCACTTTTAAGCCTACAGGCTGCAATATATAACGTTTCTCACCATCTGCATAATTTAGTAACGCAATACGAGCTGATCTGTTAGGATCGTATTCGATTTCGGCAACACGTGCCGGAATGCCATCCTTATCACGCTTAAAGTCAATAATACGGTATTTACGCTTGTGGCCTCCACCTTTATGCCTGGCCGTTGTTCTACCTTCAGCATTGCGACCGCCCTTTTGCTTTAATGGCACAAGCAGCGATTTCTCTGGTTTGTCGGTAGTAACCTCAGCAAAATCTGAAGTTGACATGAAACGGCGGCTAGGGGAGGTAGGTTTAAATGACTTCACACCCACAGCAATAACCTCCTTTGCCGGTAGTTATCACATACCTTCGAGGATCTCAATTCTGCTTCCCTCTGCTAAGGTAACAATAGCTTTCTTCCAATCAGGGCGGTAACCTTGGGTTCTTCCCATGGTACGCAGTTTACCCTTCATATTCATAGTAGCTACATTTTTTACTTTAACATTAAAGATCTTTTCCACAGCATGCTTAATCTGAGTTTTAGTAGCACGCTTGTCAACCACGAAGGTGTATTTGTTTCTCTCCATTAGAGCCACAGATTTCTCAGTAACAATCGGTTTTCTTATGACATCATATACATGTTCCATTAGGCGAGCACCTCCTCGACCTTGGCTACAGCATCCTTGGTCATAATGAGGGTGTCATAGTTTACCACCTCATAGGTGTTTAGGTTTTGAGCAATAATTGTGCTGACACTAGGAATGTTGCGAGCTGATTTATAAAGAATTTGGTTGTTATCAGCTGTGACAATCAAGGCTTTTTTACCAGCAACATTAAGATTTTTCAATACATCCATAACTTCTTTGGTCTTGGGAGTATCCAACTGCCAATTATCCAAGACGATAATATTTTGGTTTTCAACCTTAGCCGACAGAGCTGAACAAAGTGCCGCTCTTCTGGCTTTTTTAGGCATTGTATAACCATAATCTCTAGGCAAGGGGCCAAAGACTGTACCGCCACCTACCCATTGTGGAGCTCGGATAGAACCTTGACGGGCACGACCTGTGCCTTTTTGTCGCCAGGGTTTTCTACCGCCACCTCTTACCAAACCTCTCGTCTTGGTGGCAGCTGTCCCCACTCTCTGGCGGGCAAGATACATAACAACTGCTTCATGCATAAGGACCGGGTTTACTTTAGCTCCGAAAACCTTATTGCTAAGCTCGAGCTGCCCTACCTCTCTACCCTGGACATTAAAAACTGTCACTTGGGGCATTTTATGCTGCCTCCTTTCCTGCAACTAGTGAGTTTAGGCCTTAACAGCCTTGCTAACAGTAACAAGACTGCCTTTGATACCAGGCACCGCACCTTTGATTAAAAGAAGATTCTTTTCAGGATCAACTCCAACTACAGTAAGATTCTGGATTGTAACCCTCTCGTTGCCATAGCGTCCCGGCATCTTTCTGCCTTTAAAAATACGAGCTGGATCAATCGAACCCAGAGAACCTATACCTCTGTGATATTTAGAGCCGTGAGCTTTGGCTGCGATGCGGAAATTCCATCTTTTAATGACACCACTAAAACCATGACCTTTAGACAGGCCGGTAACATCAACTAAATCTCCTTCCTTGAAGATATCAGTTTTAATTACATCCCCGACTTTGAGGTCTTCTTTATCTTCCAGAGCAACCTCTTTAAGATAACGATTAGGGCTTAAAGCAGCTTTTTTGTAGTGGCCACTTAGCGGTTTGTTGACTTTTTGTTCTTTAATTACACCAAATCCAATCTGTACGGCTTTATAACCATCAACTTCTAAAGTCTTAACCTGCACAACTTTGCAAGGGCCTGCTTCGATTACAGTTACAGGAATAGCTGAACCGTCTTTGGCAAATATTTGTGTCATTCCAACTTTACGGCCGAGTATAGCTTTGGGCATAACCTACACCTCCTTACTGGTTCGTGTACACTACCACTGGCACTTGTAGTGTACTGCAGATAAAAGAGTTGCCACACCTGAATCAGGAGGGAATTCTTTAGAGTTTAATTTCGATATCCACACCTGCAGGCAGGTCAAGTCTCATCAGAGCATCAACTGTTTTCGCATTAGGGTCCAAGATATCAATGAGCCTTTTATGTGTCCTCATTTCAAACTGTTCGCGGGAATCTTTGTGTACGTGAACAGAACGTAAAATTGTATAAATGTTTTTTTCTGTTGGTAGAGGAATTGGTCCTGAAACCTTTGCTCCGGTCCTTTCAGCAGTTTCCACAATTTTGCGGGCTGATTGGTCCAAAACCGCATGATCAAAGGCTTTAAGTCGAATTCTAATCTTTTGATTCATTCCTGTTCCCTCCTTTATGACTATTGTCAAGGTCTCAAAAAAAGCGGGTAGCGACTTCAGGTAAGCTTTAGCCGCTACCTCGTTTGGGAACTATTTTACTTCTTGATAATTTTGCTGACAACGCCAGCGCCGACTGTGTGACCACCTTCGCGAATAGCAAAGCGGAGGTTTTCTTCCATAGCGATAGGCGCAATTAGTTCAACATTCATAACAATGTTATCACCAGGCATAACCATTTCTACGCCTTCAGGCAGAGTAATAGTACCGGTTACATCGGTGGTTCTGAAGTAAAACTGGGGGCGATAGCCTGAGAAAAACGGTTTGTGACGGCCACCCTCAGATTGTTTCAACACGTAGACCTGGGCTTCAAACTTGGTATGAGGTGTAATAGAACCTGGTTTGGCCACAACCTGACCACGCTCGATGTCTTTGCGTTCAATACCACGGAGCAAAACACCAACGTTATCGCCGGCTTGAGCAAAGTCCAGAATCTTTCTAAACATCTCCACACCTGTAACAACAGAGTTCTTAGTCGCACTAATACCAACTATCTCAATAGGGTCACCGACTTTGACTTGACCACGCTCAACACGACCGGTAGCAACAGTGCCGCGACCGGTAATGGTAAAGACGTCTTCCACCGGCATCAAGAATGGTTTATCAACCTCACGTGAAGGTTGTGGAATGTATTCGTCAACTATCTTCATGAGCTTGTCGATGGCTTGATTCCACTCATCATTGAGATCGTTGCTCTCTAGAGCTTTAAGGGCAGAACCTACGATAATCGGTGTATCATCACCGGGGAACTCATATGCATCAAGCAATTCGCGAACTTCCATCTCAACTAGTTCGATGAGTTCGGGATCGTCAACCATGTCTGATTTGTTAAGGAAAACAACGATAGCAGGAACACCGACCTGACGAGCGAGCAAAATGTGCTCTCTGGTCTGTGGCATTGGGCCGTCTGCAGCCGAAACTACCAAGATGGCACCATCCATCTGTGCTGCACCTGTAATCATATTCTTAACATAGTCAGCATGGCCCGGGCAGTCCACGTGAGCATAGTGTCTAGCATCCGTTTCATACTCTACGTGGGAGGTGTTAATGGTAATACCACGCTCTTTCTCCTCGGGAGCATTATCAATCTCATCATACTTTCTTACCTGAGCATAACCTTTACTTGACAAATACTTAGTAATAGCAGCAGTTAGAGTTGTCTTGCCATGGTCAACGTGACCAATGGTACCAATGTTAACATGCGGCTTGGTACGCTCAAAATGTGCCTTAGCCATTTTTTAGCCTCCTTACTTTGGGACTTAACCCTTTTTTATTATTGTTTCAGCTATATTGGCTGGAACCTGCTCAAAATGAGAAAATGTCATAACATAAGTGGCGCGTCCTTGTGTTAAAGAACGTAGCTGGTTCACGTAACCAAACATTTCGGATAACGGAACAAGACTGTGAACCTCCTGCGCCCCGGGACGCTGTGTCATTCCACCGATTCTTCCCCGCCTGCTATTAAGGTCTCCAATTACATCTCCCAGAAAATCATCGGGAGTCACTACTTCAACCTTCATAACCGGCTCCAAAAGAACAGGATTTGCCTTAAGGGCCCCTTCTTTAAAGCCTATTGAACCGGCAATCTTAAAGGCCATTTCACTGGAGTCAACTTCGTGATAAGAACCATCTACCAGACACACTATGACATCTACGACCGGAAAACCGGCTAGTACACCTGATAACATGGCTTCTTTAACACCAGCTTCAACTGGGGCAATGTATTCTTTAGGTACTACACCACCGACAATTTTATTTTCGAAGATAAAGCCTTTGCCCGGCTCGTTTGGTTTTAATTCCAAGACCACATGGCCATATTGGCCGCGGCCACCTGACTGGCGAATAAACTTCCCTTCGGCACGGGTAGCTTTAGAGATGGTTTCTTTATAAGCAACCTGGGGGTTACCTACATTGGCACCGACTCTAAATTCTCTTAGGAGCCTGTCAACAATAATCTCCAGGTGCAATTCTCCCATGCCGGCGATGATAGTTTGACCTGTTTCTTCATTGGTACTGACACGAAAGGTAGGATCTTCCTCCGATAGTCTCTGCAAAGCTTGAGATAGTTTATCCTGGTCGTTTTTAGTCTTGGGTTCAATGGCAATATCAATAACCGGATCCGGAAAGGTCATAGCTTCTAAGGCGATTTTGTTATTCTCATCACATAAAGTATCGCCTGTGGAAGTAAACTTAAGTCCCACACCGGCTACAATATCCCCGGCATAAACCCTATCAACTTCCTGTCTGTGATTAGCATGCATCAGCACCAGACGACTGATACGTTCTTTTTTACCTCTGGTAGAATTAAGAATATAAGATCCGGAGGCCAGTGTCCCGGAATAGACTCTAAAATAACAGAGTTTACCGATAAAAGGATCACTCATAATCTTAAAAGCAAGAGCGGCAAAAGGTTCGTCATCACTGGATTTTCTGGTAATTTCAGTACCGGTTTCGGGATGGATACCTTTGACATCATCAACCTCAAGTGGTGATGGCAGATAATCGACCACCGCATCAAGAAGTCTCTGTACACCTTTGTTTTTGAAAGCTGATCCACATAATACCGGAACAATTAAATTAGTGCAGGTTGCTTGCCGAATAGCTTTTTTAATCTCCTCAAGGCTAAGCTCTTCCCCATCAAGATAACGGGCCATAAGCTTTTCATCTGTTTCAACTATTGCTTCAAGCATCTCCTGACGTTTTTTCGCTACTAGTTCGACCATATCCATAGGGATAGGATCTTCTTCCGATCTAGTCCCTAAATCATCGGTGTAGATAATTGCTTTGTTAGTTACTAAATCTACCATGCCTTTAAAATTATCTTCACTGCCTATTGGTAGTTGAAGCGGAACCGGGTTGGCAGATAATCTTTCCTTAATCATATCCACAACGCGGTAGAAATCCGCTCCGGTTCGATCCATCTTATTGATAAATGCTATCCTTGGAACTCTATATCGATCTGCTTGCCTCCAAACAGTTTCTGACTGCGGTTCTACACCACCGACAGCACAAAATACAGCGACTGCTCCATCAAGTACTCTAAGTGACCTCTCTACCTCAACGGTGAAGTCAACGTGCCCGGGTGTATCAATAATGTTAACGCGATGATTTCGCCAATGACACGTTGTTGCTGCAGAGGTAATGGTAATGCCTCTTTCTTGTTCTTGTACCATCCAGTCCATTGTAGCAGCGCCTTCATGGGTTTCGCCCATCTTATGAACTTTTCCTGTATAAAATAAAATTCTTTCAGTTGTTGTTGTTTTACCAGCATCAATATGGGCCATAATCCCGATATTGCGCGTTTTATCGAGTGGGAACTCTCTGGGCACCCACTTTCCCCTCCTTACTACTAGTGAGTCTCACCGAAAAAGCCAGGCCAGTCCTATCGTCTGACGGTTATATTAGTTTTTAGGGGTGCAAATTTTACCCTAGCCGACCAAGCTAGCTCTTTTGGTCGGGAGACCGCCAGTGGTAAGAGCAGGCGCTTTAATGTCCTGCCCTGACTCACGGTCGGGCAGTATCCTACCAACGATAATGAGCAAAAGCTTTGTTGGCCTCTGCCATGCGGTGAGTATCTTCTTTTTTTCTGACCGAGCCACCGGTATTATTGGAAGCTTCCAATATCTCACCGGCCATTCTCTCAGCCATAGTATTCTCGCCACGAGCACGAGAGATTTGAATCATCCATCTCATAGCAAGTGCCATACGACGATTAGCTGCAACCTCAACAGGCACTTGATAAGTAGCACCGCCAACACGTCGAGCTTTAACCTCAACAACTGGCATAACATTATCAAGAGCTTTATTCAGTACCTCGACTGGATCTTGACCTGTTTTCTCGGCCACAATATCCAAGGCACCGTAAATAATAGACTCTGCTGTACCCTTCTCACCATCTAGCATTAGTTTGTTGATAAACTGACTTAAAACACTGCTTTTATAGATTGGGTCGGGCAGAATACTTCTCTTTGGTACGTGTCCACGCCTCGGCATCTTTATCTATCCCCCCTTTTTAAGTTATTCAGTGGGCTTTTTAGTGCCATATTTTGAACGTCCCTGACGGCGATTTTCCACGCCAGCAGTATCCATTGTACCTCTAACTATATGATAACGGACGCCAGGGAGATCCTTAACGCGGCCGCCTCTGATAAGTACTACGGAGTGCTCTTGCAGGTTGTGGCCTTCGCCAGGAATGTAGGACGAAACTTCAATACCATTTGTCAGACGAACACGAGCAATTTTTCTTAGAGCTGAGTTAGGTTTTTTGGGTGTCATAGTTGCTACTTTGGTGCATACGCCTCTTTTTTGCGGAGAGCCCTTAGGCATCTCGATCTCCTTGTCCTTGAGGGTATTTTGGACAAATAAGAGAGCTGGAGAAGCGCTTTTTTTCTGCTTTGTTTGTCTACCTTTACGGATCAATTGATTAATCGTTGGCATTCTGCCACCTCCTTCCGCTAAATTAGTCTTTAAGAATCGCCGCTGCGGCGGCTCCAACATCTATGCCACATGCCTCACCTAGCTGAATTCTACTTTCAACATTCACAATCTGAACACCGTGTTCATTACAATAGGTGCTAAGTGGCTCTACAACTTTGGCGTCGGCATCCTGGGCAACAAAGATAAGCTCAGTTATATTATTTTCAACAGCTTTAAGTACCTGTTTGGTACCTATAGCTATTTTCTTTGCTTTTTTGAGTTTTTCCAGAGGCATGCCTAGTCCCCTTCCCCTCTGAACCATTTTATGGCGTACTTCAAGAGTATATCATTTAAATTGGGAAGGTGTCAATAAAATTCAACTACTTGACACCTTCCCAAATGACTAGATAGTTTATTCTTCACATACTTCGATATCGGTTCTTAAGCAACGCTCGATACCTGTTCCGGCTGGAATCAACTTACCGATTATAACGTTTTCTTTAAGACCAATAAGACTATCCACTTTGCCTTTGATTGCAGCATCGGTTAAAACTCGCGTTGTTTCCTGGAAAGAAGCTGCTGAAAGGAAACTATCTGTAGCCAGTGAAGCTTTGGTTATCCCCAAAATGGCATGTTTATATCCGGCGGGTGTCAAACCTTTGGCTATAACTTCTTTATTAACATCATCCAGATCAAAGACATCAATTAATCCACCGGGTAAAAGACCCGTATCTCCCGGTTCGGTTATTTTAACTTTGCGCATCATCTGTCTTACGACAATTTCACAATGTTTATCATCGATTTCTACACCTTGAGACCGATAAACTTCCTGAACCTCCTGGACCAGGTAGGATTGGATCTCCCGAATAGGTTTAATGTGCAAGAGCTCATGAGGATTGATTGGGCCATCGGTCAGTCTGTCTCCGGGTTTGACTTGTGTACCATCAGTAACTTTAAGTCTTGACCCAAAAGGAGCTTGGTAAACTTTTTCCGTACCGTCGGCCTGGGTAATGATAATTTTACGATTTTTCTTGCTCTCTTCTACTCTGGCCACACCTTCAACTTCGGTAATTACCGCCTGACCTTTGGGTTTTCTAGCTTCAAAAACCTCTTCTACCCGGGGGAGTCCTCGGGTAATGTCATCACCGGCCACTCCACCTGTGTGGAAGGTACGCATTGTAAGCTGTGTGCCGGGTTCGCCGATTGACTGCGCCGCAATTGTACCTACTGCCTCACCTATTTCAACAAGTTTTCCGGTAGCAAGGTTGCGACCATAACAGTTGATGCAAACACCATGCCGTGATCTGCAGCTTAAAACAGAGCGCATATAGACAGATTTAATTCCTGCTTCTTCGATTCTGGCCGCCCTATCTTCATCTACAAGCTCGTTTTTATGCACGATAATATCTTTTGTTTTAGGATGATAAACATCTTCAAAGGCCAGTTTGCCGATGATACGATCTTCCAAAGACTCATAGACATCGCCATCTTCAACAATGGCACTGATCCAGACGCCTTCTTCAGTAGAGCATTCCTCTTCTCTGACAATAACATCCTGGCAGACATCCACCAGCCTTCTGGTCAAATAACCTGAGTCGGCAGTTCTAAGAGCCGTATCGGCCAAGCCTTTTCTGGCTCCGTGGGTGGAGATAAAGTATTCCAAAACAGTAAGGCCTTCACGGAAGTTAGCTTTAATAGGAAGCTCAATGACCTTACCGGTAGGATCAGACATCAATCCGCGCATACCCGCAAGCTGAGCCAATTGTGACATATTACCTCTAGCCCCGGAGATTGCCATCATATAAACAGGGTTCCATTTACCTAAATTGGCTTTCATCTTTTCGGTAATCTGATCTTTGGTTTCGGTCCAGATTACGGTAGTGCGATGGTATTTCTCGTTGTCGGTAATAAGTCCCCTGCGATGCTGTTGCTCGAGTTGCAGCACTTCATTTTCAGCCTGGTTAATTAACTCTGTCTTTTCAGGTGGCACTTTAATATCACTAATAGATACTGTTGTCCCTGAGATACAGCCATAATGATAGCCAAGAGTCTTGATTTTATCCAAAACTTCGGCCGTGCGATTGGCGCCTAGCTTTCTAAAACAGGTGTTGACTATCTTCTGCAGGTCATTTTTCTTCACTTCCTGCTCAAAATAGGGAATGTTCTCAGGCATTACATTATTAAAGATCATTCTACCAAGGGTTGTTTCTCTGGAACAGCCCTTGACATTTTTAACTTTAATTTTGGCATGCAGATCAATGTCGCCTTCTTCATAAGCTAACATTGCATCATCCATGTTAAGAAAGATCTTGCCCTCACCCTTACCGCCTTCACGAATTAAAGTGAGGTAGAAACAGCCGATAACCATATCCTGAGTGGGTACCGCAATTGGTTCACCACTAGCCGGAGATAAAATGTTGTGGGCTGAAAGCATTAATATTCTGGCTTCGGCTTGGGCTTCGGCTGAAAGCGGGACGTGTACTGCCATCTGGTCGCCGTCAAAGTCGGCGTTATAGGCCGTGCAAACCAAAGGATGAAGTTTGATGGCTCTGCCTTCAACTAAGACAGGAACAAAAGCTTGAATACCTAAACGGTGTAAGGTCGGAGCACGGTTTAAAAGAACCGGGTGTTCTTTAATGGCTTCTTCGAGTACATCCCAGACCTCGTCGTTAACCCGTTCCACCATTTTTTTGGCATTTTTGATATTGTTAGCCTTGCCTTGATCCACCAAAAGTTTCATAACAAAAGGTTTAAACAACTCAAGAGCCATTTCTTTAGGCAAACCACACTGATGCATCTTTAGTTCCGGTCCGACGACAATAACCGAACGGCCGGAATAGTCGACACGTTTGCCGAGGAGATTTTGGCGAAAACGCCCCTGTTTGCCTTTAAGCATATCACTTAAAGATTTCAAAGGACGGTTACCAGGACCGGTAACCGGTCGGCCTCTGCGGCCGTTATCTATCAGGGCATCAACTGCTTCCTGCAACATTCTTTTTTCATTGCGAACAATGATATCGGGAGCATCGAGTTCAAGAAGCTTTTTTAGACGGTTATTGCGATTAATAACCCTGCGATAGAGATCATTAAGATCGGAAGTTGCAAAGCGCCCACCGTCAAGCTGGACCATAGGTCTAAGATCAGGTGGTATAACCGGAATCACATCAAGAATCATCCACTCCGGTCTAGTGTTTGATTGTCTAAAGGATTCAATAATCTCAAGTCGTCTGATAGCCTTAGTTTTTCTCTGGCCTGAAGTCTCCTGGGCTTCTTGACGCAGGGCTTCAGCCTCTTGGTCCAAGTCAATTTTTTGCAAAAGCTTTTTAATAGCTTCCGCACCCATACCATAAACAAAATCATTGCCGTATTTCTCGCGCATAACCCGTCTTTCCGGTTCTGAAAGCAACTGCTTTTCGGTAAGTGGGGTATCGCCCGGTTCAATCACTATATAAGAAGCAAAATAGAGTACCTTCTCCAAGTTGCGCGGAGAGATATCAAGTATTAAACCCAAACGGCTAGGAATACCTTTAAAATACCAGATGTGGCTTACCGATGCCGCCAGCTCAATGTGCCCCATGCGTTCACGACGTACTTTTGATTTAGTAACCTCAACACCACAACGGTCACAAACTACACCTTTGTATCTAACGCGTTTATATTTCCCGCAGTGGCATTCCCAATCGCGAACTGGTCCAAAGATACGTTCACAGAACAAGCCATCTTTTTCCGGTTTTAAGGTGCGGTAGTTTATCGTTTCTGGCTTCTTGACTTCTCCGCTGGACCAAGCCCGGATTTGATCCGGTGAAGCAAGGCCGATCTTGATGCGATCGAAATTATTAACGTCCAACAAGAGTCAGTCCCTCCTTTTTTTAGGCCAGGAATTGAATTAGATCTCGTCAAAGTTATCGATATCATCTAAATCTTCTTCGTCTAAGTCTTCAACATCGTCGATAGCAAGATCTTCATCAGAAAGATCCTCGTCGAGATCCTCCTCTTCACTTAACACGTCCTCATCTAATTCTTCTTCTTCTTCTTCTTCTTCTTCATCGGAATCGGACTTTGGTTCTACCTGGAGACTATTTTTTTCTTTTCCTAAATCAATACCTAATTCTTTGGCCATTTCGGTAATATCCTCGTCCTCATCCTTGATTTCAATCTCTTTGTCTTCGGCATATACTTTAGCATCAAGGCAGAGGGATTGCAGCTCTTTAATGAGTACTTTAAATGATTCGGGCACACCTGGCTCAGGAACATTTTCTCCTTTGACGATGGCTTCGTAAGTTTTAACTCTTCCTACCACATCATCGGATTTAACTGTAAGGAGTTCTTGCAGTGTATAAGCTGCGCCATAGGCTTCCAGCGCCCAGACTTCCATTTCTCCGAATCTCTGTCCACCAAATTGGGCTTTGCCACCTAAAGGTTGTTGTGTTACCAGAGAATATGGCCCTGTCGAACGGGCATGAATCTTATCGTCAACTAGATGGTGAAGTTTTAACATGTAAATATAGCCTACGGTAACACGAGAATCAAATGGGAGTCCCGTACGTCCGTCGTAGAGTGTTGTCTTGCCATCAGGACTTAAGCCTGACTTTTCTAACAGCTTTTCTATATCTTCTTCATTTGCTCCATCAAAGACCGGTGTCGCTACTTTGATATTTAAAGCTTTAGCCGCCAGACCCAGATGTGTCTCTAAAATCTGACCGATATTCATACGACTTGGAACCCCAAGCGGATTTAAAACAATCTCAACAGGTGTTCCGTCAGGTAAAAAGGGCATATCTTCTACCGGTAGTATTCTGGAAACTACACCTTTGTTGCCATGACGGCCGGCCATTTTATCGCCTACCGAGACTTTGCGTTTTTGGGCAATATAGATCCTAACCAGAGTATTGACTCCGGGAGAAAGATCGTCACCGTTTTCGCGGGAGAAGATCTTGACATCTACAATGACACCACTTTCTCCGTGAGGTACTCTAAGTGACGAATCACGTACTTCACGGGCTTTCTCTCCAAAGATGGCCCTTAGTAATCTTTCCTCGGCAGTAAGTTCGGTCTCCCCTTTGGGCGTTACTTTACCTACGAGTATATCGCCTGGGTGTACTTCAGCACCGATTCTTATTATGCCACGATCATCAAGGTCTTTTAAAACCTCTTCACTAATATTGGGAATATCACGGGTAATCTCTTCGGAGCCAAGTTTAGTGTCTCTGGCCTGGCATTCATATTCTTCGATGTGAATCGAGGTAAAAGCATCCTCTTCAACCAGTCTTTCGCTGATTAAGATAGCATCTTCGTAGTTATAACCCTCCCAGGGCATAAAAGCCACTAAAGTGTTGCGTCCTAAAGCCAGCTCGCCATGGTGTGTGGCTGGTCCATCTGCTAAAACATTGTCTTTTTTAACCTTCATACCTTTTTTAACAATCACTTTCTGATTGATACAGGTAGATTGGTTAGATCTTACAAATTTGGTACATTTGTATTTATCTTCTTTACCATCTTCACAACGGACAACAATTTCCTTGGCTGTGGCTCGTACCACAACACCGGGGTTTTTAGCTGTTAAAACAGCCTGGGAATCAACTGCAGCTCGATACTCCATTCCGGTACCTACCAGGGGAGAATCTGTTTTTAACAAAGGAACTGCCTGACGCTGCATATTTGATCCCATCAAAGCTCGGTTGGCATCGTCGTGTTCCAAAAAAGGAATTAAGGCTGTAGCCACCGAAACTAATTGCTTAGGAGAAATATCCATCAGATCAACTTTAGTCGGAGTTATGCTGGCAATTTGATCCTTAAACCGCACGGCAACACGGGTATTAACGAAATTGCCTTCAGCATCAAGTGGTTCATTGGCCTGGGCAATAATGTATTTATCTTCTTCATCGGCAGTTAGATATTCAAATTCATCATAAACCTTCCCGCTTACAACCTTGCGGTAAGGTGTTTCAATAAAACCAAACTCATTAATCCTAGCAAAAGTACACAAAGAACCAATTAAACCGATATTAGGACCTTCAGGAGTTTCTATCGGGCACATGCGTCCATAGTGAGAATAGTGAACGTCACGGACCTCAAAACCGGCTCTTTCACGTGAAAGTCCGCCAGGCCCCAAAGCTGAGAGTCTTCTTTTATGAGTCAACTCGCTAAGTGGGTTGGTCTGATCCATAAACTGTGAAAGCTGGCTGGAACCGAAGAATTCCTTAATGGCCGCTACTACCGGACGGATATTGATTAGTGCCTGGGGAGTAATAATATTGGCATCCTGGATGGTCATGCGTTCACGCACAACTCTTTCCATACGGGAAAGACCAATACGAAACTGGTTTTGTAATAGCTCCCCTACAGTCTTTAGTCTTCGGTTTCCCAAGTGGTCGATATCATCGGTTGAACCTACTTCTTTGAAAAGACCGAAAAAATAACTAATTGTCGCGACCATGTCTTCGGCTCTAATATGTTTAACCTCCGGATCAATACCACCATTGCCAACTACTTTAGCCAGACCAGATTCAGTTTGAATCCAAACCTCTTTAATCTTCATCTTTTCAAGCAGTTGCATTACTTGGCGATCAACTTTTTGATTTTGATCCGCTAAAATCTCCCCGGTTTCAGGATCAACTACCCTTTCAGCTAAAGTCATGCCAAAGATTCTTTCTCTAAGGCCTAACTTCTTATTGAGTTTGTAACGTCCAACCGCAGCCAAATCATAACGTTTGGAATCAAAAAAGAGATTCTCAAAAAGAGCCTTGGCACTTTCTGCAGTTGGAGGTTCTCCTGGTCGCAGCTTTTTATAGATTTCGATTAGACCACTATCCACAGAATCAGTGGTGTCTTTATCTAGTGTATTTTTAAGCTGCTGACTCTCACCGATTAATGTCAGAATCTCATCATCACTACCATATCCAAGCGCACGTAAAAGTACTGTAACAGGTATCTTTCTGGTTCGATCAACCCTTACATATACTACATCATTGGCATCTGTTTCAAACTCGAGCCAGGCACCCCGATTGGGAATAATACTAGCACTATAAACATACCTACCGTTAGTATCGATATCCCGTTTAAAATAGGTGCCTGCCGAACGAACCAGCTGACTTACAACAACCCTTTCGGCACCGTTAATAATGAAAGTGCCTTTTTCCGTCATTAAAGGGAAGTCTCCCATGAAGACTTCTTGTTCTTTGACTTCACCTGTCTCTTTGTTGATAAGCCTTACACGCACCTTCAAAGGTGTAGCATATGTGGCATCTCTTTCCCGGCACTCGTCTTCATCCATTTTTGCTTCTTCCAGTGTATAGTCTACAAATTCTAGGGTGAGGTTACCGGTGAAATCCTGAATGGGGGATATGTCCCGGAAAGTCTCTAACAGTCCTTCTTTTAAGAACCTTTCATAGGAAGCGGTCTGGATCTCGATGAGGTTAGGTAAATCCATAACCTCTCGTATCCTGCCGAAACTATGGCGCTCTCTTTCTGGACCCTTGGTGACTAGAGCCACCTTATCCATCGCTGATCACCCTTTCTCGGCAGATCTACCTTGTAGTATTTTGCCTCGTAAAGCCATTAAGAGCAAGAGAACTAGCACACTTGTGTTTACAAGTGTTCCCTCGCTCAACCAGAGTTAAATTATAAAGGATATAAGCGTCCATTTTTCAATACATTGGCAGTTTATAATACTAACACAAGGGTTATTACCTGTCAAGCTAATAATCTACCTTTCTTGTAAAAAACTGTTAGCCGCTGAAAAAAATACGAA
>DAIMKF010000009.1:0-60762 GCA_036721855.1 Bacillota bacterium | reverse complement strand
TTTAACTTCTACCCTAGATGGTTTCTGGGGTGGAAGTTAGTTTTGCAATCGAGGTAAGGTATTTTTGTGGTAATTTATCGCTAAAAAAACAAAGAGTCTCTTGACACTAAGTTTTTACTGTGGGACAATGGACAAAATAATAAGGCTAGAGGAGCGGTAAGCATAAGTACCTAGCTGAGGTTGCAACCTATGAATCTAGGGAAAGGGGAATATCGCCGAAGTCTAAAAAAGGGCACTTTTTTAGACTGGTTAGCCAGTGAAAAACTGTCTAACTGTCACTTCAAGGTGATGCGCTAGCTTGTTGGTCTATTTGGTCGGCAGGTTAGTTGCCGGCTTTTTTTAATTAGGAGGTATTTAAAATGTCAAGGCAGTTAAGAATTGGTATAAGTGGAGCTGGAGGAAAGATGGGCAAAGAAGTTATCAAAGCCTTGGCCTTGGAAGCAGACCTCGTTTTAAGTGCGGCTTGTGATCCTTATTACCCCAAAGAAGACGCGGGTCTTTTAGCTGGACTAAATCCAAACGGTATTATTATTGACGGAACAATTAAAGAAGCAGTAAACAAAGCCGATGTCTGGATAGATTTTACCAGACCCGATGTTGTCAAAGAAAATATTGCTATAGCCTTAAATGCCGGTAAAAACATTGTAGTTGGTACTAGTGGACTTAGTGAAAGTTATGTAACCTCTCTGGTTACAAATGGCATTGGTGTACTTGTAGTACCAAACTTTGCTTTAGGTGCAGTTTTAATGATGCAGTTTGCCAAAACTGCATATCGATTTTTCCCCAATGTTGAGATAATCGAACTACACCACGATCAAAAAGTAGATGCACCTTCAGGTACGGCAGTAAAAACAGCCGAGCTTTTAGGAGCTGATACCAAAGCTATCAATGAAGGTCCCAGAGGTAGTAATTACAATGGCATTCACATTCATTCGGTTAGACTCCCGGGACTAGTGGCTCATCAGGAAATTATTTTTGGTGGACAAGGTCAGCTTCTAACCATAAGGCATGATTCTTTGGATCGGGCTTCATTTATGCCTGGTGTTATGCTTGCTCTTCGTGAAGTCCCGAAATTATCTGGTCCGGTTTATGGTCTCGAGCATGTTTTAGGGTTGTAACCGGTACCCTTTGCCTAGCATATGATGTTGTTGCTCCGGCAAAGGAGGAATGCAAGTGGCCAAGATTGCCTTTTTAGGTGGTGGCTTAAGAGAGAGCATTCTAAAAAATGAACTCACAAAAAAACATGCCGTCTGTTCAATTGCAAGTCCCAAAGAATTACAGGAAAATTTGGATGAGGTTACTTTGGCCAAAGTTTTGATAGCTCCTCTAAGTGGTACAGATCATGATGGTTTTATTAGAGAAAGTGACGGTCTTTCTTTATTGGAAGTGATGGATAAATCGCCAAAGACTTATCTGTTGATTGGCGCAGTTAAAGAAGTTGTAGCAAAAAAAGCTGATCTACAAAAGATAACAGTGATTGAACTTGGTCAATATGATGAATTGGCATGGTTAAATGCAATACCTACTGCCGAAGGTACCATTCAAGCTCTAATGCTTGAATTGGAGACAACTATCTCTGGAGCTAAGTTTTTAATTTTGGGAGCAGGAAGAATAGCCCTGACACTAGCCTTACGTCTTAAGTTTCTTGGGGCTGAGGTATTAATCGCAGCCAGATCCAAAACACAGATGGCAAAAGCTCAAGCTCTTACTCTCAAAGCAACGGATCTTGCAGAGGTTAAAGGCAGTTATGAAGCAGTAATCAACACGGTTCCGGCTGCTTTTTTGGAACAGGAATTTTTTCTATGCAATCAAACTTCCTTGTATGTCGAATTAGCTTCTGTTTCAGGTCTAAAAGATCCCCTAGATATAAAGATAAAATATCTCTCACTACCTGGCCTGCCCGGAAAGTATGCGCCTAAAGAGGCAGGTGCTTATCTGGCTAAAACCGTACCTAAACTCATAGACGAATTGTTAAAAGGAAATTAGCCGGGGCTAAGGGGAGAGTTAACTTGAAATATACTGGTCTAAAAATAGGCTGGGGAATAACGGGTTCCTATTGTTCAATTACCCCTTTTTTGGAGGTTGCATGGCAGGTAAAAAACGCGGGAGCGGATATTTTTGCCTTTGCAAGTCCTGAGTTGTTTCAAACCAATACCCGTTTTGGCTTAGGAGAAATTTGGCAGGAAAAATTACACAAGATTTCCACCGGAAATCTTAGTACTAATATAGTTGAAGCTGAATGCTTTGGGCCTAAGATACCACTTGATATCATGGTAATTGCGCCTCTTACAGGAACAAGTATGGCTAAAATTGCCTTGGGCATATCCGATACACCGGTACTTATGGCAGCCAAAGCAACCATGCGCAACGGAAAACCTTTGCTATTAGCGGTATCGACTAATGATGCCTTAGGTATTAACGCTGAAAATCTTGGTAAACTATTGAGTTTTAAAGGTATCTATTTTGTCCCTTTCAGGCAAGATGATCCTTATAAAAAACCACGAAGTTTAATAGCTCTGGCTGAGAAACTGCCTCAAGCTTTAGATGCAGCTATTAAAGGTCAGCAGGTACAACCTATATTTGTCACTGATTAGGAGGAAGATAAAAATGAAAAAGGTCAAAGTAGCTGTTTTAGGTGCTACGGGAGCAGTTGGTGAAGAAATATTAGATTTGCTAATCACAAGAGAGTTTCCCTTTTCGGAGATAAACGCTCTGGCTTCCAAAAGATCTGCAGGTAAAAAGTTGAGAATCAGAGAACATGAATTTATAGTTAAAGAGGCTACCCCCGATGCTTTTGAGGGGATAGATATAGCCTTTTTCTGTGCCGGTGGATCTGTTTCTAAGGCCCTGGCTCATGAAGCTGTCAAAAAAGGAGCCATAGTAATCGATAACACTTCAGCCTTTAGAATGGAGCCTAGTGTCCCTCTTGTAATACCCGAAGTTAACCCCGAAGATCTTAAATGGCACCAAGGCATTATTGCCAACCCCAATTGTTCAACCATTATTATGCTGGTAGCACTTGCTCCACTTGAAAAGCACTTTGGCCTAGAAAGAATAATTGTCTCCACTTATCAGGCTGTATCCGGAGCAGGTGTCAAAGGGATAGAGGAATTAGAAAATGAGGTAAATAATCCGGATTATGCGCCACAGATACTGCCTGTGGCTTCATTGCCCAAGCACTATCCGATAGCATATAATTTAATTCCCCAGATTGATGTCTTTGATGCTGATGGCTATACTAAAGAAGAATGGAAAATGATAAATGAGACACAAAAGATGCTGCATCGTCCAAACCTTGGCATAACTGCCACCACAGTCAGAGTACCAGTTAAACGCTGTCATTCTGAATCAATTTATGTAGAAGTGGAAAAGGAATTCACTTTAGATCAAATAAAAGAAGCATTGACTTATGCACCTGGTGTTATTGTAATGGATGATCCTGAAAACCAGCTCTACCCAATGCCACTTGAATTAGAGAAAAAAGATGAAGTTTATGTGGGGCGTATTAGACATGATCTTTATTGTAAGCGTGGAGTTAACCTCTGGGTTGTGGGAGATCAGATTCGTAAAGGAGCGGCATTAAACGCTGTGCAGATAGGAGAGTGTCTGCTATCTGATTGAGGTGAAGGTAAAAGATGTTGATAATGAAGTTTGGGGGGAGTTCTTTAGCGGTTGATTCAACTCGAAAAGCCGCACTTGAGTGTATTATCCAAGCCAAGGTAATTCCGGTGGTAGTTGTTTCAGCCATGGGAAGAAGGGGCTCCCCTTATGCCACCGATAGCTTAAGAGAACTTGTTTTAAAAGAGGGTGAGGAGATTCCCAAAAGGGATCTAGATCTCTTAATGTCCTGTGGCGAGATAATCGCAGCTGTAGTAATGGCTCAGGCCATTAGAAGCAAAGGTTTTAAGGCTAAAGCTCTCACTGGAGCTCAAGCTGGAATAGCTACAGATGGAAGGTATGGCGGTGCGAGTGTAACCGGAGTAGATATCAGACCGATAAAAAAGCTACTTGAAGATGAAATTATTCCGGTTGTGGCAGGATTTCAAGGCGATTTCGAAGGTGAGTTTACAACCTTGGGCAGAGGTGGGAGTGATACGACAGCTGCCGTACTGGGTAAAGCTTTGAAAGCTGCTGAAGTACAGATTTTCACTGATGTTGATGGTATTTTAACTACCGATCCAACCTTAAATAAAAACGCTAAAATCCTACCTTTTTTAACGTACAAAGAGGTTCTGGAAATGGCTCATCTGGGAGCTAAAGTAATTCATCCCAAAGCAGTTGAGATTTTGGAAGAAGCTCGAATTCCAATTAGAATCTTAAATACTATCAAACCCGGTTCGGGAACTTTAGTTGCTACTACCTTCGAAGGGAATAATTTAAGAAACAAACAAGTAGTTACAAGTGTAGCTGCTATAGGAGCACGTTCACTTGTTGAATTAAAAAGTGATCCCGAACAGGTTTTTTCTAAAGTAGCTAAAGCAAGTGTAAGTGTTGATTTAATAAATGTTTCCCCGGAGTCAATTTCTTTTACTATTGAAACAAGTGAAACAGATTTGGTAGCACATGTTTTGCCTGATGCCGTTATCACCCCGGGATTTGGTAAGGTTTCTGTTATAGGTGCCGGTATGCGTGGCGTGCCTGGAGTTATGGCCCGGGTAGTTGGAGCATTAGCTAAAAACGGTATTAAAATAACCAGAACAGCTGATTCACACACAAGTATTTCTTGTCTTATCGAAGAAGCTAATTTGGAAAAAGCTGTTGGGGCACTGCATGATGCTTTCTTACTCAGTTGAAGGAGGCGTTTTTCCATGGACTTTGGTCGTATTTTAACAGCTATGGTAACACCATTTAACCAAGATGGTTCTGTTGATTATAAAGGCGCTAAAAAACTTGCCAGATATTTGGCTGAAAATGGTAGTGATGCATTAGTTGTCTCTGGAACTACCGGTGAATCTCCCACTTTAACAAAGAAAGAAAAACTACAGCTTTTTACCGCCGTAAAAGAAGCCGTAGAGATACCGGTAATTGCAGGTTCATCGAGCAATGATACTGTTTCAAGTATTGATTTATCAAAGGAAGCGGCAGAGATTGTCGATGGATTGCTTTTAGTAGTTCCTTATTATAATAAGCCAACACAGGAAGGACTGTATCAACATTTTAGAGCTATTGCCGAAGCTGTTGATAAGCCTTGCCTTCTTTATAATGTTCCTAGTAGAACAGGGAGAAATCTAGCAGCTGACACAGTGCAAAAACTAGCGGTGATAACCAATATTGTTGGTGTTAAAGAGGCAGGAGGAGACTTAAATCAGGCAGGAAGAATTAAAGCATCTTGCCCGAGACTACGTCTTTATTCGGGAGATGATTCTTTAACACTGCCTATGTTTGCAATTGGTGGAGACGGAGTTGTCAGTGTCGCTTCACACATTGTAGGACATAAAATGCAAAAGATGTTAAATTCCTTTGAAAGTGGCAATGTGGAAAGAGCAGCTAAAATACATCGCGAACTTTTGCCAATCTTTGAAGGGTTATTTATAACCAGCAACCCCATACCAATAAAATATCTCTTATATCACCTTGGCCTAATTGAGCATTTAGTCTACAGATTGCCTCTGACACCACCTTTGGAAGAAGAAAAACAGTTACTTGAGAAACTACTTGAGGAAAATTAACAGCCGGTAAACCGGCTGTTTTTTTAGGTAAACAGGAAGTTGTCGAATGAGATTATTTAAGGTATAATTGGTAAGAGTACATGGAGCGGTGTTCTTTTATAAACCCGTGTTAAGTTTTGCAGGGCGTTAGCAATCTGTAACCGGGAAATTACCGGAGGTGGTATATATTAATCGTCGTCATAAAAAAAATACTGGCAAATTAAGTGTTATACCTCTAGGAGGAGTCGGCGAGATCGGTAAAAACATGTATGTGTTTAATTATAACGATGAAGATATTATCGTTATTGATGCCGGTCTTATGTTCCCAGAGGAAGATATGCTAGGGATCGATTCGGTAATCCCTGACGTCACATATCTTGAAGAAAACAAAGAAAAAATACGCGGCATTATTCTTACACATGGACATGAGGACCATATAGGGGGATTACCTTATATTTTGCGTAAATTGCAGGTTCCAATTTATGCAACTAGGCTTACTTTAGGACTTGTTGAAGTGAAATTGAAAGAACATCATTTGCTAAGGGGAATTGACCTGCGTTGTATAAAAGCAGGGGATACACTTGAACTTGGAGCGTTTAGTATCGATATTATTCGCAGCAGCCACAGTATTACCGATACTGTAATTGTTGCTATCGATACACCTCTTGGGACCATAGTGCATACCTCTGATTTTAAGATAGACCAAACCCCGATTGACGGGCAGGTTATAGATTTTTACAAACTAGCTGAACTAGGACAAAAAGGAGTATTGCTTTTACTCTCTGATAGCACTAATGCGGAAAGACCAGGATATACACTATCAGAACGTGAAGTAGGTAAGACCTTTGAAGAGGTTTTTTCCCAGGTTAAAGGTCGCATTATTGTAGCAACATTTGCCTCTAATATCCATCGCATTCAACAGGTTGTCGATGCTTCTTATAAAACGGGACGCAAGATTGCGGTTACAGGACGCAGTATGTTAAATGTTATTAATATTGCCAGGGAATTAGGCTACATGCATATACCAGATGGCATGCAGATCGATATCGATGAACTTGATCGCTATCAAGGAAGTGAGATAACTATTCTTACCACAGGTAGCCAGGGAGAACCAATGAGTGCTTTAACACGCATGTCTAAATCCGATCATAAAAGGTTGTCGATCCTTCCTGGTGATACGGTGATCATTTCCGCTTCACCCATTCCTGGTAATGAGAAGTTTGTTGGCCGCACTATTGATAATCTCTTTAAGTTAGGTGCAGATGTTATCTATGAACGTTTTTCCGGTGTGCATGTATCTGGTCATGCTAGTCAGGAAGAGTTAAAACTTATGTTAAATTTAATTCGTCCCCAATACTTTATGCCTGTTCATGGAGAATATAGAATGCTTGTTAAGCACAAGCAATTAGCTATAGCTGCGGGAATACCCGAAAAGAATATCTATATTACCGAAATTGGCGATGTTTTAGAGTTTAATGCCAAGGGAGTAAGAAAAGCAGGTAAAGTTCCTTCGGGAATTGTCTTAGTAGATGGCCTTGGAGTTGGTGATGTTGGCAACATTGTACTAAGAGACAGAAGGCAGCTCTCTGAAGATGGCATTTTAATAGTTGTCGTAACAATGAAAAAAACCGATCGCTCGATAATGAGAGGCCCTGACATTATAACACGTGGGTTTGTCTATGTAAGAGAATCTGAGGATCTGATTGGTGAAGCAACTGATAAAGTGCGTGAGGCCCTAGAATTTTGTCGCAAAGAGAATATATCCGATTGGAGCACCATTAAAAACAATATCCGTGATGTACTCTATCGCTTTTTGTATGAAAAAACCAAACGTCGTCCCATGATCTTGCCAATAATAATGGAAGTCTAAAAAGGCGGGGCTTAGGCCCTGCCTTCATTTTTTTATTATTTTAGGACAAAATATTGCTAGGAGGGATTTGTTTTGGAAAACCAACCCCTAAATGTGATAAAACAGTTTGGACAAACTCAAATGCCACCAGTTAAAACACCGGAAATATTTTGCATGACAATTGTCGGACAAATTGAAGGCCACTTAATGTTACCTGCTAAAAACAAGTCTACTAAGTATGAGCATGTCATCCCACAATTAGTAGCGCTTGAACAAAGTCCCGAAATTAAAGGGGTACTTATCATACTAAACACTGTCGGGGGAGATATTGAGGCAGGTCTTGCTATTGCAGAGATGATTAATAGTCTTTCAAAACCAGTTGTATCACTTGTTTTAGGTGGAGGGCATAGTATTGGAGTGCCCATTGCGGTAGCAGCAGACTACAGCTTTATTGCTGAAACAGCTACTATGACCATTCATCCCATAAGACTTAGTGGTCTTGTGATTGGGGTACCCCAAACATATGAATATCTTGATAAAATGCAAGATAGGGTGATTCGTTTTATTATCAATCACTCCCATATCAGTGAAGGAAAACTGCGTGAATACATGTTTCGCACCGGAGAATTAGTACGTGATGTAGGGACAGTTCTAGTGGGAAGAGAGGCTGTGGATGCGGGTTTGGTAGATGGAGTTGGTGGACTTGCAGAAGCTATTAAAAAGATAGAAGAACTGACAAACCTGCAAGTTAACCTAAACTACCCACGGGAGCAACAGTATAATTTTCAACCAAGTTATCGACCCCCCAATCAACCCAACCTGCCTTATTCACCTCCTTCCAACCAAGGAGGCATATTTAGCTAATGTTGTATACAGTAATGCCCCTTGAATTTGTCTTAGATGAGGAAAAAAGGCAGTTGGAATGGAAAAATTTTGGCAATGCATCTCTTCTTGTAGAGCCACTGGAAGACGGCTCCTACAGACTAGAACGAATTGAAGGAGCTCCATTGTCCTGGTATATGAATTATTCGCCGGGAGATATACTAAAGTTTTAGGCCGCAAAAGCGGCCTTTATTATTGGAACCTATTAAAGGCTGTTGTATACTTAGAAGTAAGAGAAATAGATCTTGATAAGATATAAAAAGGGGGGAAGATGCCAAACTGTAGTTTTGGCATCCTTAATATGAATTTTTGGCAAGCAGCAATCTTAGGTCTAGTACAAGGTTTGACAGAGTTTTTACCTGTTTCTTCGTCCGGACATTTGGCAATAATTGGTTCTATGTTTGGGAAGATAAATACAGGAATTACCTTTGAGGTTCTTTTACATTTAGCTACATTAATAGCGGTTTTATATGTATATCGCAAACGCTTAAAAACAATTGACTATAAATTTTTAATTCTTTTAGTAATAGCCAGTATACCAGCAGGATTAGTAGGGGTGTTTTTTAGTGATGTTGTTAAGAAAGCTTTCGGTGTGCCGATTATTATTGGGATAGCTTTTCTTTTTACCGGTACTATCCTTTATTTAACAAACAGACTCCCTGAAGGCTCAAAAGAAAAGGTCAGTTATAAAGAAGCGCTAGGCATGGGCTTAGCTCAAGCCATAGCAGTCTTTCCCGGGATATCACGTTCGGGGATGACTCTAGCTGCAGGGCTTTTCCTGGGGTTAAAAAGAGAAGAAGCCGCAGCCTTTTCTTTTTTAATGTCGGTACCTGTAATCGCGGGAGCAGGACTTCTTGAGTTTAAGGATTTGCTGGAGATTGGCAGTTTAGGCGGGGGCATTTTTTTAGCTGTTGGTTTTGTGGTGGCAGTCTTTACTGGTATCTTAGCTATAAAGCTGGTTCAACTCTTATTAAAAACAGACAACTTCAAGTATTTTAGTTACTATCTTTGGAGTCTTGGCACTCTAACAATTATCCTAAGCCTAGTGTAAAAGGCTGTTGAAGAATTAGTAATTACGAAAGGGGAATAGGTATGCGAAAAATATTCCCTCTAGTGGTGTTATTGATTATATTTATCATATTAATTTGCTTTTTCACATTTTATCCCCGATCAAAATATATAACGGCTAAAGTAGAAAAGTTATCTAGAGGGGTAGTAGCCGATGCTCTTGTTTATCGTCAAGAAAAGCCTCTCTATGCTTTTGCTGATGGTCTGTTAGAACAGTTGGTTTTAGAGGGTGAAAGAGTAGCAGCTAATACAACCGTAGCTTTGGTTGGTACTACTCCGATCTTGGCCGAATGTGCAGGAACTATAAGCTGGAACTATGATGGCTTAGAGGGAGTTGTTGGTCCCGGAGTATTAATGGGGTTAAAGTATGATTATCTAGGTGATTGGGACAAACCAAACAAACAGTCAAAAACCGGCCATAATTATTACAAAGGGGAAACAATTGGTAAACTTATCGATAATTATGCTTGGTATCTTTTAGTATTTACAGATCTGGAAGCCAAAAAAGGTGAAGAGCTAACAATATATATTAAAGATGACTGTTTCCGGGGTAAAGTTCTAGAGGTACTTGCTGACAAACGTTTAAATATCCAAATTGATACTTATAGTAAAGAAGCCGCTTCTTACCGAGTGTTAAGAAAGATTCAAATTTATAAAGCTGAACTAAGGGGTGTTATAGTGCCGGAAAACCTGTTAATTGAAACAGAGGAAGGTACTTACCTAACAATTTTATATAAAAACAGACAAAAACAGCAGCCGATTCATGTTGTAGGCCGTTGGCAAGGTAAAGTAGTTGTTGATGGAATACCTAAAGGGGCAAAAATAGTGTTACCACCAAGATAAGAGGGTGTAGATATTGAGTGTGGCAGATAATATTAAACGCGTTAAAGAAGAGATTATAACAACCTGTTATAATTATAATCGCAATCCAAATACGGTAAAACTGTTAGCTGTCTCAAAGACAGTCTCGCTAGATACGATAAACGAGGCATATATCGCGGGCCAGACAGCTTTTGGCGAGAGCCGGGTGCAAGAGTTTTTAACAAAATATCAAACTCATCCCGAATTTACTTGGCATTTCATAGGTCACCTGCAGACCAATAAGATTAATAAAATAATTAAGACGGATGTACTGCTACATTCTGTGGACAGTCTGGCTTTGGCTTTGAAATTAAACCAAAGACTTTTAGAACAAAACAAATCCTTAAAAGTACTCTTACAAGTAAATATCGATGAAGATCCAGCTAAGTTTGGCTTTTCAAAGGCAGGTCTTTGGCAAAATATAGAGAAGATTCTAGAATTAAAGGGGTTAAATGTCTGTGGTCTTATGACTATCAGTGCGCTTAAGCAAAACCCCGAAGAAGCAAGGGGTAGCTTTGCTAAGCTTCGAATCTTACAAGAGAATCTTATCGAAAAAACTAAACATAACTTTCCCGAGCTATCAATGGGAATGAGCAGTGATTACAAAGAAGCTATTGCCGAAGGAGCAACTATTGTGAGGGTAGGCACTGCAATTTTTGGAGAGCGCTAGAAAGACTGGGGGAGGTGTGGCCATGTCTATGATGGATAAAATTCTAAGACTTTTAGGAATGCAAGATGAACATGAAGATGAAGTTGAACAGGAATTTGACCTAGAGGAGATGGGAGTTGCAGAAATGGTTAACCCAGATTGTATTAATACAAAGCCAATGAGAATGGTAGTGCTCAATTGTCGCTTTATTAGCGATGCAACCCAGGTTATTAATAATCTTAAGATAAACAGGCCTGTAATTGTGACTTTAGCGGAAGCAGAACCGGATGAAAGCCAAAGAATCATTGACTTTGTGTCCGGGGCTGTTTATGCCATCGAAGGCGAACTGGAAAAAATCACTGCAGATACATTTGTTTTTGCACCAAAAAACTTTGTTGTCGACAAAGAAAAATGTGAGGAGATTGTTAAAGAAGATACCTCGTTGTTCATTAAAGAGATTGAACTGTAAGAGAAAGGCGGGTGGGCAGGCGCATTGCGCCTGCTTTGACTAATGGTTAAATTAGGATGTGTTGGTTTTGGAGCGATGGGTAGTGCGCTTGTCGGTGGCTTTATTCGTTCCGGTGTTAATCCCGGAGATATTCTGGTTTATGATCCGGACAAAAAAGCTAGAGAAAAAGCTGTCTCTAATAGTTTAATAGTTGTAGATTCCTTAGCAGAACTGGCTTTATGCGATCCTATTTTACTAGCTGTAAAACCCCAAAAATTAAATACCGTTGCCACTAAATGGACATTAAAAAATAAAACGATTATTTCAGTCTTAGCCGGAATAACTATAGATCAACTGACTCAAGTTTTAGGCAATCAAAAAATTGTCAGAATAATGCCTAACCTACCGGTTCAGATAGGTAAAGGAGTAATAGCCCTCCACTTTAGCGAAGCTATGGAACCAGCGGGGAAAGCTATGCTAAGAAAGCTACTTGCAGAAAGTGGTTCTTTGTTTGAACTCGAAGAACATAATTTCAATGCTGTAACTGCTTTAAGCGGCTCTGGTCCGGCCTTTATTTTGCTTTTTTTGGAAGCGTTAGCTTTTGGTGGTGTTTTAGAAGGCTTAGAAGCCAAGACTGCTTTAGAGATGACAGCCAAGACTATGATTGGCACAGCTGAATTTTTATTAGCTCAAAAACAACATCCTGCTTGTCTGCGGGATTTAGTCACATCACCTGCAGGAACAACAGCAGCAGGTGTTTTGATTTTAGAAGAAAATGGGGTTAGAGCAGCTTTAATAAACGCTGTTAAAGCTGCTTCCCAAAGAGGCAAGGAACTTTCAGAAGGGAAGTAATGATTGATGAGAATCATTCTTGGACTTGTTAACTATGCTCTTATAGCATTAATATGGATAATAGTGTTTAGAGTGATTCTAGAATGGCTGGGGGTAGCCTATGGCACAAATCCAATTCAGCAGCTAATCTTCGAGATAAGTGAAACCTTGCTTGGACCTGTAAGAACTATTGTACCTCCCTTTGGAGGGTTTGACTTTTCGCCTGTAATTGTCATAGTTGTGTTAGAACTATTATTAAGAATAATCTAAGGCAGGGATACCTTGTGGAAATAAATCGAGACTCTTACCTTAAACTGGCAGGAAATGACGCAGAAAAATTAATGCTTGCACATTTTCTTGATCTTTGCGAGCAGGTTTTTTTAGATGTCCTTCCTAAGTGTGGCCCATTTCTTAATCTGCGGGAACAGGAATTGTGTGCAACGGTATTTCGTCAAATTGAAGGTATTACCTTTAGATTTGACGGAGGCTATAGAGGTGCCGAACGCAAGCGAGGTATTGTTTTACCTGATTTTTACGGAGCGGATCCAATTGATACCAAGATTAGTGCTGTGCTTTTGCAAGGGAAATTTCCCACCGATATCAGTCACCGTGATTTTCTGGGGGCAGTACTAGCTACAGGTATTGACCGTTTAAAGGTAGGGGATATCCTTCTTGTAGAAGGTGGGGCTCAGGTTATCTTAGATAGGGATCTTGTTTTCTATCTTAAGCAAAATCTGTTTAAAATCGGCTCTTATCCGGTTGAACTGGCCGAAATAGATTTAGAACAAATAGTTTCTAGCTGTGAAAAAGTTAAAGAAATCAAGACTACGGTTTCCTCTTTAAGGCTTGATGCCGTTGCCGCAGCTGGTTTTGGTATGTCACGAACAGCTATGGCTAGAGAAATTAAAGCTAAACGTGTTAAGCTAAACTGGCAAGAAACAGATTCTCCTAGTGAGGCAGTAAAAGAAGGTGACATTATTTCAATCCGAGGTAGAGGTCGTGTAGAGATAGCTGAAGTTGGAGGCATCACCAAAAAAGGTAGAAATCATCTAAGCTTGAAACGGTTTTTATAATGAGCAAATTTACCGGTAAAAGAAGCGACAAGAGATTTAAGGCTGTTGACAAAAGATGTCAGCAGCTTTTTTCTAATTATATCTAAACACTCACTACTTGGTTAATAAATGATTGTAGATAGCTATATAGAATGAAGTATTAGATAGTCAGATAGCAAAAAATATGATTAAGGTATACCTTGCTTTTACATTTCCTGTAGAGGTAAAACTCCAAAAAATATCCTGATTGTAAAAATAAGTTAAAAAATCCTTGTCAACCCCAGAAGAATGAGTAAAAGACCGGGGACTAAAAAACCACCTTTATTTAACCAGCTAGTTGAGAATCTACGGCCAAGAACAAAACCTAGTTTGAGAAGACCAATCTGTAAAATAGCGACAACAGGAATGATAAGGAAACTGATCTTGGTTAAGCCGACACCAAAACCAGTTATAAAAGCATCTAAACCCAAAGCTATCCCTAAAAGAGCTGCTTCTTTGTTATCAATATCACCTGAGCGATCCAGATCTGCTTCATTGGGAGTTTTTAGTATTTTAACAACAATTCCTAAGGATTTTATTTGGATATCAGCTAAAAGAGGTTCTTCAGGGACAGATAAACTAGTAGAAAGATTGTTTAGTTCAAGATAGCTAATCCAACTTTGCAAAAGCTGCCATAAACCAAGTAGTATAAGAATCAAACCGCTGACTATATTACTAATATGAGTCGGGATTAATGTAGCTAAAAAAACACCAATTAAAAGGGAAAGACTCATTAGAAATGCCGTTATAAGAGCAATTACTAATAACGATCCGGGAAGTAATTTAGTATCTTTAAGGCCATATGAACAACCAACTGCAAAACCATCTAGGCTAAGAGCTAGGGCGAGTAAGAGAAAAGGAAACGTACAGATATTCATTCTCATCACCTTTAACAACGCTATCAGATAATATTATATTTTTATGGTGATGAGTCTGTTACTTAAAGCTAAGGTAGGGATTTAGGATAAAAAAGCAACGCTCGAGCCAAAAGAGCGTTGCTTGTAAAATAAAATTATGAAATAAGGCCTGTGCTTGCCACTTGTTTTAGAAAGAAGTTTCCTAAAGACCCTACAAATTTTTTTGCCATGAGTTGATAACCTTTTTCGGTGGGATGTAATCCATCTAGGGAAACCAAATGTTCCTGGGAGTCCGCTTTTTCAAACTCGCCATAGATATCGATTAGGAATATCTCTCGCTCTAAAGCCACAGTCCTGATTTTCTCCACATACTTTTTGTGCCAAGCCGCTATTCCTCCCTTAGTCTTTATAAAAAAGTCAATATTGTTACCAAAAGACTGGTTGAGCAGTTTGAGATATTTTTTTTCATCTAAAGGCGGAGGAGTAAGTAAAATAACCGTGATAAAATTTTCTCTCAAACGATCAATGATACTATTTAGGTTTGTAGCCAGGTCATTTATTGATAGAGCCGGGGGATGATTTAAATAAGGGTTTTTATTGACTTCTTTCCAGTTAAAATTGCAATCGTTACCACCAATTTCTAACACCAGATAGTTAGGGTTATGTTTTACAACTTCGTTATCCAACTCTTTACAGGCTATATCAGAGGTGAGTCCATTTTTGCCTTTATTTATTATTTCCATATCTAAAGAATCTAGGTATGATTGGCAATACTTAACAAAGTTGTTCTCAGTATCAAAGGAGACCAAAGAATTTTGCGGCCAGGTCTTACCTCTAATAATGCTATCACCGTAAAAGATCATCTTTGTTTTCACTATTTTTATCCTCCTTTCCTTTCAGAGAGCGACAATTTCTTTGCATTGTTTTTAGAAAACCCCTGAGTTTTTTAATAGCTTTTTCGTTATCATTTATTTTGGCTTGAATAGCAGCAATTGACTCTGCTGTATTTGCACCTATGGGTTTAAACTCTTCATTAAAAGATTCTGTAATAACTTTTATCTGTTCGAGGGTAAAACCCAAGACCTGAAGATCACTGACAAAGCTGACAAATTTAACCGCATCTTCGTTAAAAAGCCGGTAGCCACTTTTTGAAGTTGAGCTTGGTTTAATAAGCCCTTTTTCTATCCAAAAATCTAAGGTTCTTTTAGTTAGCTTAAGTTGATTAGCAACTTCACCAACTGTAAAATAGCGAATGTTATCAGGGGCTTTTTTAATTTTAATGTTGGTTATTTTAAGTATTTTACTGATATCCTGAAGGCTATAACCTAAAGATTGTAGACTAAGAATGTGGTTTATTTGCTCAACTTCACCTATAGAAAAGAAAATTTCATTTTTGTTTTCCGAAAGAGGCCTGCTAACCAAGTTTTGACTAATGAGGTTATCAAGAAATTCTTTATTGATTTTAGTACTTTGAAGCAATTCCTCGAGGCTAATTACATCCATAAATAGCACCACCCATACGTAAACGTTTGATTTAATTATAACCTATACGTAGTGCTTGTCAAGGAAAAACATCTGTACTCAAAAGTGTTTTAAATACCGTTTCTCAAACACCTTAAAAAAATATTTATGTCATCTCCCAAAGAGTAATAAATTTTGCAATCAACGGTTTTGAATTAACCTATGAGTCTGAAGCTAAACACTTGATTAGAAAGTGATTAAAGCTTATAATAGTAAATAATGTTGCTAAAAACTAAAACGTTGATGGGAACAAGTAACCAGGCAGATGCTGTCAGAGAACCGTGTTGATAGGTGAGAGACCGGTCAGCTAACCTGGTGAAGATCATCCCGGAGTGTGCAGCTGAAATCAGTAGGTTGTGCCGGTTGCCACCGTTAATAGGCTAAAGAGGATCTCTGATCAACTTGGGTGGTACCGCGGGCAAATATCCCGTCCCTTGGGGGACGGGTTTTTTTTATGGAGGTGCACAGATGGATTATGGTAAAACATTGCAACTTCCGAAAGATATCTTTCCCATGAGAGCTAATTTACCTGAACGCGAACCAAAGATTCAAAAGGAATGGGAAGAAAAAAAGATCTATGCGAAGGTGCAAAAAAAGAACCAAGAAAATGGCGGTCAAAAGTTTGTTCTTCATGACGGACCCCCATTTGCCAATGGACATATTCATACCGGTCATGCTCTAAACAAAACTCTCAAGGATATTATTGTTAAATACAAATCAATGCAAGGCTTTGATACTCCTTTTATACATGGCTGGGATACACATGGACTGCCGATTGAGCAGGCTATGATTAAAGAGCTCAAATTAAATAGGCATGAGCTAGACCCGGTTGATTTTCGCAATAAGTGCCGGGATTATGCTTATAAGTGGATTGATATTCAAAAAGAAGATATGAAGCGCCTCGGTCTTTGGGGTGATTGGGAAAATTCTTATATTACCTTAAAACCGGCATATGAAGCAGTACAAATCGGCGTTTTTGGAGAGATGTTTAAAAAAGGCTATATCTACAAAGGCTTAAAACCGGTTTACTGGTGTACTAGCTGCGAAACAGTTTTAGCTGAAGCCGAGATTGAATACGAAGATGCAAAATCTCCATCTATCTATGTAGCTTTTGATGTTATTAAGGGCAAAGGCAAGATAACTGAGGGAGATGCCTTTATTATCTGGACGACAACTCCCTGGACTATTCCAGCCAATCTGGCCATTGCCTTAAATCCGGAATTCGATTATGTATTAGTTGATACAGGAAGCAAACGCTATGTTGTTGCGGAAGGTCTACTAGAGAATGTAGCTAAAATCTGTGGTTTTGAAAGCTACTCGCTTCAGGCCAAATTTAAAGGAGCAGAATTAGAGGGGATTATCTGTAGACATCCTTTATATGACAGAGAATCTATGGTTATTGTAGGTAATCATGTGACCCTAGAAACCGGTACTGGTTGCGTCCATACTGCACCAGGGCATGGTCTTGAAGACTTTGAAGTCGGTCAAAAATATGGTCTTGAGATCTTCTCTCCTGTAGATAATAGAGGGTATTTTACAGCCGAAGCTCTTCAGTATGGCGGCCTAAGTTTAGATGAAGGTGGTAGAAAAGTTCTCGAAGATTTAAGTGAAAACGGCCATCTATTAGCAAAGCAGACGATTACTCACCAATATCCACATTGTTGGAGATGTCATAAACCAGTTATATTTAGATCAACAGAACAATGGTTTGCTTCAATTGATGGTTTTAGAGAAAAAGCCTTAAAAGCCATTGCTAATGTAAAATGGATTCCTGCATGGGGACAAGATCGCATAGGGAACATGGTGGCAGAAAGACGAGATTGGTGTATTTCCCGTCAGAGAGTATGGGGTGTTCCACTACCAATTTTCTATTGTAGCGAGTGTGGTAAAGAACTTGTTAACGAAAAAACAATTGCAGCTGTAAAAGAGCTTTTTGCCAAAGAAGGTTCAGTCGCTTGGTTTAAGTATACGGCCGAAGAGATTTTACCTGAAGGTACAAAATGTTCTCATTGTGCGAGCACCAAATTCACTAAAGAAAAAGATATTATGGATGTTTGGTTTGACTCAGGTTCAAGCCATGCAGCTGTTCTTAAAACCAGACCGGAATTAGCTTGGCCGGCCGATCTTTATCTGGAAGGCTCTGATCAACATAGAGGGTGGTTTCAATCATCTTTATTAACATCGGTTGCCACCACAGATAAAGCCCCTTACAAATCTGTTTTAACCCATGGATATGTGGTTGATGATAACGGTAGAAAGATGTCTAAGTCTTTAGGAAATGTAATTTCACCCCGAGAGATAATCAAAAAATGGGGAGCAGATATTTTACGTCTCTGGGTTGCTTCTGCGGACTACACTTCTGATGTGAAGGTTTCTAGTAATTTGCTTAAGCAAGTATCGGAGGTATATCGTCGCATTAGAAATACTTGTCGTTTTCTCGTACAAAACTTAGATGACTTTGATCCGGCATGTGATTTTGTACCTTATGAAAAACTGACCCAACTAGACAAATGGTCATTGGCACGTTTAACGGCATTAAAGGAAAAGGTAACTGAAGCCTATGAAGAGTATCAGTTTCACGTAGTTTTTCACGCCATTCATAATTTTTGTGCAGTTGATATGAGTGCCCTTTACCTTGATGTGCTTAAAGATCGTCTTTATTGTGATCAAAAAGAGGGTTTGAGCAGGAGAGCAGCACAGACTGTGCTATATGAGGTAGCTAGGGTATTAGTTGCGCTTTTTGCTCCAATTATCCCTCATACAGCTGACGAAGTATTTGCCTATTTGCCAGGCGAAAAAGAAGAAAGTGTCTTTTTAAAAGGTTGGCCTGAATTAAGCTCTGAATACAGAGATGACACTCTGATTTTGGCTTATGAAAAGAAATTACAACTGAGAGATGCTGTCTTAAAGGTCTTAGAAAAAGCCAGAGCAGAAAAGAAGATAGGTCAGTCTTTAGAAGCAACGGTATGGTTAAAACCCCAAGACACAAAAACAAAAGCTTGGCTCGAAGAAATTATGGATGAATTACCAAGGCTCTTTATTGTTTCAGATGTTAAAATCGGGGAAGTTACTGGAGAAATTACAACTGAATTTGCTGAACTTAATGTAGCAATTGGTTTTAGTTTAGCCAAGGGAAATAAATGTGAACGCTGCTGGAACTATTCCGAAACTGTTGGTACAGACGCCAATCACCCACAACTATGTTCAAGATGTAGAGAAGTCTTAAATCTATAAGTAAGTGAAAAGCCGGTAGCTTTTAAGCTACCGGCTTTTCACATTAATTTTAGCTTAGAAAATCATTAAAATTACGGTCTTGCTTTATAAAATGCCTTTCCAAACAGTTGCAAAAAAAAGGTAATAAGCAACTAATGTACTTAAGGTTCTTTTGGGGATTCTAAATAGGGGTGGAGTCATGCAGGAAGAAGAGCATCGCTTGCTTAGCATACTTGAAGATATGCAAATTGAACTAAAAAAAGCGTATTGGGTCAGTGAGAAAAGAACCTGGTATCTACTTTGGCGACATTTTATCGCAGGCTTAGCTAAAGGGCTGGGAACTGCTTTGGGTGCAACTATAATTGCCGCAATAGCTTTTTATATCTTAGGGGTTTTGGCCAATTTAAATCTGCCGGTTATCAGTCAATTCTTAGCCCGATTGGTTAAGTTAACTCAAATGCACATGTGAGGGAGGCATAATTATGCTTTATGATGAGATTAGGACTAAACTTGCTCAAAGAGAAGCAGAATTAACCGATATGATTGAAAGAATAGACAATCGGACTAGAGTACCTTTTTCTGAATGGTGTGGTGAATTATCAAGATATGATAATCATATCGATGTAGGAACCGATCTGTTTATGCGAGAGTCGGACCAGGTTATAAGACACCGAGCCAAAAAAGGGCTAGGGGATGTAAAAATTGCTCTAGAAGCGTTGGGAAAAGGTACATACGGTATCTGCCAAACCTGCGGAGAGCCTATAGATGACCGCCGATTAAATGTTTTACCGGAGAGTAGAAACTGTATCAACTGTGCTTTTGATCTTGATGAGGACAAGACCTATCTTATTTCACAAGGCGATCTTGAGCCCAATGAATTTTGGGATGAAATGGCAATATGGGGGAGTTCTAATACTCTACAAGATGGACAAGGAGAAGAAGAAGAGTTAGAGGATCAACCCAGGATTTAGCACTAAGTTTAAAAAAGGGTGCTCTAAGACTTTGGTTTTAGAGCACCCTTTTTTAAAGTGTTAGTAGCTATAGGGTACAAAATAGAAGGAATGAGGAAATAATATGGTTATTTGTTTGCCAAGAAGATTAAGGAAAGTTATTATAGTCTTGAGGAGGGATTAGATGTACATTTGGCTTTTAGCATTTCTTTGGCTTGGGATAGATCAGCTTACAAAGTATCTCTTGCCTAGATATTTAAACTGGTATGAAAGTGTAGAACTAATATCTGGAATATTAAGGATAACCTTGGTTAAAAACAATGGAGCTGCTTTTGGGTTTCTTCCAGGTCGTTTTTGGTTGTTTATACCGGCAGCTTTAGGTTTTATCATATTTATAATTGTTAAACGCGAGACAATTAAGCAAATACCACTTGCTAAATGGGGAGCTCCTCTAGCTTGCGGCGGAGCATTAGGGAATGTTATAGACAGGTTGCTTTACGGATATGTCATTGATTTTATTGATGTGCCGTTTTTTAGTATTTTTAACGTAGCAGACATTGGTATTGTCGTTGGGATTATACTTTTAGCTTTAGGGTTTTATTTTGGGGAGAGGAAACAGCAAGATGGCGCTGATACAGCTTAAAGTAATCGATGTTAATCGGGAGAGATTAGATAAATATATAGCTGGCCACACCGATCTTTCACGTAGTATGGTGCAAAAACTTGCCAGACAAGGTCGTATTTTACTTAATAACCAGAAAATTAAAGCCAGTGAGTTAGTTAAATCTGGTGATCTAATATTAATCGATAAGCCGGATCCGGAAAGGATCAAATTAACTCCAGAAACACTGGATCTGGATATAATCTACGAAGATAGGTATCTTTTGGTAATTAACAAACCTCAAGGAATGGTTGTCCATCCTTCAAAAGGTCATACAACAGGGACTTTAGTACATGGATTGTTAAATTATTGTCAGGATCTCTCAGGTATCGGTGGCCAGATAAGACCGGGAATAGTCCATCGTTTAGATAAGGATACAAGTGGTCTCCTACTTGTTGCCAAAGATGATCTTACTCATAAAAAGCTCAGTCTGGCTTTAGAAAAGCATGAGATTCAAAGGATTTACGTAGCCCTTGTAAAAGGAAGGTGGGAGCTTAAAGAAGGTACTATTTCGGCTCCAATCGCCAGACATCCGAAAAAAAGGACCTGTATGGCTGTAGTACCAGATGGAAGAAAAGCGATAACTCATTTTCAAGTTTTGCATCTATTTGATAAATGTAGTTTTGTTAGACTCAAGCTGGAGACAGGAAGAACCCATCAGATCAGAGTTCATCTGGCTTATGTCGGACACCCTGTTTTAGGTGATGTAATCTATAATAATGATAATGAAACGGAAAACCTTATGCTCCATGCAGCTAAACTTCAGTTTATTCATCCAATTTTAGAGATAAATATGTGCTTTGTAGCAAAGCTACCCTTATCGTTTAGAGAAAGATTAAAAACACTCTATTAAGGGTAAAAATACGGTAAAATACCGGATTGAAAATACTCTATTGACAAGCTAGCCTAGGTCTGCTATATTTTGTTTGGAATCCTTTAAGATGGTCCAGTGAGGCCACAAGGGCAATAAAAATCAGTATCCTTATGCCCAAATGACCGCCTGGATCAGGCGGTTTTTTTTATGCAAAGGGAGGTGCTAGATGGTTTGGGAGTAGTGGCCAAAAAGCAGATTTTAGATAGTAATGCATTTAATCGAGCTCTAACACGAATTGCTCATGAAATACTGGAAAAAAACCGAGAACCTTGCAATCTCTGTTTGGTGGGTATTAAGACTAGAGGCATTCCCATTGGTAAAAGGCTGGCTGATAAGATAATGGAGTTTGAAGGCATATCTGTTTTAGTCGGGGAGTTGGATATTAGTCTCTATCGAGACGATCTTACCGAACTGGACAAGCTTCCCCATTTGCAGTCCACAAATATACCAGGGGATGTAACCGGCAAAGATGTTGTTTTGGTTGATGATGTTATTTTTACCGGCAGAACTGCTAGAGCAGCAATGGACGCACTAATGGATTTGGGTAGACCGCAAACTATTCAATTAGCCGTAATGGTGGATCGGGGCCACCGCGAACTGCCTATAAGACCGGACTATGTTGGCAAAAATGTCCCGACTTCAAAAGATGAAATAGTCTCAGTAAAGGTCAAAGAAATAGATCAAGACGATGGTGTGTTTATCTGTGAGAAAGAATAAAGACCCTTTAATTTAGTCCTGTGAGACTGGATGGAAAGGTTTTCTAGAAAACCTTTCTCAAATGATAAAGGAGGATTACAATGGCTAACCAAACTATCGGAGTTAATGAACGTTTGCCTCTTGGAAAGAATGTTGCTCTTAGTCTGCAACATGTCTTTGCTATGTTTGGTGCTACGGTATTGGTACCTTACTTAACGGGTTTGGATCCATCAATTGCGCTTCTTTCTTCAGGCGTAGGAACACTGGTGTTTGTTCTTTGTACTAAAGGCAAGGTGCCCGCTTATCTTGGTTCATCCTTTGCTTTTATCTCTCCCATAATAGCTATTACGGCTAAGTGGGGTGCTCCTTATGCTTTGGGTGGAGCAGTTGCGGTAGGTTTGCTATATGTTTTGGTAGCAGCAATTATTGCCTTAGTCGGAACCGACTGGCTAAGCAAGGTACTACCTCCGGTAGTAATTGGTGCTGTTATTATTGTAATCGGTCTGCACTTAGCTCCAACAGCTGTAGATATGGCTTTTTATAAGAATGTCGAAGTACCGCTTCCTAATACTATGGAAGAAACAGCAGAGCTAATGACATCATCCGTAGTCGGTGTAGATACTGAAAAAGGTGTTATAGTCTTAAAGCAATATGACATGAAATATGCTTATGTGGCACTGTTTACTCTGGCTGTGACCGTTCTAGTTTGGGTTTTTGCCAAAGGGTTTGTAGCTGTTATACCCATCTTGATTGGTATAATTGCAGGCTATCTGTTTGCCTTTACTCAAGGTTTAGTTGATCTTAGTACTGTAGCTAACGCACCCTGGTTTAGGATACCTAGTTTTACCTTTCCCAAATTCGGCCTTGGCCCAATAATTACCATGTTACCTGTAGCGATGGTAACAATTGCTGAGCACTTAGGCGATGTGCTGGTTACCGGGACAATTGTGGGCAAAAATTTCTATAAAGAACCCGGCTTGCATAGAACTCTTCTTGGCGATGGTCTGGCCACTTCAGTGGCAGGTATTTTTGGTGGTCCGCCAAATACAACCTATGGTGAAAACGTGGGTGTACTTGCAATTACTAAAGTCTTTAGCATCTATGTAATTATCGGAGCCGCAATTCTTGCAGTGTTACTTGGCTTTGTAGGTAAATTAGGAGCTTTGCTACAGTCAATCCCTACACCGGTTATGGGCGGAATCTCCATGGTTCTTTTTGGAATTATCGCTTCTTCAGGGATTAGAACTTTAGTAGAAAGTGGAATTGATTTTACCCATCAAAGAAACCTGATTATTTCTTCTGTTATTTTGGTGATGGGCATTGGCGGAGCATCATTGCCTTTGTTCTCACAAGCTTCATGGGGACCAATTGTTCTTCAGAAAGTGGCTTTGGCAACCATTGTGGGTATAATCCTCAATTTGATTCTTCCAGAGAAAAATACGGATGTGAATAATAAAAAGAAAAAAACCGCCACAGTCTAAATAAAGTTTAATATATAAACCTTAAAAAGAGGAGAACTAGCTACTCCTCTTTTTTGGTATTTAAAATCGATATAGGGGTATTTATTCTTGGTGGAAGCTTGGATAAATTGTCTAAAAATCAAACTTACCGCCTACTGATCTTTTTCAGGATCTCACTTTTAAGTATCACTATCTTATTTAAGTAAAATTATAGTGAGGTATTTGGACTTGTAATAACAATTGAAGGAAATCAGGGTAATGATAAATAAAACCTCAAATAACCCCTCTTAATGCTATTCTAAAATGTGAGCAAACCCCACCAACATTTCTTTAGTTTATCGCACTAACCGCCCATAATCTTGCCGGCAATTCACATATAATCAACAGACACTGTCTGATCCTTAATTTTACAAGACCAGATAATATTTTACAAAAAAACTAGTTTTGACGCTCATAGAAATGGTAAAGGTTAAGGGAGAATTGTTTTTACCGCCGGCAGTTAGCCTTGTCATTATCCATTGATTTTAAAGGGCCAATCTCTATCTGAGATCAATTCCAGAGTATAATATGATAATTATTCAAAGGAGTTTTCGAACAGGTAAGCTTATAATTATAAACCAGATTTTCTAGGAGGTGCTACTATGAAAAGCTGGCTCAAATATATTTTTCTAAGTCTGTTTGTCGTCATGATATTTGGTGGTGGTCCCTTATATGTTTATCTTTACATACTGTTTTTTACCGTTCTCGTGGCTCAGATTTGGGCTCAAATATCTTTACTGCGGATGATAGTTGAGCGAAAGGTAGCTCAAAAAGGTTATTTTGTCGGTGAAACTGTCGGGATTACCTTAGAAATTAAAAACCTAGGACTTTTACCGGTTTTGTGGGCTTATATTGAAGATACTGTACCACTGGGCCTTTTAGGACAAGAAAAAAAAGCGGTTGTTTCTTTATCTGGTCGAACTAAACGAATTTTAACCTATACTTTTAAGACATATGAGCGTGGCATCTATAACTTTAACCCGGTAAAAATTATTACCGGTGATATTTTAGGTTTATATTATTATCAAAAAGAGAGTTATTTACCGGATGAAATTATTGTCTACCCTCGTTATTGGCAAATAATCTTGCCTCAGGTAAGCTTTACCGGGCTAAATGCTTTTCTAAAAACACAAATGAGTCTTCAAACTGATCCTATGGCAGTATTGGGTAGTAGAGATTATCTAAAAGGGGACCCCTTAAAACAGATTGATTGGAAAGCAACAGCCAGAACACAGAACCTTAAAACAAAACAGATTGAATATCGCAAAGACTTAACATGTGCTATTCTATTAAATGGTAATCTTAACGACTACCAAACGCAGGCTGATTTAGAAAAAGCAATTGAGTTAGCAGCAAGTTTAGCCAAATGGGTGCTTGATAAAAAAGGCCAGGTGGCACTGTACTCAAATGGCAGACACAAACATTACTTGGGAGCTCGAAGTTTACCTGTTTTAGGGATCAATGCCAATGATGATCAGAAACAGTTTCTAAGAATTTTAAGGGCGTTAGCACTCTTAAAAGTCAGTAACAGTTATCCATTTCAAACACTATTTGATCGAATAAGAGGCGAACTATTCTTAGGGATGATATTAATTGTTGTGACTCCAAGTTTAGATAGGGAAACATGGCAAAGGCTTGCACAAGCAACCAAGAAAGGTCAGCAGGTTTGGATAGTGCTGCCTAGAAGGTTAAAACATTCAGATCGAGAAGAATATCTCAAGAAATCTCGAAGTATCGGGATAAAGGTTTTTAGAGCAGAGGAAAGAGAGGAGGTAGGAACAATTGAACTTAAGCTACTCTGAGCTTCAAATGGAGAAATTGCTTCTACCACTGCTAGCTGCTTTATTAATTGGCCAATTTTTTCTTTTAATTCGTCCGCTTTGGTTTTCAAGTTGGATAATCTGGTTTTTTCTAGTTATAATTTCATTTTTGGCTGATATAATTGAACAGGCAAGAAAATTCGAAGCTCCCATACTGATTAATATTTTGTTTGCATTTATAGTCTATTTGGCAACTAATTTAATATTAATAAAACAAAAGAACTTATCCTTAACAGCAAGCAATCTTTTTTATCAGAAAGAAGAGATGGTAACTTGTTATATGGCTCTTTTAGCTATCGGTTGGGGAATGAGTCATGGCTATATGCTATCTTCAGTAAGAGCTTACTGGAGTTTTGATACCAAAGTGCTTTCTGCTCAAAGGGAAGAAGCTTTTTCACCTCCAGCAATGGTTTTGGCAATTAAAAGATGTCTTTTTTTGGGGTTTATAGAACATCTTCTAAGTTGGTATTACAAACTACCATTCCATCACTTACTGCTTTTTTGGGCTCTAGCTTTTAGCTATCTTGGTCTAATACAGCTTTGGGGATTGAGCCTTAATATTAAAAGCATAGGTCTGAGTATCTCGAGTAATATCAAACCACTTTGGGAAAGATCACTGCTGGTATTTTTAGTTTTAATTATTGTCTTGTCAGTGTTGATGCCAAGGAATATTCTAACCATAAAAGAAGAGAGGCTTTCTGAGGGTATTGTAAATCTGTTAAAAAAGATTCATGAAAGGCAATCAGAAAACGTACAAGAAAGAGCAAACATAATTACCCCAATTACTGGGGCGGATGAAACAAGTTTAGAGGGAACCTATTTTCGAGACAAACCTAATCTTACTGGCTGGTTGTTCATTGTTTTTTTTCTCGTACAACTAATTATTGTAGTATTGGTACCCGCCTTATTTATAATGGGTTTCATTGGTTGGCTTCTATATAGTTTATTAAAATCTGAGTATAATCGTCTTGAAGGGTTACCACGGTTTTTTGTACGTATCTATCTTTGGTGTAAGCAGTTGCTGCAGTTTCAAATTAAAAGAGAGAAAAAAGCAGCTAAAGTTATGTTAAAAGATGAATTGCAGCAGGTCAAAATAACTCATAAGTTAAAAAAGTTACGCAAAGGTAATGTTTACCAGCGTTTAATCAAAATCTGTCAAGCCCAAGGACTTATGTTTAGAAAGTGTCAAACACCTTTTGAATACAGCACTCAAATTGCCAATAACTGGCCCAAGATTGGTGATAAAGCTGACGAGATAACAGAGTACTATGTAGCCAAGAAGTATGGTAAAAGGAAGTTTAATTATACTAAAACCAGAATTTGTCACGCTCATTTAAAACACATTAATGAGTTTTTTAGAACTACTTCCGAGGAAAATACTCATCGGAGGCAGGAAATCCCACGTCTTTGAGAGAAAATAAAACAGGAACAGACAACTTAAGAAGAAAGTAATGCCAAGCTTAGGGTATTTAGAGTTATTAAAGAAGGATTTCTGAGATTTTGTCGAAAATGTAATACTAGGTAGAGTTATCTTAAAACCTTAAAACCTGTGTCAAGGTAAGAAGGATTTAAACAAAAAATGAAGAAGTTTTCTGGGTAGCAGACTTCTAAAGCAAGATCATTTCTTATATGCTATTTATTGTTTACTTTCTCTTTGCACGCATCCGAGTTAAATCCTATTTCGGAAGTCAAAGATAAGGAGGGGATGCATAGGAAATTATATTCCTATAGATGTCATTTCTTACGATTTCCGGTGTTGGGTTAGTTTGTTCAGGCTGACTTTGGGGGGAAGGAGTCAGGCTTTTGACCGAATGAGTGCAAGGAGTGCGGATTTGCTGAGAAACGGATTCACTTGGGTGGGTGAAAAACCGATCTCAGGTATTGAAGGTTTTATTTTCTTGGACTTGGCGAGTTCTTGAAAAGATACCTTTGACATAAAAGTTTACTCCGATCAAGAGGAGACAATTTGCGAAGGAGTGAAGTTTTTAATGGCAACTACATCAGTTACCCCGAATGCCACACCAGAGGTACAAGCTTCTCAGGGCAAACCTCGTAGCACTTGGGAAAGAATGAAGGAGTACCGCTGGTCTTATCTGTTTATTGCTCCGTACATGTTAATCTTTACAGTATTTACGGTTATACCAGTTATTTGGGCTATGTTTTTAAGTTTAACCTACTATAACATGATTCAACCACCAGTTTGGGTTGGCTTCGAGAATTACCTTAGATTATTCGCCGATGACCAACTGTTCTATTTAGCTGTCAAAAATACATTCTATTTTTCGATTGTTACCGGTCCTCTTGGCTATTGTTTATCCTTGATTCTCGCTTGGCTTATTAACGAAGTTAAGTATCGTAAGCTTTATACTTTAATCTATTACATTCCATCTATTACATCCGGTGTTGCTATGGCTGTTATTTGGATGTATCTTTACAATGGTAGCAAATATGGCTTACTCAACTACCTGCTCTTAAAGTGGGGTATTATTGAAGAGCCTATGCTATGGTTAAAGAATGTTAAAACGACATTACCCGCTATTATGGTAACATCGATTTGGATGAGTATGGGAACGTCGTTCTTAGTATTTATTGCGGCCTTACAGGGTGTGCCTCATGAACTTTATGAAGCCGCACTTATCGACGGTGCTACCCGCTGGCAGGAGTTTTGGCACATTACTCTGCCGATGATTAGGCCTGCGTTGCTATTTGGTGCGGTCATGACTGTTGTTAGCTCGTTCCAGGTATTTGACTTGACCATGGTTATGGCGGGATTTCCTAGCACACTCTACTGTGCTCATACCATAGTTGGTCACCTGTACGACTATGCGTTCCTGCGCTTTGAGATGGGCTATGCTTCAGCAATCGCTATTGTTTTGTTCTTGATGACTTACATCATCTCTTCAGTATTGCGCAGGGTCCTCTCTTCTAAAGATCTATACTAGACAGTTTATTTTAGGAGAGAACGGATAGTTAATAGAAATATTCAGAGTATAGTCAAAAACCTAAGGAGGGACAGAAATGTCTGCCAAAAAAAGAAAGGCCCCAACCAGGGGTAAGGCAGTTGAAAGAGTTACTACAGGTCAGATTGTTATTTATGCTATTTTGACTCTCGGTGCTATTATTATGAGCTTACCGATTGTTTATATGATATCAACAGCTTTTAAACCGGTTACTGAGTTATTGCTTTATCCACCAAGATTTTTAGTTCGTGTTCCGACAACTAAAAACTTCAGCGATTTAGCCTTAGCTATGTCTAGCACGGACACACCATTTATCCGCTATATTTTCAACAGTGCATTTGTTTCTACTATCGTTGTTTGCGGAACAATTATCCTGGCTACACTGGCGGCTTACCCTCTAGCCAAACACAAATTCCCCGGCAGAGAATTCATCTTTAATTTGATTGTTAGTGCTCTTATGATTTCAGGCCATGTAACCATGATTCCGAGATATCTAGTTATTCGTAACACAGGCTGGATCGATACCTACTATGCTTTAATTATTCCAGCTTTAGCCGGTTCATACGGACTTTTTTTAATGAAGCAGTTTATTGAACCTATTCCAAATGAGATGCTGGAGTCGGCAAAAATGGATGGTGCAAGCGAGTGGAAGATCTTTACCCATATTATTCTGCCACTTTGTAAACCAGCTTGGGCTACTCTTTCTATCTTTACCTTTATCGGTACATGGAATGACTTCTTTACTCCGCTTATTATGACAAAGAGTGACTCCATGAAAACATTACCTCTCGCTATGAGAACAATCTCTGATGGTACAACAATCGCTCGTATGGGTGCCGCTGCAGCTGGCAGCTTCTTAACCACAATTCCAGTTATTTTAGTATTTATCTTCTTCCAAAGATATGTAGTTGAAACAATGACTTACTCAGGTATGAAGGGCTAATTGATTAAGAGGTGAAACTAAATGGTAACCGTACGGCTCGAAAATATCGAAAAAGTGTTTGAACAAAAAATGCCCACTGGAGAAGTTTCAAAAGTTTATGCCTTAAAAAATGTTAACTTGACCATTAATGACGGAGAGACTATTGCAGTAGTTGGGCCGTCGGGTTGCGGAAAATCTACTTTGTTGCGTGTAATTGCCGGTTTGGAACGTCCAACAAGTGGTAATGTCTATTTCGGCGAGAAGATTGTCAATGAAGTAGAACCTAAAGATCGCGGTATCGGTATTGTTTTCCAAAACTATGCCCTGTATCCGCATTATAAATCCAAAGGTAACCTATCATTTTTCTTCAGACTTCGTAAAGTAAAAGAGGAAGAAATTAATGAACGTGTAAGAGTTACAGCAGAAACTCTCGGCGTAGGTTTTGAAGAATTGTTAAACCGCAAACCCGGCCAGCTGTCTGGTGGACAGCAACAAAGAGTAGCTCTAGGACGTTGTATCATCAAGGAACCTACGATATTTCTTTTGGATGAACCACTTTCTAACCTTGATGCTAAATTGCGCGAGAGAACAAGAATAGAGCTCAAACGTTTATTGAGAAGATTTAAGGTCACCACTTTTTATGTTACTCATGATCAGGTAGAAGCTGTTACCTTAGGTGATAGAATTGCCGTTATGAAAAGTGGTGTTATTCAGCAGGTAGCTCCTTACAACGAGATCTATAGGCATCCTATTAATATGTTTGTAGCTAATTTTATCGGGCTGCCACCTCTGAAATTTATGGATGTTGAGTTAAAAGGAAAAAAATTAGTTGGTGAAGGTTTTGAAGTAGAGATCTCCTCAGAAGTTGCCAATGTAATTGGTGATGAAAGCAGAAAACTAGCTCTAGGCATTCGCCCTGAAAACATTCAATTTAAAATGACTAAAGAAGCTGGTTATTTTCCTGCAAAAATAGATGTTATAGAGCCTTTACCGAATGAAGGAGCCAAATACCTTTTCTTCTCTTTTCAAGAAAATGTAGAGGCTATTACAAAGGCTGATCTAAATTTTGATGGTAATGTGGGAGATACAATCTATGTGCAGTTTGACCCAGCCAAAATATACGTTTTTGATAAAGAAACAGAAGAATCTATAGTTGCACAGGATAAAGTATTCTCGTTTGCTAATGCCTAATTCGGCAATTTCGTATAAGGGGGGACACCGTTTTGGCAGAAGTACATTTGAAAAATGTAGTTAAGGAATATCCAAATGGTGTTGTTGCAGTTAATAATGTCGATCTTGAAATAAAGGATCAAGAATTTTTGGTTTTAGTCGGACCTTCGGGTTGTGGTAAAACAACAACACTGAGAATGATTGCTGGACTGGAGGAAATCACTAAAGGTGATATCCTTATCGATGGTAAAGTTGTTAATAATATACCACCTGATGCTAGAGATATCGCTATTGTTTTCCAGGAATATGTCTTGTATCCTCATAAGACAGTATATGAGAACATGGCATTTGGACTTGAAAATAGTGGTATGAGAGAAGTCGAAGCACAAAGAGCTATTGAAGAAGCTGCTAGTATTTTAGGTTTATCCAATCTACTTGACAGATTTCCTGGCGAGCTTTCCGGTGGACAGAAACAGCGTGTAGCTTTAGGTCGAGCAATTGTTCGTCAACCCAAGGTTCTTTTAATGGATGAACCACTGTCAAACTTAGACCCAATACTCAGATCTGAGATGCGGGCTCATATTAAAAGAATGCAGCGTAAGAAAAAAGTTACTACAGTTTATGTTACCCATGATCAACAAGAAGCCATGACTATGGGTGATAGAATTATCTTGATGTACAATGGTGTTATTCAACAGCAAGGACCGGCTAGGGAACTATATCTAAGGCCAAAGAATAAATTTGTCGCTACATTCCTTGGCAATCCAAGTATGAATATCTTTACTGCTAAACTTGAAAAAAGAGATGACAATGTTTACGCTAAAACCGATAAATTTAGTGTAAAACTTCTTCCTAACGATGCAAAACAGGAAGGTGTGCAGTCTCGTCTAGGTAAAGAAGTATTTCTTGGTTTGAGACCTGAGTCATTACAGGATGTAGAATATGTAACTGATATCAATGTTGATCCTGAAAACATCATCACTATTAAAGTGGATGTCTATGAACCAATGGGAGCATCAGCATACCTTACTTGGTTCGAAGGTGATAACAAGTATGTGGCTGAAGTTGATGCCCATACATCTGCAAAAGTAGAGCAAGACATTAAACTTTATGCAGATCCTAGAGGTATTCAATTGTTCGACAAAGAAACAGAAGAAACAATACTTGTTAAGGCCTAATTATATATGTTTACAGTGGGGCTTAATTCCCAGAAGGTATTTAGCCCCTTGTAAAGTATATTTTAGTCAGAAGGTCCAATTTAGTTTTCCAGCTCCTTATTAAGGGGTAGCAAAAAGGACTCTGACGGTTGGGGGTTATGCTCCAGGACAATAATGAGATGGAGGGGAGACAAAATGACAAAGAAAGTATGGTTAGCTGGATTTCTTTCTCTGGTGTTGGTAAGCCTTTTTAGCTTAACTGCGATGGCAGAAGGAGTAATCAACCTGGACGGTGAGTGGCTCTTCCAGTTTGATGATGATCTAGCATGGGCAGAACAAGATTATGATGTGAGTGATTGGGAGAGTTATGCCAAACCGGCTGAAGCACCAGCCTTAGGTTTTGGTTGGTATCGCTATGAATTTGAAGTACCTGCCGAATGGGAAGGCAAAGGTGATCTTGAATTACAATTGCCTGTTCTCAACGATTTTGATTGGACTTTCGTTAATGGCATCGGTATCGGCAACGGTAACCGTGCCGGTAAGAGAAAATACTCTGTTCCTGGCAGCTATATTAAGTTTGGCGAAAAGAATCTCTTAGCAGTTAGGGTCTACACTATCAATCCTGGTATCGGTCTTGATGGCGATATTTCAGTTGAACTTACTGATAGTGTCAGCCTAGTTAAAAACCCAAGCTTTGAGTTACCTACACCATATCCTGCCAATTGGATTCCTAACGGCGTGGATAAAAAAGTATTCCTCTGGCAAAAAGCAGCTACCGTTTATACAGGTTTCCATTGTTTAGGACTGTGTGGTACCGATACTTTAGCTGACAAAGTTGGTTATTGGCAGAGCGATATTATCTTTGTTAAACCTGGTACCGAATTTAAAGCTCAAGTCTATGTCAAAGCTGAGGATCCTACCGGTGAAACTACTATTGAACTAGCTTTCTTTGATGCAGAAGGTAAAGAACTTGGTAGAGAAACGAGCCGTAATTTGGGTCGTCGTACTTCTGACTGGACAAGAGGCAATGTCAGAGCAGATGCTCCTGAAGGAACGGTATATGCAAAAATCTTCTTGGTTTCTAAGGAGAATAGTGGTACAGTCTGGTTTGACGATGTATCACTTACGATTGAATAAAATATAGGCTGATCATAGAGAAAGCTTCTCCTCCAATAGGAGGAGAGGCTTTCTTCAAATTAAAGATTATTTTACACCGGAGGTGGCTTTATGGAAAATACTCGTGATGAGCAGTTTGATAACTACCAACGAGAAGCTTTAGCCGCAACCGCAGATAGCAAATCAGCCTTAATTGCCGGCTTTTTAGCAGGGTTAGCATTGTTTTTTAGCATTCTTGGAGTTTACTTAATCTTGTTATTATTGATGGCGATTATGGGTACATTTTTATCGTTACCTACTCTACAAGAGGTAGCTAGCAGATCGTCTGCAGCTATTGGAATCAGTGGAGATATTAAAAGTCTTTTTCAAAGTCTACTGTCATTGGCAATGCTTCTTTCTCTTTTAGGTGCTTTTAGCGGAAATTTTAATCGCAAAAACAAAATTATAACTATATGGAATATCAAATTTAACCAAGATTTTATCCCTTATTACTTACTTTTTGTACTATTAATAGGATGTTATTTTATTTCCTTATTACCTCAAGCGACAATAACAATTGTTACCTTAAGTGATAACACAGGCTCAGTTCCTCTTTGGGGCATAATTATACTTGTTATTGGGATAGCGATTCCACCAAGCATTTTGCTGTATGAAACTTGGTGGTATTGGTATAAGAAAATTATACCTTCGTGGACAAAGGATAAAAAATTTAACTAAGATGAAGTTAAAGTTTTGTTTTCTCTCTTAAATTAGTAACTTCTAGCCTGGAGTAATTAAATACACTAGGACCTTTTATCGTTAATATTTTTAAACGGAAAGGAAAAGGCAAGAGAGATTGCGAATTAATAATTGTTTAACTTCGTATTAAGGAGTGATCTGATGTCACGGAATATTAAACTAGCATTTTTTCTGGTACTTGCGTTTATGGTTAGTGTACAGATCATAGCTGATGTTTGGGTTGATGAAATATCAGCCAAAAAGGGTGAGGATCTTAAAAGTTTTCTTTCATTGACGCAAAAGTATCAAGAAGATAACTGGCTTAAAGTTAATAGCAAAATAAGCAAAATAGTGGAAGCTGAAAGTGGCAAGCTCGGTAGTGGTGCAGTCGTTGAAGTTAGTTCTGTTGCCTCAGGTGGCAAGGTGGTTTCTAATTTTAATCAACCTGGTTCTTATATAGAATGGGAGTTTGAAGCTCCGGCTAGAGGGATGTATGAGTTTTGGTTTAAGTATATTTTACCGAGTGCAGAAGCTGAACCGGTAGTTTTAGATATTACAATTGATGGCAAGCATCAGTTTATAGAAATGACCAATATTTATTTTAATTATGTTTCCTATTCCTCTGCCGTAGAGACTCTAGAACGTATAGAACCGGCTTCAGACAAAGACAATGGTGTGCCTTTTGGATTTATTATGGATAAAGGTAAACACAGAATCCGTATTGAAAATATAAGTGGCGAATTTCAATTGGATTACCTAAGAATCTCTGGTGCAGTAAAACATTTCTTCTTTACTCAGGGTGAAAACTTCGCTGATGGTTCCTCTACATTAAAGAAAGTAAGTCGGATTGCAGCTAGCCGTGGTAAAGCTGTAAGTGGTTTTGAAAATCCGGAGGATTTTATAGAGTGGAAAGTCAATGTTCCTGAAGATGGGCTATATGCAATCTTTTTCCGTTACACCTTAGGTGATCGCAGTGTTGAATGTATTAGAAAGGTACAGTTAAATGGCAAGACCTTGTTCCCTGATTGGGATGAGGTTCGCTTTTACCCTACCGATGGCTGGTCTGAAAAACGTAATGATTGGAAAGAAAGAAGATTGGAAGACCCCGAAAGTAGACAGCCATATTATATTTATATGCCCAAAGGTGAAGTTACAATAAGGATGGAAGCAGTCTCAGGACCTTTAGAGATTGATTATGTTGGTCTTATAACTAGAGATGGTGAAATTAAGGGTGAGCTTAATTTCTGGGATTATTTAAGGCTATTATGGCATCAAATTATTAGTTTCTTCATTAGCTTTAATTAAGGAGGTTTTCTTATGAGCAGTTTGCAAGAGAAGTATAGTATTCTTGCTGTTAAAACAGATAAAAAAATCCGCAATAAATGTGGTTTTCAAGCGGGTGCAGCGGTTATTCTCGCTGTATTGGCGGCGTATATTCTTTTTGGGGCATTGATTCCTATCATTATATCTGCTATTAGAACAGTAAGATATCAAGCTGCAACTCTGCCTGAAAAGGGAGAAGGAATTAAAGGCGGCATTAAATTCTTAATATTTGTTTGCACAATTGTCTATCTAGGTATTTTAGGTGTTTTAGCAGCCAATTCCAGAGCTAAAGATAAGAAAATAAAATACCTCGGCAGAGAAACCTATTCCGATATCTATATTTTTGTTATTGGTTTAATCTTGGCTTTAGCACTAACCATGTTTCTGGTTAAGTATGAAATATGGAGTATAGTTACCTTAGTGCTTAGCCCGGTTTTAGCTATTATAGCTCGCGGTGTCTGGTGGTGGGTTTATGCACGGTTGTTATTTAAAAAGAGCGATTTGGATGCGGAAGCTACCATGGGTAAATATGAAGGAATTAGATAATTAAGAGCAGCCGTACGGCTGCTCTTTGCCTAGAAAGGATGTCAAGAGAATATGCCTGATGTGGGAGTAGTATTAGGCAGTGATTCAGATCTTAAAAAGATAGCTTCCGGACTTGATCTTTTAAATAGCCTGGGCATAGAATTTGAAGTCAGAATTATCTCTGCTCACAGAACACCAGAAGAAGCTTTTCATTATGCGACTAAAGCTAAAGAGCGTGGCATCAAAGTAATCATTGCCGTAGCTGGTCTAGCCGCTCATTTAGGCGGTGTTTTAGCAGCTTATACACCTCTTCCGGTAATTGCTGTACCCATTGACGCAGGTACATTAAGCGGTCTCGATGCCGTATACGCTTCTTTACAAATGCCACCGGGAGTACCTGTAGCAGTTGTTGGCCTGGATAATATGAAAAACGCAGCCTTACTCGCAGCTCAGATTTTAGCTTTAAGTTCGGAAAAGATTGCCGAGCAAGTGGCAGACTTTAGAGAAAAACAAAAGCAAGAGGTGCTAAAAAAGGATAGTAAGCTCCAATGCTTAGGCTATAAGAGTTATTTAAAGGAACATATTAAATCAAAATAGAGGTTTTAAAACTTTTATGGCAACCAGTTAGCTGCCTCTAGCATTTGTTTTCTGGTTTTTTAGAGGCTAATTGAAAAAGTAATTGCTACTTTGCAGGACTTAGTTCTACCTTTGACGAGATTGAAAACTAAATATAAACAAAATGTGGTCTTCCGGTAGCTTTTTTGAGCTAAATTTGTAATAATAAGGGTAGTCATTAGGCGTTTTATCCTATTTTTGGCAACACTAACCCAGAGGTAGAAATGATCGGTTTTTTTGCAAATGTTATTTCTACCCCCTCTGACTGGTATAGAAGCCATTCGCAATAGGTTAATCCCGCCTAGTTAAAACTTATCTTTTTAACAAAGTTGGAAGTAGAATAATTTCATTGCTTGGGATGTCTTCTACGGCTAACTTTTGTAGAATGTCTGTTCCATAGAGAAAGCTGAAGACTGATATTGGTGATCGGTCATTCAGCTTTTTCCTTTTGTACGAATTAATGTGGCTCATCATAAGGTTATATCGTCCTGAGTAAATGAATCCATACTTTTTCCTTTAGGGATAATTCTGCGAATGAACTCATGATTGTTTTCTAAGGAACCCTTTTGAAAAGGAGCTGCTCTGTCGCAATAGAATATCTTGGTTCTGTGATTTTGCTGATTATCAAACTCAAGTTTTAATGGATCAGAAAACTCACTGCTATTGTCGGTTAGAATAACAGGAAATAGTTTTCGAGAAACTGTTTGCTCTAACTTTTCATCGAGTTGTTAAAGATATCAATTACACTCTGCGCAGTATTTGCTTCTCTCAACAAAGCTAGCATAAACCCTATTTCTATGAAATGCAGGGTTAATAAAACTTTCCCACCTTGAATTCCCTCAACAGTGTCCGTCTCGATAACCGGTGTATCCGGATTTTCCTTCGTAAACTTTTGGAAATCCTCATAGGTGCGGTCTATCCTACATTTCTTGTCTATTTTATAGCTATTTGGGCTTTCTTTCTAGGAAAAAATTTAACTTTACGGGGGAGAACGATATTTCTGGCAGAAAAAAGGTTGTAATCTACATAGTTATAAATGGTTCTTTCACAACACATAATAGTATCTCGATTAGTCGCAAAGATGTGATGAATAGATTGTCCTTTTAGAATAAGCGGGCTAATAATATCATCAAGGTACCTAATAGTGTTTTCATTAGAATTGATTCCACTTCTTATTTCTGAACGTACTAACTCATATTCCTTCTGCACCTGAGATGCCTGGCAGAATGATTTTTCTAGGGAGCATTTGCTTAACCGAATGCAGCCATTACATACATATGGTGGTTTATCCAATAGCTGGCAAGTTTCTTTTGCATACTCTTTGCAAACCCTAATACAGATTTTGCAATATTTACAGCTTTTAATGGTGCATGATTCCGACTCGCAAATGGAAGATTTTTGACAAGTAAACCGATTGCTGACAATTGTTAAATGCTCTACCAAAGTAACCAGTTTGTTTAAAAATTCTATGGCCTTTTAATTTCTTTAGACACTGTGGTACAATGTTTATTAATTTCTTTAGCGATTGCCTTAAAGGAATAGCGTTCTTTCAGCATTCTTTCGATTACTAATCTTTCTTCAGAACAGAGGTGATTGAACTCGGACATGGTTGGACCCTCCTGCCTATAGGCAGGAGTTACCTATGAATGGCTTGGACTAAAGTATAGCATTTGAATAACTAAATGCTACCCATCCAATTTGCATGAGTTATTTCTACCCTTATACTGAGAGAGGGTTGCAATTACTTTTTCAAATAACGCTGGTTTTTTAGAAAGCACTGGTTTTTAGAAAGCCTTGACACTTGAACTGGGCAATGATATATTCAAGGCGTAAGACACAAACTTATAACAAGAAAGTGCACCTAGGGTTCCGTTTCTATTTAGAGAAAGTCTGGACCAAGTGGTGCAGGCGGTATTACCGTTACACCCTAGAGGGATAAAAACCCGGGCGGGCAGGTTTCTTAAATAAACCTGTCCGCCCTTATGCTTTTAAAAACAAGTGGAGGTGGCGATATGGATCTCTTCGCGAACCTTTCTCCGTTAGATCATCGTTATTATCTTAGCAACAAGGATTTAGCTAAACTACTAAGAGAGTATCTTTCCGAAGAGGCGGTGATAAAATCTGAAGCACTAGCTGAGGCGGCATTAGTCAAGGCCTTAAACAAAGCCGGTCTTTGCTCAAGTCAGGTAGTAGAAGAAGTAAGTAAAGCGATAAAAAAGATTACACCGACAAGAGTTTATAAGGAGGAAGAAAAGACCAGACATAACATAAGGGCTTTAGTTAATTGTATTAGAGAAGATGTCTCTGATGAAGCTAAACCCTGGATCCACTTTACAGCTACATCTGTTGATATCATGGATTCTGCCTCTTCATATCGTTACAAAGCAGTAACTGAAGAAGTGGTGTTAAAAATTCTTATCCAGTTAGAGCAAACTTTATTAAGGTTAGCCATGGAAAACGCTAGTATTCTGCAAATAGGCAGAACACATGGACAGCATGCCGTGCCAATTACTTTTGGTTTTGCGTTGGCTCTTTTTGTAGAACGTCTTGGCAGTCGTATTATCTATCTTAAAGAAGCTAGTAAAAACCTGACAGCCAAACTATCTGGAGCAGTCGGTGCATACAATGCAAGTTCACTTGTGGTAGAGAATCCCCTAAAACTGGAAGCTGATTATGCTTCTGAGTTAGGTCTCAAACCAGCGGCAATTGCAACGCAAATTGTTCCTCCCGAACCTTTGGCTGATCTTTTTCACGGTTATATCAGTGCTTTTGGGGTTATTGCCAACTTAGCAGATGATATGCGTCATCTACAAAGAAGCGAAATTGGAGAGGTCTTTGAATATTTTGCTTCAACGCAAGTAGGATCATCTACTATGCCACATAAACGTAATCCTTGGAATTTTGAACATGTAAAAAGTCTTTGGAAGAGTTTTATGCCAAGGATAATCACTGTTTATATGGACCAAATTTCCGAACATCAAAGGGATCTAAGCAATTCAGCTTCAGAACGTTTTTATGCTGAGGTTGTTGCCGGTCTTTGTCTGGCGGCAGATAGATTAAACACAGTACTTTCAAGGATTAAAGTTGATGAGAACGCGATGCAAAGAAACTTTAACCACAGTGCTCAGATGGTGATTGCCGAACCTCTTTATATCTTGCTTGCCGATGTCGGTCATCTAGACGCTCATGAGTGTGTTCGCAAGCTCACCTTAGAAAGCCAAAAGACAGGTAAAACTTTATGGTCTCTTATTCAAGAAGATGCTAAGTTACGGGATTTACTTTCAGTATTACCAGAGAAAAAACTCGAAGTCATCAAAGATCCAAGTAAATATATCGGACTATCACAAGAAAAAACACTGGAAATCTGTAAAAAATGGCAGACACTAATTGAGGAGGTCTAATCATGGAAAAGCTTTACGAGGGAAAGGCTAAGATAGTCTACGCTACCGATGATCCTAATGAAGTGTTAATTTACTACAAAGATGATGCCACAGCTTTTAACGGCTTGAAAAAAGATACAATTAAGGGCAAAGGCCGTTACAATCTGGCCATATCGAAGATATTTTTCGATTATCTGGCACAAAATGGTATTAAAACACACCTGATTGATGTAGTTGATGATTTAACTATGCGTACCAAAAAAACTGAAATAATTAAAGTGGAAGTAGTAGTGCGTAATATAGCTGCCGGGAGTCTCTGTAAAAGGCTTGGTTTACCAGAGGGGTTAGAATTAAAAAAGCCGATTTTAGAGTTTTACTACAAAGATGATGCCCTAGGAGATCCCTTAGTCAACGAATACCATATCGAAACACTGGAGGTAGCTACGAAAGAAGAACTAACAGAAATATCTACCCAGGCACTCAAGATTAATGAGCTGCTACAAGAGTTTCTCCTTAGACGCGATCTGCTGTTGGTTGATTATAAATTAGAATTCGGTCGCTGGAATGGTGAAATTCTTTTATCTGATGAGATATCACCCGATACCTGCAGATTTTGGGATAAAAATACCCGTAAGAAACTAGATAAAGATCGTTTTCGTCAGGATTTAGGCCAAATTACCGAAGCTTATGAGGAAGTACTCAAGCGGCTTAGAGATTAAATAAGCTTTAGGAAACAAGTTGGTTAAAGCTGGATCTAAAGCGCTAAGGAGGCTGGAAAATGGAACGTCAAATCTATGAAAGTATGGGCCTTACAGAAGCAGAATTCCAAAAAATTGTTACTATTTTAGGCAGAGAACCAAACTATACGGAAGCAGGTCTTTTTGCAGTGATGTGGTCTGAGCATTGCGGGTATAAACATTCGCGTGCCCAGTTTCAGAAATTTCCTAAAAAAGAACTCGGGTCTGAAGAGAATGCTGGTTATGTTGAGGTTGATGATCTAGCGGTTGTTTTTAAGGTAGAAAGTCACAATCATCCTTCGGCGGTTGAGCCTTATCATGGAGCAGCAACAGGGGTTGGTGGTGTTTTAAGAGATATCTTTACTATGGGTGCAAGACCAGTTGCTATACTTAACTCACTACGCTTTGGCAACTTAGAAAATAAACACACTAAGTATCTTTTTCGTGAAGTGGTAAGGGGTATGGCAGATTATGGCCATACTGTCGGCGTGCCTACTGTCGGAGGCGAAGTTTATTTTAACGATTCCTTCAAAGAAAACCCCTTAGTTAATGCTATGGCTGTTGGTGTAGCACCTAAAAATAGGTTAGCAACATCTAAAGCTGAGGGTGTGGGTCTTACGGTTTTAGTTGCTGGTGCTCCTACTGGTGCCGAAGGTATACATGGTGCAACTTTTGCTTCTGTGGAGTTAGGTGAGGGTGAAAAAAAACCCAGCAAAACTCAAGAAGGTAACCCCGAAATGGAAAGAAGACTAATTGAAGCCTGCTTAGAGGTAATAGCTCAGGATTTAATTATAGCTATGCAAGATATGGGAGCAGCCGGTTTTACAAGTTCATCTTGTGAGATGGCAGCCAAAGGAAATGTTGGCATGGAACTTGTTTTAGATGAGGTACCACTTAAAACAAAAGGTCTTACCCCTTATGAAATCATGCTTTCTGAAAGTCAAGAACGCATGCTCCTTGTTATTGAACCTGAAAAACTTAAGGAAGTGGAAGCAATTTTCGCCAAGCATACTGTTCCGCTTGCATTTGCCGGCAAAACTACCGCTGACGGTCTTTTAAGAGTTAAGCTTCATGGTGAAGTCTATGCCGAAGTACCGGCTAAAGCTTTAGCTTCAGCACCGCTGCTTCATCCACAGGCCCAAAGACCTGCCTACCTTGATAAAGTACAAGTTGATCTTGAGATTAATGAACCCCAAGATTACCAGGCAGTAATACTTAAACTATTAAGGCATCCTGATTTTACTTCACGTGAGTGGATCTATAATAAATTTGACTCTAATTCAAGAGGTCAGACTTTAATTGGCTCCGGTGGAGACGGGGCTGTAATAAGTATCGAAGGAAGTAAGAAGCTTTTGGCTCTTAGCATCGATTGCAATTCACGTTATTGTTATCTGGATCCTGAGAAAGGCTCTCAGATGGCTGTGGCCGAAGCAGCTCGCAATGTTGCTGTTACAGGGGCAAAGCCACTTGGAGTAACCGATGGTTTGTGTTTTGGTAATCCGGAAGACCCGGAGGTCTTTTATACCTTTGCCCAAAGTATTGATGGAATTGCTAAAGCCTGTAACAAGCTTGGTATTCCGGTTGTAAGCGGTAATGTGAGCTTTTATAATGAAACGCAAAAAAAACCAATCTATCCGACCCCGGTTATTGGTGTAGTTGGAGTGATTGAAGCTGGTAATTATACAACCATTACCCCTCAAAAAGACAACTTGTTGGTTCTTTTGGGTGATAATGAAGGTAACGCCTTAAATGCCTCTAGTTATCTTGAACAAATTGAAAACCAGGTTAAAGGTAAAGTTTTTGAGATCAATTGGGAGGAAGAAATAGCGCTACAGAAGGTACTGGTTAAGTTAAATGCTGCTAAACTTATAACCGCAGCTCATGATGTGTCTGACGGAGGGTTGGCCATTGCTTTGGCCGAGATGGCTTTAGCAGCTAACCTTGGCTTAATGATCAAGCTAAAAACTTCAAAGCCCCATTATGCACTTTTTGGTGAAAAACCATCTAGAGCGATTGTAGCCTTGGAAAAGGCAGCTTACTATACTGTCAAAGATATAGCTCAATCAGAGGGAGTTAAGGTTACAGACTTAGGAGAGGTTAATGGTCAAAGTCTCGTAATTGAAAATTTGGGCAAGAACCTTTGTGTTATTGATTTAGTTGAACTTAAAAAGGCCAGTCAAAATCTCAGTCAGATAATGGAGGGCTGAGATATGGCAGAGATAACCGAAGAGTGCGGCATTTTTGCTGCACTCAGTTTAAATAATGATGAAGATGTTGTCCCTTTTGTCTACAATGGTTTATTTTCACTGCAACATAGAGGACAAGAGGCAGCCGGTATGGCTCTTTTACACAATGGGTCAATTGAGGTTTATAAAGGCCTTGGTTTGGTGAATCACGCTCTCAAAGAGATAGAAGAAAAGACTTCCGCTGCCCATATGGCTTTAGGTCATGTACGCTGCAGTTCAAGTGGAGAGCGTTCAGTTGTAAATGTGCAGCCTTTTGTCGGTCACACAGCCCATGGCGATATAGCTATTGCTAATAATGGAAATCTAGTTAACTCAAAATCTCTGCGTGAGGATCTAAGTCAACGAGGGACTCTGTTACAGACCCATACAGACGCAGAACTCCTTTTAGCTTCGATTGCCAGAAACAGTAGACTTGATATGCCCAATGCAATTTCTCAGGCAGTTTCACAGGCTGTAGGAGCTTACACTATAGTTTTAATGGATAGTAAAAACTTCTATGCCCTAAGAGATCCTCAGGGTATGAAACCACTTTGTGTGGGTAGATTAGCGGATATTTTCATGATCTCCTCGGAAAGTTGTGCCTTTGAGAATTGTGGTGCGGAACTTCTTTTTGAGATAAATCCCGGTGAACTTGTAACTATCAACAAAGAGGGAATCCACAGACAAAACGTCCTTTCCATAGAAGACCCTGCTTTATGTGTTTTCGAATATATCTATCTGGCTAGACCTGATTCGATTCTAGCCGGGAAAAATGTTCACCAGATTAGAAGGGTTTTGGGGAAAGAATTAGGGCGTGAAAAACCACTTGAGGCGGACTTAGTCATGGCTGCACCGGAATCAGGCAACTCTGCAGCTTTAGGCTTAGCCGCGGAACTTGGTTTGCCTTTTGACATCGGTTTGGTTAAAAACCGTTATGTAGGACGAACCTTTATCAGACCGGACCAAAAGACCAGGCAAAACGCCCTGAGATTAAAACTGACACCAATCGCTCCGGTCCTTAAAGACAAAAAGGTGATTTTAGTTGACGACTCCATTGTCAGGGGTAATACCAGTCGTAAGACTGTTCAGCTTCTAAGAGAGGCCGGGGCCAGAGAAGTAGCAGTTTATATCGCTTCACCGCCATTTAAATATCCTTGTTATTATGGTGTCGATGCTACTAACCCCAAAGACTTAATTGCTAATTCTTTGAGTAAAGAAGAAATTCGTCAAGCTATAGGTGCAGATATCCTTGAGTTTTTAAGTTTAGAGGGTTTATATCGAGCTATTGGCGTGAGTGCACAGGAGATCTGTAGTGGTTGTTTTAGTGGTAGATACCCGACAGTGATTGATCTATAGAAAACTGGATTCAAGGGGGAGAAAGTATGCAAAAAGGAGCAACCTACAAAGAGTCAGGTGTCGATATCCAGGCTGGTTATAAATTTGTCAACCTAATTAAACCTTTGGCTAAGGCCACAAGTCGCAGCGAAGTTCTCACTGATATAGGCAGTTTCGGAGGGTTTTTCCGTTTAGGTTCTTATCAAGATCCTATCTTAGTTTCGGGCACAGATGGAGTGGGAACCAAACTCAAACTGGGATTTTTAATGGACAAACATGATACGGTCGGTATAGATGTTGTGGCCTACTGTGTAAACGATATTATCTGCCACGGTGCCGAGCCACTCTTCTTTTTAGACTATTTAGCCTGTGGCAAGCTTGAACCGGAAAAAATGGCTGCTGTAGTAAGGGGAGTGGCTCAAGGTTGTATTGAGGCCGGTTGTGCTTTAATTGGTGGCGAAACCGCAGAAATGCCTGGATTTTACCCAACCGATGAATACGATTTAGCTGGCTTTGCCGTAGGTATAGTTGAAAAAGAAAAACTTATAGATGGTTCAAAAGTCGTCCCAGGTGATGTAATTTTAGCTTTGAAATCAACAGGACTTCAAAGCAGTGGATTTTCACTTGTACGTAAAGTATTTGTCGACAACAAAGATTGGCCACTTGATAAGTATATCCCGGAATTCGGTCAAACACTGGGAGATGAACTGCTGACGCCAACCAGAGTCTATGCCAAACCTTTAATGGCTCTTTGGAAAAATCTCGATCTTCATGGGATAGCCAACATCAGTGGAGGAGGATTACCGGAAAATATGCCCCGTGCTCTTAAAGAAGGTCTTAGGGCTGTTGTAAATAGAGCTAGCTGGGAAGTGCCCCCAGTATTTAATCTGCTACAAAAGGTGGGCCAAATCGAAAGCGAAGAGATGTTTAATACCTTTAACATGGGAATAGGTATGGTGGTATATTTAGATGCAGATTCAGTACCCAAAGCCCAAGCAATCCTAAAAGAACACCAGGTTGAGAGCTTTGTAATCGGTGAGATTATCGAGGGAGAAAAAGGTGTTAGTTTAGAGGTAGGGAGGTAGTAAAATGCTCAATCTAGCCATACTAGCTTCAGGAAGAGGCAGCAATATGGTTTCTTTGGTTGAGACAGTAAAAAAAAAGAACTTACCGGTTAGGATTATAGCCGTAGTAACTAATAAAAAAGATGCTCCCTGTCTAGACAAGGCAAACAAACTAGGTATCCCGTCTTATTGTCTGCTCTCGAAAAATTTCAGTTCTCGTTTAGAATACGATCATGCCTTAGCAGAGTTTTTACTGGAAAAAGGTGTAGATACAATTTGCCTAGCTGGTTTTATGTGGCTTTTGGGAGCTGAGTTTGTAAATAGGTTTAAAGGTAGAATTCTTAATATTCATCCATCTTTGCTACCTGCTTTTCCTGGCTTAGAGGCCCAAAAACAAGCCCTAAGTTATGGAGTCAAAATAAGCGGCTGTACTGTCCATTTTGTTGACGAAGGTTTAGATAGCGGACCAATTATTTTGCAGGAAGCAGTTCCAGTTTTTGTATCTGATACCGTAGAGTTGTTAAGTGAGCGTATTTTATTGAAGGAACATGAGATTTATCCTCGGGCACTAGAACTATTAGCCTTAGGGAAGTTAAAGGTTATTGGTCGCCAGGTTGAGATTATTAAATAATAAACCAAAGGAGAGTTATTTGTGAAGATTAAAAGAGCACTGATCAGTGTTTCCGATAAAAGGGGTTTAGAAGAACTGGCCTTAGGTTTGAATGAATTAGGCATTGAGCTCATTTCAACCGGTGGGACAGCAGAGCGGATAAAAAAAGCAGGTCTTGAGGTTAAAGAGGTAAGTGAAGTAACTCAATTTCCGGAAATGTTAGATGGCAGGGTAAAAAGTTTGCATCCTAAGATCTTTGCGGGGATATTGGCAGAGCGAAAAGAAGCACACTTAAAGCAATTACAAGAGCATCAGATAGAACCCATCGATTTGGTTGTCTGTAATTTGTATCCTTTTGCGAGGGTTATTTCCTCACCTGATGTATCTGAGGATCTGGCCATTGAAAATATTGATATTGGTGGACCTTCTATGATTAGAGCTGCTGCTAAAAACCACAAGTATATAGCCGTCGTTGTAGAACCAGAAGATTACAAGTTGGTTCTTGAAGAGTTGCAGTCTTCCAATGGGATGCTAAGCGATAAGACCTGCAGAAAACTTGCGGTTAAAGCGTTTAAACACACGGCTGATTATGATAACCTTATCTACCGTTATCTGGCTAACTATGAAGAACAAAAAGAAGTTTTTCCAGAAATTTATGAATTGCAATTAAAAAAAATCATGGATTTGCGTTATGGAGAAAATCCCCATCAAAAAGCAGCTCTGTATCAGGAACTTAAGATCAATGAGCCTTCTTTAGTACAGGCGGTTCAGTTAAATGGCAAGGAACTTTCATACAATAATATTAATGATACCAACGCAGCCATGGAACTATTAAATGAATTTGACGAACCAACAGTTGTCGCGGTAAAACATGCCAATCCATGCGGAGTGGCTTCAGCTAATGATATTGCTACAGCCTACCAGTTGGCTTATGAAGCCGATCCGGTTTCGATTTTTGGGGGGATAGTAGCCTGCAATCGCCAAGTCACCGTGGAAATGGCTGAAAATATGAGTAAGATCTTCCTTGAGGTAATCATAGCACCCGATTATGATGCAAAAGCTTTAAGTATACTAAAAAAGAAGACCAACCTGCGAGTTCTTAAACTAGAGATGTCTAAGAAAGCCAGAAGACCATCTTTTACGATGCAAAAGATTGTAGGGGGACTATTGATTCAGGAACGTGACTTGGGTTCTTTGGAGCATTTAGAGCCCAAACAGGTTAGTGAAGGAGAACTGGATAAGGCTACTAGAGAGGATCTTGAATTTGCCTGGAAGGTAGTTAAACATGTCAAGTCCAACGCTATCGTGGTGGCTAAAAACAAGAAGACCCTGGGTATTGGTGCGGGACAGATGAATAGAATAGATGCAGCCGTAAAAGCAATCCAGGCGGCAAAGAATGATTCGGTAGGAGCTGTTTTGGCATCCGATGCCTTTTTTCCCTTTGATGATGTAGCCAAAGAAGCGGTTAAGGCAGGTATTAAAGCTATAATTCAACCCGGTGGGTCCATTAGAGATGCTGATAGTATTGCTGTGTTAAGCCAAGCCAAGATCCCTATGCTTTTTACGGGGATGAGGCATTTCCGCCACTAGGAGGGTAACAAATGCGAGTACTTATAACAGGGCAAGGTGGCAGAGAACATGCTTTAATCTGGAAATTAGCTCAAAGTTCAAATGTGGCAGAGATCTATGCTTGGCCTGGCAACCCCGGTATCTTTGAGATTGCCAAACCCGTAAGTAAAGGGATCAATTCCTTGTTAGCTCTTAAAGAGTTTGCTAAAAAAGAAAAAATTGATTTAACAATAGTCGGTCCGGAGAAGCATTTAGCTGCAGGTATAGCCGATCTCTTTCAAGCAGACGGTTTAAGAGTTTTTGGCCCAGATCAAAAGGCAGCTAGATTAGAAAGTAGCAAGGCTTTTGCCAAAGCATTTATGGTAAGGTATGGTATTCCTACAGCTCGGTATTTTGCGGCTGATACAAAAGATGCTGCCTGCAGCTATATTAATAAAGCTCAACACAAATTAGTTATTAAAGCTGATGGTTTAGCTCAGGGCAAGGGTGTCTATGTGACGGATTCGAAGCAGGAAGCTGTTTTAGCGGCTCAGCAGTTATTTGGAGGAGCTTTTGGCGAGGCGGGGAGAAAGGTTGTCATTGAGGAGAGGCTAATTGGCCCTGAAATCAGTGTTTTTGTTTTTGTGCATCAGCAAAACTATTGTCTTCTTCCTATCGTCATGGATCATAAGCGGGCCCATGATAATGATCTAGGACCTAATACCGGCGGTATGGGTGCTATAGCTCCAATCTCTATTTCTAAAGAGATAGAAATAGAGATAGAAAAAAAGATTATAAAGCCTACTGTCGCGGGATTAAAAACTGAGGAGATAGATTTTTGCGGTGTTTTGTTTATCGGGTTAATGTTAACACAAGATGGTCCTAAGGTCTTGGAATACAATGTAAGGCTAGGTGATCCTGAGACTCAGGCACTAATGCCTCTAATTAATAACGATCTTTATCAATTAATCACCTCACTTATGGACAATAAACCGGTTAGTCTAGAAGTGAAAGAAGCGGTAAGTTGTTGTGTAATTGTAGCTGCCAAGGGTTATCCGGGCGAGTTTCAAAGGGATGTGCCGATTAAACTGCCAACTGTTAAAAAAGATCAATTTATCTTTCATTCAGGAACTGAGTTAAAAGAAGGTCAACTAGTTAGCGCAGGAGGACGAGTTTTATCTGTTGTAGGCCTTGGTCTTAATTTAACTGAAGCCAAACAAAGTGCATATCAAGTGGCGAAAAAGGTGGTTTTGGCTAATAAATATTATCGCAATGATATTGGCGAAAACATTATCAAAATGTCCAAAAACTAACAAACATTTGCAGTCAAGAAGGATATTTTTGTACCGTTGACGAAAAATAGCTGTAGGAGATAGGGAGTCCAAGTTATGCAGTTTAGTTTTATTAAAAAAGTACCAGTAATTTAGAAAAAGAATCTGGCTTGAAACCCGATAAAAAAACTAACATTTAGTTTTACTTAGATCTTGGATAGCCTATTATGTTAGCAGAGTTAAACATTTTATAAAACACCGGCAATAAGACTTTGCTGGCATAATATCTCAATTTTGGCAGCGGTTAGCTCCGATGGGGGGATGTATAATGATTTTCCAGCTTTCGGAGGAAGACATTTTGAAGGTTTGTGCTCAGTGTTCCAATTATAATGACAATAATTGTACAAAGGAATCCAAACCAGTTGCTGATGTCCGCCGTTGTTTAGAATGGGATAAGTATTATCGTGAAAAATGCATCAGAAAAAGGTAGTTCATGAATAAGGTTTAGTTTTAACTAAGCCTTATTCTGCATTTTAGGTAAAATTACCAAGATGGGCAGGATATAACTTAGGTATGTGGAATAAAGTTAGGTGAATGGGTGAGCAACTTTTCAAGGAGGAATTTTCATGAATAGTAAAATTTTTAAAGGGAAACATATTATTACTATAAAGGCTTGGGGCTCTACAATGAAGGAAGGAGAAGTTGGTTGTGGTGAGTGCCAAGCTTCTTGCCAATCAGCCTGCAAGACTTCATGCACAGTTGGTAATCAAGTCTGCTTGCGCAAATAAGGCTGGAGTAAAATGAACGAAATAAAGATTGGTAAACCTCAAAATACACACCTTTTTAAGGTTAATAACATGAAATATCTTTTAGATGTACCATCTGGTTCATTGCACCAGCTTGATGATGTTGCTTATGAAATCTTAAGGCGCATTCTAGCTCTTGGTAAGGAGACTATTTTTGAGGAGGAGCTAAAAGGCGCCTTTAGTGACCTAGACCAGGAGTTAGTAGGAGAAATACTCACTGAACTATCAAAGCTGCAAGCTAAAGGCCAGCTTTTTTCACCTGACGAAACCTTAACAAAATTACCGAAACTCCCCACGGGTATAAAAGCGTTATGTCTAAATCTTGCTCATGATTGTAATTTATCCTGTCAATACTGTTTTGCATCCCAAGGAGACTTTGGGGGTCAAAGGCTTTTGATGCCATACGAAGTTGGAGTTAAAGCTATAGATCTTTTAATTGAAAAATCTGATAAGAGACGGCATTTAGAGATTGATTTTTTTGGAGGAGAACCTCTTCTAAACTACGAAGTATTAAAGGAACTGGTAGCATATATTCGCCAGCGAGAAAAAGAAACAGCCAAAATATTCACTCTTACAGTCACAACCAATGCTACCCTGCTCGATGACGAGAAAATTGCCTGGCTTAACGAAAATGATATCCTTCTGGTTTTAAGTCTTGACGGTCGCGAAAGGATACAAAACCAGATGCGTTTTACACGCGATGGACGTCCTACTTATAAAAAAACAGTTGAACTTATAAAAAAGGTCATCGATTCCCGTGAGGGAGAAGGCTACTATGTTAGAGGCACATACACCAGAGAAAATATGGATTTTGCTGCTGATGTTCTTCATATGCTAAAGTTAGGTTTTAGACATGTTTCTGTAGAGCCTGTGGTAACCAAAAACGAAAAATTTGCTCTTATAAAAGAGGATTTACTACGGCTTTTCGGTGAATATGAAAGGTTAGCCCAAGCCTATCTGGATGCGTATCATAGTGGCAAACCCTTTGATTTTTTCCATTTTAGTGTCAACCTTCTCAAGGGTCCCTGTATAGCTAAACGCTTAGGTGGCTGTGGGGCCGGTGTGGAGTATATAGCCATAACACCTGAAGGGGATATCTACCCGTGTCATCAGTTTGTTGGCCATAAAGAATATATCTTAGGTAATGTTCTCAAAAAAGGCATTGTAAAAAGTGATTTAGTTAACCAATTTGCCAATGCTCATATTTATAATAAAGAAGAATGTCGCATATGCTGGGCGCGTTTCTTTTGTAGTGGAGGTTGCCATGCAAATGCCTTCAGCTTTAACGGTGACATTATGAAACCGCATAACTTTTCTTGTGAATTACAACGCAAAAGAATTGAATGTAGTTTATACATTCAAAGTCAAATCTATTGCTTTGATCTTTCACAAGAAGCGTTGTGCTAAGGCGATCTTCCAATTAAAAACAACAAAGGGAGGGTCATGTGGATGAAATTTAGAAAAGCTAAACTGTTAGCCATCATGACGGCAATTTTCCTTCTTGCCGGCGCCACTTTAGTAGCGGCTCAAACAGCTGAGGAACTTGTAGCAGAAGGTAACAAGTATTTAAATGTTGGGAGACTTTATGACAGCGCTCAACCCAACAAGGCAATTGATTTTTATGAAAAAGCTCTTAAAGCAGAGCCAAAGCATGCTGAGGCGAATTTGCGTCTTGGTCAAGCCTATCTGGAGATAGGTGACCTAAACAATGCTATTATTAGATTAGAGAAAGCCTTAGCAATTAAACCGGAATGGATTGAAGCTTTAAATAGCTTGGGGTTGGCCTATAAGAATGCTCAAAACCTGGATAAAGCAGCTGAGTGTTTTGGTTTGGCTTGTGACTATCAGCCAAACGATCCCGCTTTATGGGTCAATCTTGGCGATGTTCTAACTGATAAGGGCCTTTACGAACCTGCTATTGATGCTTATCAAAAAGCTGCTCTTCTTGATGGCAAAATTACAATTTTTCAAATGCGTTTAGGTCAAGCTCTTGAAGCCTATGGTAATCTTGATAAAGCCATAGAGGCTTATGAAAAAGCCATAGCTATTCAAGACAACCATGTCTATGCTAATTTCTACCTAGCCAATGCTTATCATCAAAAGGGTATTTATGATCAAGCTGAAGTTTACTATAAGAAAGCTCTGGCCTTAAATAAGAATTACGCCAATGCCTATATTGGTCTGGGTAGACTCTATCTTGACCAAAACTTAGTCGAGCAAGCTATTGAAACTCTAAAATGCGCTGTTGAAAAGAACAAAGCCTATCCTATCAGCCACTATTGGCTGGGAATGGCTTACAAAGTCAGTGGTGATAAAAAAACTGCTTTTGAATGTTTCCGTACAACCTTGCATCTCTGGCCGGAATATGAGCCAGCTCAAAAAGAGTATAAAGCTCTAAAAGGCAAAGTCTGATTATAGTAATTAAAAACTAAACCCCTAAAAGATTGGTCTTAAAACAATAGAGGCATCGTAAAACCGATGTCTCTATTTTATTGCTTACTTTGGTTTCTAGCTCTATAAAACTATGATAAATTCCTTCCTCATTAAAACAATTACTCTCCCTATTTTTATCTTTCACAATAGGTACTTTAGCACCACTTACTATCTTTAGGCATAGCTTAGAATTAGCTAAGATTAAGGGAGGAAAGACTACTATGAAGCGGCTGTTTGTCCTGTTAATGATTCTGAGTTTAGTCTTTGTAATTCAAGCAGAAAAAATTAGACTTAGCGAGGTTGTGCGCTCCGTTTTTTATGCACCTCAATATGTGGCAATAGAAAAGGGCTTTTTTGCCGAAGAAGGTCTGGAGATCGAGCTTTCTACAGCCTGGGGAGCTGATAAAGGTGCTGCAGCAACAATTTCAGGTCAAGTAGACATTGGCTTTTTTGGTCCTGAAGCAGGTATCTATATCTACAATGAAGGAGCAACTAATCACTTAGTTGCCTTTGCTCAACTTACAGCCATGGACGGTTCATTTTTAGTGGCTAGGGACACAAAACAAGAATTTAAATGGACCGCTCTCAAAGGCAAAACAGTTATTGGTGGGCGTGTAGGTGGAGTGCCGGAGATGACCTTGGAATATGTTTTGAAAAAATACGGCTATAATCTCAAAAAAGATGTCAATGTCATTACCAACTTGGCATTTACGGCTACAGCTGGGGCATTTCAATCTGGTACAGGTGACTATATTGCTCTGTTTGAACCGACTGCCAGTCTTCTTGAAAAAGAAGGAATGGGCAAGGTTGTCGCATCTTTAGGTGTAGAAGGTGGGCCACTTCCATATACCGTTTACCATGTTAGACTTGATTATCTAAAGAAAAACCCCACACTCATCCAACACTTTACCAATGCAATCCTAAAAGGCCAACTTTGGGTGGCAACCCATAGTGCTTCAGATATTGCGGCTGTAATAATTAAATATTTTCCGGAGATAGACATTGAGCTTCTGGTACAGGTTGTCGAAAGATACAAAAGTCAAAACACTTGGAATCCAAGTCTTTTAATGAGCAAAGATTCTTTTGACAGGTTACAGACTATTATGGAACTAGCGGGTGAACTCAATAAAAGGGCACCCTATGAAAAACTAGTTAACAATAGCTTTGCACTAAAAGCTTTAGAAACAATTTCCCTCAAATAGGGGGGCTTGGTGTTGGGAAAAGTTGAGATTAAAGATGTAGACATGATTTTTTACGGTATCAAAGGAGAAACAGAAGCTCTTAAAGCAGTTAATCTAACGGTAAAAGAAAAAGAGTTTGTTACTATTGTCGGGCCAAGTGGTTGTGGGAAAAGCACCCTTTTATCTTTAATTGCAGGTTTAATTAAACCTACTAGAGGTCAGGTTCTGTTAGATAGTGAACAAGTAAATGCTCCCTCACCTAAAATAGGTTACATGTTGCAACAGGACCACCTCTTTCAACATTAATCATTTAAATAGAATAGCTCAATATGTTTTTGGCCTACTATGATGGTTTGAATTGTGGCCAACAGAAGCAGACGTTTTATATCTTTGTTTTCAAATTGGAAGATATTATACCCTTTATGAGGGCTAGCATGGTGGTAAAGCACTGCCAGACTTTCAAAGACATGTTTTTCAAGCTTTGATTCAAGGATCGAGACACCGGGACAGTCTTTTTTTCTACACGATAGCCTGACTTTATTTCCTTGACTGTAGCAGGAAAGAGTGTTTTTGCAATTATTACACTGGCAGAGTCTGGAAAATAAATGGGTTGTTGTGGGCCGCTTTTTAGCAGCTAAGATCTTTTGCACCTTGGCAAAAGTAGCTAGGTTTATTATTGGTTCATGAGAGTTTAGAGCAATAATCCATTCCGATTCAGGACGTATAGAGCCATCTTTGCACCTTCGGTTCCATATTCTGTGTCCCAGATAGGCCTGGTTTTTCAGAATGTAGGCAATGGTTGAGGGGTGAAGTTTTTTTTGATAATTTGATTCTATATTCCGAGCAATCTGGCGATAGGAATAGTTTTCCAAGCAGTTTTTAAAGATAGAGCGTACTATCTCGGCATCAAGAGGGTTAATTTTCAAAACACCACTTTCTGATTTGTAACCAAAAGGTGCTTCAGACTGATTAAGGCCTTTTATGGCGACTTGAAGCTGACCTTTTTTTACTTCTTCAGCTAAATTTCGCGAATAAAATTCAGCAATTGTTTCTAAGATTCCCTCGACTAACAGCCCTGCCGGTGAGTCTTCGACAGGTTCAGTAATACTAACAACAGAGACTCCTTTTTTTTTAAGAAGAGCTTTATAAAAAACAGCATCTTCTCGGCTTCGACTGAAACGATCAAACTTATGCACAAGGATAGCTCCTATATTTGCACGTGGAGTTGTGGCCAAATTAATCATGGCTAAAAAAGCTGGTCTTTCATTGGAACGGCCTGAGATACCACGGTCAATATATTCACCAACTATTAACCAGCCCATCTTATTAGCATATTCACGCATGGTAATAATTTGAGCTTCTAAAGAATGGCCAAGCTGAGCTTGGGCATCTGTAGAAACTCTGGCATAGAGCAGAACATTCATTAAAATCACCCTATAGAGATTATTATTTCTGGCAGGAAATGAGACCTTAGAATCAAACTAAAACACAATGGGGTGAAAAAAGTGCTAAAGGCTGTTATTGATCTGGGCTCGCGAGCAGCGAGACTTTTAATTGCTGATGTTAATCGTAGTTCAATCCATGTACATATTTCGAGAGGCTTTCTCACGATGCTTGGAAATAATCTCGATGATAATGCCATAGAGCGGTTAAAACAAGCTCTAAAATCATTTGCTTTTATTATCAAAAAAATGAAAATAAACCCTTCTGATGTTATCGCCTTTGGTACTGAAGTTTTTAGGCAACACCCCGAACTAAGTACTCAGGTAAGATGTTATTTTCCCAGCTTTCGTATAATCTCAGGCATTAATGAGGCCTACTATAGTTTTGCGGCTGGAATCCTTTCACAAGCATCAATAAAAGAAAATCAGAGAGTTATAGTAATTGATCAAGGGGGAGGCAGTCTTGAACTAAGCTTAGGTTACCGCTTTGAGGATCTCTTGGTTATTGAAAATGCCAGGAGTTTTACGGGTTTTGGTTCTTTGAACTACCACGAAAATAGACGTAAGTTTGCAGAAGAACTCATCTTAAACTTTCCAACTATTCATGAGCTAGACAAAAGAAGACCAAAAGGTCTCCAATATATAATTGGGATGGGTTCTGTTGTCACTCAGCTTGCTTTCTTACAAAGTGCTAAACCGGAATATCGTCTGGAAGAGGTCAATGGTTTTGTAATTAAAAAAGAGGATCTTAAAAGAAGAGTACGTAAAGAGCAAAGCCTCGGCTATTTTTTAGATGTCCTGGACTATTATTTTCTTGATCAGATGTTGGTAAGTGGATGGGGTACTAGGCATGGTGCTTTATTTTACGATCGTATTTTACTACGCAAACCTTAATCTAAAAAATACCCTCCCTTAATAAATATAAAGGGGAGGGTATTTTTATGAAGATAATAAACCACTATCCCGCAAACATTGAACCTGTTGTTTTGAGAATAAATCAACTTCTTAAACAATATCAAAATGAGGTTTTGGAACAAAAGAAAGAGATTAAAGGAACTAACTGTCTAAAGAGTTCCACCTCTTTCCCTGGAGAACAATTTGGCAAAATGCCAGATTAGGTTTGGAAGTACGCAAGATAAAAAACCGTACTGTTGCTGTGAAAGAAATGTTAACCAAGTATGGCTTGAGTGGTTTTGAACATCACTACCCTAGAGAACTCTCAGGTGGTATGCGACAAAGAGTTGCACTTATCCGTACACTGGCTATGGATCCGGAAGTACTACTGTTAGACGAACCATTTTCAGCATTAGATTATCAGATCCGTCTTCGACTAGAAGAAGAAGTAGCTTTTATTCTAAGGCAAGAAGGGAAAACTGCTATTTTGGTAACACATGATATCTCCGAGGCAGTTGCCATGAGTGATCGGGTGGTTGTGCTATCGAAAAGACCTGGATGCATCAAAGCTGATTTTCGAATTGATCTGGGTGAAACATGGGCAGATCCTTACTTTAAACCAAGAGCTGCCAAACGTTTTGGTGAATTTTTCCAATTAATATGGCGGGAGTTGGATATCGATGAGTGAAGGGCTGCTTTTTTATCAAAGGTCAGTGAGGGAAAAAAAGATCTTGAAGATACTTATGCAGATTATACTTTTAGTAGCCTTTCTTTTTTGCTGGGAAATTGGTGTAACCAAAGGTTATCTTGATGGATTTGTCTTTTCTTCGCCGGGAAGGATTTTAAAACTGATCGTTAAAATGAGTAAATCGAAAGAACTATTTTGGCATCTTTGGGTAACAACATATGAAACTGTGGTAGGCTTTAGTCTTGGCACTTTACTGGGAGTTATAGTTGCAGTTTTTTTGTGGCTTTCGCCTTTTTTAAGTGAAGTCTTAGATCCATATCTGGTTGTCTTAAACAGCATTCCTAAAGTAGCCCTTGGGCCAATTTTTATCGTTTGGATGGGTAGTGGACCTAAAGCTATAGTGGCTATGGCACTGGCAATATCGGTTATAGTTACTGTGATGATGGTTCATACCGGATTTAAGGAAACAGACCCGGATAAGATTAAACTTCTCCAAAGTTTTGGAGCCAAACGCAATCAGATATTAGCTAAAGTTGTCCTGCCATCAGCGATTCCCTCAATTGTTGGCGCTTTAAAGGTGAATGTAGGTTTATCTTTGGTAGGCATTATTGTAGGGGAATTTCTAGTTTCCCAAGCAGGACTAGGCTTTCTAATTGTCTACGGAGGGCAGGTTTTTCAGCTTACTTTAGTAATGGCATCCATCATTGTTTTGTGTCTCTTATCTGCGGTTTTGTATATACTGGTAGCTATTTTGGAAAGGTTTCTTGTGCAGAATCTTAGATAAAGGAAAGCCCCCTTTCTAGGCGAATTATTAAACAGAAAGGGGGCTTTCTTGTGCTAAAAAAACCGTTTATAGTTATTGTATTTATTTTAGTTTTATTAAGCAGTCATGTTTGCGGTAAGATTATGATAGGTCTTGAGGTTTTGCTTGAAAATCCAAAACTGTTACAAGGCAAAAGGGTTGGTGTTATAACTAATCCTACTGGCATTAATCGAAACGGACAATCGATTATTGATCTTTTTTATGACCATAAAGAGATTAATCTTACAGCCATTTTCGCACCTGAACATGGGTTTAGGGGTGATAAAGATGCTGGTGAAGGTGTAGCAGATTATGTAGATTCCCAAACAGGCCTTCCGGTTTTTAGTCTCTATGGAAAAACCCTTAAGCCTACCAGAGAAATGTTAAATCAGATAGATGTTCTTATCTTTGACATACAGGATATTGGAGCACGCTTTTATACCTATATCTATACTATGGCTAACGCCATGGAAGCTTGTGCTAGTTTTGGTAAAGAGTTTATGGTCTTGGATCGACCTAATCCATTAGGTGGCCACAAGGTGGCAGGACCGATTTTAGAAATGTCTTTTGCTTCATTTGTAGGGAAATATCCTCTTCCTATTACCCATGGAATGACGGTAGGAGAGTTAGCTAAGCTTTTTAATCAGGAGTTTTTCATCAATTGCCATCTGACTGTGGTACCTATGAAAAACTGGCAACGAGGTCAATGGTTTGATAAGACTAATCTCAAATGGGTCAACCCTTCGCCAAATATACGTTCTCTACAGGCAGCCTCCGTTTACCCCGGTCTTTGTTTCTTGGAAGGGACTAATATCTCTGAAGGCAGAGGCACAGCTACCCCCTTTGAAGTATTTGGAGCTCCGTTTATTAATGAAAAACTGTCTGAAAAATTAAACTCTCTTAATCTTTCAGGCTGTAAATTTGAAACAGTCAGTTTTACACCCTCAACTTCGAAATGGGAAGGGAAAAAATGTCAGGGAGCAAGGATAATAGTTACCGATAGAGAATTGTTTCGGCCAATAGAAACGGGAATTTATATCATTCAAACTCTCTATGAGTTGTATCCTACTCATTTTGTATGGAACGAAGCTCATTTTGACAGACTCCTTGGTTCGGACAAGACTCGAAAAGTTATTACTGAGCATGGTTCTTTAGAAAAACTTTTATTAACTTGGCAAGAAAAGCAAGCGTGGTTTTTAAGGTTACGGGAAAAGTATCTTCTTTACTAAGATTATAATTGAAAGGGGTTAAGCTGTGATTGATGAAGGTTATCTGCTAAAAAGAATCAATGAACTTGATGAGGAATTAAAAGCCCTAAGAGAAAAGCTGGCGGTTTTTGAAATCAGTCAGATCTCTGGTAATTTAACAGTTAATTTAGTCAATCCCAAAGAGAGCCTAAGTCTTATTATAAGTGAAGTTGGGCATGATCTAAATATTACTGTCGACAATGGAGATCTAAACATTGAAGCAGGTGATGTTGGCTATAACGTTTCAGCTAGTGCCAAAGAAGGCGATGTTATCTTGAAATTGGAAAAAGTGCATGGTAGCTTGGAAAAAATTTAGAAGGCAGGGATAAAAAACCCTGCCTTGGTTAGTAGAGCTTAGGAAGATCGTCATAAAGAGTAGCTTCACCCATTAGGATCATCTCTCTGACAATTGCTCCTATTTCGCCTGATGTCATGTTACTCCAGCCCTCGTTAAGAAGTTTCTGGCTAAGGCCAAGGCGACGGGCAGCTTCTAATTTAAGGGCATCTGAGGCAACTTTTTCTCTGGCGATGCTCATCCCTCCCTTTTTTAGTATGACTCAGACCTTGACAATTAATTTTGTTGTGTATATTTTTCTAAGGGGAAATTGAAACTGCCTATTAAATCCTTATAGGGTGGGATTAAAAAAAATGTTAAAAACGGCTTGCTTTTTTAAGACAAAGAACAGGCTAAAAGTTTTCGAATCAGTTGACAGCAAGCCATACTGATGCTAAGATAATAACAAGCCTTGCAGAAATTCATGGGGGCGTAGCTCAGCTGGTTAGAGCGCTTGCTTGACATGCAAGAGGTCAACGGTTCGATTCCGCTCGCTCCCACCATTTATCTGCAAAATATTTTAGTAAAAGCGATAATTAAGGACGATTCCTACAGCCATTAGAGAAAGAAGCCTTGGGTGAAAGCTTCTTAATTTGTAGGTGACCACCTTATAGCTGCCCTTTGGAACACTTTTTAGGTAATTATAAAGGGTCGGTCAAGGACCGTTATCAAAAGTGAGTACATAAATTGTGGGAACAATTTGTGCAAATAAGGGTGGAACCACGGAGCACTTCGTCCCTTGAGGAAGTGTTCTTTTTTATTTTAAAGGAGGCTTAAAGGTGTTAATTTTTACATTGCCAGATGGAAGTAGAAAGGAAATAGAAGGAAGTAAAACGACTGCAGCCGATGTTGCCAATGCAATCAGCCCACGCCTTCTAAAGGCTGCAATATGTGCCAAGGTTGATGGTCAGTTAGTAGACTTAAATGAAGTACTAGAGCTAGGTGGAGACTTTGAGGTAATAACATCAAAGTCAGAAGAAGCCCTAGAGGTTATCAGGCATTCGGCAAGCCATATTATGGCGCAAGCTATAAAGAGATTATATCCAGAGACCAAATTTGCCATAGGTCCAGCAACTCAAGATGGCTTTTATTATGATATAGATTTACCGGAAAAACTGAGTGAAAATGATCTTCAAGCCATTGAAGCTGAAATGCAGAAGATTGTTACTGAAGATCTGCCCTTTGAAAGAAGAGAACTGCCACAAAAGAGTGCCCTGGCGTACTTTGCAGCTAAAGGGGATCAATATAAAACAGAGATAATCGAAGAGCTAGAAGGCAATGTCAGTCTATACAGACAAGGTGAATTTGAAGATCTATGCCGCGGACCTCATTTACCTAGCACCGGAAAACTCAAAGCTTTTAAACTTTTAAGTTTAGCGGGAGCCTATTGGAGAGGCGACAGCCAAAGACCTATGTTACAAAGAATATATGGTACAGCTTTTGCGGATAAAGAGAGTTTAAAAAAGCACCTTGATCTTATAGAGGAAGCTGCTCGCAGAGACCATAGAAAGCTAGGTAAAGAACTAGATCTTTATAGTGTTCGCGACGAAGGACCGGGATTTCCCTTTTTCCATCCCAAAGGTATGATTTTAAGGAATGCCTTAGAGGATTTTTGGCGTAAGATTCATCAAAAAGCTGGTTACATGGAGATTAAAACACCAATTATTCTTAATGAACAACTCTGGCGCAACTCTGGTCATTGGGATAAATACAGAGAAAACATGTATTTTACGGTTATTGATGATACTAACTATGCAGTAAAACCTATGAATTGTCCCGGTGCCATGCTTTTATACCAAAGACAATTAATAAGTTACCGCGATTTACCTTTAAGATATGGTGAGCTAGGACTTGTACATCGCCATGAGCTTTCCGGTACATTACATGGTTTAATGAGAGTACGCTGCTTTACACAGGATGATGCCCACATCTTTATGACACCAGAACAGATCGAGAGTGAGATCATAGGAGTAATCGAACTAATCGATTATGTTTACAGTGATGTTTTCGGTTTCCAATACCATGTTGAACTAAGTACTAAGCCTGAGAATTCTCTTGGCTCTGCAGAGATTTGGGAAAAAGCAACCGATGCACTAAAGGGTGCATTAACACGAAAAGGTTTGCCATTTAAAATTAATGCCGGAGATGGGGCTTTTTACGGTCCCAAGATCGATTTTCATCTCAAAGATTGTCTCGGTAGAACCTGGCAGTGTGGTACTATTCAACTTGATTTTCTAATACCTGAGCGTTTCAATTTAAGTTATATCGCCGAAGATGGGCAAAAGCACACACCAGTTGTTGTCCATCGTGTCGTTTTTGGTAGTATAGAAAGGTTTATTGCCATTTTAACAGAGCATTTTGCCGGAGCTTTTCCAACTTGGCTTGCACCTGTTCAGGTGCAGATTATCCCAGTCAGTGATGCCCATCTTGAAGTTGCAAAAAAACTCCAAACAGAATTTGCAGAAAGTTCTATTCGAGCTTTTGTTGATAACCGCAATGAAAAATTAGGGTATAAGATTAGAGCAGCACAACTGGAGAAGGTACCTTATATGATTGTTCTTGGAGACAAAGAAGTGGAAAACAACACTCTGGCACTCCGTTCAAGAACACTTGGAGATCTAGGTTCTATTGGTGTTTTAGATTTCATAAAAGGTATAGTTTCCGAGATTAGGTCTCTTAGTCAGGTAAGCCAATTTAGTTCCTTGAAAAAGAATTAATGAGATTAGTCCTAGGTAACCTGACTTTTACACCAAAACTACAATAAAAGTGACCGCAATCCCTTGATAAGCTAGGGATAGCGGTCTTTTCATTTTGTCATAAATATGTGGGGGAAAAGCTCATT
>DAIMKF010000008.1:0-69012 GCA_036721855.1 Bacillota bacterium | reverse complement strand
AAAAAGGAGCGTTGCTCCCTACTTTTTTAGTAGTTTTGCAACGGCCCCTTTTTTAATTAGATTTTATGGTAGTTTAACTTTTAATTGTTTACCAGAGACCACCTTTGCCACCACTCATTGTCATGATAACAAGAAGGATCAGGATTAAGAACAAGGTGGCTGCAGATTGACCGTCACTAGCAGTTGCCATTATTAAACTCTCCTCTCTAACGTGGTCACTATAGGTATATGTTTCATTAGAGTTAGAAGTAATAAATCAAAAACCCTATTCTTTAGCAAAAGTAACAAACTACTTACCCTATCTTAGAGATCAGATAATACTCTAGTACTATCCATTAATCATGTATCTTAGCATTTATCCTGATTACCGGAAAGTATAATCAATAGTTCCATTACACCCTGACCATCAATAAACAGGTCTTTTAAGCAACCTTTTAAATTAAGTTACCTATCTTAACTGTTTCCCCAAAATAAGCATGAAAAAAGCACCTACCTTCTATTTAGTAAGTGCTTAGTCACTCTACAATAATTTTGAAAGAGTTCTTGAATTTTAATACAGATACTTCATGTCTTTTTAGGCGTTGCATTACAGGGAAAAAGGGGCAACGTTTATATCGGATACCTAAAAGTAAACAGCGATAGCGCTGCGCTGTAAATGACAACCGAATACACACTTAACCGCTCCGCTATACCGAAATATCCAACCGGTACAATGCCCGTTGCGATGGAGCCAAGTGCCATGAGCCCTAAAACAGCCATCGTTAAAATGCCAAATTGTTTATGTACTTTGCTTTTAAAACATCCAACCGCTATCAAAACCATTGAAACAATGGACAGCAACACCACAAAAGCTGTTACAACCATATGCATTACATCTTGGGAAGTACCAGCGTAGCCGCTATCGGATAAAGAAAACAGGGTGTAACCTATAGCTGAAGTCCATTCCATAACAGCGAACAAGTAAATTCCAAGGCGGAAAACTTTATTTACTCTTCCCTGATAAAACACACAAAGTAAGGTACAAGCTGCGACGGTGAAAAAGGCGTAGACCGTAGAGTAAGCTGATGCTATTTCCCTTGATGGCGCTGTAGCAGCGGTAAGGTCGCTTACAGCCTGCGACAAAGGATTATAGCCCGGATAGCTTATTTCACCTAAGATTACATGGAGAAAGTAAAAGATTAATCCTACCATGCCCATCAGTGCCAGCCATTGAATGCGATTTTTATTCATCTTCATGCTTTATCCCTGTCCTTCCGATGTTCTTTAACATTTAATAAACTGATGGAATGCTTTTTTAATTGGTGCTGTTGCTTCTTGTTCTTTTACGACTGACTGTAATTGCCAACCTGAATCATGATTGGTGGCAAACCTTCAAGATTACCAAAAAGAGGTGAAGTATAAGGGTGTTTTGGATCACCATCGCTCACATAATAATCAAAATAAGTTTCGGTAATGCCTTTGGGTGTATAAGGATCAACTTTGGCACGAGTTCGATGCGTTTGCCCCGACATTGTCATGTCAAGATAGGGGGAAAATGCCACACAAGCAGCTGGTAGTGGAATGTTATCATCCTTAAGCTTTAGAAGCGTACCAGACTTAATACCCCCCACGCAGAATCTCCAGCAAATATAATATGTTGAGGCTGATAGCCCTGCTGAAGTAAGCAGCAATATATTGCTGCTTAATCGTTTTGATGCTCGTCGTTTTTATCTCCTATCTTCCCTTGTTTTTCCAGTATTTGCTTCCGCCTTTTGAGACTCATCACTGGCCACCTATCGGCGAGTCCTAGGAAAAAGAGAATTCATAACTTGACCCTTATTAATTATCAACAACTATTATTACCACAAGCTAGATTCAAAAACGCTGTTAATGTGCCTGTCTTATAGTAAAAGAAACAGATACCCTATTCCAACCATTAACACATTACTGATACTGTGCATAAACATCGGATACAAAATACTACGACTATCTTGGTAAGCTTTGCCCTGGATAATGCCTAACACAAAAGCATAAAACAACCTGAAGTAATCCGCTTCAAATGTTAACGGGAATAAAGACCATTTCATATGTGCCATGGCAAATAATAATGAGGCAATGATTGTTTCTAATGTAATTCCCCACTTTACTTTGACACTCTTTCCCAGTACATGCACAAGTATTGTTATGGGGAGCGCTCGATACAGAATCTCTTCAGCAGGCCCGCTTAAGAACAATTGAAAGCCAAGCGTGCCAAGAATATTCTTTTTGTTTAGGGGGAAGTCATATACTGGTAGCCTGTTATTGATCAGCATAAGTATATGTAAAACAAGGGTAACCCCTGTAAATATGGCCGTATACATAACTACATATTTGGTCCCTGTTTTCTTGTCACCAAGGCTAAAACCAAAATCAACTTTCAACAGCTTGCTTAGTACCATAATTACAGCAAGGGTAATTAGCATCATAGTGATATGGTGAACAGAAACCCATGCAAAGGCTTTATAGGGATCAACTCTCTCATAGGAGAGTAAATCAGCGACGCTTCTCCCCACCTTGCCTAGAACTTCTTGAAAAATAAGGAGCAGAAAAATCATAATTCCATATAACAATATTTTTTTCTGATCGGCTTGTTTCTTTTCCATTTTCAACCAACTCCTCAAGGCCTCTTTAATAAAGACTTCATATACTCTTTTTTACTCTCTCGCCTAAACAAAAAACCCTTATACCATAACTAAGATTTTGTTGAGTTTCTCATTTTCATAATAAAATAAATACATTTCTCTCTCATTTTCCATATGTCGATGGTATTTTAGTAACATCTTTTATTCTATATGGGTATTTACAAGCACTTTACAACAATCTCCGGCCATTAAAGTGCTTTCAACAACTATGCTTTCAACATCGGTTTTTTCTATGGCAGTGATCATAGCAAACATAGGATCTAAGCACCACCCATTACAAGGATTTGCTCCTCCCATTTTCTTAGCTAGCGCACATAACTTACACGAAATTGCTGTAGCGATATAGCCATCGTCTTTTTTTTCCACAGACCAGTTAGCACACCCATAAATTTCTGAAAGCTTACCAAAAACATCCTCAACGATTTCAATGCCAAGTTGTTGATTCAAAAAGGTTGCTGTCTGTGCTTGCCTCTCTTTTCTTCTCTCTACGATTGTTTCAAGCACCTGTAACTTATCATAAGTGTTTACAGTCTCTGCTATAGATGCCGCATAGGTATTTTGTAATAAGGCCAATCTCTTCTCAATATCCATTTTTTCTTCTCTCCTAATATGTTATTTATTCTAACGTTCGTTAGCCACTATGAAAAACAATCATAACAGTTTAAATTAAATCTCCAACTGCAGATAGCAATTATTCACACCCACGAAGAACGATCGAAATCTCTTCCCGGATTTCTTCTTCAGGTAGATACCTGTTTTTGACGACAATACTTTCTATCAATGTTTCCAATAAATGTATTAATGTTCGTATAACTGCAATATCATTGTCTACGTTCTTTAAATGTGATTTTAATATCTGATAATGCCTTGGAAGTATAGTCTTTTCCCACTCATCCATGATCTCCATCAGTTCCTCATCGCCATCAAAGGACAGATAAACTTTGATTCCAAGGCGATAAACCTTTTTATCATAGTCGCTCAAGAAATTTAAATCATTCACAAACTTTGTATAAAGCTCTATGATGTTATCTGTCCTCAAGAGTGATACCTGCCTTTTTAACAGTTCGAAAAATTCCTTTTTTATGATCTCATCAAACAGATCTTTTTTATTATGGTAATAGTAATAAATCATTGGCAAGGAGCAATCTACGTCTTTTGCTATGTTGCGGATCGTTGTTCCATGGTAACCATTAATGTTAAAATGTTCTACTGCTACTTCTTTGATTCTTTCTCTCATATCTTTTTCTGCCATACCAACACCTCTATATCTAACGTTCGTTACAATACTATCACATCGAATCTCGGATTGCAATAAGCTTTTAAATATTCCGATTCCGGGATAAGACAACTTGTCGTACACAGGCTTTGGAATAATATTACCATTGCCTGTATGTTTACACCAAAATGATGCTTACAATACACGACATCCTTTACTAACAGTTTGTCTGAATCTGACTTTTTTACGCTCTTTATCATTTTGGAAAGTGTCTTAGGTGGCATAAGCAAATAGGTAGTAAACTGAGCGGTTTGATTCTCTTTTTTTGCTTCCTATGCCTATTTTTTTGAACAAATTGCGATTAATTGATCATCATCATAATACAGATGGTGCATGTTCATGAGCCATTGAAGAGCGTTGCCTGCACATCGTCATTGGTAAATTGATGGCAATAACATTATCTCTGTTGTTTTACCGCTTAAATGCTCACCCATGAGTAATAAACGGTTAAGGGGCGGTCAATGGAGTAAGCTAAACTAAAGATATCTATTAAAGAAGTGGTTTCTCGCTGAGTTGCTTCCTCATTTGCTTTTTTTCATATACTTATCCTCTAACTTCTTTTAATATTTTCACAACCTCATCAGTTTTAAGAACTTTGCCGTAAGAGACGACTTTTCCGTCTACAACAAGAGCAGGAGTAGTCATCACACCGTAAGCTGCGATTTGAGCAAAATCGGTCACATGATCGATCGTTACGTCCATGCCCAATTGTTCAAGTGCCGCTTTTGTCGCCGCTTCAAGCTGATTGCATTTTGCACAGCCACTTCCAAGAACTTTCACACTTGCGCCTTCGGTTTTTGCTTCTTCTGCCTTTATCATACTTTCAGCATCGCAGCTACCTCCAAAGCAACAGGAGTTGGTTTTTTCATTTTTATTTTTCTTTCCAAACAGTGCCATAATAAATATCTCCTCTCGTTTTTAGAATCCCAGATAAAACATATTAAATCTAACCAGCAGGATCAAAGAGCTTTTGCTCCATCAGCAGCAGTTACCTCTGCAAACACATATATTTTTCTTGCTACTGAAGAAGATTTCAAGTTTTCGAGCAATTACTACCACCTCAAGAGCAAGCCATCAGCGTTTACGCTACCGAAAACCCACTTCACAACCAAGGTGCTGTACTCTATACGAGTCAGCTAATAAATAGCAGAAAACCAGGTCTTCGCCATTCCTAAATAATAAGTGGCTGTAAAGTATTAAATAGATATCCGACAATAATTATTCCCATCGTACATATGGCAATAAACAGCGCCAGCAGCTTTGGCTTAACTGCCTTGCGAAGCATTATAATAGATGGCAAAGACAGCGTGGTGACACCCATCATAAAAGACAGCACCGTACCCAGCTTTGCACCTTTTAAGAGCAGTGCTTCAGCAATCGGAATTGTGCCAAAGATATCAGCATACATCGGCACACCTATGAGTGTCGCTAAGATTACGCCGAAGGGGTTTTGACTTCCAAGCAGGGATACCACCCATTCCTCGGGTATCCAGTTGTGAATAACGGCACCTATACCAACACCGATCAGGATGTATGGGAAAACCTTTTTAAATGTAGACAGCGTTTGTTCCTTTGCATAGATCAACCGGTCTTTTCTTGTAAGATCCGGTGACTCAATATCAACACTTCCGGCCGTCAAGATAAAGCTCTCAACATGCTTTTTCATATGTCCTTTCTCGATTAGAGTGCCACCAATTATAGCAATTGCCAAACCGAATATTACATATAAAATAGCGACTTTTGCTCCAAATATGCTCATTAACAGGACAAGAGAACCCAAGTCTACCATTGGCGAAGAAATCAAGAATGAAAAAGTGACTCCAAGTGGTAACCCTGCGGATGTAAAGCCTATAAATAACGGAATGGACGAGCAGGAACAAAACGGCGTTACCGTTCCAAGCAAGGCTGCAACAGAGTTCGCCACGATACCGTGGTACCGTCCTAATATCTTCTTGCTGCGTTCCGGCGGGAAGTAGCTTTGGATATAGCTGATAATAAAGATCAGGAAGCATAAAAGAACCACAATTTTTATAACATCATAAATGAAAAACTGAATGCTCCCGATCCAGCGACTGGAGGTATCCAGCCCGAAAAAAGATAACACTCCTCCAATTAAATCATTCAGCCATTTCATGCCAAGGATATTGTCTTGTGAAAAATCCCAGACTGCTTTTAACACTGGCATCAGATAACCCTCTTTCTAAAATGGACAATCATATCAAAATCTTTTGATGTATTCTTCCTGTTAAAAGCCATCAAATGGATGGCCTTATCATTTGCAGCAATTATTTTTTCCTAAAACTGTGTTTGGCGTTGTCAGCTCCTTTAGCAAAGCTATAGCATAAGTGCTGCCTTTTTCGCTGATTTTGTAATGCGTCCATTTACCTTCCTGTCGGTTCTCCACAATACCCGACTCGACTAATATTTTCATATGGTAGGAAAGCCCTGACTGCCCCAAATCTATCTGTTGCAATAATACGCAAGCACATTTTTCACCGCTACATAATAATTCAAGTATTCGCAGTCGTTTTTCGTCGCAAAAGGCTTTAAAAACTTTTGCGTGTTCCTCATAAACCGTCTCCAAATTATCACCTCGCATCAAAAATATTTGATATGCTATAAATATATGCATCAAATCAAGTTTTGTCAATGTGAGTATGATAATATTTTAAAAAAATAATAGCCCACAAAAAATAAAAAGTTCACAGAGTGACCTTTGCTCAGCTCATTTCTTGCCAAAAACGCCCTGGAAAACTTACCAGTTGCAGAATCTAGTGCAACTGCACCTGTATAATCAGCTTGGACTATTTTTTTCATAGCGAACGACCAATCAATCGTACCGTCAAACGGTAATCAATGCTAAGCGCTGCTGTCGTTGTCATGCAGATGCAGAGCCATCTGGCGTAAACCATTCGTGACAACAAATCCTCGTTTGGGGTTCGGTAGTTATGATATCCGCTGTCATAACAGTATCTAGCTCGCGCGGAATCTACATGGCTTAACACATATTCTAAAAAGTGCCACCAAGGTCAGCGACAATCATTAATCTCCCTTTAGAGCATACCCCTTTTATTAATCCATTCTACTGAGCGAAATAACCCGTCTACCGTCTACTCATATGCTCCGCTCCTTATATCCCACCGTAAACGGCCGACGTTCAAAATTCTTTGTCCCAGTGTGGATGAACCCATTGGCAACCTACCAATTCTAAATCAAAAAGTTTAAAAACTATAGTTTTCATTCCTCATTACCACTCTCCCGCAATCCGGCCACCGTCGATAACCAAGCTGTGTCCTGTGATAAAAGAAGAATTATCTGAACACAACCACATAACGGCGTTTGCCACTTCCTCCGGCTGTCCGATCCGGTTCATGGGATGCAATCCACCTAACTTTTTAAGAACACGGTCGTTCCATTCCCGCGTTTGTATCGCTCCGGGGCAAACGCAGTTGATACGGATATTTTTGTCAGCATTTTCCAAAGCGGCAGTTTTGGTCAAGCCGATAATGCCGAACTTACTGACATTGTACGGCATATCTCCGGCGCGTCCGATAAGACCGCTGATGGAAGAGGTGTTTACGATATTTCCGTGACCTTGCTTCTGCATTTGTAAAATTTCATGCTTCATACAGAGCCAATAGCCTTTCAAATTTGTGTTCATTGTAGCGTTCCAAATATCTTCGGTGCAGTTCACAGTCGATTTGCTGATAATGACTGCAGCGTTGTTGTGGGCATATTCAATAGAGTCGAAAAGTTCAACGCAGCGGGCGACCGCATCCGATACTTCATGTTCCTTTGAAACATCGGCCTTATGCGCTACCGCATTACCGCCGAAAGCTGTGATTTCATCAGCGACAGCATTCATACTGTCAACATCAATGTCAATGATAAATACATTTGCGCCCGCTTTCGCAAATGCAATCGCAGAAGCCTTCCCGATGCCCGACGCTCCTCCCGTAATCAACACAGTTTTATTTTGCATGATCATTTGACATACCCCTTTCATCCAAAAAACGATAATTGCTGTTCTTCTATTCAAATTTCCCTATGTATCCGAACACATTGCTGAGGCGATAAAGTAGACCGTTTTTTTACAGACATCACGGTAAATCTCCCATAAATGTCCGTTCGCCTTCACGTAGGGTCACGCCGAACCCGAAATTGATTATTCGGTGAATCTTCGCTCTGACGCAATAATCCAGTAACCCATGCAAATTATTTTCAGTATCGTTATTTATGGGTAAAGTTAACGTCATCAGACTACAGTGGGGATTCCTGCATCGCGCATGGCTTCCAGCAAAGCAGACCACTCCGCAGTCGTAGATACCTCCGGTTCAATTATACAACACAAATCTTCATCATAGGTGGTCAGCGTGATTGCCACTACGTATTTTGTTCTCGCATTGATTGCCTGAAGTAAATCCAAATCCCACAGTATCCTCGCGGATTTTGTCTGGATCACCAGCCCGAATCCGTCCTTTTCCATCAATTCAAGACACAGCCGTGTAACGCGTAGCTCCTCCTCCAGATGAATATATGGGTCGCACATTACGCCGGTTCCGATCATACAGGGTTTACGCTTTCGTTAAGCTGTTCCTCTAAATTCCTCACAGCGTCGTGCCGGTAGGCAAGATGTTCAATGAAATAAGAGCGATTTAATCTTGTTATGTTTGGATGAAAATTCGGACAAAGCAATTTATCGTCAAAATCTCCGTATGCCGCAATCGTGATACACAGTGGCCATTCCGGGACAGAATAACCCGCTTCCGCCAATTAAGCCACGTAGCTTGTTCATCCTCTGTCCGTTTCTTCGTCAAAACGGACGATAACAGCATAGTTTTTACTCATTCAAATATCCCTCCGATAACGCACTTCCTTTCTGTTGCCAAAGCCGCTGTCTTTAACTGTTCCATCCACTACAAACTCATGCTTTTCATAAAACCGCCGTGCTCTTGTATTTGCTTCAAATGTCCACAACAATACGTTCTTATATCCCTGTCGCTTCAAGTCGATCAGCGCAAGCTCCATCAATCGACTGCCAACACCCTTGCCCCAATATTCTTTAAGGGAATAAATAGCGACAATCTCAGCATAATCCGCCAAATCAGCGTCACGGCTTTTTCCAAAAGATACCATTCCACAGGGATCACCGTTTGAAAAGGCAATCATTATATTACCAACACCAGATTTTTGAAGCCTTTCAAACATAATCGTCCGTGATTCAAGATTAGTGTTGCGTTCCAGTTCTTCCGGCGTGAGGATGCTGTTGTAAGAAGCCTGCCAAGAATCACAGAGGATTTTAGCAAGTTCGGCGGCATCCGTTATTTGCGCGGGACGGACAAAGCAAGCCGCATCTGACCATTCCGATCTTAATAAAACATATTTCATGCAATCAAATTCCATATCAAGCTGCTTAGAATGATAGACACTTTGTTTTTCTAACTTGAATCCATTTTTTTCGATAACACGGCGGGATTGATAGTTTGTACTGAAATGCCCGCAAGTCAGCATATCGCAGCAATACTCATGAAAACACATGACGATTATCGCTTTGATCGCTTCCGGTGCAAGCCCTTGTCCCCAATAATTGCGGGAAAGAACATAGCCGATTTCCTTGGATGTCATGTTTGCGTATTTAGGTTCTTCATTTGCCCATGAATGGTGTAACCCCAGCGAACCGATCACCTTGCCGTTTTCTTTGAGGGCAAGAGCAAAAACTTCTTTTTCTATCATAAAGCTCTGTAAGATTTGTTCGGAGGTTTCGCTGGTTTTATGATGCGGCCAACCCGCCATTTCACCGACGCCCGGAACACTGGCGTATTCATAGAAGTCGGAGAAGTCATCCTTACAAAACGCTCGAATAACCAGCCTGTCCGTTTCAATCCTTATTTTTGATGTATCAATGCTGACATTCATGTTACGCTCCATTCCATATGACCTACCGTAAATGGTAGACTACCATATTGTTTCGTTCCTGTGTGGATAAAACCGTTCGCGGTGTACCATTCTTTGAGGACGGTGTTATCCTCCACGATGCCGATTGTCATTTTATTGCCACCAAGTTCTTTGATTTTTTCTTTGCAAAAATCAATCATTCGCTTTCCGTATCCATAATGGCGCCATTCCGGTAAAACGGACACATCGTTCATTTCATATATGCCACCGCCCATATCGGTGATGGACGCGAACCCGAAGATTTTTTCGCCGACGCACAGACCGAACGGGAAATAACCGTCTTTTATTTTGGTTAACAGTCGTTCATCGGTGATAAAGCTCGTGTGACCGGGGCAGTTTTCCCTTGTCCAGCCGAAGTTTTTTGCGACGGTAGCAAAACTGCAGCGAATGACGTCAGCATATTGCGATAGATCATCGGCGGTCAGAGGGCGTATTTCGGCGAGGTCGTGAATTTGCATCCGAAACCATACCGCGCCGTCGGGACAGGGGAACTCTATATCGTGGTTATTTGAGAACCCCAATATCCGCAAATCTCCGTTAGCATAAATTATTTCTTTTAACCGGTAAAGATTCGTCATTGTTTTCGAGCAAAACCCGCCGCAGTCATTAGTCGGCATGGGGCAACCATATTCAAAAGCATATGTATCGCCGATTTCGTGACCGTTGCGGCAATGTAGCGGTTTTCCGTCTTTGGCATGGTCAATGACCGTGATAGTGAATGATTTATTTTCTGTTATAAACTTTTTCATTGGGCACACCTCATATAAAAGTGATGATCCATCGTTTGCTCTACGTTGTTGGTGATTTGGTCAGAGAGAGCAAACAGCACATATTCATTGGGTTGTAACGCGAGAAAATTGCTTTTGGGCAACGCTCCATATAAATAGACTTGAATCCCACTATCCCATTTACAATATAAGTCAGGCGTACCATACGGCGCGATCGTATCGTCGTTTGTGAAGCATCCAGTTATAATAGACGCCCCGAAGAAGTCAACACCGATTATCTCTCCAATCACTTTCGATAAAGCTTCTGGCACACCGCACACGCTGGTGAGATGCGGGTAAAACATCCGCACGATTCTCTCGTGATCCTTATTTCTAATTTCCACATTACGAAAGCTCAAAAACTCGTCAAAGGACATAATGATTTTCTTCTGCACAAATTTTTCCACCGCTGCTAGCAGCCTCCCGTCCTTAACCCTTTCCAACAGGGTGTTAGCCCAATGCGGGAAAGTCTTCGCGATGTCGTCTATGATAACTTCACGCTCGTCTATTGCGCCATACGCGGACAAAATCGCCGCTTTCGCTTTCTCATTGTAGAAGTTACCGCACACATTCCGAATGTCGGAATAGGCATAGCCTTTGGAAAAGAAATTGTATTCAAAAACCAACGCCGAGGAACCATCCCACGCTACAGCGAGGTTTGTTTAGTGGAAATCGGTATAGACAAAGGTTCGCGGGTAGGCTCATCACGGCAGTTTTTATTTAAACGAAATGTTTTTCATTCACGCGTCAGACACGGTCACCGTTAATCCCGGCTCACGGCTGGATATCCTATTCCACTACCACTACGATTACGAGCGTGCTGTCGATTTCGCATTGGCCGTTAGCCAAATGCATACTGTACCCAGCGCTGATACGTTAACAAGGAAATACATTCCATCCATTCAAACATGGGTATCTATAATTTTGGTTTTCTTCTTCCCACACTCCTTCGTCGAAAAAGCCTTTTGATAACACTGTTTTTAGAGTTTTAACGAATACGTCTCTTTTAGGTTTAATGACAGGGTTTGCAAAACTGTATATGGAATCCCAATATTCCATTGTTTCGGAAGCTGTCGGATTTGAATATAACTTATACATATCATCCAAATTGCTTTCCTGCAAAGGCTTTAATAACAATCTCCTTGTTTCTAATATTGGATATACCTCAAAACCTCCTTGCGTTTATTCGCTTATAATTCCAGCACAAATATCTCCATAACTCTTACTGCTTGGCGTGACGGTCGCCTGAACCACCGCGACAATATCTTCGTTGGGATATACATTCAACTCCTGACCGCCAAAACCTCGTCCGTGATAGCCCTTATCCGATAACCACCATAAAAATCCATAGCCACTATTCACTTCTGACGATGAAATTGCCGCTTTCACATATTCTTCCGATATAATACATTGCCCCTTCCACTTGCCGCCGTGGAGCATCAACAGTCCTATTTTAGCAAGGTCACGAGCGGATAAATCGGAGGTTATGTCTGCGTCGAAAGAGGGATAATCAACACCGCATTTCGTTTGCGTCCACTTATCGCTTTCTATCCCTAATGGCTGATATAAATGCTTATAACAATAATCCCACGATGAATTTCCGCAAGCGGTACCAATCACAGCAGAAAGCAGAACGACATCCCATTCCTTGTATTGAAAAACCGAACCCGGTAGAGCCTTCATTTGGACATCAGCAATATGCTCCACCCAATTTCGGGAACGCCGCAACTGCTCAAACATGGGACAATGATAATGAACGCCACCATTCCAGTAAATCCCGCTGGACATGGTGAGCAGATGCTTAATGGTCATATGCTTGTGATAAGGGTGTATGTCCTCATTGAAAGACGGTAAATAGCGGCATACTGGGTCTTCAATGCTACCTATAATTCCTTTATCAAGACAGATACCAAGCGTAAGGGACAATATGCTTTTCCAAACAGATTTTATTTGATTGCGGCTTTCCGGCATAAATTTATTATAATACCGTTCAAAAACCAATTCGTCATTTTCATAAACCAAAACAGAATTCACAAGACGATAACGGTGTTCGATGATATAGTCGTCAAGTCGTTGAAGGAAGGCATGGTTCATTTCAAATACCTCCCGATTATAGATTTGCTATTAACTTTCAGTTCGGCAGGCGTTCCTGTAGCAAGCACATATCCGCCGTCACTGCCGCCGCCTGGCCCCATTTCAATAATATAATCGCAATTTGACAGCACGGACGGGTCATGCTCGGTAACAATTACCGTGCTGCCGCCATCTACAAGTTCCTGCATCAAATGAATTAACCGCTCACTGTCTGAAAATGACAACCCAGTGGTCGGTTCGTCCAGTATGTAGACGTTACCCTTTGCGCTGCCGGATTTTCCAAGCTCCGATGCCAACTTAATCCTTTGTGCTTCGCCGCCAGAGATAGTGGGTGTTTTTTGCCCTAACCTGATATATCCCATTCCGACACGCTCCAGCGTTTGTAGCATCTTTAATATGGTTTTATCTTTCTTTTTGAAAAAGGCGATAGCAGTGGAAACACTCATTTCTAAAATTTCACGAATGTTTTTACCGTCCAACATAATCGACATGGCTTCCTCAATAAAGCCGGTTCCGGCACACGTTTCACATTCTAAATCAATGAAATTCCCCATGCCTACATGATAATGAATCACGCCATCGCCCTTGCAAACGCGGCAGCCACCTTTGGAATTGACCGTAAAAAGTCCAGGATCCATTCCGCTTTGTTTGGCGAACAGCGCACGGATTTTATCAAAAATTCCGGTATAGGTCGCGGGACAGGATGTACGGCTACGTCCGATTGGCTTTTGGTCGATGATAACGCATTTCTTAATATGCTCTGTACCGCCTATTTCGGTATCAGGTAAAATTTCATCATCCACATTTTTATCCTCATCGTCCGACACCAGTTTGTTTTTCAACTTTTCTTTCAGTTTCGGAACAAGAGTGTCGGAAATAAGACTGGACTTGCCGCTACCGGATACACCTGCCACACCGACCAATAACCCGAGCGGTATCTCCGCAGAAACATTTCGTAGATTATGGATGCAGCAATTTTTAAGAGTCAACAGTTTTTGATTGTCAATCGGTTTGTACACTGTTTTTATCGGCATTGCCGCTCTACCTGATAAATAGGGCGAAGTCAGAGAATTATCACAACCCATGAAATCGGCATAGCTTCCTTGAAAAATCCGTTGACCGCCATGTTCCCCGGCACGTGGGCCGAGGTCGATGATATAGTCAGCAGCTTTCATAAAGTTTTCGTCATGTTCTACGGCGATTACCGTGTTTCCGCGCTTTATCAAGTTTTGAATAATGGAAATGAGCTTTTGTTTTTCTACTTCGTGCAAACCGATGGTGGGTTCGTCAAAAATGAAGATGATGGAATCCATTTCGGCGATGACATAACTGGCAAGGAATAGGCGTTGAATTTCTCCGCCCGAGAGAGTTGTAATGGGTCGAGATAAAGCGAGGTGATGCAAGCCCACGTCATCCATACATTCTAATTTGAGCAAAATTTCTTCGGTAAGCCTTTTACCGGGTAATTCAGGATTGTCTGTAAAGAAGCCCCGAAGATCGCGGATATACATTGATTCCAGTTCAGAAATGGTATTATTCCCTACGGTGGTGTGGGAAGCAGCTTCACCAAGCCCTGTTCCTTTACATTTCGGGCATGATTTAGAAGTAATCAATCCAGCTTTTTTATAAAGATAATTTTGCCGTCCACTGATTTCTTCTATTTTACCTGAACGCAACAGCCACGGAATCACACCGTTAAATGGCGTTTTCCCTCCGTCACCATATATGAGTAGAGTTTGTTCGTCTGTGGTTAAATCGCAATATCTTTGTTCAAAAGAAAAATGGTGAAATTGACAAAACTCTCGGAATCTACGTCCTGTTCCGCCACGAGTGACCTCCGGCAATATATCCCTCAATAACCTTTCGGGATTTTTAAATAACACTTCTTCATTTACCGTAGCAGTCATGCTGCTCCCCAAGCACCGCACACACATTCCTTTTGCCGAATTCTTTTGAAACATCGCCATCTCCAGCGGCAGACCGTCATCATATTCGGGGTCGCGTTTTCCATAATTAGCGAACAGCATCGCAAGCATGGCACTGATTTTTGTGCGTGTTCCAACGGTACTTCGTGGATTTGACTGGCGTGTTATCCGCTGTTCTACCGCTACCGTAGGCGACAATCCGGTTATTCTTTCAAAGGTGGGAATGCTATCCACCATAAACGCTGTATCCGAAAACATCAGATACCGCCGTTTACCTTCTTCGTATAGTGTATCAAAGGCAAGGCTGGACTTGCCCGAACCGGACACGCCGGTTATGACTGTCAGTTTGCCTTTAGGGATTTCAACATCAATTTTTTTCAGATTGTGGATTCGTGCGCCAGTGATTTTTATTGTATCAGTCACAGTTTATTTACCTCCATTAGCCCCTGCATAATATGCAATCAATAATGCCCGGAAAGGTAATGTTGCAATAGCATCGCTTCTTGGGCTTCCAATCCACTTCAAGATTCACGTCGTTTCGCCCTCCTGAATGGCTTTGTTTATATCACCTAGAATAAAATTTGTCTTTAGGTTAGTGTTGAGAACACGGTCACCGTTCACTTCCTCAATAAGCCAGGACAGTATCATAGACTTCCATAACAGCCACAATATCAATGATAGGCTTAGCGTACAAACCAGAGGTGGATGTACTGCTAACGTATTTGATTTAAAAAGCATTAAGTCGCCTATCTGCTCCAATCACGGATCCGTTCAAATTCGATTTTCTAATTCGGGTCATATGACAGGATTATGAGCATGTTCGGCAACTTTGGCATAGAACATCTTCCTTATAGTTTCCGTATTCGCATAACAATCGGCAATGGAACATTCTCCCAGACAGAGTGTGTACAACATCCTTTGGCGAATACTGGTTCTTCTAAACCATCAAGAACAAAACCAGCGTCAAAACATATCCTCAATAAGTCTTGCAGAGGACGATGCCAGTGATAGGCGCACTTTGGATTATCAGCTAGTATCTGATATGAATAGCGTTTTGAGTTGATGTAATCGGTTGTAATCACACCGCTTCCGTCAGGGGTAAAGCTCTTACCAGGCGTTTGAAAGCAAGGGTGAGTAGCGGAAAAAACGAACACTCCATCGTGCTGAAGCATTTCAAAAACAGCTTTGAACAATGGGGATATATCGGGTATGCCCATGACCGCCATATTCGCAACAGCTTTATCAAATGACTTCCCATTACCAAGCGTTATTAACTGGTCGTAGTTAGTAGCGTCCGCAACAGAAAACGAGATATGATCCATAAATGGCGCACAGCGTTTATTTGCATGTTCAATCATGGCAGGGCTGTAATCGAAAGCGACGACCTCTGCGCCGAGTTCTGCCAGATACCGTGAGAACACACCGTTACCGCAAGCAGCATCTAAAATGCGTTCACCACTCAACGGATTTAACATTCGCAGAGTAGCCGGGCGGATTAGTTCACGATGAAAGTCGTTGCCATCATCGCCAACACGGTTATCCCAATCATCGGCAATCGCTTCCCAAAGATTGTTGCTGTTGTCTGTATAATCAAACATCTTGTTCCTCCTTTTGGCAAATAAGCAACCTTGACCTGGGTGTTCAACTCATATACAAATCTTATCGTCTACTATAATGTCAGTTTGTCCATCGGGTGCAGATTCCCTTTACAGGTCGGGTAATTTTCTTTATGGTAAGCATTAATATATTTAGGATAGTAGTAATGGAAGTTGCTCCCTCGCTTTTCGGTTGTAGCAGGGCGTGTCAATTCTCAGCGAGACACGCCCTCATATGTACTCGACCGTGTACTAGCAGGTTGATTGTATGTACCATATCCTCTCATACCAACTACTGGATCTTTTTTAAGGGTTCCCCTATCCATAAACTCTACTGGAACACCTAATGCATCAGCTACACATAAACCCATGACTCCATCTAAAACAAAATTTCCCATTGCCTCCCCCCTTTCATATCAATGCCTCTAAAATCAATCTTAAACTAAAAAACATTATTAACTATTTCCAATCTTCCAAGTCATAACTATATTATATTAAATAATAACAAAAAAGCCAGTTAGAATTAACCAAATCCCCTTATCGCTAAAAAGAGCACCCACTCAAAAAAACTGCACACAGGTGTGCATAATTTAGCAATACTGTGTGCAAATATAGAAAATTCATCTTAAATTTATCTCCAAAAACAACAAAACCCCTTGAAATCAAGGAGTTTCTATTGTATCAATATTTAAGTTCTTTTATGGTGGAGGCGGTACGTACTATATCAAATCCACAATAGACATAAGTATGATAAGGCACTCTTAGGGACGATTAGGTTCTTTAAGACTGAATAAAAGAAGGACAAGCACCAAAATCAAAGGAACTAATGATTATACATGATTTCCCAAGAAAGCATTCTATGAAAACAGAGCGCAACAACGAAACAGACCACCTTGTAACGCGGGAAAAAGCACAAAATGTTTATATAGGAGTGAAGCTAAACGCGATTGCGGTTTTCTAAATCGAAGTGTCCGTTATGGTTGGTTTTAGTATTTGTGCCCTTGTTAGCGTTTCTAGCTACCTGCTTTGGTGTCCTAACTTGGTATGAATCTCTTACAGCGGCAGCAGCAATCCTAGCAGCTTTATTTGGTTTATTCAGTTTAATGCATCAGATCAGAGAACCAAAGTTTGTTCTTTACTTCACTGAAGCCTCAGAACCAAACGACGAAATAGTCGAAGTATCAATAAATAAAGACTCTGTATATATAGAACCTCAAGGTTGGAGTTACCACTTATATTGAGTAGAATAGGGTCGTTCAAAGACAGGAAGGTAAGAGCTTCCTGTCTATGACTTGAATATAAGAAGGTGTTCTTACAACGAAGAAGAACGATTAACCTAAGTTAAAGGAGGAAAATGTCTATGAAAAAACGTTTTTTGCTCTTTTTGCTTGGGGGATTGCTCTTAACAATTATATTTCTTGGTTGGAAGATATTTCCAAGTTGGAAGTCCTTTCAAAATACCAGCGAGCAAATAGCATGTATTTTTTATCCTGAAATTATGCTAGAAGAACCCCTCAGAGCTTTCGTTAAGGATTACAAGGCATCTTCAGGTTTCGTGGTCAAAATTTATTATGCAAACAAGCACAGTGGAAATATGTTGACAGCCATCCCTAAGATGTTACAGAAGTTACAGAGCTCCCCTGAAAGATATGATGTGATTATGTTAGTCTCAAATCCAGCTCGACAATTGGAAGAAGAAACAGTAATAGCCTCTTATATCGATGAAAGTACCATTGTAAAAATAAATGCCTATCTTAGCTTTGGTGTAAATAAGTTAAGTAAAAATCGTTCCCAAGCTATCGATTTAATCGAAAATATTGCTTGGGAATACCAGCAAGGGTGGCTAAATATGCCAGCATGGCAACGGAAAAAGATGAAAACTCTAGAACAATGAAGGAGGTTCTAAATTGAAAGATCGCGGAACTTTTGTGATATTTATTGTTCTCATTTTGCTAGCTGGTGTTTTGATTGTGAAGTCATTCTTGCCAACTTCATTTTTGGCAAGTAAGCCCAGTGTGAGCGATGATAAAATCAATCTCAGGTTGAGTGGCTACGGAGGTTACTTGGAAGAGGAGTACATGAAAGAGATCAAGTATGAGTTCGAGGAGATGTATCCAGAGGTCGAAGTTGTTTTAGAAATTAGCCCAACTTCATACGAAGACATGCAATTTAAAACTGGTTTTATATCTGGGTATGAACAGCGTATTCTCGCTGATTTTGCAGCAAAAGACGCTCCCGATGTTTTCTATGTACCCCAAGGAAGATCTTCTCTATACATAGACGCGGAAGCCTTACTTGACCTACAACCTTTCCTTGTCGAAAAGTATGGTAATGCTATGGCCAAAGAAACTTACACAATTAACAGGGGTTCTATTAATTTGGGAGTTTCTTCGCAAACTGACCATCCCTATGAAGTATTTTTACTGATTGATTTTATTAATAATCATTACCAAAAAACATTAGATACTATTCGCGAAAAAGCTATCACAAAAGCATCCGCTTTCCTTCTTCCAGACAGTGGTTTAGAAAATAAAGAAGCTTTTGAAGATACTTGGAATGCATTTGCAGTTGCAATGAATAGAAACGATCTAATCCTCTGGAAACTTCCAGAACAAGTTTCTAATTACTGGGGCTTTAGAATGCCAAATGAGCCTTACGATTATCTGTATATTCAGTTAACATCAAACTCATTTTCAAATCAAATAAAAAGCGCAATTATTTCTTTAGAAGCACATTATGGTGATAATCAAAAGGTGATTCAGAATTGTAAAACAGCAATAGAAATATTTATCAGAGCTGTAGATCCTACTCTTACATCTGAAGAAGTTGCCCAAATAATTACCGATTTAGGTTTCGATATGGCCAATTTTGATCTTCTTCCTTTTCATATGATAGGTTCTGTCTATTACAATGGCTTTGAGTACTCTACAGAAGCAATGGGAATTGATATAGAGTTAACTAGAAAAAAAGAATTTCACAAAATTGATTTGTGGCTGGCGTATCGTATTAGGGTTAAAAAGCAAGATATGTTACGAATGCCTTACAGAAAATATCCTAAATAGGATTCAATGCAGGCATAGCGACATTAGTTGAAAAACTTCGCGTTGCGCAGAAAAATAAATTATCTAGGGAATAACGATAGTAGAAAAAACCGAAAAAACGCTTGTTGAAGTTACTACAAAAATAGATCGAATAATCAAAGCAATAAAAGACGGCCTCTATACCGAATCTATGAAGGAAACCTTAACCGGACTAGAGGAACAAAAGGGAATTTTAACAAAAGATCTGAATAAGCTCACCTCGGAAAGTCGTATAGAGCTTAATGAGGATATGATGAAAGTTTATCTAAAAAAAGATAAGCAAGCCCTAGAATCTAAGGACTTGCTTAAGATGAAAAACATTATCCAAACCTATGTAGAAAAGGTTGTGGTTTACGAAGATCGACTTGATATAACATTTAAAATTATGGATTTCAATGGTGGAGGCGGTGGGTGTCGAACCCACGTCCGAAAAGACGACCATAGTCCCGTCTACGAGCATAGTCTGGCTACTTAATTATTTTCGCTTCAAAGAACGCCACCAGACAGGCTCCTTTGTCACTACACCTGTAAAAATCTTTCGTCTTCGCCCACAGGTAATGGCTAAACGGCAACCTGTTAATTTGATGCCCTTTAGATAGCCACAGATAAACTATCTAAGGACAGCTGCTTTTAATTAAGCAGCGTAAGCTAAATTATTATCGGCGTTTATAAACGCTTCCGCCTTTTTAACGAGCTTGCGGAAAACTCGGCTCGCTGCGACTACCATCGTAACTTCCCGTCGAAGCCAAATCGCCCCCCTGCAATATAATACTAGTGGTTATCTCGACTTATGTCAATATGCATTGCGCTCTTTAACCACACGTTCTGCTTGTCGCTTAATATCTCTTTTGGCTATATCCTCTCTTTTATCATAAAGTTTCTTACCTTTAGCAAGAGCCAAGATAACTTTAGCCCAGTTTCTTTCGTTGAAATAGATCTCCAAAGGAATAAGAGTATAACCTTCTTGTTGTGTCTTCCCGATTAAAGTTCTAATCTGTTTTTTATTTAATAAAACCTTTTTAGGTCTTAAAGGATCATGATTATAAATATTTCCTTGATCATAGGGGCTAATATGCATATTATGGATAAAAACTTCGCCTTTTTTGATAGCTGCATATGCATCCTGCATATTACAGCGGCCAAGTCGTAACGATTTAACCTCTGTGCCTTGTAAAACAAGACCCGCTTCAAGAGTATCTTCAATGAAGTATTCATGTCGAGCTTTGCGATTTACAGCAACTTTTTTTATTTCACGCATAAAAGCCACCTCGCTTTCTTATATAAACTAAGGATACTACCTCTTTTCACTATACTCTAAAGCAAACGAAGTTGATGAAATTGTATCCCCCATTCCTACCGTACTTACTGGATTTGCAATTACATGAGCAGGAACCACTAAAAGATAGTGATCATCACCTTCATAGATACCGGTAGATAAAAAATCATCGGTTAGGTTAAGTTCTTCCTTGATTCCCTTAAGCTGCTTAAAGCCAATGCTAGATAAAGGATAATTTCCGGCCTCTTTTAACTTATCCGCCAAGACATAACCGCCATATTTAGCTTTAAGAGCATTTACACAAGAAGCATACAGACAAGCTTCTCGACATCTTTCAGGAGAGACATGGTACGATTTAGCGATAATAACTACATAGTAACCTAGATTATGAACATGGAGTCTTTTTAAGCTCATCTTTCTGAATATAGGCAAAGCTGCCTTGTAAAGTGTATAGGCTCTTTCCGAAGTTTCAAGAGCTTTTCTTTCTTCCAGGAAATTAAAATCATCTAAAACAAGTTTAATCTCATTCTCGTTAATACCAAAACTTTCAACTGCATCGCCAATTAAAGCTAAAGTTTTTGCTTCTAGATTTCTCGCTTTCATAGGTACATATTCATAATGGAAAGCAAGTTTGGGATTTTCTTCACGTAAAGCTTCGATCTCTTTTATGGCTTTTTCTAAGAACTCCTGATAATTTCTTCCATCCGGGTTATTCTCGGAAATATAATGATATCCTGCCATAAAGGCCAAATCGATTTGCTTACCTAGCTGAGGCAGATAAGACATCATTTCATCAGGAAAAGACATAATAGCATTTTTTGGTCTGGTAGCTAAAATAACTCTATTAGCTCTTGGGGTGGTAATTGTTATCTCACCAAATTTAATGGTTATCCCTTTTGCATATTCAAAGATCCAGTTTATTTTGCATTGATCGGTAGGGCTTGAAACCTTTTTAACCGCATCTAAAATTAGCTGGTTGTTTTCTATCTTAGGTGCTAAAACATCATCTCTAAAAAGAGCTGCTTGTTTTGGTGACAGTAAACGAGAATAGACAACAGCCTGAGCATTAAGTGAACTAATTTGGTTGGCAACAATTCCTGCCTGTCCCCCTAGAATCTCCTTAGCCTCACTAAATGACTCTTCTAACCACATTAAAAATCCGTTACAGTTAGTCAGTGCATAAAGTGACTTCCCTTTTTGCATGGCTCCTAGCAACATAGTTATAAAAGATTCAGGAGTATCGATAACATCAGCTTGACGAGTAAAGTCTCTCGTAAGCTTTTTCTTTTTAAGAGCCGGGTTTTTCTCTAGAATACAGTTAAGGTTTTCATTGTTTACATGGACTACTACATCAACATTAGTGTTAAATGCCGTAAACACACGGCATGTTATCATCTGAGATGCTGCTTGCCGAACTTTCTCTTGCCAGCAAGCAGTCAAATAATCCGATCTGGAGTCAACCATCTTACATTCCTCCGTTTATAGCATAACAAAAAAGTCAAGCTGCTTTTAGGATATACGTTACAAGAAATATCTACTGGGTTTAAATAAAGCTGTTAATTTTAAAGTGTCCTTTTTCCTTTATTATAAGCACTTTAAGGCCTTTTTTGCAAATAATTAGCGCAGCCTCTTTGGAGCCTACGCTAAAATCAATCATGATACTAAAGCGCTTTAATAATTGCCTTAGTCATTTTGGATGTCGCTACACCTCTGGGATTGAGATCTTTAGTAACTTCTTTACCATCTTTTAAAACTATATAAACAGCCCTTTCAATCTTTCTGGCAATATCATTCTCCCCTAAATAGTCTAGCATCATAATGGCTGATAGGAGTAATCCTGTAGGATTAGCCAGATCCTTGCCAGCAATATCAGGTGCCGAACCATGAGTAGCTTCAAAGATCGCCATTTTAGTACCTATATTAGCTCCGGGAGCCATACCAAGACCGCCAACTAGACCAGCTACTAGGTCTGAGACAATATCTCCATAAAGGTTTGGTAGCAAAAGGATATCAAATTGGTTGGGATCTTGCACAAGCTTCATGCATAGTGCATCTACCAAAACTTCATTATATTCAATTTCCTTATAATCTTTAGCTACCTCTTTTGCAGCCTTATAGAAAAGTCCGTCTGTAAATTTCATAATATTCGCTTTCGCAGAAGCTGTTACTTTTTTCCGTCCTGTAGTCTTAGCATATTCAAAGGCATACTTGGCAATACGCCTTGAAGCTTTGCCACTAATAGCTTTTACAGCTACTGCTGCATCGGTAGCTACCATTCCCCTACTCATTTCGGTTATCATAGCAACTTCAGGTGAACCGGGTGCAAATTCTATCCCTTTATAAAGATCCTCGGTATTCTCTCTTATAACAACAATATCAACATTATTATAGTGAGAAGAAACACCGGGCATAGATTTATAAGGACGCACACAAGCATATAAATCGAACTTTTGTCTAAGCGAAACATTGACACTGCGAAATCCTGTCCCGATTGGTGTTGTTAAAGGCCCCTTAAGTGCTACTTTGTTCTTGGTTAAAGATTGTAATGTTTTAAGGGGTAAAAGATCAGCCTCATTTTCCAAAGCTGTTTGCCCGGCAAGTACCGGTTCCCATTTAATTGGCGCTTTAGCGCTGGCCATAATTTCCTTAACTGCTTCTGTTATCTCAGGACCAATTCCATCTCCAGGTATTAAGCTAACCAGATGCATTTTTTACCCCTCTTTCTACTTAATTTATCATTTAGTTTTTCGTCTCAAAGCTCTTATTGAAAAAAGGCATTCTCCTTAAAGCATACAGCACCGGCAGGGAAATAACTGCGCTGCCAATACCTTGAACCAGATTAGCTGGCATATCTGTCCAGGACGCTGCCCAGCCATACATTATTGCCCCCGCAAATAAATAGCCGAAAGCCATTACCATTGAACCTACACCAATTCCTATAGTTGTCCTAAAATTAAAGGCCGTTTTCTTTTGAAATGACTTTGAAACAATAAGTCCAACAATCAAGCCTTCTAAGCCTTTAATAATAAAAGTCCACGGTGCCCAATAGGCATAGCCAGATAAAACATCTGCCAAAGCAGAGCCAACTGCTCCTGAGATTCCTCCAAATCTTGCGCCAAACACAACAGCCAAAACCATAATAATACTATCTCCTAAATTAAGAAACCCTTTGGTAGCCGGAATTGGTACCTGAATTATCATAGTGGCAATACAAACCAATGCGACACTAAGACCAAGATAAGCTAAGCGTTTCATCAGTTTTTCTTACTCCTTTTTATATATTAAGAAAAATAAATAACCTTATCACTTTGGCAGAACACCCATGGTATTGGCAATATAAGTCTGCTTTGCGTTTTCTTCCATAACCTGCATCTTGAAGATACATTCCTTAGAATTGTCTCCCCACACTACCACACCATGGTTTTTAAGGACAATAACTGACGCAGTTGTCTTACCAACATAGGCTGCTAATTCCTTACTCCCTGGCTGCAATGGTGGTACATAGTCAATGGGTTCTATAAAAGCTGCTGCTTCATAAGTCAAAGGTTTTAGAGGTATATATGTTCCTATAATTGTAGCATAAAGAGGATGGGCATGAACAATAGCTTTAGCCTCAGGATGTGCATTATATATAGCGAGGTGTAATTGAGTCTCCATCGATGGTTTTAATAATCCAAAAGGTCCGGTTTTTTCTTCTAAAGCTTGCCCGGAAGAATTGATCTCGACGATTAAATCTTCTGATAAACTATGCAAAGGATACCCGGATGGTGTAATAAAAAATCTGTTTTTGTCTCGCAGAGAAACATTGCCTGAGGTAGCTTTAACAAGTGAAAGAGAAACAAGCTCTTTACTGCACTCTAAAACAAGCCTCTTTAATGAGTTCAATGTTTCCTCACTCCTAGTTTATTTTTTGTTATTGACCAATCTATAGGTATCTAGGGCAATAGATAATTCTTCGTTAGTTGGTATTAATAAAACTTCTACCTTTGAATCTGCGGCTGTAAGACGAGTCTCCTTACCTCTTAAACCGTCATTCAGTTTCTCGTCGATCTTAACACCCATAAAACCTAGTTTCTCACAAATATCTTTTCTGGCTTGGTAGTCATTCTCACCAATACCAGCGGTAAATACCATTACATCTAAACCACCTAAGGCAGTTGTATAGGCACCAATATACTTGACAATTCTATAAATAAACATCTCATAGACCAGCTGAGCCAGTTTGTTTCCTTCTTTTTTGGCTTGCTGGATGTCTCTCATATCGTTAGAAATTCCTGTAAAGCCTTTAAGACCACTTTGTTTATTCATTAGTTCATCGACTTCATCAGGTGTCATGTTAAGTTTTTTACCAATAAATGGTACAATGGCAGGATCCATATCACCACAACGTGTCCCCATAACAAGACCTTCCAAGGGAGTAAAGCCCATTGATGTATCTATACATTTCCCATCTTTAACAGCGGCTACCGACGAGCCATTGCCAAGATGAAGAGTAATCATTTTCAAACTTTCAAGAGGTTTTTTAAGAAATTTGGCAGCTTTATTGGCTACATATTTATGGCTTGTACCATGAAAACCATAGCGACGAATCTTATACTTTTCATATAACTCGTAAGGCAGTGCATATAAATGAGCTTTAGCAGGGATTGTAGCATGAAACGCCGTATCAAAAGCTCCAATCTGGGGAGTATCCGGCATTAAGCTAAAACAAGCTTCGATACCTCCTATATTAGCTGGCATATGCAAAGGACCCATTTCTATAAAACCTTTGAGGGTTTCTACTTTCTCTTGATCCAAAATTACAGATTCCGAAAAGGCTTCTTGTCCGTGCAGAATTCTATGTCCCACAGCATCTATTTCAGAGAGATTCTTAATAGCTCCCAGTTTTGTATCCATAAGTAAATTTAGAACTTCCTTCAAGGCTGCTTTATGATTAGGTAAGTCAACATTAATAATGGTCTTTTCATCGTTTTCATGTTTAATAAAGGAGTGTTCCCCACCAATTCTTTCTGCTACACCACTTACGAGAACTTTTTCTTCGTCCATATCAAAAAGTTTATATTTTAAGGACGAACTGCCACTGTTAATAACCAGTATATTCATTGCCGACTCTCCTGTCTTTTAATTTATTACTTCTAAATGAAATACAGTTGAAATACAGTAAAAAAAGCCCACAGTGTGGCTTTAAACCATAAATATCAGAATAAGTTTATCACTTTTAACTGCTCTGAGTCAACCAAGAATCGCATTTTAGCTGGGCTTTCCACAAAGTCTTTTTATTTAAACTATTTTTTAGGTTTGGACCTGTGGTATAATTGAGCTTAACAGATTCGTCAAAAGGGGTGATTACATTGAAGACAAGAAATCTCATCTCTGCAAGTTTACTTTCTGCCATAGCTGTTGTACTCACAAGATTTTTTGGTATTAATCTTGGTGTAATTCGCATTTCACTTGGAACTATACCCATTATGTTATCCGGGATTGCTCTAGGCCCTTTATATGGCCTAGCCACTGGAGCTGTTGCCGATTTAGTTGGCTTTTTAATTAATCCTATGGGTGGTGCTTATTTCCCCGGCTTTACTCTTACAACAGCACTCGTAGGTTTTCTTCCGGGATTTTTGCTTAGAAAGAAGAAACATTCATTGGTAAACTTAATCCTTACCATTGCTCTAACCGAACTTCTTTGCCATGTTTTACTTAATACAGTCTGGCTAAGCATGATAACAGGAAAAGCTTATCTTGTACTTCTGCCGGGCAGACTCTCTTCTAGGGCTATTCACTACCCAATTATAACCGCAACTTTGTTCTTTTTACTCCAAAACGGTCTAGTACCATCTAGTAAAGATTCACTTAAGGAAAAAGTCTAGGGAAATCTAGCTGCCTTAGAGCTTCGTAGAGAATTATCGCTACAGAGGTAGCTAAATTCAATGAGCGAATCTCTTCAAACATAGGAATTCGGATGCAATCATTGGGGTGAGCATTAAGCAAATCTTTAGGAAGTCCACGGCTTTCAGGACCAAACATTATAGTATCTTCCATGCTATATTCCACATCGCTGTAACGCTGGGTGCCTTTGGTAGTTGCAAGCCAAATACGCCCACTTTTCTTTTTCTGGTACAACTCCTCAAGAGTAAGAGTTCGCTCGATAGAAGCTAAATTAATATAATCCATACCTGCTCTTTTAACAAGCTTATCACTAAGATGGAAGCCCAAAGCACCAACTAAATTAAGACTAACTCCACTAGCAGCTGTAAGACGTGCTATATTACCTGTGTTTTGAGGAATCTCAGGCTCAAAAAGAGCTATTTCCAAAGATCTCACTCCTAAATATTTCTCTTAATCAAGTATACACTTTTTAGGGATAGGAAGTATGCCCTTTCTCAGGTAAAATTATAAAAACAATCTTTTTCCGGGAGGTGCAACGAATGGGCTTAAATGTAACGCAAAAAATTATTAAATCACATCTTGCTTTTGGAGATATGATAACAGGTACAGAGATCGCTATCAAGATCGATCAAACTCTGACCCAGGATGCTACCGGTACTATGGCTTATCTTCAATTTGAAGCTCTGGGAATCCCCAAGGTAAAAACAGAGTTGTCAGTTAGTTATGTTGACCATAATACTTTACAATCTGATTTTAGAAATGCTGACGATCATATTTTCTTACAAACCGTAGCTGCTAAATATGGGATTTATTTTAGCAAACCAGGCAATGGCATCTGCCATCAGGTCCATCTCGAAAGGTTTGGTAAACCAGGTAAGACTTTATTAGGTTCTGATAGTCATACACCGACTAACGGTGGTATAGGTATGCTCTCAATTGGAGCAGGTGGCTTAGATGTTGCTGTGGCAATGGCTGGTCGGGCTTTTTATCTAACAATGCCCAAAATTGTACGGATTGAACTAAAAAATCGTTTACAACCTTGGGTCTCCGCCAAGGATATCATCTTACACCTCCTTTCCTTGTTAACAGTAAAAGGCGGTGTCAATAAAATCATAGAATATGGTGGCGAGGGGGTAGCCACTTTAACTGTACCGGAAAGAGCAACCATTACCAATATGGGAGCAGAGCTTGGCGCAACTACATCAATCTTTCCCTCAGATGAAATAACAAGACTTTTTCTTAAGGCTCAAGGGCGAGAGAATGATTTTGTGGAACTTTCAGCCGATAAAGATGCGACCTATGATGAGATCATTGAAATTGATTTAGCTAAATTAGAACCCCTGGCTGCCTGTCCTCACTCACCGGACAATATTCAACCTGTTAAAAATATAGATCTCAAGGTTGACCAAGTAGCTATCGGCAGTTGCACTAATTCATCGTTTACCGATATGAAGCGGGTAGCTGAAATACTGAAAGGCAAAACTATTCACCCCAATGTCAGTCTGGTTATCTCCTGCGGTTCAAGACAGGTGCTGGAGATGCTAGCTCGCGATGGTGCTTTAGCTGAACTGATCTCATCTGGTGCAAGAATCTTAGAATCAGCTTGTGGACCGTGCATAGGCATGGGGCAAGCCCCAAAAAGCAAAGCGGTATCCTTGCGTACTTTTAACCGTAACTTTGAAGGCCGCTCTGGTACAAAGGATGCTTTGGTTTATCTTGTAAGTCCGGAAACCGCAGCCGCTTCGGCTCTAGCCGGTAAAATTACAGACCCCAGAACACTTGGTTTATATATTCCGGTAAGTCAACCAAAAAAGTATCTCCTTGATGATCATCTGATTCTTCCTCCTTTTAAAACGCCTGCTGAGGTTGAAGTAGTTCGTGGCCCTAACATCAAACCCGTACCCCTTGGAGAACCTCTTTTAGATCAATTGCATCTGCCAGTGGTTATTAAGGTAGGCGACAATATAACAACCGATCATATTATGCCGGCAGGAGCTAAGATTCTTCCCTTGCGTTCAAATATCCCAGCCATTAGCGAATATGTATTTAACAGCATTGATCCTGATTTTGCCTCTAGAGCCAAAGATGCCAAACAAAGTCTTATTATCGGTGGTTCTAACTATGGTCAAGGCTCCAGCCGTGAACATGCGGCTTTAGCACCTATGTATCTAGGTGTTAAAGTTGTTATTGCTAAATCATTTGCTCGGATTCATAAGTCAAATTTAATCAACTTTGGCATTCTCCCTTTAGAGTTTTTAAATCCCTCTGATTATGATACCGTATGCTTAAACGATTTGTTGGTATTTAATAACCTCCAACAATCCCTCCAACAAGGTGAAGTTAGTCTCACAAACCAAAGAACTAGAAACGAAATCAAGCTAGTGGTTAATTTAAGTAAGCGTCAACTAAACATTGTAACAAAAGGTGGTCTTTTGGCTTACACTAAAGCGATATCATTTTCGTAAAACCCAAGATATGTGAGGGTAGTAAATGAAAATTCAATTCCTGCTCTTAGGTCTGAAAGGAGGTGAACCTGCTACTTCAAAGTAATGCCTAAATTGCTTTTTGGCAAAAAGCATATAATTGGCGGATATACAAGTAGCAGGGTATAGTTGCCTAATGCTAAAGAGATGCTTAGCTCTCTCTCCTTAAAAGAAAAGGTCGGTCAATTGCTTCATATTGGTATTCCAAAAGCTGAGCTTAGCGAAGAAACCATTCGACAAATAAATGAGATAAAACCAGGTGGGATCATCTACTTTAGTCGCAACATTCAAAACCCCGACCAAGTTAAAAAGCTTAGTTTGAAACTGCAACAGCTAAGCTTACTACCCCTTTTTATCTCCACTGACCAAGAAGGTGGAGCAGTTATGCGTCTTGCAGATGGTGTAACAGTCTTTCCCGGGAATATGGCCTTAGGTGCTACCAGATCAGCCACTCTCTCCTACCAGGCCGGTAGAATTACCGGTGAAGAGCTATATCTTTTAGGAGTTAACATGAATTTGGCACCGGTACTTGATGTCAATAATAATCCCAACAATCCTGTTATTGGACTTAGATCTTTTGGCGAAGATCCCAACTTGGTTTCTGAACTCGGTTCAGCACTGGCTTTAGGCCTTCAAGATGCTATGGTTATTGCAACCGCGAAGCACTTCCCCGGTCATGGTGATACCGATCAGGACAGTCACCTTAACCTGCCGATTGTAGCTCATCCTGCAAAACGTCTGCACGAGGTAGAACTAATACCTTTTAAGTCGGCCATCCAAAAAGGATTAAGGGCTATCATGACTGCTCATGTTGCCTTTCCAGCCATAGAACCAGATCCCACCATCCCTGCTACCCTTTCAAAAAATGTACTCACCGGATTACTAAGGGATGAATTAGAATTTGATGGTTTAATTCTTACCGACTGTATGGAAATGAAGGCTATAAGCGAAAACTATGGTACCGTAGAAGGAGCGATTAGAACTATTGCCGCCGGTGCAGACATGGTTTTAATCAGCCATACACCCAAACTGCAACTAGAAGCTTTTGATGCTCTATTAAACGCAGTAAATACCAAAAGAATCAGCGAAGAAAGGCTCAATGAATCGGTACTGAGAATTCTTCAGGCTAAAATTGATTATGGTATTATAGATCAAGACTGGCAACAATGTGATTTTATATCACTTAGAGCACCGGAAAACTTAAATATTGCCCAAACTATTGCCAGAAGTGCTGTTACCATTCTTAAAGGCGATAATCTCTTGCCGCTTAGGGGTAAGATAGCTATCATCGATTTACAGGCCAAAGCTATTACCATTGCTGAAGATATTACCTTAAATCCAACTACCTTAAGTTATGCTGCCAAAGAAGATATCTCTCAATCTCTCGTTCTTCCTTTTGGAAAGGATGAACTTAACCTAGAGAAACTTCAGGCCTTAAATGCTGAAATATATGTAGTGACAACAATGGATGCCCATCGTTATCCAGAACAGCTTTCAATAATTAAAGCCTTGAAACAAAAAGGACGAGTTTTTGCGGTAGGGCTTAGAACTCCATATGAATATAAAGTTCTTTCGGATTTAGTTGATGGTTATATCACTACCTACAGCTATCGTCAACCTTCCCTGTCAGCTGCCTGGGAAGTCCTTACAGGTAAAATTAAAGCTCCGGGTTTACTACCTGTTAGCGTCTGATTGTTAAAGAGCCCTAAAAAGGGCTCTTTAACAATCAGAAATATTCCCATATTCTTTCATCTTCCTGGCCTAGCCGCCAAAAAGCAATGCCAGCCATACCTTGTGCAATCTTAATCTTTTCCAGAAAAGTATTCTTATCTTCAAAAAAGATCTGATCTCGACTACCATCTGGCTGCTTAACATCAATGTGTAAACAGCCGGATTCATGGAAATTTGGCTTTTTAGACCAATCTTTGGCCAGAGCCATAGCTTGATTGTAGGTTACACCTCTGCCCTGGGAATGCTTCCCATCTGGTGCTGTTGTCCAGTGACGACCATAAAATGGTAAGCCTAAGATGATTTTCTGTGGTGGCACCAGGCTAAGCGCATATTTTTTAACTGCAGTTAACCATTCATTCGGTGCCACTGGCCCCGGTGGACTAAAAACACTGGCATAATCATATCCCATTATAATCAGGTAATCGACTACCTTTCCCAATTCTTGATATTGAAAGGGATAACCCCAGGAATGTTCAGGAGAAGGTTCTATAGTTTGAGCAATAACATCAACAGATATTTCTTTGTCATTTTCATGCAAAAGCTCTGCCAGAATCTTGATAAACTCCGTATACTCCTCTCTATATTCCCCAAAAGGACCTTCAAAATCGACATTAAGGCCGAAATAACCCTCATTTAAAACTATGGCTGTAAGGATTTCTGCCGTTTTCTTTCTTGCCTTAGCAGTTGCTAGTAAATTAGCTGCTACCTCGGGTTTAAAGCCTTCATTGATAACTAGGGGAATAAGTTTTAAACCTAATGCTAGAAGCTCTTTTCTATTTGGATCACTGGCATGTTTTTATTCAAATTTTCCATTGATACTCAAATAACATGGACTCACTCGTTCAAGAGATGGTAAAGCCCTTTTCAAGGCTAAAAAGCTAGTTTGATCCTCCGGTACTAACCATGGAAGAATCAACATTCTCTTTTTCCTCCTCTATCCAAAAATACTGAGATAGCGGCAAAGCATCATTAACAAATAACTCAAGTCTATATTTCCCTTGAGGCCAACTCCGATTTTTCCCCAAAGAAAGAGTTAACTCGACTTTGTTGGTCAATTCATTTAAAAATACAGTTTTACTTCCTATTAACCACTCTTTATCTTTATCTTGGAAATAACAACGTACATAGACGGTCTCAGGAAGGAATAAACGTTCCCAACCTTTGGGAATAGATAACTGTCCCGAAAGGTTAATACTTCTGGCCAATGTACCATCAGCATTAAATGCTACTTTAATATCGCTTGTTTTAACCTCTATTTTAGCATAGCCATCCACAGATAGATAAGGTTTTGGAGTTATCACTTGAAAATCTGTAATACTCCAGGATACTTCCATCCCGAGATGATCAAAGAGGTTAATTTTATCTATTGTAACTGCACGTTCTTTCTCTATATCTTGCTCCAAAAAAGGTACTCCATTGACCTCTATTTCCTCGATAACAATATTTTCCGGGGTTTTAGAATGTGAGATTACCTCGAGCAAAATATACTTAGCGTTTTGTTGTTCAAAGACCGTACCTAAAACTCCTGAATAAGCTAAATATAGACTTCCAACTTCCAGAAAAGGTCCTTCTTGTTTAACTGCTGTCCAGATTTTTATTTCACAGGCCTGATTACTTTGCCATACCGGTACCTTTGCAGTTATAATAACTTCTTCAACTTTATTAATACTCTTGCCACCTAATTCCATTAATATGGTGCCCACACTATTGGGTGAAACCGTAAACACTAATCCACCGGTACCTATAACCCCATCGATTATTGTATTTAAGGCTAAGCTATCTTTAGGAGGATCACTAAAGAGAACTGTACCGCCTTCAAAAATAGATGCTAAATTAAGTTTTTCGTTAGCTACAATGTTGATACTTAAAAGAAGAATAAGGGCTATTAAAAAAGAACGTTTCATTGTCTTACCTCCAAATAATAAAGCTATTGGTATATTCTTTAACAGCCAAAAGACCTTTCCTGCCAAAAACACTTTTTGCAACAAGAATAATCCCTTCATATGCTTACTAAACTACTAAACTAACCTGAAATCAAAAAGTTGCCAAATGACTTAAAAAGGGCTATTCTGGAGTTTGGTTAACAAGGAAGCTTGATGTTTTGGGCAGAATATGTAATAGGAAGATTAAATATCGGTTGGGGGAGGAATTTTTCGTGGAACGTATATTTTTTATTAACGGGCAATTTGTTCCGGCAAGTAAGGCTTATATCTCTGCTGAAGATAGAGGTTTTAACTTTGGAGATGGCGTCTATGAAGTTGTGCATTGGTATAATAGCCATCCCTTTCTTCTTGAAGAACATGTTGAACGATTAATTGAAAGTGCTTGTGTTATTAGAATTGAACTTCCTTGGTCTAAGGAAGAACTGATAGAAGTTGCCAAAGAAACTGCTCTTAGAAACAATCTCAGGGATGATTATATCTATATGCAAATCTCTAGAGGTAGAGCTGTAAGACAGCATTCATTTCCGGAGAATATTAAGCCTACACTGGTTATGAACACTCAGCCCTCTGCCAAACCCTCTGATCAGGTAAGAGAAAAAGGTGCCCGTGTAATCACTATCCCGGACATTCGTTGGCTCCACTGTGATATCAAAGCCTTAAGTGCTTTGGCCAATGTTTTAGCCAAGCAAACTGCTAAAGATCATAATGTTGATGATGTTCTCTATGATAGAGCCGGTGTAGGTATTGTTGAGGGTGGATCAAGTAATATCTTTTATTTCAAAGATAATAAACTTATTACACCCCCACTATCTCCTTATATTTTTCCTGGGATTACCAGAGGTAAAATTATCGAGGTCGCTTACGAATGCAATTTTGAGGTTGAAGAAAAAGTTTTATCCCTCTCGGAAGTCCTTGAAGCTGATGAAGTAATGCTAGCAAGTACCGGTCTTGAACTTCTTAGTGTTACTGAAATTAATAGTCGTAAAATAGGTAGTGGTGTACCCGGACCAGTAGCTTCTAAATTGTGGCAAACTTATATGCAACATGTTAAAAAAGCTTGTTATTAACAAACTTACCTTGATACCTATGCTTTGATTTTACCTGAACCGAGATCTACTCTTGCCTTTTTGCTCCGATCATACTAATATAGTCTTTAGGTGTTGGGGCTTTAGTGCTAAATGCATTTGCCCCTTCATTTTAATTAAAAACTATAGCCCATATTTTGGAGGTGTTATTATGCCCACCTATGTCTACAGATGTTTAAAGTGTGGGAAATTTGAAGTTTCTCAGCAAATAACAGATAAACCACTTGAAAGATGTCCGACCTGCCAAGAACCAGTCAAAAGAGTAATCTCCGGTGGTTTAGGTGTTATTTACAAAACTAATGGTTTTTATGTTACTGACCATAAAGATAAAAAAGGGGATCATGCTGCATCATGATAAAAGAGGAGGCTCTTTACCCCCTCTTTTTTAAAACAGTGAAAGTTGTTTCTTTTGCAATTCAGACCAAAATGGTGGCTCATAGGCCATACCCTGTTCATATGTCAGGGTTTTGATCATTTCATCTATCGGTTGCCAATAAGAGTCTGGCACCTTGCCTTTTCTGCCATATAGATCACGATAAGAATCCAGTAATGCTGGGTAATATTGTTCTAGATAAGTAAGAAATTTTTTTTTGCTGGATTTGGTATTTGTCGTAAGAGGTGCAGCTAAAACATAGCTGGCACCCGATTCTTTAGCTGCCAAGATCAATTGTTTTATTCCCTGCCCCCATTCACTTATAAAGGGCAAAATCGGATATAAAGCAATACCACAGTTAATTCCTTTTGTTGCTAGATTATGTAAAGCATTAAAGCGCTTAATGGGTGAGGGTGCATTTGGTTCTAAGTTTTTTGCCAGTTCCAGGGAAGGTGCACCAAATTGGAAGGTAACCGTAGCCATTGTCTTTTCTTGAATTTCCTGTAAAAGTTTACGGTCTCTTTGTACCATATTACTTTTTGTTACTATATGCACAGGAAAGCCTTGCACTGCTAAGACTTGGAGAATATCATGGGTTATCAAATAATGTTTTTCTAAAAGCATGTACGGATCGCAACCTTGTCCAAGGCCGACAATTTCGCGTTGTTTTTTAACAAGTTGCCTCGAGAGAACCTCTGCAGCGTTTATCTTTACTTGAATATCATCTTTGTTTTCTTCACGTTTTGGAGATATGCAAAACAGACATTGATGTGAACACCCAACATAAGGATCGGCAACATATCTAAACCCATAAAGAGGATCTCTTTCGCGGTAGACAGAAAGCACCGATTTAACTTTTTGCTCTTTAGTTGCCATTCTTTTCAGCTCCTGTCTACCAATTAAAGCTACTAAGCTTTTTTACCTATCCCCTTATGTTATATATTAACACAAACATTTTAAACATAAAAGAAAGGCCACCTAACAAATATTGTGGTGACCTCTCTTTTTTCGTTTATTTCTGGTACTTCTTAATGAAACGGTTATAATCTGCGATTCTGGTTCTTAAATCACTATTCATTTGTTTGGCTGCTTCTAGAAGAGCTTCTTCTGTATTTAGTTTCTGAACTACAACTTTGTTAATTGCAAATTCAATATACCTGTTTACAACCATTTCAGAGGCAATAGCAAACGGTGGAGTCATAGAATAGTTAGCCTGTTGTAAAAATACCTGCCGATGCTGTTCTGGAATTGGCATATAAGAATAAGCACTTCTGGTAGATGGTAGGTATATAGAGCCTGGGATTCTCTCAGAGATTAGTTTGGTATACTGCTTTTGGAAATCAACGCTAGTCATAAATTTCATAAATGTCCAGGCTTCTTTTTTATGCTTAGTGTTTTTAAACATGGCCAGAGGTGTTCCGGCTGCCCAGTTTGTATGGTAGATTTTACCATCACGTTTTGTCCCCGGAACAACCGATAAACTAAATTTTCCAACCAGTTCGGGCAAACCCATCGAATAGTTGGCATATGTCCACCAAGGAATGCAAGCCACTGGTAATTCACCGCGACGGAATGATTCGAAATGTTGAGGTGCCTGAGGAATTTTGTAAGTTCTGTATAAATCTGTATATTCTTTGAAAGCCTTTAACGATTGAGGTGTATCCCAAGCAGATTTAGTACGATCCTGACTGTACATATCGCCACCATTTTGCCAGAGAAACATCTGGAAATCTCTGAAAGATTCCGCTTCGATTCCATAAGCTAAAGCAAAATTCATCTGATTAGCTTGTAGCTTTGGAATCATGGTGCGGATATCATCCCAAGTCTCTGGTTTGACAAGTCCTAAATCCTTTAAAATATCATGGCGATAGACCATTGGGGATACTGCCATTTGAAATGGTACCCCAAAAACTGCCCCCATAAATTCGTAGGTCCTAAAGGCATTTGGAAAAGTATCCTTAATGTGGTTGTTAAAGTCCGCGCCAAAATCCTGTTTTAAATCCACCATTGCTCCGCGAATACCCATCTCTGCTGCTAAAAGACCACTCATCAAAGCAACATCAGGAGTATCTCCCGAGGCAGCAGCCAGTAACATCCTATTGTCAGATCCCGACCAAGGCAGTTGTTCGATCCGAGCTTTAATACCGGTTTTGGGAGTAAAATCCGCATCAAGAATATCATTGATTATCTTTACTTGCTCGTTACTGACCCCTACCATCCAAACCCTTAATTCTACTGCAGAAGCCACCACAGATCCAAATAACAGGAGAAAAACTAAGAGAAAAAACCAATAGCTACTCTTTTTCATAGTTTTTATTCTTCCTTGTGTCATTGTACACTCCCCCCCTAAAAAACTGTTTAGTACCTTTAATTAGTACTTAGACAGCCTATAATAAATTCCTTCCTCATTCAAAATCCACTAATAATAAGTGTATCCTTCCTACATAAACTAACAATTTTTAATATTTTAATATGAAATAAAAAACTGCAGGTTATTTGACCTGCAGTTTTTCCTCTCATTGCGACTACTGTTAATGCCCACCTCCCTGATGGTTCCGTCCTCCTCGAATAATGAGTGGAGAAACCACCCGGTCTGAACTCTTACAGTCTTTAACCGGGTTGGCAGTCCCGTATACTGTAAGTGGGTAGGTAGACAGACTCGAGTGCCGCTCCCTCATAGTCAGATAGTTTTCGGCTATCTGGTAGATACTCCCAAGCCATATCCCTAGGATTATACGAGGAACCACTGTAGTCACTATATTTTCATTTTATAATATTTACATTAAAGTGTCAACGTTGCCTAAAAATGTTTTATATCGTCTGTGCATCTCTTCTTTACTAGGTGTTTTGGGCCACAATTCTATTTTTTTACCTTCCCTCATTGCAGAAAGAAGATGAGTATAAACATTAGGGTTTTCTTTAACAAGTGTTTTTAAAAGAGCTTTAACCTTTGTTCTTTGAGTTCTCCCTGAATATGGACAAGGATCTTTAATAGCCTGTACTCCGGTAAACTTAAGAGCACCTTTAACTTCAGCTTCTTTAAAATAAGCTAGGGGGCGAATTACCCTGACCCCACTACGACCAAGGTTAGTCCTAGGTAAAAAAGTTTTTATTTGACCCGAATATAATAGGCTGAGTATAAAGGTTTCAATTGCATCATCTTGGTGATGGGCAAGAGCTAAAACATTATAACCCTCTTTTTGACAAATTGTAAGCAAGGCCCCTCTTCTAAAAAAGGCACATTTACTGCAAGGATTGTCCGGTGCAGTCTCTATAACTAGGTTACTGATAGCTGTTCTTTCCAAGAAGAACGGAACTTCTAACCTATCACAGTAAGCTCTTAGATAGTTTGCATCTAGATCACTAAAACCCAAGTCAATAGTAGCTGCTGCTAATTCAAAAGGAAATGGAGAATGCAACTGCATTACTTTTAGAGCGTAAAGTAAAAACAGACTATCTTTGCCTCCTGAAAGTCCTACTAAAACTTTATCCTTTGAAAACAACATTTCAAATTCCATTGCAGCACGCCAAAGCTTACGTAGATAATTTTTAGGCAGCTCCATTATTATTCCCCTCACCTTGAGTTAGCTAAAATATATTTTAACGTTTACAACCAATAAATACAACTAACCCCCATCAAGGATGGGGGTTGGGATTATCTTTTATAACCTAAAAAATATCTGAAATTTAACTTTCGTGATATAATCTCTCACCAAGCTCCTTTGCTTTATTTAAATCCGAAGCTGTAGGGGTAAACCTAACCCTAAATCCATCTGCTACTAATTTAAGTTTCAAACTTTTTAGCCGTTCGGCGATGTTTAAAACACCTTCGCCACTCCAGCCATAATCACCAAAAGCTAAAGCTGGTTTATTTCGACTGGTTTTTGGAGAGACGGCACTTAAGGCAACCCAAATTGGAACTACTGCATCGGCATTAAATGTTGGTGACCCAAAGGCTAGTGCATCAGCTTCTTCAAATGCCTTGCGCATCTTTCTAAAGTCCATCGAAGCAACATCTAAAAGATCAACTTCTCCACCAGAGTTGCTAAAACCACTAGCAATTGCTTCGGCTATTTTTCTAGTGTTACCATAGGCGCTAATATAAGCCACAACCAGTTTTTTCTTGTTTTTTTTTGGGGGACGACTCCAGTCTAAATATAAATTAAAATATTTTTTAGGTTCTTTTCTAAGAATAGGCCCATGGCCGGTAGCAACTATTTTTACAGGTAAATTAATTATTTTCTCTGTAGCATCCATAATGTATGACTTAAATGGAGACATTATTTCATCGTAATAATAGCGGTAAGCTTCTTTAAAATTAACTATTTCATCATTGAAAATTTTACCGTTTTTATCACAGAAATGGCACCCGAAAGCATCACAAGTAAAGAGAACTTGTTCTTCTTTAAGATAGATAAACATTGAATCCGGCCAATGCAAGAATGGTGCCTCAATAAACTCTAAATTCATATCACCAAGATTTAATGTATCCCCATCATTTATAATTAAAGACTTAAAAGGTTTATTTACTTGTTCTTTTAGAAATAAGTTGCCAGCTTTAGTGCTTACAATTGTGATGTTAGGATTAAGTTCGAGCAACTTAGCTATCGAACCTGAATGATCCGGTTCTGTGTGATTGACTACCAAGTACTCAATCCTGTCTAAATTAACCCTAGCTTTTATTTTGGCTAGGTATGACTCTGCGAAAACGTCTTTGACTGTGTCGACTAAAGTTATCTTTTCAGCGCTAATGATATAAGCGTTATAAGTTGTTCCCCACTCGGTTGGTATCACAATATCGAAGATTTCCAGTTTCGGATCGGCTACACCAATCCAGTCTACCCGATGGGTAACCTTTTCTATTTGCATAGGTTAATCTTCCTTTTCAAATAAATTCTTACCTACACCACACTCAGGGCAGACCCAGCTTTCTGGAATATCTTCAAATGCTGTTTTAGGAGCAATGCCGTTATCTGGATCACCAATTTCAGGATCATAGACATAACCACAAATTGTACAAACCCATTTTTCCATCTTAGTTCCCTCTCTTTGTAAATAAATTATTATGCTGTTTTAATATACCACCATAAAAAGTGAGTTAAACTATTAAAAGTTAGAGTTTTGCTACTATATGTTCAAATTATTTTTAACATTCCGGTAAATTGCGATTAATATTGGTATCCGGAGTACTTAGAACTACGTAATTACTTTAGTAATGCTTTGCTAAATATATCCCCACTTCTAAAGGCTGGAATCTCCAGTAACTCGATAGAAGACTTACCATGGATTTAACAGAAAGTGAATTCTCTGAAAGCTTACGGCACCTTAGAAAAATTTTAGTTTGAGCTAAAGCCATCTCCAGTAATAATATCCTGGTTTTTTGCTGGTTGTATTTATTCTTGGAGGATTCAAACCTTGAATGTTAAATATGTTTGATCTGTAGAATGCTATCTCAACTAATTCCAAAGGTAAGTAAAAACCTGGCTCTTAAAAGTACAAGACTGTTATTTTAAGAGTAACTAATAATGGTGGTGAAACTCGATGCATTTTTTGCTGCTTTGTTTTCTCTTTCTTGGTCTTGGTTTCCTGGCCGGTAATATTTTTAAGTTACCAAAGAAAGATACTAGTCGCATCTCTTGGGGGATTCTTTTACTTATGCTTTTTTCACTAGGATATGGTATTGGCGCCAACAAGGAACTTCTTCACATGCTTAAATCCTTGGGAATCCAAGCTTTCATCCTTTGTGTAGCTACAGTTGCCGGTAGCCTTTTAGCAGTTAAGCTCTACCTCCTTAGGAGGGATCTAAATGACAATTAAAATAATTATTACTGTGCTTTTGGGGATCTTATTTGGTTATATCTATCCTGATTTTAGTTATACCATAGACCATTTAGTGACAATCTCTCTGCTACTAATGATGTTTTTTGTCGGTTTTGATTTTGGACAAGATAGAGAGCTTTTTAAACAGATTAAAAAGGAAGGTTTTTCTCTGCTTATCTATCCTATGCTGATCGGTGTAGGTTCTTTATCCGGCGCACTTTTTGCCGGTCTATTTTTACCGCTCGGTTGGCTGCCTAGCTTAACTTGTGCCTCAGCTTTTGGCTGGTATAGCCTCTCCGGTCCACTCCTTGGCAAACTGGTTTCACCGGAACTAGGAACAGTTGCCTTTTTGACTAATCTTTTCCGTGAATTAGGCACCTTTTTTCTGGCACCTCTATTGGCCAAAAGCAACTTGGAAAAAGGAGGAATAAAGCCACTAACCTTTGCTGCCGGTGGAGCAACTACAATGGATAGTACTCTGCCTGTTATCTTAAAAGTCGCAGGTCCTAAAACAGCACTAGCTGCTTTTATTTCCGGAGCTGTCCTTTCAATGTTTGTCCCGTTTGTCTTGCAGTTGTTAGCCTCATTTTTAATATGAGTCAGCAACTGAGTATCTCAGCCTTTATTGTATTTACTGTGCCTATATATTAAAAGCTCTTCTTAGAAGAATACACTGCCTAAATAAAGACAGATTCTTACCTAATTACAACTGAATATTTATAACCATTTTACTGTTTTGCCTAAAAAAGAACGAGAAGTAATTGGCTTCTCGTTCTTTTAGATCCAGATTATTTTCGGATACCCTTTGTAAAGGTTTGATCCAATTAATTTAGTACATGCACTTTCTTAGTTTGAGATAAAGCAAAAGTTTAATCGGATTCCTTAAAGTTTTTTGACAAAACGCTCGAACTCTTTTTGCTTTTTAATCAACTCATTATTAGAATCTTTAGCTGCCTCTAAGAGAGCTTTTTTATGATCTTCTTTTTGCATGACTACTTTTGAAAAGGCAAAGCTAAGGTAACGATAGGTCTGGTAACCACCTACAACAGCTTTTGGACCAATTGCTTCTTTTAATGTAGCATCAATTACTTTACGATCCTTTTCGTCAAACACCTCAGAGTTGGCTGTTCCTTTAGTCCCAAAAACTAAAATCCATTCTTCCGGTGAATCATAGATTCTCTTTTGGAACTCTTTTTGAACTGCATCTGAAGCGATCCATTTTAAGAATTCCCAAGCTGCTTGACGTTTTTCCTGGTTTTTATTTACCGGCATGGCAAAAGCAAAGGAAGATAACGGCACATTCCTATTTATCTTACCTTTAGCATCAACTGTTCCAGGTGCCTGTGTAATACCCCACTTACCTTTTAGCTGTGGTTTACCAAGGATAAATCTTGAATAAAGCCAATTGAGGGATACCATATAAGGTGTATCTCCATTGCTAAAGGCTTCAATTTCAGGTAACTCAAGAGGTGATTTATACTCAGTATAAAAAGATGTAAACTCTCTAAAAGCCTCTAATGCTGCTTGAGAATCTAAATTAGAACGTAGACCATCTTCTGTAAAGATATCCTGGTTTCTTTGGTAGATAAATGGGAAAAACGCACGTACATGACCATCTGGTGTGTTGCCAATTGTTGAAAGATACATGGATTTCCCCTGTGCTTGAATCTTGGGAATTATTTTTTTGAGTTCATCCCAAGTATTAGGAGGATTTAGTCCTAATTCATTAAAAATATCCGACCTATAAAATGAAATTGTCCATCCTAGTTCAAAAGGCAAGCCAAAAACATGATCTTTAAATGTTAATGTTCTTAGTGCCCCAGGATAAATATCTGCAACAGCTTTATTATAATCGGGAAAAGAATTAAGATCCTCAATTGCTCCACGCAAGGCAAGATCAACAACCTGTCCTGCTCCTAGTGTCATAACATCAGGTGCGTCACCTGTAGCTATAGCTAACAATGCTTTTTGAAAAAAAGCAGCATCAACCATATAAGGTTCGTATCTAACCTTTATACCCGTTTTAGGAGAAAAGTCTTTGTCAATCATTTCCTTGAGAATATTACCCATAACTCCTCCATAGGTAACCCAAGCAGTTATCTCCACTGCTGATGCTAACACTCCAAATAGCAAAACAATAACTAGTAGTAAAGTAGCTTTACGCATACCAAACCCCCCTAAAAAGTCTTTCATAGTAAAATTGTTCATCATAAAGTTAATTATGTATAGCAACACTCTTTCCCTTCTAAATTAATAACTAAAACCAAACTAAACCAAGAAGATTTTTTGTGACCTGGAAAAGCAACCGTTTTTTTGTAATTAGAGCGACTAGTAATTTTTACCAAAGAACTTTTTTAAGTTTCAAGATTAACTGATACAATTTTTCTATCTTGAAGTGGAAATGTACCTTCACTCATTGCCTCTTTCACCTTAGTAGGATGCCAAAGAGCGAGTTGAAACACCAAACCTCGTAAATCTAGTGGAATTTTATCTACCACATGACAAACTTCAAGAAATTCATCTTCACTCCATTTCCGATCAGCTAAAAAGGTATTAACTATAGTTAGATGGAAAACCCTGTTCCTACCAAAGGGATTAGTTGTGTAGACACCTGCCCTATTTAGCTGCTTTTTGATTATTCCGGCGGCAGATTCCAACTCTTCATCCTTTTCAATCAACAAACCGACCGATTTATAAGGTGGGGGGAAACAGGCAAATCCATTGGTTCTAATCGGAAACGAATTGATATTAAGGGAGGCCTGATAAATAGCGTCTTTTATTTTAGCTATTAGTTGTTTTTCTGGTGCCTCCACTACCTCAAAAGTAATATGCAACGGTGGGAGTCTTTTTTTATAGATTTTGTATTTCTCTGACAAGAGTCTTTGCATAAGTAACGCTTTATTAATTATTTCTCCTTGACAAAGACCTACAATAAATAAACGTGTATCCATCCTGTGAACCTCCTATAAAGCTTAGTCTCTCCGAATAGAGAACTTTTTTATTTATTTAAGAGGCTCAACCCGGTTAACATTCTCCCTTACACTCCTAAACAAATTCTGATGCTTCGATTTAGGCCTGGGGATTTAATTAACTGCTTGTAGTTTACCAGAAAAAGGCAGTGTAAAATCCAGTGTCACTTGTATGCTAGAAAGATTGTACTGTGTTTTCTCTAAAAAATATAAGGGTTTTCGGGTTATTCTGTATTCCCCTAGCACTATTTTAATATAAAAATAAGTGCTTAAGTCCATAACTATCAACACTAAGCTTTTAGTAACATCTAGATACCTCTGTTTTCTATCTTCTTAAGAAGTCTTTTTCTTTCTCAAGCTAAATATAATATAGTAATCATTAAATCTTTCTGCATTTAATTGCGTTTTTTGAGTTGTTTAGCATTTTCTCGGTACCCTTATATGCTAACTAAGAATAGTTATTTTTTTCTGATATTAATACTCAAGAAAGGAAATCTCCTACTGTCTTTTACGAAGCCATACTTAATATCAATCTCCAGAGCTGGTTTGTAGCTGTGCATCAACCTTCTCTTTACGAGAGTATTGATTTAGACGCTTCCTTTAAGGTTCTCGAAATATCCAATAACTTTTTTAGGAGGAGTTTCAATGAATAGACAGCCTTGGATATTATATCTATTGCTTTTAGTATTATTGTTGTCAGTAAGTGGATGTTTTCTTTCCTCAAACGTTTTCCTAAACATTTCAATTGATGGTCAGGGAACTGTAAAAATAACCCCTGATGATAAGAACAAAGGTTATAAGAAAGATACCGTTATACAATTGGAAGCATTACCAAAAGAAGGTTGGGCCTTTTTAAAATGGGAAGGCGACTTATCAGGTGAAAACTTGAAAACCAGTATCAAAATGGATAAAACAAAATATGTTAAAGCTGTTTTTAAATCAATACCTACTAAAGTTGCTATTTTGGATAGCGAATTAACTAACGACTTTTATACTCAATTAGGCTGGCCATACGAGGCCATGATGGATGGTATCTTTGATGTCTTTAACGAAGCAAAGATCGAATTTGATATTGTTTCCGACGCTGACTTGGCTAACAGTAATAAGCTTAGCAATTACAAACTTTTGGTTCTTCCCGGCAATCGCAAAATGGATACTAGCGCAGCTGATGTGGTTTTGAATTTAGCTGCCTCTGGTAAGTTAAAAGTCTTTGGTACCTATCAATCTTCATTCCGCGATGCAGCCAATCAGAGAGTCGGAGATGGCAACTTCCAACTAGAAGAGATCTATGATATGAAATATAGTAGCTGGATAGGTACAGGTGGTGTCTTTATTGGCAAGCCCGAGGATCTAAACAATCATTCGGTTTGGAAAGACCTTCCGGAGGAAATTAAACTCGTTACTGCTGATCAGTTGATCTGTCAGTGGCTTGGAAATGGTAAACCGATTGGTATCTGGCTTAATAATTCATTAAATCCAATGCGCGAAGAAGGTCTCAATGTGGCTTTAGTAGAGACAGAAGCTGCTATTTACTGTAATGCTTGGTTTTGGCATCCTGATAACACTACAAATGATGATTTTCGTCATTTAGCTGTTAATATAATACAGTACCTTCTTAATAAATGAGTGCTTTGGGAAAGATAAGAGGATAAAACTGCAACCTTTAGGTTACCGGAATACCAACGCTTAATCGTATATGTGACACACTAAAAAGGCACCTCCAACTGATATACATGTACCCTATAGAGTGGACACAAAATAAAAAGTCCACCTATAGGGTTTTTCTGTATTAAACAGTGGGCTTGATTAAACAGCCACTAGGGTTTTGCCGGCCATAAACTAACATCGTTTTATGTTTATTTAAAACATAACTTTCTGTAGCAAGAGCAGGAGTGCTTATTAACACTATTTAAGACCAAAACCAAACGATTACCAAGATTATTTTAATTGGTATTTTCCTTTGATAAACTGATAGACTGATTCATAGTAGAGAAAACGGGTATTATAATTCAGTGCCGCACGTTCAAGATCTTTAAATCCCTGGTAATAAGCACATACAGCGTCGCTATAACCATATTTGACTCCATATATTAAATAGTTTTGCCAAATTTCTCTCTCTCTCTTTCCATCTACCCAATGTTTTTCAATTTCTACGCCCATACCTAAAGAAGATGCTATCTCAAAGGCTAATTTAAGTCTTTCTTCCCCAACCTCAGAGAACATATAGTTAGGTTGAAGAATAGCTACATCAAAACCATATTGTTGCCAATTATATGAGCCTTCAGCTCCATAAAAAGGAATCCAAAACAATTTATAACCTCGTTTGTGTACGAGATCTGCAACCTTGTTAATAAAGATATCTTCCTTGGGACTAAATTGAAAACGAATCGCCTCTGGTTGCCAGTAAAAACCAATGAGTTCTAAATTTTCAGGATTTTCAGCTTCCCAGCTAGTTAATAATTCATCCATTAGCCACTCTATAGCTGATAGACGGTTTTTAAGAGATTGTTCTATTCCGATCTGGTTCCAATCAAAATTTAGGCTTTCTCCGCTAACCTTTAATGAACCAAATTTTTGTTGTAGGGGTGAGGGGTTAATCAGGGTTAGAATTACCTTGATCTTTTTATCGGGCTCATTTAACAACTTTTGACCTATTCCAACTGCTTGATTTAGAGCCGATATTTGCTGGTTGGGTCTAAATGTTTCTTCTAAGTACCACTTCCAGTCATCAATGGTAGCTGCCTCTGAAACCTTAGTAGCATTTAGATTCCTACCTGAAGGAGTTGTACCCTGCGGGCAAAGTAAAACTGTGTCAAACATCCAATCTATTGGAACTGCTTCTTCTGAAATATAAGTAATATAAGGTAGGTATTCTAACGAATACCAAATACCATCTTGTGGGTTGGGGGGATAAGCATAGGTTAAAAGTGCTATGTGACAGGCCCCTGCTGCCTGTTTAGACCCTGCTTTAAGCACACCTTTTTTACTTTCCGGATTTTCATGAGTTAGTTCTAAGAGACCTTTAATAGGATCTAATGTCTTAGCCGCTTCGACTATTCCCAACCATCCCCAAACCTCAATTTCATCCATAAAGACATTCCCATCCACCTCAAACTCTAGCTTTACCCAGCGAGCTAGATGCTTAAGGTTTTTAAGGTTGATTACCTCAACTTGGTTTTCTCTGTTCCAAGGACCAACTTGAGTCTCTTTATGCCCTACCTTAAACCAATCTTTCCCATCTAAAGAAAGAGAGTAATCTATATAGCGCGGTACATATACACCTGCTGAATGCATCTGAAGGAATCTTCCTTGAATCTGGTTAATAGTCTGAATTTCACCTAAATCTATTTCAATAATCCGCTTACCCTGGCGCAGAAAAGCTTGCCAAGCTGAATCTTGATAACGTACCTCTCCCAGATAACCATCGGTTAATTCAACCTGGTTGGTATCCGGATAGTGCTCCTCAAATTTGGTAAAAAGCGGATCAGGCCAAGTGGCGGTAATATTATATGGCCTTCCTTGAGCTAAATTGATTGGTTCTATCTTTTGAGCTATTGCTTGATTTTGACCAAAACAAATCAAAACCATGATAATTAGGTATTTCCAGTTCATAGCGTTTCCTCCCTTAGATTTACCCGTTAATCCGAATAAGATAATGCTCAGTCTGAAAGTTATTTAATAGTGGTAACAGTTTTTTGTATTTTGTGATAAAAGCTACCCCGAAGGGTAGCTGAGGAAACAAATAGTTTTATCTATATTTTATTTTCAATAAAGCAAGCAACTAATTTACTTGCAAGAGCTTTTTTAGTTTATCAAGAGCTTTTCGTTCTAAACGAGAAACATGCATTTGGGATATTCCTAACATATCTGCGACTTGTCTTTGGGGTAAAGTATCAAAGTAGCGAAGTTTCAGTATGTCCTGCTGTCTCTTCGGTAGATATCTTAAAACACTGTCTAAAGTTTCTCGATTTAAAATCTCTTCAAAACCGGTATCCTCTCCTCCAAATAAAGAGCCAAGATCATCGGCACCGGGATCAGATGAAACAGGTGCATCTAAGCTTAGCGTATAAAAATTATCAAGAATCTGTTTTGCATCTGTAACATCAGCTAAAGAAAGATTCATTTCCTTAGCAATCACGTCATTACTAGGTTTATTTCCTTCTAACCTCAGATAGTTATCAATAAATTCCTTAACTTGTAATGCTTTTTCTTTGTTGCGTCTAGATACTTTTATGCGCCAAGCCTTATCACGGAAATGTCTTTTTAATTCGCCTTGAATCGTAGGTATGGCATAGGCGATAAAGGAATTACCTTGTTTGGGATCGAATTTGTCTATTGCTTTTAATAAACCTAAATAGCCTACTTGTAACAGATCCTCCCAGCTTTCACCCTTGCCAGCAAAACGCCTAACTAATCGAGGAACCAGCTCGTGATAGTGATCAAACAGCTCAGTTCTCAACTTTTCGGCAGAAAATGAATCCCAATCTTTTCCAGTAACTACACCTCTAACATTTTTCTCAATTCCACTAAGCATGTCGGTCACCCACCCTTACTTAAAGCTATTGATAATGATTATCATTCCTATTTTCTCTATTATAGACCTTAAGTGGACAGAATGCAAGCAGAAAGATAGAGAAATTCTAATGTATTTTCTTCACCAATATATGATTCTAATAAGACTTTCTGGTTACCAAATATATTTTCCTGCTCTGACTTTAATTATATATAGCATTACTAGAAAAATTTAAGGGGGTTGTTCAATGCTTTATGGAATAGATGTACTCATCTCTAAAAACTGTTCCTTGTTAAAAGGTAGGAAAATTGGCCTTATTACTAATCATACCGGAATAACTAAGTCTATCCGGCCAAACTGGCAAGTTTTACTTGAGATACCAAATATAGAATTAAAAGTACTCTTCTCCCCTGAGCATGGTTTTTCCGGTTCTGTGCAAGATACAATTAAAGTGGCCTCTCATATGCATAAACCAAGTGGTTTACCAATCTATAGCCTTTTTGACAATACTACCGAACCTACTACTGAAATGCTCGCTGAAATTGACACTTTAGTCTTTGATATTCAAGATGTTGGCGTACGTTTTTATACCTATGGTGTCACCATGGTTAATGCTTATAAAAAAGCCTTGGAGCATAATTTAGATTTTGTCATCTTAGATCGACCAAACCCCCTCGGTCGAATAATAAGAGGTAACATCTTAGAAAAAGAAGCAGCTTCTTTTTTGGGCCTTGATAACCTAGCTTGGCAGCATGGATTAACATTAGGCGAAATCGGTCATTTATACAGCAATAAGAGCAATCCTCCTCTGGTTATTCGTTGCGAAGGTTATGATCCTAAAAAAGATTTTGTTTCATACAAGCTACCTTGGGTTGCTCCCTCACCTAATATCCCTTCTTTTAATACTATCAAGGTTTATCCTGGCACCTGTCTCTTTGAAGGCACTAATGTCTCTGAAGGACGTGGTACAACTCAGCCTTTTGAAATAATAGGTGCGCCTTTTCTAAATGGTCACGAATATTCTTCAAGGCTTAATTCCTTAGGTATTCCCGGGGTTTATTTTAGAGCGGTGGAATTTATACCCACTTTCTGGAGATATCAGGGTGTTAAGTGTGAAGGAGTTTGTTTACATATTACCGATGATAAAACTTTTGATCCTATTTATACAGGTATTTCTATGATCTCTGATCTACTTAATAACTGCGCTGATTTTAAAGTTAATCTGGCTAGATTTAATGCTTTAGCTGGTAATCGCTTATACTCGTTGCTACCGATTTTAACTCCAAAAGAGATTCAACAAATTTTTGAAAATGAACTGAACCACTTTAAGCAACAAATTAAACCCTATCTTCTCTACTAAATTAATAGCCAAAGTGGATGTTAGGAGGAATAGTCTTGATAAAAAAAAATAAAGTTGCCATAGTTGGTGCCGGTCAAGTAGGTGCGACAACGGCCTTTACCTTAGCTGTCAAAGGTCTTGTTTCCGAACTGGTAATTATCGATATCAATAAAGAAAAAGCTGAAGGTGAAGCTTTAGATATTAACCATGGCCTGCCATTTTTAAACCCAGCTAATATTTATGCTGGAACTTATCAAGATACGAGGGATGCTGAAGTAGTTATTATAACAGCTGGCCTACCAAGAAAACCTGGCCAAAGCCGCCGGGACCTGATTCATTCTAACAGCCGCATTGTTCAAGAAATCGTTAATCAGTTAAATATTTATGCTTCTGACCCTGTAATAATTGTAGCTACCAATCCGGTTGATCTTATGTCCTTAACTGCCCAAAGGACATCAAAGCAACCTAAAGGAAAAGTCTTTGGGTCGGGAACACTTCTTGATACAGCTAGATTTCGCTTTGCTCTTGCCCAAAATTGCCATATTGAGGCTCGTAGTATCCATGCCGATATTATCGGCGAACATGGCGAAGGAGAGTTGCCGGTATGGAGCTTAGCCAATATCTCAGGTGTACCAATGGCTACTTATTGCAGTTTATGTAATCGAATCTGTGAGCGTAAAAAGCGTGAACAGATCTTTTTAGAGGTTCGTGATGCTGGTATGGAAGTCATTAAAAAAAAGGGAGCCACGTATTATGCCATTGCTTTGGCCTTGACACGTATTACTGAAGCTGTCTTGAAAGATGAACACTCCGTACTTACTGTGTCTATGCACATAAACGGTTATCTTGGTGTTTATAATGTAAGCATGGGGCTTCCGGCAGTTATTGGTGCGGGGGGTATTCAGAAAGCCATTGAACTTCCGCTTAATCAACAGGAGCAAAAAGACTTTATCTCTGCCTCGGTTGTACTTAAAGAATTAGCAAAAGACATGGAGGAATTTAATCCTGAATGAAATGAAAGCTGACAGTTTGATTGTCAGCTTTCATTTATAGTTAGAATCTCTTGGCAACGCCTGTCTATATGAGGGAGACCCATAATAAGGGCTAGCTTTTTGGTTAGAAATCTTTTTTCTAAATTTGGTGTAAGCCTTAAAAGTAAGACCGGCCTTTTTTCATTTGAAAACATTTTTTTGCTTTCCCGAGAAGATTCTAAATAGAGCTCGCCTTTATACCAAGAAGGTATGGTATGGGATAGCCCCTGTTTTAAAAAATCAAGCAAAATCCAATCCGCTAGTTCGGGAAGTTCTTTACTCAAGAATTTATAGCGAGACTCCACTTTTCTCTTTTGAAAAAGTTCACCGGCTTTTGTTAACCTTTCTTGAAGTTCAATAAAAAAAGGACCTAACCTTAAACTATCAATCTCCTTTAATGTCTCCTTAAAATAACCAGAATTATAGAAAAGATCAACAGTCCATTCTAAACCTTTCAACTTTTGTAGTTCACTAAAAGAAATGTGATCTGTTTTTAATATTTCATAGGGCGGATAATTCGAGTAGATTAGTCCCCATTTCGAAGCCTTTGCTCTTAATGAAGTTCCCGGGAGTAATTTCAAAAATCCAAGCTGAAGTTGGTCAGGCTCTGTTGCCAATACATCACTAAAACTTTGTAAAAACTGCTTATAACTTTCTAAAGGTAAACCTGCAATTAAATCGGCATAAACAAGCACCTTGGTTTCTTCAGATAGTTCTTTCAATCTATTTAAAAGGATGTTTGAGTTAGTAGAACGATTAATAGCTTCTAAAGTGGGTACATAAGTTGATTGAACACCAATTTCCATTTGAAAAAGTCCCGCCGGTACCTTTTTTAAAAAATCCATTTCCGCCTCGCTAAGCCTGTCTGCTGCCATCTCAAAATGGAAATTACCCTCGGGATAATTGGTTAAGAGATGTTGCCAAATTGTTAAAGTGCGTTTTTTATCTAAATTAAAGGTGCGATCGACAAATTTAATCTGCTTAATCCCCATCTCCCAAAGCTTTTTTAAATCCTGAAACACTAATTCCAGAGGTCTAAACTCAAGCTTTCGGTTTACAGAAGATAGGCAATATGCACAACGATTTGCACAGCCTCTTGATGCTTCATAATAAACAAGATGGTTTTTAAGATCATCCTCAGGAAAATAGGGAAATGATGTTTGATCTATACTGACAGTCTTTTCAACGATTTGGGGCATTTTGGTGCCTTCTTTAAGAGCTATAAGCAACTCAGGCCATGCTTTTTCACCCGGACCTGATATAATATAATCTGGTTGGTATTTTCCCAAAGCCTCTTTAGGTATTTCACTTACCTCAGGACCCCCTAAAACAATAACCGTCTGTGGTAAGATTTTCCTCAGATCAGTAATTAAACGACTGATAATATCTATATTCCAAATATAGCAGGAAAAGCCCACTACATCTGGTTGAAAGGCTACGATTTTGGCCAGGTGGCTTACTAGAAGTTCATTGATATTACTCTCATATATGCTGCATCTTATATCGTAAGCGAGACAAGCAGTTCTAAGAGCGTAAACGGCTAAATTAGATTGCACATATTTGGCATTGAGTGCCACTAAAAGAACTTTCATCCTTTTATTAAGGGAGGCTGGAAATTATTTTTTAACATCAAATCGATAGCCTCGATGAGTATTAAATAATAGATGTAAATACCAGTCAAAGTAGAAGGTGAACCTACCTTCAAATCAGTTCTGGGAATCTCTATTAATAGATCCTTGCTATCACCATGATTATTTATGGCCACATCGGCAAAGTCAGAAAGATACTTGCTGTCTTTTCTAAGTGATCCTAATTCAGCTTTAACAGAGTGGGCCGAGATGGTAATGACTTTTGCTCCTTTTCTTTTAGCTTCTTCAGCTACTTCAATAGTTAGGGGGTTACGACCGGAATTGGAAGCAACAATTACTGTATCCTCTTTATTAAGCTGGTGATTTTTCATAATAACGGGACCTAGACCTTCTAATCTTTCAAAACGGGCTAGATTACCGATATGCTCATCTAACAGCTTGGCTTTTATTAAACTGCCTCTTTTCCCCACAGCTTCAAGAGCAATACTTAGGGAATGACCTGTACCGAATGTATAGAGCGTTCCACCCTCCATGACAGTCTTGCTAAGTAGTAAAGCGGCTCTTTTAATATTAGCTGTTTCATCTGCTATAATCCTTTGGATAATCTCATTAAAAACTTTTTGAAACTTCTGATACACCTATTTTACCCCCTCTCGATAGACAAAAGGATCGGGTGTTTGAATATACTCAATCTCAAGAGGTAGCTTTTGTCGTAGAAATGTAGCCATGGACTTCATACCTGGGTTTTCGCTATTAGAATGTCCAAGCGGCATCAAACCTACATTAGCATCTTCAGCATAGCGTGCTGTCCACCATTCGACTGTCTCTCCACAGATAAGACAATCCGCACCAAACTGCATGGCATCCTTAAGATTATTTAACATACCTAACGAGCCAACTCCAACCCCTACTCTGGTTATTTCCTGATCTGGATCCCCCACATAACGAATTCCTTTAAGGCTAAGTTTGTTTTGAACATCCCAGCTTAAATGATCCAAGGTTATTGTAGGTATAACATAAACCCTGATCCATCTTGATTCACCAGCTATTCTTTTAAAACCAAGTTCTTTGGCGAGACTATCTAAAATACCATATTCAGGATAGAAATCCCAGCCATCGTGAACGCGATAAACTACCAGATTATGCTCTCTTAGAAATTCTTCTTTTACCCGGTAAGCAGGGTCGTCTTTGAGATCGGAAGTATGATCCCAATGGTTGTAAAATGTGGGTTCATGAGTAATAACCATATCACAACCTCTTCTGATAGCTTCGCGTAAAACTCCCATTGTTGCCATCCATGTTACAGCTAATTTCTTAACGTCTTGATCTACATTGCCAAATTTAAAACCGTCACAGGTTTCTCTTTGATATACCTGTGGTGTCAGGTTCTGAAAAAATTGTGCTACTTCGCTCGCCTTCAATGAACTCGCTCCTCTCAAATACCACTCCCGACAGTATAATAATGGTTCCTAAAGAATTTACAGCAAGTATTCCACAAGAACAGGCTTAAACCTGCCTTCTTAGGAGTAGAAGACACTTCCTCCGATAAATTCTCTCAAAATACTATCCGAGGGTATGCTTTCGCTGTTAAGACTGGCAAAAAACTGTAAAAACTGAAGCAACCTTTGAGCTTCGCTGAATTCATCTTCGGTCTGTGCAACTTTGACTAAAAGCGGTTCAACATATGGTTTTAAAACAGCTAATTCATATGGTAAAGCTGAGTTAAACATAAACTCTGCTTCTTCTTGGTAAGGGAAGATATACTTTTCTTCGCCACGGCGGACTTTAGGCCACATTCTCAGAGTCTTTAGAGCATCGTGGTTGCGATAATGGAAATCTCTGACAATTCTTCTGATTAACCTGGCATCAGTTGTCGGTACTCTGTTATGATCATCGATATTTAGCTGAGTTAACGCACTTACATAGACCTTATGCTTACGATTTTTGGGTATGGCGTGAGTTAATTCCTCATTTAGTCCATGGATACCTTCGATAATAATCGGCTGGTTGTGACCTACACTAAGTTCCCTTTTCTTTTCGTCTCGTTTGCCTAGCTTAAAGTTAAATACCGGTGCCTCGACTTTCTCTCCCTGCATTAAACGTGCCAACTGATCGTTAAAAAGCTCCAGTTCAATAGCGTTAATGTTTTCGTAGTCAGGCTGGCCATCTTCATCTAAAGGCGTTTTTTCTCTATCAACAAAGTAATCATCTAATGAGATCGATATAGGTTTGTATCCTAAAGATTCCAATTGAATTGAAAGCCTTTGGGCAAAAGTAGTTTTGCCGGATGAAGAAGGACCGGCAATTAAAATCAATCTTTTCTCAGGGTTGTTTATAATCTGTTCAGCGAGTAAGGCCAGTTTGCGAGCATGAATGGCCTCTGATATCAGGATCAGACGTTTAGAGTTAGCAAAAATCTTTCTATTTAACGAAGTGACATTAGATACCTCAAGAATCTCTGCCTGTTTCTCCTCTTCCGAAAAGATTTGGGCCAGCTTAGGCTGTTCGACATAGGTGGCAATCATACCGGGATTTTGATAAGTAGGAATTTGTAAAATAAAACCCGGCAAATAAAACTTAAGTTCGAAAGGTTTTAATAAACCTGCATGAGGTACAATCGGTAGATGGGAAAAATCCTTATACCAGCCCAGACTAAATACAGGTATATAATCTTCGGGTCTTTGCCTTAACAGTTCTACCTTGTCGAGTTGATTGTCTTCTGAGAACATTTTCTCTGCTTCGTACTTTCTCAGAATCTCCTTTTTAAATGGCTCCTTACTATCAATTATTTGATTCATTCTGTAAGAAATAGCTTTGGCCATAGCCGGAGATATTGCTTTGCCAACGTTTTTTATTTCCACAAAAATACCATTGGAGATAGAATGCTGTACTATTACTCGTGCAGTCGGATATAGTTCTCTTACTGCTTTTACCAAAACAAATACCAGACTGCGTTCAAAAATTCGCTGTCCAAGTACTGAAGACAAATCCACACTTTTAATATCTACCTTCGAATTAATTTCATAAGAAAGACTTTCTAGGTAATTGTCTACCTTACAAGCCAAAGTTCCTTCTCTTACAAGACTTAACACATTAGTACCGGGAGATACTTCCATTTTTTTACCATCAATAGTAACAATCATCTTTATCCCTTCTTTCTGGCTTTGTTACTGGTCTTTTTTTATATTTAGCAAATAAAAAAATCTGGTTTCTTATAGCTTATACCAAATTAGCCTTGTGATTCTTTTCTTTTATTCTAGCTAATATACCTCTTTACTTACAGGTATTAGCTCTATTTAGATAAGCATCAGGCGAATTTAAACTTAAGCAGGAAGTTAGGTGTTATTAAACGAACGAAACAAAAGATACTCTGCAAAATTATCTTCAAATCTCAATACCCTCCCTACGATATCTTTTTAGTAATTACTCACTTATTAATAAATAAAAATTTTTTAGACTTGGGCAATATAAGCTTTCTGTTTTCAGGCTTGTTTTAGCCATTAGTCTTTTGGAGGTAGGAATCTATGATACAAAGGGAAAGTCCCATACCTTTATATCAACAGCTGTTTATAATTCTAAAACAAAAAATAGTTAACGGGTCTATTCCCGTTGGTAGTAAATTGCCTGGTGAAGATGAAATTGAAGCTTTCTATAACGTAAGTAGGACTACTGTACGTCAAGCAATTGAAGTTTTAGTTAAAGAAGGTTTTGTCAGGAAACAGCAGGGCAAAGGAACCTTTGTTATTGCCAATAAACCTAAACGCATTCAAACCATCCAGGGTTTAAAAAGTATTGCTTTTTTGCTCCCTGATTTACTGCAACAGCATTCGAATAATATTGCCGCTTCAGTTGTTAGCAAAGTTGAAACTTATCTACAGAAAAAAAATTTCAACTTAATCTTAGCTCAATCCAACTATAGCCTGGAAAATGAAAATCGTATCTTGCAAATCCTCGCCCGTGAAAACGCCGGTATTATCTGGTTGCCCGAAGATGAGTCATATCGTTCTGCTAGTCATTACGCCTTCCAGTTAGCAGCAGATGGTTATCCTCTGCTCCTTTTTGATAGAACCATTAAAGGACTTGATGCTGGCTATGTTATTACCGATAACTATGCTGCGATGACCTCTCTTGTCCAGCATCTTATTTCTTTAGGACATAGATCAATTGCTTTTTATGGTACCTTAACAAACAGACCCACTAGCCTTGAAGATAGGTTCAATGGTTATTTGCATACAATAGCAAAAAATGGTTTGACTATAAATTATGATTGGATCTTCCCTGAAGGTGAAAATGGGTTGCATCAACTCTTGCTTTGCCTTTCGCAAAGAGAGCGACCTACAGCTGTAGTTTGCAAAGATGATATCGAGGCTTACAAGGTTATTGATAAAGCCCTTGGCCTCGGTCTAAATATTCCCCAGGATCTTTCAGTCACAGGCTTTGATAATCTAGAAAATAACTTTTACAATCTAAAACTTACCACTGTCAATCAAGATTCTGACCTTTTAGGCACCTGTTTAGCTGAGCAGATAATAACTGCTGTTACTGCCAATCTTCCTCTTGGTAAAATTGTTTTACCTGCCCCTCTTATTATTGGTAATACTACTTTTTCCTTAAAAAAATAGCTCTGTCTTGTTGGCTCTTAATTAATTAATTAAATTAACTGCGTTTAATCCAGAAAGGAATGTAGAAAATGGACCTGTCAATTATTGTTGGTGGTGCTGCCGGTACGGGATTAAAATCACTAGGCTATGCGCTAGTAAAGGCAGGTGGAAAAGCAGGTTTTCATGTGTTTTCAACTCAGGATTATATGTCACGCATTAGAGGTGGTCATAACTTCTTTCGCATCCGTTTTGCTGAAAAAGAGATCTCCTCTGTTCAAGAAAACTGCCAAATTCTCATCGCTTTAGATCAAATATCACTTGATACTCATCAAGCTAATTTAACCCCAGATGGTTTAATTATCTGTGATTCAAGTGTTGTTAAAACTAAATCCCCTAATGCTTTTCCGGTTCCTTTTGATGATCTTGCCCAAAAATATGGTGGTAGTAAATTGATGAATAACTCCGTGGCTCTAGGTTCATTCTGGGGTCTTTTAGGTGGAGATATTGGTATTTTATATAAACTCCAAGAAGAGATATGGAGTAAAAAAGGTCGAGACACTGTAGAAAAAAATAAAAACGCAACTCTGGCCGGCTATAACTGGGCCAAAGAACATAGACCTGCAGGCTTTGAGCTGAAACTTAACGATGGTAGGGTTAAAGAAGATAAACGGTTAATCATAGATGGTGCTACAGCTATGGGTATGGGAGCTATAGCTGCAGGTTGCCGATTTGTCAGTGCATATCCTATGACTCCTTCTACGAGTCTTACCGAGTATTTGGCTTCTCAACAATTATCATGCCCTCTCATAGTTGAGCAAGTTGAAGATGAGATTGCGGCCATAATAATGGGTATTGGAGCTGCAACTGCCGGAGCCAGAGCTTTAGTACCAACATCAGGTGGTGGCTTCTCTCTAATGGTGGAAGGTTTAGGTCTGGCAGGTATCACTGAAACACCTCTTGTTATTGTAAACATGCAAAGGCCTGGCCCTGCCACAGGACTTCCTACCCGTACTGAGCAAGCTGACCTTCTTTTTAGCATCTATGCTCATCAGGGTGAATTCCCTCGTTTTGTCATGGCTCCCTATAGTCCCGAATCAGCTTTCGAAACAATGATCAGAGCTTTTAACATCGCTGAAGTTTATCAGTTGCCTGTAATAGTCCTAGGTGACCAGTTTCTAGCTGATTCCCTAAAAACTACTCCCTTTTTTGACTTTAATAAAATCACTATAAACAGAGGTAAACTCTTAGAAAAAGAAGCCGGAGACCTAATAGGTCCAAATTACAAACGCCACCTTTTAACCGAAGATAACATTTCGCCACGGGCTTTACCGGGAAGAAGCAAGGCTATTTTTAAAACTGTTGGTGACGAACACGATGAACGTGGTGATATCATTGAAGATGCGAACACTCGCCTTAAACAACACGAAAAAAGGCTCTCTAAGCTGGCTGCACTAAAACTTGAAGCTAAAAAGCCTCTTGAATATGGGCCTTCAGATGCCTCCCTTGTTTTAGTCTCCTGGGGATCTAGTTATGGCGCCATTAAAGAAGCTGTTGACTTAATTAATCACAGAGGACGTCCCACTAAAATGGTACACTTCCTTGACCTTTACCCTATAAATCCTGAGCATGTTATTAACTCTATTGTTGGCTGCAGAGGGAGAATAGGAATTGAGGGCAATGCCACCGGACAATTCAGTAAACTAATCAAATCAGAAACCGGCATCGGCATGACCGGTTATGTTTTGCGCTATGATGGTAGACCCCTAACCCCTGAATACATTGTAGCCAGACTCGAAGAGGGAGGAGATATTCCGTGGTAGATATTAATGATTATATCTTAAAAGATACAGCTTGGTGTCCGGGGTGTGGTAACTTTGCCCTTCGCAGTGCTTTTCGGCAAGCACTAATCGAACTGGATCTTTTACCACATCAAGTTATGTTTGTTTCCGGTGTCGGTCAGGCGGCAAAACTCCCTGTTTATATCTCAGGTAATTCATTTACCGGTCTGCATGGCCGGTCATTGCCTGCCGCTCAAGCTATCAAACTTGTAAACCCTGCTCTAAAAGTTTTTGTCTTTGGAGGCGATGGTGATGGCTATGCAGAAGGTGGTAACCATTTGCTACATGCTCTCAGACGCAATGTGGACTTAACCTATATTGTCCATAACAACCAGGTTTTTGGGCTGACTAAAGGACAGGCCTCGCCAACAAGCCTTGAGGGCTATGTCAGTGGAATGACTCCCTGGGGAACACGCACTCCTCCTTTTAACCCCCTGCCTTTGGCTATAGCCATGAATGCCGGATTTGTCGCCAGAGCCTTTGCCGGAGATAAGGATCATCTAGTAGAAATGATTAAAGCTGCCGCTGAATATCCGGGTTTTGCTCTGCTTGATGTACTACAGCCTTGTGTCTCCTTTAATAAAGTAAATACGTATAAATGGTATCAAGATAGAGTCTACTATCTTCCGGATGATTACGATCCTACCGATAAAATGTTGGCTTTTGAAAAAGCTCATGAGTTTTCTTTGCATATCCCTTTAGGAATCATCTATAAAAGCCACCGCCCTAGCTACACAGCGGGGGTAAACAATACACCCGAGAGACCTCTTGTGTTTACACCACATAACCCAGCTGATTTTTCTTTCCTCAATCTGGAAAATCAAGTGTGATTTAGCAAATTATACTTTGAATACTCTGCTGGGTAATTTTCTCTGTCTTTTGGGCTAAAATAACTAAAAGATATTGCCGAGGTCTATCTTTTACGAGGTCTATCTTTTAAGTTGCGAAATAATGAAAAAATGTTAAAATTAAGGTATAACCAGCTCCAAATCTGTACAATCTAGAGGGGAGTAGCCACCTCCACGGTAGAGGTACGTGTATCGTCAGTACAGCGGGGTAACCTGCTCGGTTCACGTTAAAATAGGCAAGACCTCAAATGAGGTCTTGCCTATTTTGTTTCAGTAGGGTGAAAGGAGAGTTTTTGGTGTATCGCTTAAGCAAAGAAGAAGCCCTTAAAAAACTAAACACCGACCTAAACGGTCTGCAAGCAGAAGAGGCTAATGAAAGACGCAAAAAATATGGTTTTAACGCGTTAGCTGAAAAAAAAGGGCGTAGTCTTTGGGAAAAGATTCTCGCTCAATTCAGTGATTTTTTGATTGTTATTCTCCTGGCATCGGCTCTAATCTCCGCCCTAATGGGAGAGGTACTAGATGCTTTGCTTATTATTATGATTGTAGTTATCAATGCTATCTTTGGCCTTTTGCAAGAAAATAAAGCTGACAAAGCTCTAGAGGCATTGGCCCAAATGAGTGCTCCTAAAGCTAAAGTTCTCAGAAATGGTAAACGTGAATACTTAAGTGCAAAAGAACTTGTACCCGGAGATATTGTTATCTTAGAAACAGGAGACAGCGTTCCTGCTGATCTTAGATTGTTAGAAACAACAAATCTAGAGATTCAAGAAGCTGCTCTAACAGGAGAATCTGTTGCTTCAGTAAAAGATGCTGGTTTTATCGGTGATGATAAAACTCAGCTAGCCGATCGAAAAAACATGGCTTATATGAGTACTATTGTTACCTATGGCCGAGGTTTTGGTGCCGTTGTCTTTACCGGTATGAAGACTGAGGTCGGTAAAATTGCCTCAGCCATAAGTACTGTTGATACCTCGCCTACACCTTTGCAAATTAAACTCGACAGTTTAGGCAAGAAACTAGGTTTAGGAATTATAATTATTTCTGTGATAGTCTTTCTTACCGGTCTTTTACGAGGACTTGAAAGCCCTTTAGAACTATTTATGACAGCTATTTCTCTTGCCGTGGCAGCCATTCCGGAGGGTTTGCCGGCTGTTGTTACCATTGTGCTCGCTCTTGGTATGACCAGAATGAGCCAAAAAAACGCTGTTATTCGCAGGCTGCTTGCCGTTGAAACCCTTGGCACTACAACAGTTATATGTTCTGACAAAACCGGTACTCTCACCGAAAATCAGATGACTGTAGTTAAGATGATTCTGCCTCAGGGGATTGTGGCTGTTACCGGAAATGGCTATAACCCAGAAGGCGAGTTTAAAATCTTAGAAGGTACTGATGCCGGTTTAAATGAACTTCTTCTGGCAGGTCTTCTCTGTAACGACTCTGAATTAGTCTTAAACGAGGACCAGTATGAAATAATCGGAGACCCTACTGAAGGCAGCTTAATGGTGGCGGCCGCCAAAAACAACTTATTTAAAGAAAAATTATCACTTAAATATCCCCGGCTTTTAGAACTGCCATTTGATTCTAATCGCAAAAGAATGAGCACTCTAATCAATTACCATAATACCAATCGCCTTTTGGTAAAAGGTGCTCCCGATGAGATGCTTAAAGTTACAGATCAGATACTTATTAGCGGTAAAAGTGTACCTGTAACCGATGATCTCAGGCACTACTTCCTAAAAGCCAATGAGTCGTTGGCTGATTCGGCACTAAGGGTACTCGCCTTGGCTTATAAAGATCTCCCCTCACTGCCTGATAAGCTTGATGTCTTTGACGAATCTTCTCTTACCTTTTTAGGTCTAGTGGCCATGATTGATCCGCCAAGAGAAGAAGCCAAAGAAGCGATTAAAGAATGCCAAGATGCCGGTATTACTCCCAAGATGATTACAGGTGATTATCCGAAAACTGCCTTGGCTATTGCTAGGCAGATCGGTCTGGCTATTGATAACAATAAAGTTCTTACCGGCACAGAGCTTTCAGAACTTAGTGATGATGATCTACAAGTTGCAGTTGAAAATGTCCATATCTATGCCAGAGTTTCTCCCGAACACAAAGTAAGAATTGTCAACGCTCTTAAAGCCAATGGTCACATTGTAGCTATGACCGGTGATGGAGTAAATGATGCCATGGCCCTAAAGAAGGCTGATATTGGTATTTCCATGGGCATTACCGGTACTGATGTTGCTAAACAAACTGCTGATATGGTTTTAATGGATGATAATTTTGCCAGTATAGTTGGAGCCGTCAAAGAAGGCCGTATTATCTATGCTAACATCCGTAAATTTGTTTACTTCCTCCTTTCCTGCAATTTTGCTGAGGTCTTGGTAATCTTTATTTCTATGTTGATTGGCTGGCCTGTTCCGCTTTTGCCTATTCAGCTTCTTTGGGTTAATGTTTTGACAGATGCCTTTCCAGCCCTCGCTTTAGGTGTTGAAGCCGGTGAAAGTGATATCATGAAAAGAAAACCCCGCAGTCCAAAAGAACCTCTCCTAGATCGCAAGCTGTGGCGTTTAGTAGTTATCCAAGCTTTGGTTGTTACCACAACCACCCTATTAGCCTTCTATATTGGTCTTAAAACTCCGGTATCTAACTCTCTCGCTCTGGGACGTACCATGGCTTTTTTAACTTTAATTAACGGCGAGCTCTTAAGAGCATTTTCATCACGCTCCGAGCAAATCAGCCTTATTAAACTTGGTCTTTTTAGCAATAAAGTCATGCTCTTAGCAATTTTGGGATCTATCTTACTTTTATTGCCGGTGTTGTTTATCCCCACCCTAGCTAAAGCCTTTAGTCTTGTTCCTCTATCAACTTCACAGTGGCTTTGGGTTCTTAGTTTAGGTCTTTTGCCTTTAGTTACCGGGGAGTTTCAAAAAGTTTTTTTACCCAAAGAAGCTGCGTAAATTACGCAGCTTCTTTCTTTAATTCGATTTGGTTTTCTCCAGCTGAATCTTCTCTTTTTTTAACTTAACTTCTCGCCAGGCTTTTTTTAGACCGAACTCTAATTCTTCTTTTTCTTTAAGAGGTGATGGTTTAAAACCTCTGCCAAAAACCTCACTCGCCTCTCCCACCATCATAAACGCGGCTGGATCCTCTAGATAAACTACATCTTTTAACTTTGGTAACTGAGTCATAGAAATGCTGGTTAAAATAACTTCTTTATCGGTTTGCGAATAAGCACCACGACCCTGCAAAAGAGTAACTCCCCTGCCTATTTCATGCATAATAACTTCAGCTACTTCATTGGAACGGTCAGAAATGATAAAAACATTATTGGCTCTATCCAAACCCAACTGGATCTTATCAATCACATAACCGGAAATAAACATTGATACCAGAGTATAGCCCACATATTTAATTTCAAAAAAAGACAGGGAAATAGCCATAATAATAGCATTCATTAAAAAATTACACGAGCCCACGTTAAAAGAATACTTTCTTCGAAGAATTAAAGAGATAATGTCCGTACCTCCGGAAGAACCTCGGCCTTTAAATATAAGTCCATATCCTAAACCCTGTAATAGTCCCCCAAAAAGTGCCGCAATTAAAAGATCATTCACCAGAATCGGCGGTAAATAAAGTTTGGTTAGACTAATAAACAAGGCTAGAGAACCTAAACCTAGCAAACTTCTCATAACATAACCATAATGCAGTTTGTAAAAGCCAGCGATAAAAATAGGGATGTTAATAAGAAGCATAAGTATGGGAATTGAGTAGCCAAAAATATAGTGAACAATAATTGAAATGCCTGAGACACCACCGGCGAGTAAGTGATTGGGAACAATAAACATATTAATACCTATTGCAGCAAAAAAGCTACCAATAATTATTTGCAAAAGCTTTACTGAATAAAGGCGGACTGCCACAGCCACACCTCCTTATCTTTGAATACTGTATGCACTTTCTAATACCATTTTACCTCATAGGCTCATTAAAAGAAACAAACGCCGCAACATTCCTTAACTATTTAGCTCTATCAGCATACTTCTTTACAGAAAACAAAAATACTTGTGCTATTTTCTACCAAATAAAAAAGCCTTTTTTAATGGCAAAAGAACAGTTAGCTTTTTAGAGGATTAAAACAAAAGTACCGGCACTTATAAACAGTCCACCTATGATTGTTTTCATGGTAACTTCTTCTTTTAAAATAAAAAAAGCCAGTATCATTGTTAAGACAATGCTAAATTTGTCAATGGGTACCACTTTAGAAACATCACCTAACTGGATAGCTTTATAATAAAATAACCAGGAAAACCCAGTTGCCAGTCCAGATAAAATAAGAAATATCATGCTTTTTTTAGAAATATCTCTAATACCTACTTGAGCTCCGGTGATAAAGACAATACCCCAGGCTAAAACTAAGACAACCACTGTTCTAATGGCCGTAGCTAGATTAGAATTGACACTTTCAATGCCCACTTTTGCCAAAATTGAAGTTAAACTGGCAAATACTGCTGACAGTACTGCATAAACTTTCCACATAATATCATATCCCCTTTCTTCTTAAACTTAACCGCTAAGTGGTAACTGCTGTTTTTTCATTCTTAATTAATCTACCGACTCTTAAGCCTTTCTCTATTTTATTATATACCAAAGCAAGGTATTTTCGGAGATCTCTAAAAGAAGACTCACTTGGTGTAAAAAACTATAGCTTTTCTCTACATACTGATCCTAAAAAGCCACGGGCGTGGCTTTTTAGGATCAAAATATATTTGGGTCTTTTATGTTGGGGCCTTCACCAATCCTTTTTAACCTATTAAAGGCAGGCCCTTCAATATTATCACCTTGATAGCTAAACCTTGAACCATGACAGGGGCAATCCCAGGTTTTTTCGGCCTCATTCCAAACTAATTCACATCCCAAGTGAGTGCAAGTTATATCGACAAGATGTAACTGCTCTTTATCATCACGATAAGCACCGGTTTTTTCACCATCTACTGTTATTACTTTGGCTTCACCAATATCAATATCTACATTAAGTGGTGCCGAAACTACTTTGCCAGCTATAAGTTTTACCGCTACATCCACATTTTCTGTTATTAACTTACCTCCAGAGGCCACCAGATTAAATCTTGACGGATTATATACTGTAGCATAAGGGCTATCTCCCTTGGTAATGAGATCGGTTAGGATTAGAGCTGAAGCCGTAGAATTTGTCATCCCCCACTTACCAAAACCTGTAGCTACCAATATATTTTTAGTACTTGCCGTAAGATAACCGGTATATGGAAGCCCATCTACTGTCATGCAGTCTTGCGTCGACCACCTATAGAGAATTTCTTCGAGATTAAATGTCTCTTCTGCAAATTGAGCCAGGTTTTCATAGTGGATATTAGTTTTTTGTTCACTACCGGTTTTATGATTTTCACCGCCTACAATTACCATTTCTCCTGTTTTGTATCTTTGTGAACGAAGTGAGCGAGTTGGTTCTTCAGCCGAAATAAACATACCTTCCGGGAACTGTTCGTTAATGATTACTCCCAAAGCATATGATTTTTCCACATATATTCTGGCAAAATACATTCCCAACCCATCATAGCAAGGAAAATGTGAAGCGATAACAACTCTATCTGCCTTAACCCTATGACCATTTTCAGTTATTACCGTAGCTACTTTTTTGTCTTCGATATCGATAACTTTAGTCGCTTCAAATATCTGACTTCCATCACCTGGGATTTCTTTAGCTAAGGCTAGCAGGTACTTTAGAGGATGGAATTGAGCTTGATCGGTAAATTCAATAGCTGCCTTAATCTTAAAAGGCATTGGAACTCTATCTAAGTAATTGGTTTTAATACCCAGACTAGAAGCAGCCTCTACTTCCTTGGTGATCTTTTTTATGTAGTTTTCGGCTTGGGTATATACATAAGCAGAGCGCCAGGAAAAATCACAGTCTATCTCCTTGGTTGTAATTAAATCAGCTATAAAGTGGATGGCTTTTTGGTTAGCCTCTGCATACTGTTTTGCTTTCTCTCTCCCGAATTTAGCAATGATTTTGTCATATATTAGTCCATGTTGCGATGTGATTTTGGCCGTAGTATGTCCTGTAGTTCCATGAAGTATTTTATTTGCTTCTAATACAGCTACCTTCAAGCCTTTATTTTTAAGGAGATAAGCAGTAGTTATACCTACTATCCCGCCACCAACTATAGCTACATCTACGCTGATATTTTCTTTTAGAACTGGATAGTCAGTCTTTTTTATTGATGCTAACCAATAAGGTTCATGTGTGCTAGCATAGACATCTAACTGTTGTGTTTTCATTTTTCAACCTCTCCCTGTAGCAATTTGTCTACACCAATAGCATTATCTTTTATAAAAAAAATACCCGCCAAACCTTTTTGGCTTAGCAGGTATTCCTTCACTTATTTGATTTGAGTTAGAGCGGTAGAATTTCTGTGTTTTATATGTTAATGGACAAGTTATAATGTGCAAAAACGGACAAGAAATTCAGCATTATAACGTTACTTGATCTAAATTATCAACTAAATAATCAATTTGCTTACGCAGATTTGAATCGTCCTTTATCTTAATTTTTGGTTTACTTAGCATCATAACTCACCTCAGTTTCGAGAACCTCTGCACATCTTATTCTACTTAAGCCATATCACAGAAATGAACTAATTGATTTTTTAATTAATAATCTAGTCTAATATATCCCCTCACATTCAAACCTGCCCTCTCCCTTAAGATAGCAATCAAAAAACTCCAGGCAGAGCTTGTTTATGGTTATAAGACAGTATCTGGTGTCGGTAGTAGATTTCTGCCGGTTAAGTAGCTTTGTTAAAAAAGGGCTCGCCAGTGCCAAATCAGTTAGGGTTAAATGCCCAGCACCTTTAATATAGACATTAAATGCGGTTGTATTGGTATTAGCAAGTAAGGCATAGTTTGCTGCGTATTGTGGCCACTTGTCCAAATAACCCCATGAGTTATCTGAATATATGTTAAGTACGGGTACCGGATAAGCTTTACCCGTGAAAACAAACTGACCATCCTTAACACCCTCGATATCGCACATGAACGGAGATTCAAGTGCCACAACTCCACTGACATCATTTCTCATTCTACCGATTCCAAGGGCCGCAGAGCCACCAAGAGAATGACCCATAACTCCGATTTTTGATGTGTCCACAAGATTGTAGACGCTACCTACAGTATTGATTTTTGCTTCTGCAAGTATATAATTTAACACAAAACTAATGTCTCCAGTACGAATATTCATCCACTTTTTAAAATATTCATAACTTTGCTGTTTGCGGGAATGGGCATCTTGATCAACGATTTCTTGGACATAGCTTTTAGCCATCAATATGATATGGCCAACTTTATCGGTTGTGTATAAGCATTGGTAGGTATGATCGATAGAGCCTACAACATAACCATGACTTGCCAATTCGTTAAAAAGCGATTCGTTGCTGGTTTTAAGACCAAAAGAGCCATGTGAGAAAATAACAAGCGGGTATTTCCCAAAAGCATTTTGGGGATACCACAACTTTACATTCAGCTTTCTGTTTTCACCTGTATCAGTATAGGTTTCAACCCGATCAGAATCTATGTAGGTATAGGTTTGGGTTCCGACCTGATATTTACCTGTTGGCTTTATCGGCTCGTAGGGCGGAAATATGATTGCCGGCATGGTTGCAATATAAATAATTAAACTAAGCCCTAATGCTTTCAAAATAACATCACTTGTCTTATACACACTTTTTTCTTTCTTTTTACCCACAAAAGTTAACAAACCACTTAGACCAAATATGAGGAGTACGGCTGCTAAAGTAAAATATCGAAAACTCCAGGCAATTATTTTTGAAATAACAAGCAGTACAAAAACTACCAAAGCTATCATCCTGATAATATTTCTTATTTTTTCTTGATTGGATTTGGTAACAAGGCATACAACTGCCAAAAAAATTTCAATTGTAAGCACAATTAATATTATGAAACTCCCCATTCTTGTCCCCTCTTTACTATACATCGGCTGCCGTTTTAGTTATAGCCATAACTATCTACTATATATTGCCTTCCTTTCCTTGTTTTTTCTTCAAAGTAAGATAAAAAATATTATTCAAAACCTATTCCTGGGTGGAGTCACCATTAGGACTTTTGTTTCCCTTCTCTTACAATTACAAAGGTGGCGGATTTATGTCAAAAAGAAATCTGAATAAACGATCTTAAAAATCAGTCTTTAGCTTTTTATCTAAAACTAGGAGAGTATATAAAAAGATTATAGTAGCAGCCTTTCTAAGAGAGTGCAGGGACATTTTCGTAGCATTACACCTTATTCCCTACTTTCAAACTTAAATTTATCGCTATTAAACTAAGCTGATTAAAACAAGTTAAGAAGACGCCATTCAAATTAAAACAAATAAAAACAACCCTTGAAACTCTATTTTCTCGTCACCTGGCCATATGATAATAAGTAGCTTTGATTGACGTCTATACTTCATATTTATATTATACATTCTATGTCTGTGTGTTTTTTAAAAGCAGATTGGGGCTCGCCTTCTTTATAATCCGCCAATGAGCCTGCGATCTAAAATCACAGAACTCATCAGCTTTATAAGCGGTTTAGGTTGTGACCAAGGAAGAACTTCATTCCCATTTAAACACGATACTGTATTGAGTTGTTTTGTCAATATATTGACATCTTTTTCATTCATTATCTTACTCAACTTGTAAAACGGTGGTATGCGTTATTGCCTTCAGAGATAGTTTATTTAGCGCTTATCTTTACTTATTTAGATTCTACAATATATTTTTGCTCAAACCCTTTATTCCTCAGGTTTCCGTAAATAATTCCTGCTATTGCGCCAACAGCTGCCGGAATAATCCAACCAAGTCCCTGTGAATAAAACGGTAGGTTATTAAGGATATTAACTTTTAGTCCAAATTTCCCTAAAGCTTCTAGGATGCTGACAAAAGAAGTGCATATCATGGTAAATAAATACACATAAGAATTTCCCTTGAAATATCTATCTAAAAGTGAAAGTACTATAAGAACAATTGCCATTGGATATATAGCAGTCAATACCGGAACCGAGAATTTAAGTATTTGCGTCAATCCTACATTAGCAAATATCATGCTTGATACAGAAAGTATTATAATCAAAGTTCTATATGAAACTTTCGGCATCAACTTTGCAAAGTATTGACTACAGGAGGTTAATAGCCCTACTGAAGTGGTTAAACAAGCAAGAAAAAATATTACCCCTAATAAAACTGATCCTTTTTGTCCAAATAAATAAAACACTACATTAGTAAGTGTTTGTGCTCCATTTTCAGTTACTCCAAACCTTGTCTGTGAAACAGCTCCTAAATATGCAAGCATTCCATATATAATTGCTAACAACAATCCTGCTATTGCACCTGCCTTTATTGTATTTGCTACAAGTTTTTTTTCTTCTGTTACTCCCATTTCCTTTAAAGTAATAGAGATTACAATGCCAAAATTAAGGGCTGCTATAGCATCCATTGTCATATATCCATCTAAAAATCCTTTAAGTAAAGGAAACTGTATATAATCACCAATAGGTGCTGCAAATTCACCTATTGGTTTAAATAAACTAAATACAAATATACTTACTATCAAAACCAATAGTACAGGTGTTAAAACTTTTCCAAATCTATTAACGAGCTTTGATGGCGAAATACATAACCAATAGGCTATCCCAAAATAGACTAAGGTGTATATAAATAATGGTAAGCTGCTTACACCTACTGTATTTGGTAAAAATGGCGAGATTCCTATTTCAAATGCTAAGCTTGCTGCTCTTGGTATACCTAGAAAAGGTCCAATTGATAAATAAATCAAAACCGTAAAAGCAAAGGCAAACCTTGGATGCACACGACTGGCAAGTATATGAAGTCCACCAGTTTTTGCAACTACAGCAATTGCAAGTATTGGAAGACCAACAGCTGAAATTAAAAAACCTCCCATTGATACCAGCATATTGGTTCCTGATAATTGTCCTAATAAAGGTGGAACTATTAAATTCCCTGCACCAAAAAACATTGAAAATATCATTAGACCTACAAGTAATAAGTTCCTACTGTCCATTTTTTCTCTAAAAACCTCCACTTTGTTTTCTTAATATTATAAGTACAGTTTATAATACCAATATCGCTTTCCATAATGCGCCCACTTTATTGAACAATCGGGTAGGAGGCTACCCCTTATTTGAGTAGCCGACCTCCCACAGCACCGTATGTACCGTTCGGTATCAGCTCTTCCAAAGTTTACACTTGCTTGCAGAATAACATTCACTGAAGCTGAGGTATCCG
>DAIMKF010000007.1:0-69440 GCA_036721855.1 Bacillota bacterium | reverse complement strand
CACGAAAAAAAGGCTGCCGCGCAACTAACTAATCAGTTAATTGTGCAACAGCCCCGCTTTGGAGGGGCCGCCTTCAACTCCTTCTTGCTCGTTTTCTTGCAACTGAGTTGGAGCTTGTTGGAGAGTTACGGTCCCTTTTCACTCCCACTTACGAACTAGTATTAAACGACCCTTGATACTTCTCCTGTATCAAGGGTCGTTTAATACTTGGGAGTTAGCGTACTACAAAAAAAAATGGGGCTCTAAATTAAATATCCCTAATGCGCAAAACGGGTAGATATTTGTAAGACTAAAAGCTACCCCTTGATTTGTAAGGTTAACTTCTACCCTAGATGGTTTCTGGGGTGGAAGTTAGTTTTGCAATCGAGGTAAAATCAAATATCATTTAATAAAAAAGGGGATTACCAAAACCGCTAGAAGAGTATAGAGAAAAATGTGTGCTTCCAAAGGAGTGATTTCGATGTCTTTGATTTATGATAATTGTCTTTATCCTGCTGTACCTGTTACCTTTAGAAAAGATGGTACCATCGATTATGAGGCAGAGTTAGCTTATGCTAAATGGATGAATACCCAGCCAATTACAGGTGTTGCTCTTTGGGCCCATACGGGACGTGGTCTAAATCTTTTACCAATCCAAAGAGAAAAAATAATGCTGCTTTGGCGTGAAGCTTTAGATCCGGAAAAAAAGATTATCTGCGGAGCAGGCGGGAAAGAAGCTGAAACAAGCACCGAATTTATAGATCAAGCTTATCAAATGGGTCGACAAGCCAGAGAACTTGGTGCGGATGGTCTATTATGCTATGCACCGGTATTTTTTAGAGGTCAAGCCAACCAGGACGAATGGATAGTTAAGTATCACAGCGTTTTGGATTCTCTAGACTTACCCTTGGTTCTTTTTTATCTTTATGAATCCGCAGGGGGAATTAGCTATAGCTTAGATGTTTTAAGACAATTGTTTGCCTTAAAAAACGCGGAAGCGATTAAAATGGCAACTCTGGATTCGGTTATGACTTATCAAGATATAGCTAATTTAATGGCTAATGAATTTCCCCATAAAACTTTAATAACAGGTGAGGATCGCATGTTTGGCTATACAATTTCAAGAGGTGCCAAAGGAGCCTTAGTGGGTATAGGATCAGCTTTCCCAGCCTTACAAAAGGCTATGATAGATGCCTTTTATGAAAAAGACTACGAAAAATTCATAAGACTAACCCTACTAATAGACAAACTAGCTGAAGTAACTTTTATTCAACCTATGGAAGGTTATATAGCTAGGATGCTTTATGTTTTAGTTTTACAAGGATTAATCCCACCAGAATCTGCCTTTGACCCTTACGGTCCTGAAATTACCGAAAAAGAAACGCTCGCCATCAAAGAAGTAGTGCAAGAATTGGAGGAAGCTAAATGGTAAGGCCAAAATACTTCCTACCGTCAGAGTTTAATATTTCTGCAAGTTATAAAAAAGCTTTAGATGAAGATTATCAAACTTTTATCTTAGAACCTGAACAGCATATTAAAAACAGATATGGGATTGATGTCTCTAGTTTTTACGGGCCCCTAAAAATTAAAAACCCCTTTGGCAAAGCCTCAGGACAACTCTCTACCAATGCTATGCAGGTTAAAGCCGATATTGAAGGTGGTCTGGGTTTTACGGTTTTAAAGACAGTCATTGCCGAAGGGACCGATCAAAAATCAGAGATGGAAGCCTGGAAGATTAAGGCTCCTAAAATGGTAATCGAAAAGATAACTTCTCAAAGCGGTTATGATGGGTATACTGTAACCTGGAAAGGTCGTGGCTGGGAGAAGAGTCTGGCTGAATACTTAGATTTTATCGACGAATCTCTGGCCCTAGACAGCGACTATCCCATTATTCCCAGTTGCAAATATCACCTTCCAAAACCAGGAGAGGAGTATCGCAAAGAGGAGTATACCTATACAACCCGCAAAATTTTAGATGTTTGGAAAAAACACCGCACAAGCGATCTGGTTTTGGAAAAGGATTTTAGTGCTACTTTAGCCGGCACAAAGCTGGGTAGTGAGAAAGAATGCGTGCTAGCTTGGCTAAAAGAAGTACCGGAAATAATTAAAGGGTCGGTAGATGAGCCTGTTTATTTAGGAGTAAAACTAATGAATACTCTTTTGCCCGATGAGTTTCAACGTGAATTGGTACAAACACTGCTGGCCAAAGATAGTACCTGGCTGGCTGATTATGCCGTCTGCTTTAACCGCCTTTTTGATCCTCATAAAGAATTCGAAGGCCAAATCGGTGTCGCCTATGGCGGCTATGATCTTTCCGATCGCAACCTTTGGGCCCTTGAAGCCTTGCTTCCGAACAAACCAGGCCGCTTAATCTCCGCAACCGGCAATATCTGTTCGGGTAAAATGATGCTTGAGTACGCTCTAAGAGGAGCCCTAAACGGACAACTCCATACCTTCTTTCAACTGCCTCAGTCCGAGTATGCCCCCATCGAAGGCTCCAGAATAAAAAAAGCTCTCCACGAACTGTTATTCAATCCTAAGATAGGCTTGGTGGCAGGTTTGATTTACATCCGTGAAAAACTGCAAAGACCCGATGATCCTTTCACTTTCCTTGAAGTTACCAGCCTTGACCCATCACTACTGAGTGAATTGTAAAAAAACCGAGGTGATATCTTTGTCCAAAGTAAATGAGAAAATTAAAATTGACAGTATAGATATGTACCAAATTGCTATACCGCTTAAAGTACCCTTTGAGATCTCAGGTGGCAGATCTTACTACCGGCAGAGCATTATTTTACAAGTTAAATCAGGAGACCTCGTGGGTTTTGGTGAATCGGCCCCTTTTGATGCTCCTTTTTACTCCAATGAGACTGTAGCTTCAGTAAAAGCAGTCCTAACTGATTGGTTGATACCCAAGGTCTTAAATAAGGAATTCGCATCCATCGAAGAGTTCAATAAAGAATTAAGCTTGGGAATCCGCGGCAATAACTTTGCCAAAGCTGGCCTCGAAAATACTTACTGGGATTTAGTAGCCAAGAAAAATCAAATGCGTTTAGTGGATTTAATCAAAGTTAAACTTCAAGAGATGGGTGTTATAGAAGAATACCTAGAGCATAAAGAGTATATCGAAAGCGGAGTTTCAGTAGGTATCCCCGAGAATAGGGATCTAAAGACCCTAAAAAGCTGGATTAAGGCTTACGTCTTAGAAGGATACCGTAGAATAAAAATTAAAATCAAGCCTGGTTGGGATGTTTTGCCCGCCAAAGCCGCCCGTGAGGTTGTTGGCAGCGAGTTTCCTTTTTGGGTAGATGCCAATTCCGCCTATGAATTAGCGGATGCTCCTGTTTTTCAGGAATTAGATGCTCTTAACTGTCTCTTTTACGAGCAACCCTTAAACCATGATGATATTCTTGATCACCATAAACTTTCTCAGTTAATAAAAACCCCTATCTGCTTTGATGAGTCCTTAAAAAGTGCCCGTGTAGGCAGACAAACTATTGAACTAGGTACAATTCCGGTTTGGAATATTAAAATTCAAAGAATAGGCGGCCTTTGGGAAGGTTTAAAACTCTATAAGTTGGCTGTTGAAAACGGGATTAAGCTCTGGGGCGGCACTATGCCTGAATCAGGTTTGGGAGCGATGCCCATTCTCGCTCTGGCCTCATTTAAAGGTTTTGTCTACCCTGCTGATGTAGAAGCCAGTGCCAGATGGTATGGTAAAGGCCAGGATCTCATTGAAATTGAGATGGATAAGGAAGGGAAAATTGCTCTTCCCCAAGGTTTAGGCATAGGTAGAGCACCGAATTGGCAGATCATGGAGAAATATGGTAAAAAGCTAGCGAGTTTTTAGTGAAGGAGGGCAGGGTGTATAGCTAAGCCTCATTGTAATTTTTATTTTAGGCTAGGCTAAACACTTATCAGATGACTTTTGAGGAGATCTTAAAAAAACACGGTGCGGATATCATAGCTTTAAGAAGAAAACTGCATCATAATCCCGAACTTTCAAAACAGGAATTTCAAACCACAACAATTTTACATGAGTTTCTAGAGCAAAAAGGAATCACCGTCACCAAGCCTCTTAAAACCGGTCTTGTAGCTAGCATTAAAAGAGGAGAAGGCAAAGTTATTGCTTTTCGAGCTGATATAGATGCCTTACCTGTTAAGGAAGAAACCAGTCTTGACTTTGCTTCTGCCCATGAAAATGTAATGCATGCCTGTGGGCACGATGGTCATGCCGCTATTTTAGCTTTTACACTGCTTTGCTTTTTAGAAGATCCTTCTTGGCAGGGAGAGGTCAGGGGTATTTTTCAACCTTCCGAAGAGATGTATGGTGGAGCAAAACCGATGCTGGAATCCGGTGCCTTAAGCGGCGTAGATATGATCTTCGCGCTTCATATCTGGCCTGAGCTAGAAGAAGGTGTTTTGGCTAGTACAGCCGGTACCATAATGGCTTCAAATGATCGCTTTAATATTACCATCAAAGGTAAAAGTGCCCACGGAGCGACTCCTCATTTAGGTACCGATCCCATTGTTTCGGCTTGCAACTTAGTTTTAGCCTTACAGACCCTTATTTCCCGTGAAATTGCACCTTGGGAGGGAGCTGTGCTTACTATCGGTAACATCTCTTCCGGAACAGCCTATAATATAATTCCAGCTGAAACGATACTAGACGGGACTATTCGCACCCTTAATAATTCCACCAGAGACAAGCTTGAAAAAGGGCTGCTAAGACTTTGCGACCATACCGCCAAAGCTTTTGGCACCGAAGCTGTGGTAGAATATGTAGAGCAGTACCCGCCCACTATCAATCACCTAGAAGCCCTTAAGTTGGTACAAAATAACCTGCCTGTTGTTTTAACCTATAGGGAACTTGAGCATCCTTCGATGGCGGCTGAGGATTTTGCCTATTACCTCCAAGAAATACCGGGGGCGTTACTCTTTTTAGGAAGCGGTACTAAAGAATATACCTATCCCCTACATCACAGTAAGTTCAACTTTGATGAGAAGCTTTTAACCTATGGTGCTGAATTATTTCACCGTGTTGGCAAAGCCTATCTCTCCCAAAGTTAAACCCTATATTATAGACCTGTTAAGAAAAGAAGCCTTTTATGGGCTTCTTTTCTTGGCATTTTTAAATATTCTTCATCTCTTATAGGTCTTATGAAAAAACTTTTTATTTAGTTTAACTACCCCCAAAAGGACTATTTCGGTAGACTCTTTTCAATCTGGTAGATAGCTCAGTTACTATCTCATAATGAATAGTACCGCTTTTTTCAGCCAGTTCCTCGGCGTTTATCTCCTCTTCTCCTTGTTTACCGATTAAAACAACTTCATCTTCTTTTGACAGATCAAAATCAAGGGGTACTTCTACCATAAACTGATCCATGCAAATGTTACCTACAATTGGAAATCTTTGCCCTTTAATAAGAACCTCTGTTCCTTTATGAGAAAGACGTCTGGTGTAACCATCACCATAACCTACCGGGACCGTAACGATTTGGCAAGGCTTTTGAGTATAATAGCTGGCTCCATAGCCAATCGGTTCATTAGCAGCTAACTTTTCGCTGCGTGATACTCGTGCTTTAAGGGATAAAGCCGGTTCCAAACTCTGCCATCTGGCATCCAGGCTTGGTTTAAGTCCATAAAGGGCTATTCCGGCACGAACGAATGTACTTCCTTTGGCTAATTTAAGAGTTGCTGCGCTATTAGCCCAATGAACTAGCCTTGGACATTTTTCTCCTAGTTCTTTGGTAAGCGATCGCATCTTTTCTACCTGTAGCTTAGCCTTTGAATCATCCTCTACATCAGCTGTGGCTAAATGAGTAAAAATGCCTTCGACTTTTAACCCCTCAAGTTTATTACAGACCTCAAGTAAAGCTTGGGCTTTTTCTGGGAAAACTCCCAGCCGATGCATACCTGTATCTATCTTTAATTGCCCGGAAGCTTTTTTCCCCAGGGTTTTCCCGGCTTTGGCTAAAATCTCAGCTCCTCGATAGTCGGTAAAAGCTATGGATAGGTTCCATCTGACTGCAAGCGGTACCTCAACCTCCGGAATAACTCCTAAAACCAGAATGGGAGCGGCAATCCCCGCTTCCCTTAATTCGATGCCCTCTTCCACCAAAGCTACCCCAAGCCAACTAGCCCCATTGGAAAGGACGGTTTTGGCAATGGGTATAGCTCCATGACCATAGGCATTGGCTTTAATAACTGCCATAATTTGGTTTTTAGGAGCTAAAGATTTTATAAACTGCAGATTATGCTTTACTGCTTTAAGATCAACTTCGATCCAAGCTCTTAAATCTTCCATTAACATCAGCCACCTAATATTTTGCTATCTTAATCACCATAGACTTTTTTTAGGGCCTCAGGAATAAAGTTTATTATATCCCGAGCTAAAAGTGAACGACTGCCTAAGCTATCCTTCGCCAAATCACCAGCTAGACCATGAAGATAAACTCCGGATAGAGCTGCCAAACTAAGAGGGACTCCCTGCATTAAAATACCGCCGATGATACCTGTAAGAACATCTCCCGAGCCAGCTGTGGCCATACCGGCATTCCCGGTTGGATTTAGATAAAAGTTACCGTCACTTAAGGCTGTAATTGTATGGGCTCCTTTTAAGATTACTGCCGCACCGGTCTTTTTAGCCAGTGCCAGACTACAGCCGATGCGATCTTGAAGTAGATCTTCAATGTTTTGCTCAGTCAACCTACTCATCTCACCAGGGTGGGGAGTAAGGATTAGCTGTCCTTTAACAGCAATCTCTTCTTTTGCTAAAAGAGCCAAGGCATCCGCATCTAGCACTACAGGCAGTTCTTTTTGAGCTGCAAGGTTTAATATTTCATTTAATACTATGGCATTTTCTTTGGAAAGGCCCCAACCCGGGCCTATCATGAGACAGTTAAAACTTGAAAGATCAAACTCCGCGTCCGGTTTATATTCGCTAAGTATCATTTCCGGTACTAGCTGCTGGAAAATGGGGAATAGCTCTTTTTTAACTACAGCTTGTACCACTCCGGCACCTGTTCTTAAAGCTGCTTCTCCACAAAATGCTGCTGCACCACACATACCGGCCGAACCTGCTAAGAGCAGGCCTTTACCAAAGGTGCCTTTATGACTATCTTGAGGCCTTTTTAACAAAGCCAGATCCTTAATCTCCGTAACATGTCCTCTAAGATTATTGTCTTCTAAGAGTTGTGGTGGGAAAGAAAGCTGTTCAACTATGATTTTACCTGCATAACTTGCTCCGGGATAAAGATACAGACCTAATTTAGGCAGGCCAAAGGTTAGGGTATAGTCGGCTTTGATGGCTTCTTTTAGAATTTGACCGCTAGTGGCATCAACCCCTGTAGGAATATCAAGGGCTATTACTTTAGTTAAAGATTCATTGACGGTTTTGGCTACCCCTAAAAATGGTTCTTGTAGATCGCCTTTGGCTCCTATACCTATTAAACCATCGACAACTACATCAGCTGCCATTATATCCATTTGAAATTGTTTGTCATTTTGTGGTAGTTCATTCACTTCTCCGCCTAGTTTTTCAAAGATGGAAAGATTGGTTTTTGATTCCGGCGTAAGCTTATTTCGGTTTCCCACTAGATAAGTGTAGACACTTCCACCCTGTAGCTTTAATCTTCTAGCCACAACTAAAGCATCGCCACCATTATTGCCACACCCTACCAAAATAAGATAGCGAGCATTTTTCCCAAACTTATCCAAAAGAAGGGTCGTCGCTCTTTCTCCGGCTTGTTCCATTAAAACCAGGCTAGATAAGCCGTATTCTTTTTGGGTACATAGATCGATCTTTTGCATCTGGTCTCTAGAGACTAACTTCATTTATCTTCACCACCAATAACAATAACCTGTGCTAGGGCCATACTCTCGGTGTGAGAAAGGCTAACAAAGATCTTGCCAGATCCTTTTTTTTGGGCTTTAATTTTAGCTGTTCCCTTGAGTTTGATATATGGTGGCCTACTTTCTTCTTTAATAATTACTATATCTTTTAATCTTTGCCCAAACAAAGTCCAGCCAAACGCTTTTATTAGAGCTTCCTTAGCCGCAAAACGTACTGCCAGAGATGGAATTGGGTCTTTTTTTGTTTTAACATAATCTAGTTCTTCCTCAGCAAAAACCCGGGTTAAAAATCTAGCACTTATCTTTTTTCTAAACCTCTCTATTTCAACCAGGTCAACACCAAGGCCAAGGATCTCCATTATTATTTCACCTTTTTCCCCACTAAAGCTTTGGTTTTAGAGACAGTTAATAAACAACTTATTCTCTTTCTATGTTTATGTTCCTGTTAATATTAAAAACTAGCAGGCAAGTTTTAAGCCCGCCTGCTAACTATTAAGCCTCTTGATCAACCGAAGCTATTGCTGCGGCAACTTCATTGACTAACTTCCTGACTAAAACGCTATCTTTGGCCTCGCCCATCACTCTAACCAGAGATTCTGTACCTGAAGGCCGGACAAACAAGCGTCCTTCTTTGCCTAATTCTTCCGAAGCTTTACGTATAGCCTGCTTTACTAAATCAGATTCCATTATCTTCTCTTTATCTTTAACCCTGACATTAACTAGCAGCTGTGGAAATGTCGGCATTTGAGCAGAAAGTTCGGAAAGAGGCATCTTTTTTCTAATCAGAACATCCAAAAGTCTTATGGTTGAGATTAAACCATCTCCGGTGGAATTATATTTAAGATAGATTAGATGTCCCGACTGTTCTCCACCCAAGACCAGGTTATTTCTTCGCATCTCCTGAAGCACGTAGCGATCTCCGTTGTTAGTTATATGCACTACTCCGCCGTGTTTGCTGATAACATCTTTTAGACCTAAATTAGAATAGACTGTAACCACAATACCTTTATTAGGTAATTCCTCTCTTTCTAGCATATCCAAAGCTACAATGGCCATTTGATGGTCACCATCGACTAGTTCGCCCTTTTCATCCACAAAGATAACCCTATCGGCATCACCATCGTAAGCAATACCCAAATGCGCTCCTGATCTAATTACTGCTTCTTTTAACTGATCTGGATGAGTTGAGCCACAACTTTGATTAATGTTTTTGCCATTAGGATCAGCATTGATAAGAATTAACTCCGCGCCTAAACTTTCTAGTATCTTTGGAGCAATCTCATAGGCGGCTCCGTTGGCACAATCCAAAACAATCTTATACCTCGTCAAAGAAAAGTTTGCTGTTTTGATTACATAATCATCATATATATCTTTCGCTTCATCGATCTTTAATAGACGCCCGATCTCTGCCCCGGTTGGACGAGGCAGATTGTCAGCGACAGGATTGCCTTTGTTATCTACTATAAAGGCTGCGATTTTATCTTCCTGCTCGTCTGAGAGTTTAAAACCATCTTTATCAAAGAATTTAACCCCATTGTCATCAAAAGGATTGTGCGAAGCAGAAATAACAGCCCCAAAATCTGCTTCTAAAATGCGACACATATAAGCTACAGCAGGAGTAGGAATGATCCCTAAATCATAAACATCAGCACCAGAACTAGTTATCCCTGCCATCAATGCAGCTGATAGCATTTCACCCGATAGTCTTGTATCTCTGCCAACTAGTACCTTACCATGGCCTTCTTTTACTGCTAGATACCCGGCTGCACGACCGAGTCTCATTACTATTTCTGGAGTCAACTGGCTATTAGCAATGCCACGGACCCCATCTGTACCAAAAAACCTAGCCATTAGTTTTCCCCCTCAACAGCCTTTTTTTTCTCCACCCTTATTTGAACTTTTTTAGGCCAAATTCCGACACCAGCAGGCGCTTTTAAATCTATCTCTCCTGTATATGGTAATTTGTTTAGTTCTACTGGTTCTGTATAAATCGTATCAATTTTGTTTTTATTGCCAAAAACCAATACTTCCTCAGGAGTAATTTTTATATCTAAATCAGTATTTTTTTCTACCAGGTTTACTGCAACTTTGACTTTTTCTCCTTCTTGTCTTATTACCTGCCAATTAACTTCAGCAAATTGGGGGTCAGTCTCGAGGTCCTTAATTGTTTGGTCATCCTTGGTTTTAATATGAATAGGCAGGTCTTTCTTATACTGCCCCGGTTTTGTTTTAGACATATCTATTAAGATATTGGCTTTATTAGCTAAGTTAATTATAGATTCAGGCCCACTTAAAGTTACTTTTTGAGGCTCAATAGCAATATTTTCAATCTTATATTCTAAAGCTAAACTTCCCGTATATAAAGGCTCGATCTGTAACTCTTTGCTTATTTTTTTCTCCACTCTAACATCAATTTCTTCTGGATAATATTGAATTATGTTAATACCCTCGGGAGCCTTTACCGTGACTTTAACGCTGTGTTTTCCCGAACTTTTCTTTTCTAAGCTTGCATAAACCAGGATTTCATCCTGCTTCTGATTGAGAGCCCAAAATGAACCCGAAATCTCGACAAAAACTTCCGGAACAGGAGATGTAATCATAGTTCCTTCTTTAAGATCTTTAAACACAACGTCCTTCATAATTCTTTGATATTGTTCCTTTTCACTAATATTAGGAACCTGCATGTTTTGTTGGGCAAAGATCCAAAAGATAATTGCTATCACTAAAGATAAAACTCTTAAATATAAATCAGTATTATTAATTCTAATCTTCATGCTTCTTTCCCTCCCGTCCAAAGGGCCAGAAACGTTCTATAGGTTTTCTATTGGATAGCAGTCTTTCTTGTAGCTGCTTGGGAGTTAGATAACGTTGCAGTTTGCCATCTTCAGCTAAAGAGATACTACCTGTTTCCTCGGAGACAACAACAACTAGAGCATCTGATAGTTCAGAAAGACCAACTGCCGCTCTGTGTCTTGTGCCAAGTTCTCTGGACAGATCAAGGTTATCTGAAAGTGGCAATAGGCAGCCGGCAGCAATGATTCTATCTCCTTCAATAATAACTGCACCATCATGCAAAGCTGAGTTGGGAAAGAAAATAGTTTCCAGCATAGCTGCGTTTACAAGGGCATCAATCAAAGTTCCTGTTTCGACATACTCCATAAGACCGCTATCTTGTTTAAGCACAATTAAGGCACCTATACCCTGCTCTGAGAATTTCTCTGCTGCTTTAACAATTTCACCTACTGCTTTTTGGGACTGCCCTCGCTCAAAGATATTAAAACGTTCATCTTTTTGAAAGAAGTTGCCTCTTCCTAATCGCTCAAGTGTTTTTCTCAGTTCAGGGTAAAAAACAATTGGCAAAGCGACTAAAAAAAGTGTCACCAGTTGCTGTATAAGCCAGTTTACGGTCTTGAAACCTAAAAGTTTACTTAAAATACTAGCTACAAAAATAATGGCTACACCTTTAATAAGTGAAACAGCTCTGGTTCCTTTAATAAACAGCATTGTCCGGTAGACCACAGCTGCTACTAATAAAATATCAATAATGTCTAAAAGCCCAATATTTTGAAAAACGCTTAACATGCTAATACCTCCCGGCAAGCTAAGCAATTCTAGCTACCAAAGTTGATGTTTTCTCTATTTTATCACTAGAGAGAGATTAATTAAATATTGACAGGGAAAAAAGCAGCCGGTAAATACCACCAATGCCTGAAACACACACCTGAGTCAAGTTTTTTTTACTACCTTGGGGTAAATCTCACCAATAAGAACACAACATAATACTAAGTTATTTATTACATGCCTTAGCAGGTGGAGTATTGGCCATAGCTTTTTTACTTTGGTTTAAAAAGGTGATATCTACAGCAATTGTATCGACTGCTGTCAAGAATAACATTGCAACTTTCCTACGGTATTCAGTTTACTATGTCTTCTAATAAAATTATCTCTTCAGGTTTGAATTCTGTTATCAGTATATCTATTGAAACTTCAGATGGGGTAAAAAATGTAACAAAATAGAAACCGTAATAAAAAACGGAAGAAGGATTCGATCCTAGAGCCATTTGGAAAGAACTTAACAATAATTAATAGCATATGAGATAACAATAATCCACCAATGCCTAACACATATAAACCAAATCATTATGCTTATCTATTTTTTTAATTGAATTTTATGTTTAACGGTTATATCCTTACCTATTTATTTCCAGTTAAATAAATAACTTCCTTTTATTTAGAAGTAAAGTACTTTATAACTCTTATAAAAAGCCCCTTTTCTTTGAAGAACTACATTTCTAAGCAGGAAAAATAGTTCAGGACCAGAATTCCTTAACAGAACCTTAACAAATTAAATGTTTGGAGGGGGATTAGTATGAAAAGGTTCACCTTGTTATTTATTGTACTTTTAATTGTAAGTGTTGTACCTGCTATGGCCTATAAAGAGGACTTAGAAGTTCCGGTCGGTGAAACCGCTCGTGGTATATCCTTAAGTCCTGATGAAAAAATTTTTTATGTAGGTGCCATACGTGATAGGAAGGTTATATCCTTTGATAGCAAATACGGTGACCTATTAGATGAAGTAAACTTAACCGATTTTAATGCCGGTGCTTGGGCAAAAGCAGTTTATGTCAATGAAAAAGGCGATGTCTATGCTCCCGGTAGCGATGTCTTGGAAATTTATCAATTTGATTCCGAGCTTTTTCATGTAGAAACCTATCTGATCGAAGACTTTGGTATTGTCGACTGTGAAGGCCTTGTTGTTGATAAAGATGGCAACATCTATGCCGGTGATCGCAAAGGTGACGGCGGAATTTACAAATTAAAGTTTTATAAAGGCGAAATAGATCTCGATACCAAATGGGCTAATTCTGGCTGGGCCGATGTCGGTGATATTCGCCTGCCCTGTATTAAAAATGGTAATATTTATGCAGTTGATTTTGGCAACTCCATCCTTTATAAGATCGATTTAGCTACCGGTAAAGTAACCAAGCTTGCCTCCTTAGATACATCTGGTCATGCAGTTGCAGCCGATGATGCCGGTAGAATTTATGTTTCTCACTACTCTAATCCTACTGTAGCTGTTTCCATTTGGGAAAATGGTAAGGTTACTGAACTTTCACGTGCTGAACTTGGAATTACATCCAATATTGGCGGTATAGCGGTTACCAAGGATGGTTCAAGACTATTTATCGTTGAAGAGCAATCTAATATTGGTGGTCTGGTAAGAGGTTACAGTAAATAACAACTAAACTTATTCAGCGAATAGATAAGTGTCACTTATCTATTCGCTTTTTCTGATCATTAATCGTGGTAAATAACTCTAACGCAATGTATTAAGATATTAAAAAACTTCTATAAGCATCAAGTCAATAGTTATAACGCTTAGATTAATTTTAGCACTATGCTTTTTGCTATAAAAGCCTAAGTCCACCTAGCAAGTAGCCAATATCCACCTTAGATTAATCCCCAATGAGCAGTTGCAACCAAAGCCATGGATCTTGATACCTTAGAAAACAGGTCTACTATAGCCAACCAATGTTCTGATTACCTCTTGATTTAAGGCTAATACCTAGTTTTCGGTGGTATTTTTATCTTTTAAAGATACTGGTTTTGTGCTATTTGCTGGAGATAAAGACTGCTAAATCCAGGGCCTAAATGAAGTAGCTGTCCAAAAACTACGCAAACACCACAAGGAGCGATAAACCATCCTTTGTTCAAAACACAGGTTTAAAGGGAGAAATCAAAAAAGAAGGTCTTTGTTTTTATTATGCGTATATTAAAAACAGATTACCAAACACATTTAAGCATATATCTGAATAAATACAAGCCATTTAGGAGGTTATTTAAATGTTTCTTTATGAAAAATTGGTTGCTGATCTCTACAATTATCAAGCTGAAATTCAAAAGCCAGCAGACTTTGATGAGTTTTGGAAACAAACTAAAACTCTGGCCCGAGAAAATTTAGAGTTTTCTTTAGAAAAAACTTCTTTCCCACTTAATGCTAGGATCTACAAAGTGACCCTTGTGGGTTTTGCCGATACGAAACTTTATGGTTACTACCTGTTACCTTTAGATGAATCCAAAAAATACCCCTTAGCTTTATTCTTCCATGGCTACAGAGGTTACGCTTCCTCTCCTTTTGCCTTTTCGTCCTACTTATTAAACGGTATTGCCGTCTTAGCCTTTGATCTGCGTGGCCAGGTTGGCGAAAGTGGTGATAGTGGGTATGATAACGGACGTGTACCCGGCTGGATGACACAAGATTTAGATAACCCGTTTAACTGCTATTATCGTCGTATAATTGTGGATGCACTAAGAATGGTAGATTTGGCTTTAAGCTTACCTGATATAGATGCTACCAAGATTATGGTTCAAGGCGGTTCACAAGGTGGGGGACTAGCTTTAGCCACTACTGCCTTAAGTGAAAATGTATCGCTTTGTATCGCCTCCGTACCCAATATGTGTTATATGGAATATGGCGTACTCCATTCCAACAGCTCGCTTAAAGAAGTTATGGAATACTTAAAACTCTACCCGGATAAAGCCCCGGCTTTTTTCAATACTTTAAGTTATTTCGATATCCTAAATTTAGCGGAAAATATTAAATGCCCCGTTTTAGTCTCTGTTGGTCTGCAAGATCCAGTCTGCTTACCAAAAACTGTTTTCGCTGCTTATAATCGTATTAACTCTGCCAAGAAAATATTAGTCTACCCATTTAGCGGCCATGATGGAGGTGGAGATCTATTTAGTCAAAAGGCTATGGAATTTGCTCTTTCTCATCTTAAACCTTAACTGAGAGGAAGTTGAATATGAAAAATAACCGCCTGTTTTTAATCTGTGTTCTAATTCTTAGCCTCTTGCTTTTTACAGGCTGTAAACAGGAAGAATATAAGTTTACCATACCTGAGAGCAATGTCCCTACAATTACTGTTCTTGCCTACCATCGGATTATAGATGGAGGACCATCTTTTATCGATGTTTCCACTTACATGTTTGATAGCCAGCTTAACTGGTTAAAGGAAAACGGTTACCAAGTGATTGACTTTGATAGTTTTATGGCTTTTCTGTCCGGAGAAAAAACCTTACCCGCCAAAGCAGTTTTAATAACTTTTGATGACGGCTACCAAGAAACCTTAACCAATGCCGCACCTATTTTAGAAAAACACCGGTTGCCTGCCACCCTTTTTATCTATTCAAACCGTATTAAAGACTACTCTCATCCGGGTGGGCTTTCGGTCCCGGAATTAAAGCAACTGCAGCAAAAAGGCTGGTCTATTCAGGCCCACACTATATCTCATGCTGATCTCAGTCAATTTGCACCAAACAATAAAGCTGCTGCTTTAACTGAGATGGTTGAAAACAAAAAACTAATTGAACGTTTCCTTGGAAGCCAGGTCTCTGCCTTAGCCTATCCTTATGGTGCCTATACCAAGGAAGTTGAAGCTTGGGCCAAGGAGGCTGGTTTTAGTGCTTGCTTTTTAATTGAAGAAGGCCCTAATACTTTTACGCCTAATCCTTATCGTCTAAAAAGACATATGCTCTATGCCAAAGATACCCTTCAAGATTTTGCTTACAAAGTCAGTAGTTCACCTTTAGAAGTTATTAAAACTATTCCCGCTCAAGCCCAGGTTATAAATTACAGACCTAATACCGTTATTGTCGATGTAGACCTACCTGCCGGTCTGGAGGTTAAAAAGGTTTTTGCTGATTTGGAAAGTGAAGAGCTTGATGCTAGATTTGATCAACAAAAACAACGTATAGTAGTCGAAACACCAACGATTTCTTACGGACACCACAACCTCACAGTTCGCTTGCTTGGCAGTGATGGGAGAATGTATATCTATGGCTGGTCTTTTGTGATTAATTAAGTATAATAAAAAAACACCCTCAAAGAACAGGTCGAAGGTTGTCCTTTTGAGGGGTGTTTTTTATTCTTTAGCCGTGAAACCAGTGCTTACCGGCTCTAGAGATGGTTCATATACTTTGGGATGAATTGGACCGCGCCACTTTAATTCAATGGGGTTGCCATAGATATCAAGAAGTGGTCTGGGAGTAACTTTTTTATAGGTTGAAAGCATAACAACCACATAAACTCCAAAACTGATACCCAAACCGATTAAATCGTTGGGTGTATTGGGTGAGAAGATAGAAAGCAAAATCCAGGAACCAAAACCAAGTAAAGACGAAGCTGTAGCAGCCGGAGTATTGGCCTTTTTGCTCCAAATACCAAACACCAAAGGTACAAAACAGCCGACCAGCAAAAAAGCCCAAGAAGAGACCATCAGATCATAGATGTTTTGAAACCATAAAGCTGTAGCCAAAGACGCTAGAGTTATTCCCAAAGTCGCATAACGTGCAACAAGTAATTCTTGTTTTGGAGTTAGTTTTTTGATATGGGGAGCAATGTTTCTGGTAATAATGCTTGCAGGAGCAAGTATGGCACTATCACAAGAAGACATAATGGCCGAAAGCAAAGCGCCCACAAATAAAGCCACTAACAGATTAGGTAAGTATTTCTGGGCTAAGACAACCAAAATCATCTCTGAGTTTTGGATCTCAGGCACAACTAATCGTCCGATGATTCCTAAAGTTACCGGAATTATACCAAGAAGAATATAAGCCAAACCGGAAAAATAAGATGCTTTCTGAGCCGTATTCTCATCTTTGCTGGATAGAGCTCTCTGCATTAAATCTTGGCCAGGTATAGAACCAAAGCCAACTATTATCCAGGCTTGCAAATAAAATAACCAATCTGTTAAACCGGCGTTTCTTGGAAAGAAATAAAACATCTCATTTGGTATTTTGGTCTCTAAGGTATTAAAGCCGCCAATATCATGCAAAACAATAGGAAACATTATTAGAAGACCCAGAACCAATATTATCATCTGCACAAAATCAGTTAAGGTTACCGCCCACATGCCACCTTGGTAGGTATAAAACAACACTACCAAAGCTGAGATTACTATCCCCCAGGTTGGAGAAAGACCCGTAACTGAATGAACAATAAAACCAAGGGCAACAAGTTCAGCAGCTACCCAGCCGACAAAAGCTGGAATGGTTATGATTGATGAAAGCAGTTCATTTAACTTACCATATTTAATAGCAAAAAAATCAGCAATAGTAAGCAGTTTCATCCGTCTCATAGTTCTAACAAAGAAAAAACCACCCAAAATTAAACAGAGACCGGCTCCAAAGGGGTCGGCAATGGCCCCCAAAAAACCATTATAATATGATTCTCCGGCAGCACCCATTGAAGTGCCGCCACCAAACCATGTAGCAAAAAGTGTAGCTGTTGCTAAGCCTAAAGGTAGTCTTCTGCCAGCTACAATAAAGTCTTCTGAATTATTGATGTTTTTACTTGTTAGATATCCTATGTAGAGCATTACTAACATGTATACTGCTATGCCACCTATTACCCATGCATTGTTCATTAAATCGATCTTCCTCCTTTAACTCTGCCAGAGAAAAGGCAAAACTACCGGACTTTGAATTCTTATAAACCTAATAACAATCTCTTATACCAAACAACTTTTCTTACTGCCAAAGATGGCAGTAAATACTTTACGAGAATTGATTATGAGGCAAAATTACTTAATAGTCAACACCCTAAATAATAAAAAAAAATAAGACCAGGCTCGCCTAGGCCAAACTTGGTCTTAAATCTAGTTCACACTCACTCAGAGACAAAAACAAGCATGTTTTAAATAGCATTAGAGGTATCTTTTATGAGAATATTAGTCCCTACTTTTTTATAACTCAAAGCTCAAACAATTGGCTCATTTATTAAGTCTCTCACTACTAAAGAAGCTAGAGCAAGACCTGTAGCCGGAGGCACAAAGGCTGTTGAACCAATTAGAAATCTCCCGTCTATTTCCGTGGCTTTAACAGGCTTTTCCAGCGAATAGATAACTTTAAGCCCTTTTTTAACACCTTGCTCCTTAAGTCTTTTACGCATCACTTTAGCCAAAGGATCGGTGTTAGTCTCTGAGATATCACCACTGCGAATAAGTGTGGGATCCAGTCTCCCTCCAGCTCCCATAGAAGATACAATCCTGATATTGTTTTGTATACAGTAAACAATTAAAGCCGTTTTAGCTTCGACATCATCGATACAATCAACCACATAGTCAGTATCAGTAATATATTGTTTAAGGTTTAATGGTGTAAGAAACACCTTTACAGCTTCAACCTTAGTCAAAGGTGCAGCATCTAGGAGTCTGTTCTTTAATGCTTCAGTCTTGTCTTGGCCGATATTCGATCTCAATGCTACCAGTTGACGATTTAGGTTAGTCTGATCAACTACATCACCATCTATTAATTTTAAAAACCCGATTCCTGAACGTGCTAAAGCCTCTGCAGCCGCACTGCCAACACCACCTAGGCCACATACAATAACCCTGCTTTCAAAAAGCCTTAAAAGGGCTTTTTCGCCTATAACAAGACTTGTCCTTGATAGATAATGGTCCTGACTCATGGCTGGCACCACCTTAATCCTCGTTGTTGCTCTTAAAGATTAACAAAAAGGAGCCCCAATTTGGCTCCCTTTTTTAGCAGGTCCCCGCCGTGCCGCTGGGGCTGAATGTTGATGAACCTGCTAAAGCAGGTGGGTACCCTGTTTACAGCTTTCGCAAATCCCTAGGGTCTTGCGGCCACTGCAAAACATCCGGGCTCCCTTTCTAAGTGTGTTGGCTCATAACTTAATCAGCTTGACTACGAACACAGCAGGGTCTCGTTGTGACTTTATGATAGCATAATTTGAGTTTTTCTTCAATGGAATAGCAAATGTTGCCAAGCTATGGCTTGACTACAGTTGAAGCAATATGGAGTTCTTTTAACTGTTTGGAGCTTACCATTGAAGGTGCTTCCGTAAGAAGACAGATAGCCTTTTGGGTTTTAGGAAACGCTATCACATCACGGATGGAGTCTGCCTTGGCCAAAAGCCAGATCATACGATCCAAGCCAAAGGCAATACCCCCGTGCGGTGGAGGCCCAAACTTAAAGGCTTGTAGTAAGAAACCAAACTTTTCCTCAGCTTCTTGCTCCGATATCCCCAGCACTTTAAAGAGTTTTCTCTGTAAATTAGCATCATGGATTCTAATTGAACCGCCACCAAGCTCGACCCCATTTAAAACTAGATCATATGCTTTAGCCAAGGCGTTGGCGGGATCTTCAGCAAAATTCTCCTCTTTGGGAGCTGTAAAGGGATGGTGCACTGCCAGATACCGATTTTCATCCTTGTCCCACTCTAAAAGTGGGAAATCGACTACCCAAAGAAAATTAAGCCTGTCTTTAGGAATTAGACCAAGAGCCTCTCCTAAATCTAGCCGGAGTCTGCCTAATACTGCAGCAACAGTCTCTTTTTTGTCGGCCATAAGAAGAAGGAGATCGCCTTTTTGGGCTTCTAACCTTTGAGTTATGTTTGCTAATTCTGCAGCAGTAAAGAATTTAGCAATCGGGCTTTTGATTTCATCTTTAATAAGCATCCAGGCCAGGCCTTTTGCACCTAGTTCTTGAGCCTGGATTGTCAGATCATCGAGTTGCTTTCTGGTATAATCGGCACAACCTTTAACACATATCCCTTTTACCTGTCCGCCTTTTTTGATGGTCTCAGCAAAGACTTTAAACCCACAATCTCCTAACAGATCAGTTAGATCAATTAATTCCATGCCAAAACGGGTATCCGGTTTGTCCGAACCGTAGCGGCTCATGGCTTCTTGATAGGTCATTCGTGGAAAGGGTGTATCCAGTTTAATTGCATAAACTCTCTCAAAGAGATAGACAAACATTCTCTCCATCAAATCCTGGATGTCTTGTTCTTCAACAAAGGACATCTCCAAATCGATTTGGGTAAATTCCGGTTGCCTATCCTTACGTAGATCCTCATCGCGGAAACATTTAACTATTTGGAAATACTTTTCAAAACCGGAGACCATTAATAACTGTTTGAAAAGTTGTGGTGATTGAGGTAGTGCAAAAAACGTTCCGGGATTGACACGGCTAGGAACCAGATAGTCTCTAGCTCCTTCTGGTGTCGATTTGGTAAGCATAGGTGTCTCTACCTCTAAAAATCCTTGCTCATCGAGGAAGTCTCTTACGGCTTTTGTCACCTGATGCCTTAAGATAAAGTTCTGTTGTAATTCCGGACGTCTTAAATCTAAATAACGATATTTTAATCTAACCGCTTCATCGACATCTACTCTGGTATCAAGAGCAAAAGGTAGTGCCTGAGATTGAGAGAGAATAGTTAAACTCCGGGCTTTGACCTCAATTTCGCCAGTTGAAAGTTCTTTGTTTTCCAAACCTTCAGGTCTAATTAACACTTCACCCTTGAGTTGCACACAAAACTCACTTCTTAGCTTTTCGGCCAAGCGGAAATTTTCTTTACCGGTATCAGGATCAAAGACAACCTGAACAATACCGGAACGGTCTCTTAAATCTACAAAGATTAAACCACCATGATCACGGCGACGATGAACCCAACCGCTTAAAGTAACGACTTGACCCGCATCTTTTTTATTAAGTAATCCACAATCTCTATCCTTCATCATAGTATAATGCCCCCTAACCAGTCACCGAGAGGCAACTGGAGTTCTTCTCCACTTTGCATATTTTTAAGTTTAACCTGACCTTTTACTAATTCATCCGGGCCAAGGATTAAACAGAATTTAGCTCTTAATTTGTCTGCTTGTTTGAATTGAGCTTTTACGGAGCGGTTTAAGGTATCTAGTTCTGCTTTTATTCCTTGTTGCCGAGCAAGTATAAGCTGCCGCAGGGCTTCTTCTTTAGTTTGATCACCGATACTTACAATATATAGATCCACATCTGGTTCCTTTTGCCAAGAAGCATCAACACTTTGCAAAGTGCGTTCAATCCCCATGGCAAAGCCAACCGCATATGTTTTTTCTCCACCTATCTCCTCTACCAGCTTATCATAACGCCCCCCAGCTCCTATTGCATTTTGAGCACCTAGATTTTCGCCCGTAAACTCAAAGACTGTCTTAGTATAATAATCCAAACCCCGAACTAGCCGCGGCTCCTCGACATATGAAAGCTTCCAAAGGGTAAGGATCTGTTTTAATTTTGTAAAATGCGTCTTGCACTCCGGACACAAATAGTCGGTGATAGAGGGTAAGCTTGTTGTTATCGCCTGGCATTTTTTTTCTTTGCAGTCTAAAACCCGCAAGGGGTTCACATCCAAACGTCTAAGGCAATCTTGGCAAAGTTTATCCTTATTATTTCCCAGTTGTTCTATCAATTTGGCAATATACAGAGGACGACACTGCGGACATCCAATGGAGTTAAGTCTTAAAACAACATTTTTTATCCCTAGTTTCTTATAAATTTCCGAAGCCAGTAAAATTACTTCGGCATCTAATACAGGCTCCATGGAGCCAAAACACTCCACACCAAATTGGTAGAACTGTCTATATCTTCCAGCTTGCGGTCTTTCATAACGAAACATCGGACCAAAGTAATACAACTTAACAGGCAACCCCATCCCTTTGAGGTTGTTTTCAATAAATGCTCTGACTACAGAAGCTGTGCCTTCAGGTCTTAGAGTTAACGAACGTCCACCCTTGTCTGTAAAGGTATACATCTCTTTTTCTACTATATCCGTACCCTCGCCGATACCTCGCTGAAATAGTTTTGTCTCCTCAAAAACCGGGGTTCGTATTTCGTGAAAGTTAAAAAGAGCACATTCTTTACGGATGAGTTCTTCAAGTTTATGCCAGCGCCAAATCTCTTCGGGAAGCAGATCATTGGTGCCTTTGGGTCGCAGGATCACTTTTATCACCTCTGGTATTTATATCATTATAAAGGGAAGTAGTGACAAATGCCACCACTTCCCGAAATATCTTTAACCCAATAAGCTACCAAAAATACTACTCCTGAGAAGCTTCATCTGTCTCAATAGCATCAGATGTGTCGGTAGTTTCATCTTCAGCATTTTCAGCTTCTAGCTTTTCGGTTATGGCCTTGATTTTGTCCATCTCAGCTTGGCGATTTTCTATGTCTCCAAAGATATTGAAAATTTGAGCTATCTGATAATGGGTCCAAATATTATCATTGGCTCCTTCGGAAGCATCAATCAAAGCCTTACTTACCTCAGCATAGATAGTGCTAATTTCATCGTCTTCTTTAGCCCACTCAACTATGCTCTTTTGTTCGTCGGTTTCTTGAGCATTAATAATGTTTTGAATCTTAGTCTGACCAACCATAGCCATATTAATCTTTACAGCTGGTTCACTAGAACTTGCTGCGGCTTGTTTATAAAAATCCCAGGCCTTATCTAAGTCGCCTTTCTTTTGATAAGCTTCCCCTAATGAGGCCATGATATAAGGATCACCTGGTTTTTCCTTTTGAGCTTTGTTATAAGATTTAATAGCTTCATCGATTTTGCCTTCATTCAATTCATGCCAAGCTCTTATTTGCGAATCATAGATTTTAATCTTGGACTTATCTTTTAAGTCAGCAATGTATTTTGCGAGCACTTCGTTCTTTTGGTTATTAAGAAGTGTCTCTTCGATTTCTTCTTTTTTCTCTTCAAAAGTAGCATCATCGGCTGTTTTGTATTCAGTAACTTTAATAATATGATAACCATATTGAGTCTTTACCGGTTTGCTAATCTCGCCTTCTTGCAAAGCAAAGACAGCTTCTTCGAATTCTTTGACCATAACACCTTTTCCAAATGAACCGAGTTGGCCACCTTCGTCCTTACTGCCAGGATCAACAGAGTTTTCTTTGGCCAGTGTGGCAAAATCAGCTCCGTCTTGTAGCTGTTGATAGAGATCATTGGCCAAGGCCTCATCCTCAACAAGAATATGGCTGGCAGTTACCTCTTCAAGTTGAGATCTAATCTCAGCCTCTGAAATAGTTATGTCTTTGGTCAGTTCTTCCTGTAGTTTTTGAAATACTAAGGACTCTTTAATATCTTTTTTTAAAGTATCAAGAGTAATATCCATCATCTCTAAACGTGCACGTAACTCTTCTGCACCACCAACTGAGTCTTCAATAGTTTTGAGCTCAGTTTCAATCTCTTCCTTGGTGGCGTCAAGTTTTAGTTTCTTGGCTTCATCAAGGAGGGCTTCACGCATGAGAAGCTGCATCAAATATTGAGCTCTTAAGGGCTCCTGATCAAGTCCTGTAAGCTGACCATAACTCATCTGATTTTGTTGTTGCCAAACAAAGTAGAAATCCTTTTCAAATTGAGCTCTATCGATTTTAGTTCCATTAATCTCAGCCACATACCTAGATTGAGCTTTGCTTGAAGAGCCTGCCATTGCAAACGAAGCTGCCACCGTTCCTATAACAAGAATAATACCTGCCGCCACTAAAATGGCTTTAGTATTAGCACGAAGTTTGGACATTAAAGCCAAAGCTTTTCCCTCCTTAAAATTGCATCACAAATACCTTTTTCATTTTAACTGAACTATTCGCCGCTTGTCAATTAAATCAGCCAAACAGCCGGGTTAGATTCTCTTTTTTAACCTTAATCAAATCTCCTACTCTCTGACTATAAGTTGCCGGGCACTTGGGGTTGATAACTCTAGAAATAGTTTTACCTAAAAACCTGGTCGAAGCTCCTGCTCCCAGACCAACTACAGTCTGCAACTCTTCAATCATAACAATATTATAATAACACTCGGTGCCTTCAATTGCATACCCTATATTCTCCAGATTTGCTGCCATATGCCTTTGTCTATAAAGATAATAGGGTTTTAAGCGAGCCTCTTTTAATCTCTGCGAAGCTAGAGCCACCATCTGCAGAGTCTCTTCCTCAAGAGGCAATGACCAGTTTTTAAGTTCTTGGTACCACCTAGAGGCTCTCTTGGTAGCTAAGGTATGCACAGTAACATTTTCAGGAGCAAGTGCTAATATTTTATCGAGAGCAAATTCCATATCCAGAACACTTTCACCTGGAAGACCTGCAATTAAATCAATATTTAGCACCGGTATTTTGGCCTCTCTAACTAGAGAGACCGCCTGAAAAAACTGAGGAAGTGTATGACTGCGGCCAATTAAATCAAGTGTTTTTTGATTTAAGGTTTGCGGATTGACGCAAACTCTGTTTACACCACCTGCTTTTAAGACTGCTAGCTTTTGTGGATCGATACTGTCTGGTCTGCCGGCTTCTACAGTCAGTTCTTTTGTGTTTGGCAAAAGCTCTACAAGTTCTTGAAGTTCTAAAGCTGTAAGAGACGTTGGGGTTCCTCCACCAATATAGACGCTATCAACTGAGATTTTGTTTGCTAAAAAAAAACTGTTTAGTTCTCTAAGTTCTTTGTAAAGTGCCTTGAGAAACTCCTTTTTCAAATGGCCGTGACTACTTAACGGATAGGCAGCAAAAGAACAATAAGCACAACGTGTTGGACAAAAAGGGATCCCAATATAGAGGCTTACAGCCCGCTTTGTTTTTTGAGAACAAATCTTGGTCTGTTTTTGATAGATACTTTCTAGAAGTTTAGCTTTTTCAACACTAAGGCCATAGATGGACTTTAGTATCAGTTCGGTCTCTTCAAGGTTAAACCCTCTTTCTAAAAGCAGGCGGTAGAGATTGCCTGGTCTTACACCTTCTAGTGAACCCCAAAAAAGTTTTCTTTTGGTATAATCTGCCAAGGCTCCAACGGCTGCAGTCTTTGTGAGTTCGCCCTTTCTACGCTTAAGATCGGTTTTTAGCCAGCGATTATCACCTGCCAGAACATCTCTAGCCATACCTACAGCCTTTTTATCCTCGCCGAAAACCTCAACTATAACAGTTTCGGGCATTTCGCTTACTCGAATAGTTAGCTTGGGGGGCTTTCTTTGGTAGAAAAACATATCTATGGCACTTTTTAAGGTCTGCTCTAGATTGTTTGGGCTTTCAATTTTTATGGAACCATAATAACTTGCCATTAGACAAGTCTCCTCCAATATTTAAGCATTTTCTTAACTTCTTGGTAGACTGTGCTTTTACCATGGCCGGGATAGACCAACCAATTCTCGTTGATATCTAAAAGCCTAGTTAATGTTTCGGCCATTAAAGTTGGGTAACTTCCTTTTAAATCGGTCCTGCCTATACCTTCCTTAAAAAGGGTGTCCCCGGAAAAAAGATATTTATTATCTATTAAATACATTACTGAACCTCTGGTGTGTCCCGGAGTATGAATAGTTTTAATTAGGTGTCCTTGAAAATCGATTTCCTCTCCATCCTTCAAAAACCTCAGATTTTCGACTTGCTCTAAATTCCTTCCCAGAATATAACGGCTAAGATTGTAAGAGTTGTCTTGCATAAAGATAGCCTCATTTTCATGGAGGTAAAGAGGTATTTGAAAATGATCGGTAACTCTTTTAGCCAAGGCTATATGATCGGCATGTCCATGTGTAGCCAAGCAGTAGCTGATTTTATAATCGGCAAGCTCCTCTAGGGCTACGACAGGATCTATTAACAGAGCCGCTTTACCTTCTACTAAGAGGTAGCTATTGGCAAGTGAAGTACTAAACTGCTTGATTTCCATTTTGCTACCTCCTTTGACTATCAATTAAAAGGGTAACCGGACCGTCGTTAACTAGACCTACTTCCATATGGGCACCAAAAACACCGGTTTGAGTGGCTATCTCCTTTGCCAAAAGGGTTGCTGTATATTGATAGACCGGTTCTGCTAAATTAAGGTTCATAGCCCTGGAGAAGCTGGGGCGACGTCCTTTTTTGCAATCTGCGGCCAAGGTAAACTGACTGACCAGCAAAATCTCTCCGCCAATATCCTTTACTGAGAGTTCGAATTCTTTTTCCCCGTCCTTAGAAGGGAAAACTCTTAAGTTTAGAAGTTTGTCTGCAATATAGTCGGCGTCCTTTTTAGTATCATTATCTAAGATTCCCAAAAGAACCAAAAGACCTGCATCAATCTGGGAAACCAGTTTCGCCTCTACCAAAACAGAAGCTTTTTTGACTCTTTGCACTAAGGCCAGCATCGATTTCACCCTCAAATCTTTGTCTTTTATGTTGGTCTGGCACGACGAACCTCAACAATACCTCTGAGTTGTCTTAGTCGGTTCATCACATTTTCTAGATCAGCAATATTTTCAATATTAACCACTAGCTGAATACTAGCCCGGCCATCATCCAGGGCCCTGGCATTTACAGCTGCCACAGCTGTATTACTTTCAGCCAAAGCTGACATGATCGTAGTTAAAAGATTTGGCCTATCGTATGCTTCTAGGTGAAGCTCCACCGGATAGTAACCGGCCTCTGCTTCGTCCCAGCTTACAGCGATAAGCCTTTCTTCTCCTAGAGAGCTTACATTAGGACAATCTGTTCTATGGACAGTAACACCCCGACCTCTAGTAATATAACCAATAATCTCATCTCCAGGCACAGGAGAACAGCAGCGAGCTAACTTTATTAGCATACCCTCAGCACCTGTTACACTAACTCCTGCTCCTTTGCTAACCGGTTTTACAGTAGCCTTTATAAGCTGCCTCGCTTTTAATTCTTTCTTGCGATTATTATATACAGTTAAACCTACTAGATCCTTGATAACAGAACCTGCCGTAATTGTTCCATAACCAATAGCGGCAAACAGATCCTCCGAGGTTTGATAACGAAGGTCTTTGGCAATTTCTTCCACTTTATCTGCCAAAAGAATCTCATTGGGCTCCCATTCAAGTCGGCGACACTCTCTATGGAGAAGATCCTTGCCCTTGATAATAGAATCTTCCCTTTGCAGTTCTCTTAATTTTTGACGAATACGGTTTTTAGCCTTAGAGGTTTTGACAAAGTTAATCCAGTCTTGGCTCGGAGAAGAATGTTTGGAAGTTAAGATCTCTACAAACTCGCCGTTTTTTAACTTATAATCCAGGGGTACTATTTTACCATTGACTTTAGCTCCTACACAAGTATTGCCCACAACTGTATGCACTTCATAAGCAAAGTCAACCGGTGATGAACCTGCAGGCAGTGTCACCACATCTCCTTTGGGAGTAAATACAAAGACCTCATCTTCAAAGAGATCGATCTTTAAAGTTTCCATAAACTCCCCGACATCTTTCATCTCTCTTTGCCACTCAAGAATCTGTCTGAGCCAGGCTAATTTTTCGTCCATAGGCTCAGAACCTTTAATACCTTCTTTATACTTCCAGTGAGCGGCAATACCATATTCAGCCGTACGGTGCATCTCCCAAGTTCTAATCTGCACTTCAAAAGGTTCCCCGTTTTCACCAATAACTGTGGTATGAAGCGATTGATACATATTGGACTTTGGCATAGCTATGTAATCTTTGAACCTACCCGGCATGGGTTTCCAAAGAGTATGCACAGTACCTAATACACCATAACAGTCTTTAACATTCTCTACGATTACACGCACGGCAGTTAAATCGTAGATCTCTTCAAAGTCTTTGCCTTGCTTAACCATTTTTTGGTAAATGCTATAAAAATGTTTAGGTCGGCCATAGATCTCTGCCTCTATATCAAGGTCTTCCAGACGCTTTTTTAATTTGACAATAACTTCATTGATAAAGACTTCACGTTCATTGCGATTTTTGGCAACTTTATTGACAATATAATAGTATTCGTCAGGATTTAGATAGCGAAATCCCAAATCTTCAAGTTCCCATTTTATTCGCCACATTCCAAGTCTATGAGCTAGAGGGGAATAGATCTCTAAGGTTTCTCGGGCATTTTTCTTTTGTCTCTCCGGGGAGAGGTAACGGAGAGTACGCATATTGTTTAAGCGATCGGCTAGTTTAATTAAAACCACTCTAAGATCCTTGGCCATAGCCAAAAACATTTTGCGAATGTTCTCAGCCTGTTGCTCTTCCTTTGAAAGGGTGGGTATCTTTTCTAGCTTGGTAACACCATCCACTAAAAGGGCTACCTGTTCATTAAATTCTTCTTTAATTTTACTAGCTGGGATCTTGGTATCTTCTACAACATCATGCAAAAGTCCACCGACAATTGTATCTATATCAAGTTCTAGATCAGCTAAAATGTAAGCTACCTCTAAAGGATGTTCAATATAGGCTTCACCTGATTCACGATACTGGCCTCGATGGGCATTTTCAGCAAAGTCATAAGCTTTTTTAACAATTTCCAGGCTCTCCGAAGTTGTATATTGTTTTATCCGTGTAAAAAGATCATTTAGTTCCATAAGATACCACCTACCCTTCCTATAACAGCTTTAGGTGAGGGAGCGGCCTTAAAAAGGCTGCTCCCTAAAAAACTTAATTAATATTTGACCAAGGAAAAAATGTCATGGCCGGGTAATTTTTCACGACCATTTAAATAGGTCAGTTCAATAATAAAGGCTAAGCTTAAAACCTCAGCTTTTAACTTGTTAACAAGCTCAATTGTAGCTTTTGTGGTACCACCTGTTGCCAAAAGATCATCACATATAAGAACTTTTTCACCGGGCTTTAGAGCATCTCGATGAATCTCCAAAGAATCGGTCCCATATTCTAGAGCATATTCGATTTTTTCCACTGCACAAGGTAACTTACCCGGCTTTCTAACTAGGACAAAACCGGCTCCAAGGGCATAAGCTAAAGGTGCACCGATTAAAAACCCTCTAGATTCGATGCCTACAACAGTATCAATACCTTTATCCTTGTAATGATCTCTTAGTGTATCCACTACAGCACTAAAAGCCTCGCCATCTTTTAGTAGTGTAGTGATATCCTTAAAACTGATACCTGGTTTGGGAAAATCAGGAATTTCTCTGATTTTATTGCGAAAATCCATTATATACGACCTCCTTTACAAACAAAGCCTCGATGAACTCTTACTTAATACAAGCGGTTGATGCTACCTCAGAGGCATACAATTCCAGTTCTTTGGTCAAGAATATACCCTCATTATAGCTTAGAGATTTCTGCAAGTCTAGCTTGCGCTTAGGTACTTTAATTAAATAACCGACCCCTTCTTTATTTGAACCTAGATACTCCATCAAACCTATTTCGGTAAAGATAATGAATGCTTTTTTGATTGTTTCTTCTGTAAATGGTTGTCCAAAACGGTTTTCCATATCAATGGCTGTCTGTTTATAGGTGCCACGCCAAATCATTTTGTCAGCTGATTTTTTTAAAAAGAGATAGATCCGCCGCAGATTCTCTTGACTAGGAAAAGCTAGCTTATGTTGGCGCTTAATATTTTGAAAACTTGTTTTGTCAATAGAGAGGCTAACCGTTTTTGAAGCTTGGGCAACCTCCCAAAAGAGCCTCCACCACCAGTAGTTGGCAGGCAGATAACTCAAGGTACATTCTTTTGCTCCTTCTGCTAAAAAAGCCCATAAGACCGGCTCACTATTGATAAGAAGGCCGATGGTTTTGTCTTTTAGCAACTCAGGTTTTTTTACTGGTATATAAAGATCTCTTTTTTCCAATCTAAACTCAACTTGAGAGTCTAAGAGTAATTCTGTTTGCAGCCTCTTCATATTATGGGCAAGACCAATTGTAGGCAGACAGATAGTCTTATTTCCTTTCAAATAGCTTTGTGCAAGCTCTTTTAATTCACCACTTGGCAAAGACTCCCAGAACTGCCAGATATCTTCTTCTCCAAAACTCTCCCATTCTTTGACTTGGGGACGTAAATTTTTAACCTGCAAAGAAACTGACCTTTGGCCTTGGTACTCATTCACCTCCGGGACGAAAACCACATCGATATCAGGACTTTTTTCAATCTCCTCAAGGCAGGAGGCCATATTAAAAGCTATTCCACTATATTGTAGGTCGTTTTTTGCCAGTTGCAGCTTAAGGTGTTTTTTATCGACCCCGACAAGATAGGCATTTTCCAGCCTAGCCTCTTTTATGACAAAAAGAGGTGAAGGGTTACCCGCTCCGCATGGTTCAAGCAAAGCTAGCTCTTCAATCAAAGGGATAGTAATTGGTGAATTAACCGAGGCATCAATGTAGACTCTCGGGTAAAGATCTTCTGCAGATATTGTCTTGTCTGCATAATCTAAAAAAGCTTCTTGAAATTCTGCTATTTTAGTTTGGCAAATCGACAGACCGGCGGCCATGGGATGACCACCGAATTTAAGTAAATAAGCTTTATTGGCCTCCAAAGCATTGTAAATATTGAAGTTTTCAATACTGCGACAAGAGCCATGGCATTCATTCCCTTTTAACTCAATAACAATAGTGGGACGATAGTGCTTTTCCACAAGTCTTGAGGCAACAATACCTATTACCCCACTGTGCCAGTTTTCACCGGCCAAAACCAGTGCTTTGTGATGAAGCTGTTTTTCAGCCTGCAATAAAGCTTCTTGCAGGATATCATCTTCTATGCTCTTGCGATTGGCATTTAGTTCATCTAGATTGATCGCTATGGGTAGAGCTTCTTTAAAGGTTTTACTTAAAAATAAGTCCACGCCTTTTCTTGCTGTGCCAAGTCTACCTGCCGCATTGATTCTCGGTGCTAAAACAAAAGCCACCTTAGCGGCATCGATGGGTCTGTCTGAGAGTCTGGCCGCCTCTTTAAGGGCTAAGATTCCCGGAATAGGTTCCTTGTTCATACTCATTAAGCCCTGCTTTACAATACGTCTATTTTCGTCAACCAAATCGACAATATCGGCGATTGTCCCCAAGGCAGCCATTTGTATCTGCAAGGGGGTGAGTTGAAAAGAGGCCGGTGCCTCTTGGGCTAGAGCTTGGGCTAACTTATAAGCTACTCCTGCTCCACAAAGTGGGGCTGGATATTGATCTAGGTGGGGATTAATTACGGCACAGGCAACTGGTAATTTTTCAAGTGGTGTATGGTGATCGGTAATTATCAGATCGAGTCCTAACTTTTTAGCCTCATTGGCTATATCAAGAGAAGTTATCCCGCAATCAACCGTAATTAAAAGATCGGTCCCTTTATCGCGGAGCATCTTTATGGCTTCTAAATTTAAACCATACCCTTCGGTTAACCTCTCCGGTAAATAATAGCTTACATTACTGCCACTTCTTTGAAAGAGATCCATTAAAAGGGTGGTAGCGGTTATACCGTCAACATCATAATCTCCATAGATAACAATCTTTTCGCGATTTTTTACCGCTCTTAGGATTCTTTCGAGTGCCGGTTTTAGATTAGACAGTTCTAAAGGTGAATGAAACGGCCCTCCCTCAACAAGAAAGGTCTTTGCTTGCTCTTTTTTGATGCCGCGGGCCAAAAGTAATTTAGCCATCATTGGTGAACACTTTAATTTAGCGGCTAAAAGATGAGCCTCGACCAAAGAAACACGCTTTACATTCCAAATCTCAGGCATTTCATCACCTCCCTAAAAATAATGGCCTGACTTTTAAGTCAGGCCATCTTGCTGTAACTTCATTTTACCTTCTTCTCTGCCACACTCTCCCATATAGCCCAGATGGGGCTGGCAATAAACAAAGAAGAATAGGTGCCAACTAAAATACCTATGGTAATGGCCAGAGTAAAATTGCGAATTGATTCTCCACCGAAAATAAGCAAGGCGATAATTGCAATCAAAGTGGTTACAGAGGTATTAATGGTACGTCTTAGGCTTTGATTGATAGAGTTGTTTACTACAGAAAAGAAGGTGTCTTTGGCTCTTCTTAGACGCATATTCTCACGTATCTTATCAAAGATAACGATGGTATCATTAATCGAATAACCAACCAGAGTTAGTATAGCAGCTAAAAACGGACCATCTATCTCTTTTTGGGTTAAGGCAAAAAAACCAAGTACCAGTAAAACATCATGGGTCAGAGCCAAGACAGCGCTAACACCACTTTTAAATTGAAATCTAAAACTGATATAGATAAGCATTAAAACACCGGCAATAATAAGCGACCAAAGAGCGTTTTTTAATAGTTCTTTACCGATTGCCGGACCAACCTTCTGTACTTGCAGTTGATCTTCATCGAAAGTGCCAATTTTCTCTTCAAAAACTTCTAACATAATGGTTTCTTCAACATCTTCCAGAAAACGGGTTTTTATTAAAACACCACTTTTATTGTCTCCCGGATTAAAAAGTTGTACAGAAGTACTGCCAAGATCAAAAGCTTCTATTCTAGGATCAGCCAAAACTATATCTTGGACTTGTCCGGGAAGAATTTTAGCCTCTGTGACTATCTGTAAAACAGTGCCACCTGTATAATCAATACCATAATTTAAACCTTTAGTGATGAGCATAATTATTGCCAGAATAACTAAAACGGCACTAATACTTAGATAGATCTTTCTGTTTTTAATAACCTTTAAATCCACTTTCCTACCCCCTCTTTGCAAAATGGCGGCCAAGTCTTTCCGGATCTTTGTCTGCCATTAATTCCACAAATGTTCTTGTCACAAAGATGGCAGTAAACATACTGGTTAAAATACCGATACTCAATGTTACTGCAAACCCTTTGACTTGTGCGGTGCCAAAATAAAGAAGAACAATGGCTGCAATCAAAGTGGTGATATTAGAGTCAAAAATAGTCCGGAAAGCTCTGTTAAAACCGGCATCGATACCACTGCGTATGGTTCTGCCATTACTAATTTCTTCTTTGATCCGTTCAAAAATAATAACATTGGCATCAACCGCCATACCGATAGAGAGGATAAAACCTGCAATACCAGGCAGTGTAAGAGTAGCTCTAAACAGGGCCAAAACAGCCAGCATGATGGCAGCATAAATAATTAAGGCCATATCGGCAAGCAAACCGGGCACGCCATAAAAAGCCCACATAAATAATAAAACCATGGCAATACCGATTAAACCTGCCGTCATACTTTGATTAATCGAACGTTGACCTAAAGTTGGGCCAACTACACTACTGGCAATTCTTTCAAGAGGTACGGGCAAGGCGCCGGCATTAATTAGGGCGGCCTTTTCCTTCGCTTCGGTGAAGGTAAGTCCGGTGATTCTAGCATTGCCTCCGGTAATTGCCTCATTGACCACGGCATTTAGTAAAACCTCTTCGTCAAGCCTGATTACAATCGGTTGGCCAACCAATCTGGTTGTAGCTTCACCAAACTTCTTAGCTCCTTCGGCTGTAAAAGCCAGATTGATCTGGGCTCCCGGTCCATCATCTCTGGCACCGGCTTGAGCTTTTTGAACATCCTTACCAAGTAATAAGACATTGCCTTGGCTGTCTTCAAAGAAAAGCTGAGCCGTGCGGCCAATTAGCTTGGCTGCTTCTTCAGGACTTTTTACCCCCGGAATTTGCACAATAATACGATCGTTTTCTAAATCGAGTTGAATTGTTGGTTCAGCTACACCCAACTCATCAACACGTGCACTGATAACATTTCTTGTTTCTCTTAAAGCGTTATCGAGTTGTTCTCCGGTTATAGTAACTTCAGCTGTAGGTGCCAAAACAACATAGACACCGCCTTTTAAATCCAGACCCAGCTTAATGGGGAAAGTGTAGGTCTGTTCTTTGCGATTGTAACCGAGGATACCTAAAAGTAGTGCAGTAATTGCTACTACAACAAGAACAACAGTTAAGCGTACTTTGTTTTCTGTCCTCAAAACCTGTTCCTCCTTTACAGCTCTGACATCAATTACTTTTATAGTTATTTCTCTAGTTTCCTACCCACTGCATGACGCATAAATATAACCTCAACATTATCTGCAACTTTAAGAGTAACCGTCTCTTCGTCTAAAGCCGAGATATGTCCAATCATTCCCCCGATGGTAACAATCTTATCACCAACGGCAAGACTGTCGAGCAAAGATTTGCGTTGTTTTTCCTGCTTTTTTTGGGGTAGGATCAGGAGAAAATACATAGCTGCCAGTAAAAGCAACATCGGTAGATATGCTCCAAAACTACCCAAAGCTCCAAGGGTTCCTTCGCCAATCATATTAATCCTCCTCTCAGTTTTGTCCATAATAGTTGTTCAAGAAATTATTCTTGAACTGAACGAATCTTTCCTGCCTTATAGCTTCCCTGGCCTTTAAAATCATCAGGGTTAAAAAATGTAAATTATGATAACTAACAAGCCTCGGTCCTAAAATTTCCCCAACATTAAATAAATGCCTCAGGTAGGCTCTGGTGTAATTTTGGCAAGTCGGGCAGCTGCATTGGGGATCTAGGGGGGATGCATCTTCTTTGTAAGTGGCATTGCGAATTGTAAGTTGCCCATTTAGAGTCATAGCCGTTCCATTTCTAGCCATGCGGGTTGGCAGGACGCAATCAAACATATCAATCCCCATCTCGATGGCGTTTAAGATAATATCGGGACTGCCTACACCCATCAGGTAGCGGGGTTTATCTTTTGGTATAAACTGCTCGGTGTAATCAAGATTCTCCAGGAGCAAATCCAAAGGCTCTCCAACACTTAAACCGCCGATAGCATAACCTGGCAGATCATATTCCACCGTAAGCTTAGCACTTTGCTCACGCAAGTCAGGATACAATCCTCCCTGGATAATGCCAAAGAGGTTTTGCCTCTTACGATTAGTCCAGGCTTTTTTACAGCGCAAAAGCCAGCGAGCTGTTCTTTGCACAGATTTTTCCACATATTCTTTTTCTGCCGGATAGGCCACACATTCGTCAAAGGCCATAATAATATCCGAGCCTAAATTCTGTTGAATGGCCATCGAGCTCTCTGGTGAAAAAAAGTGTTTCGACCCATCAATATGACTTTGGAAAGCCACACCTTCCTCAGTTATTTGTCTCAGTTTTCCAAGGCTAAAGACTTGAAACCCGCCACTGTCTGTTAAAATTGGTAAATCCCAATTCATAAATTGGTGTAACCCACCTAGACGGGCGATAAGTTCATCACCGGGTCTTAGGTATAAATGATAGGTGTTGGCAAGAATGATCTTGGCACCGATATCTTTAACTTCATATGGAGTGAGGGTCTTAACAGTAGCTTTTGTACCAACCGGCATAAATACCGGTGTTTCCACCACTCCATGACTGAGTATTAAGCTACCTAATCTAGCTCTACATTCCAAAGAATTCTTTACTATCTCAAACTGCAAGAATAGACCACTCCCATCTTTAGCCTATCTAGATAATAAGCATGGCATCTCCTAAACTATAAAAGCGGTAACCGCTTGAAATAGCATGCTCATATGCTTTTAAGATGTTTTCCCGACCGGCAAAAGCTGACACCAGCATTAAAAGAGTTGATTTGGGCAGGTGAAAATTGGTAATTAAAGCATCAATAACCTTAAATTTATATCCCGGATAGATAAAAATATCGGTCTCACCCAACATTTTACCATCTTTATAAGCTGCTTCAAGTGTTCTAACAACCGTTGTCCCTACAGCAATTACCTTTTTCCCTTCTCTTTTTGTCTTTTGAATTAAGTTCCAAGTTGCCTCAGGGATCTCATAGACCTCTGAGTGCATTTTATGTGCTTCAACGGTACTTTCTTTAACCGGTCTAAAGGTACCTAGCCCTACATGAAGTGTAAGAAATGCTGTCTTGATACCTCTTTTTTCAAGCGAAGCAATCAGCTCTTTAGTAAAATGGAGGCCTGCTGTGGGAGCAGCAGCTGAGCCGCGGTTTTGACTGTAGACAGTCTGATACCGCTCTTTATCGATTAGCTTTTCGTGAATGTAAGGAGGCAAAGGCATCTCACCTAGTCTATCCAGGAGTTCATAAAAATTACCGGTATAGGTGAGTTTTACTAACCGCAGACCCTGATCAAGATAGCTTTTTACTTCAGCGCTAAGCAAGCCTTCGCCAAAGTCAATTTTCGCTCCCACTTTAAGACGTTTCCCCGGTCTTACCAAAGCTTCCCAGAGATCTTTTTCTTTCTCTTTTAAAAGTAACACTTCGGCCACTCCGCCGCTTTTTTGCTTTTTACCTATAAGCCTGGCCGGAATAACTCTGGTATCGTTAAAAACAAGCAGATCACCGGGATTAAAATACTCTTTTATGTCACTAAAAATCTTATCGTCCAAAAACACTGTGTTTCTCTTTAAAACTAAAAGCCGGGAGCTGTCTCTTGGCTCTAGGGCACTTTGGGCAATACTTGATTCAGGGAGATAATAATCAAAATCATCAACTTGCATTATGGTCACTCCAAATTCTGTGGTCCAAAAGAAACTGGTAATAGTTCCCACAGGGTATAACTGCGCCATTGTTTTTTTAGATTTAAGAGTATTATGGTTTGGACATTGAATTCTCTTAAAACCTGCAAGCAGATACCACAAGGAGGTGTCAGCTCACCTAAAGCAGCTATAGCAATCCTTTTTAGTTTAGTCTGTCCATCTGCTATAGCCTTAAAGATAGCAACACGTTCTGCGCATACTGTAGCCCCTAGACTTGCATTTTCTATATTGCATCCGGTATAAATAAGTCCGGATTCAGTTTCCAGAGCTGCTCCAACCATAAAGTTAGAATACGGTGCGTAGGCTTTTTCTCTCGCTTTAAGAGCTTCTGTCTGGAGTCTCTCCATTTAAACTTCCCCCTAGACACTAAAATACTTTTTAGATATGCCAAAATTCCTTGAGGAAAAATACTATTGCCATCACCACAATCCCCAAGATTGAACCGGCCAAAACCTCAGTGAGGTTATGAATTTTTCCCTGCACTCGGCTTTGAGCCACCAAAAAGGCCAGTAAAAAACCTAAAAGAGAGATTAATAGACTGTCACAATAGAAATAAATGGCAGTGGCCAAACCAAAAGCAAGGGCGGAATGACCCGATGGCCAGCCTCCTTTGAGAGGGGTTTTGGCTTTATAGATTCCCTTAAGAAAGATCACACCGACAAAACTAACTAATAAGCCTATTATAATTAAATCAGCCGGCTGAACTGTAAGAACGTGTCTTAAGGGAAAAGAGAGCTTAATTAGCCTTCTGCCAAATAAAAACCAGCCCATTATTACGGCATTTAAAGCTGCCATAAAAACTGCTCCGGCAGCAATATCTTTGGCCAAACGAGCTAGAGGATGATATTCAGTTGTAATTAAATCGATGGTCTTTTCAATAGCGGTATTAACCATTTCTATAGTTAAAACCAATGTGATGGTAAAAATAAGAATCATTAGTTCGACCCGGCTTAAATCCAGTACCAATCCTAATATGATTGCCAAAGTTCCGGCTACAAGGTGAATCTTCATATTCTTTTCGGTTTTAGCCGCTCTAATTAGACCTCTAATTGCATTGTTAAAACTATCAAACAAAGTTTGCTTCTTGAGATTCACCTTATTTCACCAACCTTAAAAACTATTAAATGTTGCCAACTTAGTGTTACTCCCTTAAAAGACCAACCTGGATCATAATCTGCTCCTCTTTTTCTCGCATTATTTTTTGTTCTTTGCTATTTAAATGATCAAAACCCAAAAGGTGTAAAAGACCATGCACGGCTAGATAACAGAGTTCCCGCTCAAAAGAATGTCCATATTCTACCCGTTGTTGCTCTGCTCTTTCTACGGAAATATAGATATCACCCAACTCTTTTTTTTCCCAAGAAAAAAGAGTCAAGGTATCATTAAGAGCAAAGGAGATAACATCGGTGATATGATCTTGATGGCGATACTCACAGTTTAGCCTTTTAATCTCTGTATTATCTATTAGGATAATACTCATCTCACATTCAGCTAACCCATGAATATTTGATGCTATCTCTAATGCTGTTTTTAACTTTTTAAAAACCGGATCTCCAATTGGTATTTTCGTTTGTTTGTTTTCAATGTATAGCTTCATAATAAGTCTCTACATCCTTTGCCCAGGATATTTAATACGTGTGTGATGGATGCCGGCTGCGACTTGGCTAATCTTTTCAGTTATGATATCTATTTCTTTCAAAGTCAAGGTACACTCTGAAAGCTGACCACTGTCAATTTTAGCTTTGACAATATTTTTAATCATGCTTTGAACTCGATCATAGGTTGGATTGGTCATCGATCTTACTGCCGCTTCTGCCGAATCAGCCAACATTAAAATAGCTGTTTCTTTCGACTGTGGTTTTGGACCCGGATAACAAAAATCGTCGGGAAGTACCGGGTTTTGATCTCTTTCCTTGGCTTTTTGATAGAAGTATTGCACCATTGACGTACCGTGATGCTCGGCTATAAAATCCACGATGACATTGGGCAGTTTGTATTCTCTGGCCAGCTCAAGGCCTTCTTTGACATGGTTTAAGATAACCATCCTCGAAAGGTTGGGGGCCATTTTATCATGGGGATTTTCTCCCCCACGTTGATTTTCGACAAAAAAGTAGGGACGGGCGAGCTTGCCAACATCATGATAAAAAGCTCCCACTCTAGTGAGCAATGGGTCTGCACCGACAGCTTCCGCAGCAGCTTCAGCCAAATTTCCAACTACAATAGAATGATGGTATGTGCCCGGAGCCTCTAGAGAAAGCCTCCTTAAGAGTGCATTATTGGGATTGGAAAGCTCTAACAGCCGCATTGGTGAGGTCACACTAAAGATTATCTCCAGATAAGGTAAAACCCCTATGGCTAAAATCGCCGAGGCAATACCATTTATAAAGCCGGTAAAACTCATGATAATTAGACTGGTATCTTCTAAAACCAAACCTGAGACAGTCATGGTCACAGCATTAGTTAAACCTACTAGTAAACCCGCCTGCATTAAATTACTTCTTTGTGTCGCCTCAAAGACACAGTAAACACCTACTATAGAACCAAATAAACTCATTATAGCCGGTGCAAAAGCAAAGTTGGCATAGAAAGCAGCCATAAAAGTATATGCCACAGCTGAAAAAACTCCCAGCAAAGGATTAATAAGCACAGCAATTAACATTGTTGCAGCCGAAGATGGGAAAAAGTAAAGCGCATAGGGCCACTCGATCAAAGAAAGGAGTTTGCCCAAAACAGCTACTATAATTGCTATGGTACTAAAAAGAAAAAGATATTTGTTTTCCAAATGCTTATAAAAAGAATAGATATAATAGTAACAAATACTAACCATTATAATAGTGAAGGCCACTATACCTAGGGCTTTTTGCCAATTCCAACTCTTTTTTAAAAGATTTAATTCTTCTAGAATTAACATGTCTTTTTCTGAGAGAACATCACCTTCACGGATAATAACTTGGCCTTTTTTGATCTTGGGTGCCTCAAGTCTGGCGGCCTCCACAGCCTGATCAATAATTTGACGCACCTTCAGACTATCTAGAAGCAGATTCGGTCTGATAACTGTCTGTGTTACTTCTGAGGCGGCTGTTAAAACTTCAAACTCAGCTTCGGCATCTGAACTTAAAAAAAGCTGAGCCACACTCTCTTGAGCTTGAGGAAGGGTTGTCGCAGAAACAGCTTGGTTCATAACCGTATTGATTGTGTTTAAACCCATAGTTTTTAATAGTTCCAGCGTCTCTTCTGACTGTTGCATCAAAGTCCTTAAGGTAGATGCTGAGATATCAAGTTTAGTCTCTTCACGAATCAAGTTTTGCAACATGCCTATATCTTTAGCCCGGGCTGTTTCCTCGGTTCTATATTCCATTATGCAACGAAAGATCTCTTGGAAATCTTCTTCCGCTGAATACAGATAGGTTTTTTCAATCTGGTAGTTTTTTGGGTTCTCACTGGCTTCTTTGGCCACCTTGCGTTCTACTTCTCTTTGAATATCCTCCCAACTGGTATAGTCTAAGATCTCACGTGGAGCCACAATATCTCGTTTGACCACATCTCCGCTTTTAAGATCTAACCTCTCTCCATAAAGAGAACTAAGAAAAAGGAGTGTCAAAATTATAGTTGTGCCAATACCAAGTAACCTTCTTTGAGTTTCTTTTTTTGCTAAATATTGGCCAAACTTAAGAAAGTATGCTTTTAGCTCCTGTTCCACTTTAGTATCAAACGCAGGAAATCTGAGTTTTTTGCCACTAGGGTTTGTCTTCATAAAAAGACCCTCCTCCCTCAGTTATTCGCTGCTATCTCCGATATTGGCGATATTTCTTTCATATCTTTCATACGCCAGAATTATTTTTTGGACCAAAGGATTGCGAACTACATCTTTCTCTGAAAGATAAACAAACTCGATGCCTTCAATCTCTTTTAAGATATTGCTGACATAGATAAGCCCCGAGGACTTGTCCGGAGGCAAATCGACCTGAGTAATATCACCGGTAATTACCATTTTAGAATTAAAGCCTAATCTGGTAATGAACATTTTCATCTGCTCTTTGGTTGTATTTTGCGCTTCATCTAGGATCACAAAAGCATCATCTAAAGTTCTCCCTCGCATATAAGCCAGAGGTGCTACTTCTATTGTTCCTTTTTCCATATAGCGCTTGAAGATTTCAAATCCAAGTATATCATAAAGGGCATCATAAAGAGGCCTCAGATAGGGATCAACTTTTTCCTGTAAATCACCTGGTAAAAAACCTAGGTTTTCACCTGCCTCTACCGCAGGTCGGCATAAGATCAGACGATTTATTTTCTTTCGTTTTAACTCTGCCACAGCCATGGCCATAGCTAAATACGTCTTGCCGGTTCCAGCCGGTCCGATAGAAAAAACGATATCGTTTTTCTTTATCGCTTGAACATATCTTAACTGTCCTAGGGTTTTAGGGCGAATAGGTTTGCCATGGGTATTTATCTGCACAGCGTCAAACTCTAAAAGGTTATCTTTACCTTCAGCTAAAACACTGATTGTCTCTTGTGTGTTTAATTCGCCCTGACTTTGAATTATATTTAAAAGAGATTCTATGGTATTAACCATCATCTCGATATTTTCGGTTTCGCCTATCAGATGAATCTCGCTGCCACGGGCCAACATTTTACCGGGAAAGTTTTTCTCAAGAATGCTCCAGTTGGTATCAGAAGGCCCCATCAGTGTTTTAAACAGTGTTAAATCATTGATTGAAATCACCCTATGAACCTGTTCAGACAATATTCATTCACCTAACCTTTCTTTGGTGAGATCGGTTTCTATTTTAGCTAGCAGAGAGACCTTAACTTCGCTTGGGGTTATTAAACTCTCACTTTTTTTTTCTAAAATATAGCTATCCCCATAAAGGTTTGCCAGGTTTTTTTCCGCCAAGTTCAAAGCCATTTGCAAAGCTTCTTCCTGGGTTCTTGTAAAAGTACACTCTTTTAGTTGATCATACATGATTAAGGTTATTTCGACAAACTGTCTTCTGTTCCCTGCCCAGCCAAATCTCTGCTTGGTTACAAACCAATCTGAGCCTCCTTTAGGTGTAAATCCAATACACCACTCTTTGGAGCCTATTTTAACCAGCAGTGCTTTTTTCTTGTTGCCCGATGGTTCTAAAATGCTCTCTTGTAAGGGCACTGTTTTTTCGATCTTGACCACTGTTTCTCCGACTACCTTGCCGGCAGCCAAGGGCTGTCCCTGAATTAAAATCTGCCCCTCATACACTACATCACCGGCTTTAACCTGAGCCAGCCCTAAATAAACATTTACATAACGAACTATACCACCTAATTTTGCCCTGATTTTTTCTTGAGGTATATTCTGTTTCCCTTTGGGTTTAACAATTATATCAATATTAAGTCGCACACCATCTTTTTTAAGATCAAAAAAACTAATCTCGGGAAAAGCCTGTTTTATCTGTTTGCAAATCTGGAGGAAATTGGCCACTCGCTCCCCTGGTCCAACCCCATTTTGGGCCAGATAATCATGCACTTTTTCTACTAATACTTCATCATTGCAGTTATAGACAAAGGTCCAGACTCGATTCGCCCAAAAAAAGGTGAGGATTGTACTTGTCAACAACAGGGTAAGAAAAAAATATTTAAGAGGTCTATATGTTTGCATTAATAGCCTAAAGTCCAGTCCTTCTGCCACAGCTAAGCCTTTTAACTTTTCCCAATCCCGAAAAAAGCATTTCCCATAAAGAGTTTCTCGATTACGACTCAATTCAAAAAGCTGAATGTACTTCGCTTTGGAAATAAATTTTTCTATGTTAGTCCCCGAAACCATAAAAACAACTTTAGACATGGCCTACCACCTCAAATTGCTTAAGATCGCCATAGACTTCTAAAGAATCAGGTAACAAGACATTTAACTGTAAATTGATACCGGTTAAAATTAATTTCCCCGCTTTTATGTCCACAACAATACGCTCTTTTTCATATATTAAAAGCCGGTAAGGGTTATAGATAACTAGACGTTTTTGCAGTGGATAATAAGCCACTTTCGGCTCTTTGCCAATAAGCTCAGATGGTAACTCTAGCTTTCTTACCATATTTTGCCAAATAGTTTGCAAGCTAATCCCTCCTAGATTTTAATCTATTCTTTTGGTTTTAAGCTTAGAAGAAATACCTAACTCTTGCCCTTACTTAATACTACTAAAAGATATGCAGCTTCTTTTGGTAAAGAAGTAACACTTATTAGTAAAACTACTAAGCAATTTCCCAAAAGAGGCCTTATTTAAAAGAAAAGCCACAGACAGGAATTTGTCTGTGGCTTTTTTATATCTTATCTTCGCCCCCAAGGCTCCAGGGCTCTTGGTTTAGAAAAAATCTCTTTAGCTATAATTGCTTTTTTAATAGCTTCGGGGTCCCGGGTCAATTCACCCAGAAAATTAGTGGCCCTAACTTCTTTTTCAGGAACTTTTTGATAAAGAGGACCTTTGATTTCTTCAGAGCTTTCTTCATCCCAATCAACAAAATCTTTAACCTCAGGTACAACAGGTATTTTTTGGGGGATAACAGAGGATTTGGCAGGTTTTTTGGTTTCAATAATAATGGGTTGTGTAAGAAGCGGCGGGCTCAAAGGGTCTGTAGGCGCTTGTTTTGGTTTGTCTGGTTTTTTTTGCGTTTCGAGATTAGTTAGAGTTTCTTTAAATGCCCTTTTCCAATCAGGATTTCGTTGTTTGGAACTAGTCTTTTTAGTAGTTGAATTAGCCTTGTTTATGATGGAAATAATCACCGATACTAATACCAAAATACCATAAATTACATCCACAGGGACCACCTCTTAACTATTCTTTGTTTTCTTCAGTCTGGGCCTTTTCTGTGGAACGAGCTAGGGACTCCCGCATTTTAGTATCGGAAAGAATATTTTGCATATTGTAATAATCCATAACCCCAAGCTTACCCTCTTTGAAAGCCTCGGCAATCGCTTCAGGGATCTTGGCTTCGGCCTCTACAACTTTAGCACTCATCTCCTGAACTCTAGCCTTCATTTCTTGCTCCAAAGCTTGAGCTGCAAAACGTCTTTCGGCAGCTTTAGCCTGAGCGATATTTTTATCGGCTTCGGCTTGGTCAATTGAAAGCTGAGCCCCGATGTTTTTACCTACGTCGATATCGGCAATATCAATTGAAAGGATTTCAAAGGCCGTACCAGCATCCAAACTCTTTGAAAGGACAGTCTTGGAGATGCTATCCGGGTTTTCCAATACCTCTTCATGGCTCCTAGATGAACCTACCGTGGTGACAATGCCTTCACCTACACGGGCGATGATTGTCTCTTCACCGGCCCCGCCTACCAGCCTGTCGATATTAGCTCTTACCGTCACTCTGGCTTTAACCTTAACTTCAATACCGTTTTTGGCTACGGCGGCAATAATCGGTGTTTCAATTACTTTGGGCTGAACACTCATTTTAACCGCTTCAAGTACATTGCGGCCTGCCAGATCAATGGCTGTACAACGTTCAAAGGTCATACTGATATCAGCACGTCTGGCGGCAATTAAAGCATCGATAACTCTATCGACATGGCCTCCCGCCAGATAATGGGCTTCGAGCTGATCGAGCTGAACTTCGGAAAGTCCGCCTTTCCTGGCCTTAATTAAGGGTAAAACAATGACTGCCGGAGGTACTCTTCTTAACCTCATGCCGATTAAATAACTCAGTGGAACAGGTACATGGGCTGCAATAGCTGAAATCCAGAGGCCTACCGGCACCAAAGATAAAACAATTAAAAACAAAAACAGAATAATTACTAGAATAACAACTCCCAATACTCCCATCTTATCTCCTCCTAATCGCTTTCTTCAACCACAATACGATTGCCCTTAACTTCAGCAACTTTAATCTTAACATCTCGGCCTAAAAACTCCCCTGCGGTCTGGGCACTGTAGCGTTTGCCTTCAACTTCAATAAGACCGGAAGGACGCATTACTGTGGCTGTAAAGCCATCTTTACCTTCTAAGTCTTTTAATTTATCCTCAGCCGCCGTAAATCCTTTGCTCTCCTCCAAACTGGTCTCTAAAACCAGCTTTTTAAAAAGCGGTGCCTTTTTTAGCCGCTTCCAGAATATTTTCAAAAACAAAGCGGTTAGAGCTATGGCGGCAATTAAAACCCAAACTGCTTGGGTTAGGTTTTTGAAACTTAAAATAATACTGGTTAAAAGACCTGCTATACCTAAAAGACCGACAATACCAAAACCTGGAATAACAAAGATCTCCAGGCCTAAAAAGATTAGCCCAGCTAAAAACAGTACGATATGCTCCAGTCCGGCAAGGCCACTGAGGTACCTTCCCCCAAAAAACAAAGCCAAACTCACAATACCGACTGTGCCGGCAGCACCCCAACCCAAGGTGAAAAACTCTAAAATGATACCTAAAAATCCAATGGTCAAAAGCAATGAACTGACAATAGGATCTGTTAGAAAGCGGGCAAACTTCTCTGCCCCGGATGGCTCTTGGGCCACAATATCTTCATGAGCCACTTCTTTTAATTCTAAAAGATCGTTAAGGGTATTTACTGTGCCATCTGAGATCTTTAAATCTAAGGCCTCTAAGGCCGTTAAATTAAGGATCTTGCCTTTTTTATTTATTCCCGGAATCTCTACATCACTGTCGACCATAGCCTCGGCTATTCTGCCATCTTTCCCTCTTGATTCGGCTGTAGCCTTAAACTCTCTTCTAACAGCTGAGATTATTTTCTCTTCTTTGGGTCTTGTCTCCGCCGAACCAATACTACTGCCGCTTACCATATAAAGCTCCTCGCCTGAAAGAGCTACCAAGGCTCCTGCCGACCAGGCTCTGCCGGTAATATAGGTTACGTTAGGAACCTTAGCCTGCATAATGGTATCTTTAATCTCGAGTGCGGCATCAACCAAACCACCCAAAGAATCGATCTCTACTATAACTAAGTCCGCCCTGTTTCTTTCGGCATTTCTCATAGCTCTTTTTACAAATCCTGCCACACCATAATCGATGGTTCCTTTTATAGGAATCAGGTAAACATTAGCTGAAACAGAGAAAATATTGCCCAACATTAGAAGCAAAACAATAGTTAATAACAGTTTTGTCTTAACTTTCACCACTTTTCACCTCCTGTAACTAAACTCCAAATTACCTGAAAAAAGTCACCTAGACGTTGCCAAATACTTTTTTTATCGATCATAGCCGATACTTGACCATCGATAGAAGTCACATTGCCTTTGATCTCGCCTTGCACATAGACATCTCCACCTACAACTGTTAAGTTCCCGGGAAGACTCTCTCCATCAACAATTATATTCTTTCCTCTAGAATGAATAGCTACATCATCTCCGACTCGCTCGGTAGGTACATTTTTAGGTATAAAACAAGTTACTGTTAACGTTAACATTACAGCGGCAGCCAAAGAGTAGTATTTGCGCAGACGTTTTTTCCTCCATTTGGAATCTTTGGCGATCTCTTTTTTGATTCTAATATTTAATAAATCTGCTGGTTCTATTAATAGATTCTCCATATTTTCTGTGATAAAAAACAGTTCTTCTGCTTCTCTATTGCATTTCGGACAGGAAATTAAATGGGCTTTGATCTTTCTGTATTCTAGCGGTGGCAAAGAACCATCAATGTAATCGTCAAGTCTGGAGCGTACATACCCACACTCACTCACCAAATTCACCTTCTTTTTTCTGGAAAAAGTAATCTTTCAATAACCATCTCGCTCGATAAAGCTTGGTTTTAATTGTTCCTAGTGGTTCTTCGAGCATAGATGCGATCTCTTCATATTTTAATCCCTCAAGGTAACGTAAGAGTATTACCAACCTGTATTTGACAGGTAGATTTAAGAGGGCTTTGCTAAGCTCTTGGCTAACTTCTTTGTCTAACAATGCTTCTTGAGGGTCGGAATAGACAGTCTGTGGTAAAAAAGTGAGTTCCTTATCTGAATCAGTGAAATCTGCCTTTTTATTTTTACGTACATTGTCAATGCAAAGATTACTGGCAATTTTTAAAATCCAATTATTAAAAGGATACTCAGGATTGTATTTGTCCAGAGAACGGTAAGCTCTTAGAAAAGTATCCTGAGTTAGATCCTCAGCTAAAATAGGGTCTCTTAACATCCGTAAAATTAAGCTATAGACCTTGGTCGAATATCTAAGCACGATCTCATCAAAGGAGTTTTTTTTGCCTTTTAAGGTCATTTTGATTAGTTCCTGATCACTAAACATTACCTTACCATCCTCTACTATGTTCTACGCAAAGTTATGTAAAAAGTTTCGTTGGGGAAAATCTGATATTGATAAAAAAGGGGTGCCCAAATGGACAACCCCCAATAGTTAAAAGGAGCGACCCCTTTTTCTTGCTTCTTCACGCTTCTTCTTCTTACGCACGCTAGGTTTTTCATAGTGCTCATGCTTGCGTGATTCAGCGAAGATGCCAGCACGCCGACACTTAGTTTTAAAACGTCGGAGAGCTTGATCAAGGTCCTCATTTTTTCCAACTCTTACTTCAGCCATATTCTCCCTCCTCCCCGACTCTCTGATAAACAGCCAAATAACCCAAGGTTTATCCAGGAGGCCATGTAAGAGAACGGCCACCCAAAAGATGCATATGCAAGTGAAATACTGATTGACCGCCATCGCGGTTACAGTTTGTCACCAGTCGAAAGCCATCTTGGGCAATCTGCTGCTCTCTGGCAAGGGAGGCGGCGACTAAAAACATGTGACCGATTAATTCTTTGTCTTCATGCGTTAGACTCAAAACCGTACTAATATGCTTTTTTGGTATTAAGACAATGTGCACGGGTGCTTGTGGAGCAATATCTCTAAAAGCTGTAACTAGATCATCTTCATAGACTATTGTGCTGGGTATGTCTTTACGAGCAATTTTACAAAAAATACAATCTTCAGGCACACCTACACCTCCTCTCACCCATGGATAGTAACATATTCTCCCCAAAATTAATAATTCCTGCAGAATCAATTTATGTTTAGACAGTTTCTAGCAGGCAACCTAACATTCCACTTGCATAAACCTTATCCAGTTTAACTTGGGCAAGGCCGCTACTTGGCTTTGATTTGGGAACATGGACTTTAATATAGTCTTCAGTTGTGCCCAAGTAATAACTTTTACCCGCAAGTTTTGTCTCCTGTTCCACAACTACCTGGGCCAGTCTGCCTATTTGGCTTTTATGATAAGAGAGCATCAGCTTATTACCTATGGCAATAAGTTCTTTAGCTCGCCTTTGCTTTTCAACTCTTGGTAGTTGATCAGGTAAAAAATAGGCTTTGGTACCTTTACGTCGTGAAAAAGGAAAGACATGGAGTCTGGTAAATTTCATTTCCTGAACAAAAGCACAGGTTTTAAGAAAGTCTTCTTCAGTCTCGGTGGGAAAACCGACAATAACATCTGTAGTCAAACCAAGTGGTGAATATTTCTGCAACCTTTCTATCAGAGACCTATAGTAAGCGGTATCATAATTTCGATTCATAGCATGTAGAATTTTATCCGTACCACTCTGTAAGGGAATATGCAAATGTCTGCAAAAAGAGGGTTCTTCTAACAGTTCAATAATCTCCTCATCTACCTCATGAGGATCCAGAGAACTTAGTCTAACCCTGATCCCAGGAATTTTTAAGGTTGCTTTTAAAATCTTGGCTAAATTCCAACCCAAAAGATCTCGGCCGTAATAGCCAAGATGAATACCGGTAAAAATAACTTCTTTGACACCGGTATCTGCCAAAGATTTAACTTCATCTAACACCGATTCCGGTGCTTTACTTCTGATTTTCCCTCTGGCATAAGGAATTTTACAATAAGAGCAATAATTCTCACAACCATCTTCAATTTTAATATAAGCTCTGGTTCTTTCATGGTAGGTAGCTTTTAAATCTTCAAAGACTTCCGGGTCGGTAACTAATATTCGTTTTTTATGATCTGTTTGATATTCCTCGACCAATTTAACCAGCTGATCTCGATTCGAAGTACCGATGATAACATCAACACCGGGAATCTTTTTAACTTCCTCGATGGCGGTTTGAGCATAACAGCCCATTACCACAATTACTGCCTCCGGATTATGTTCTCTTGCTCTTCTAATTATCTGGCGTGATTTTTTGTCACTCTCAGCCGTTACGGTACAGGTGTTAATAAGATAGATGTCAGCCGGATGAGAAAAAGCAACTATTTCGTAGCCATTTTGCTTAAAATGGCTTAAAACACCTTCCGTATCATACTGATTAACCTTACAGCCAAGAGTATAGGCAGCAATCTTGCTCAAAAGCTGTCCTCCCCTTTCAATTCCAGGCTATACATTATAATGGCCAGTGCGGTAAGGCTTGCTGTTTCGGTACGTAAAATCCTTGGCCCAAGAGAATAGCAAGGACTAGCCAAAGCACTAACTTCTTCTTTAGACAGTCCTCCTTCCGGTCCGATTAAAAGAAAAACCTCTTCAGGTTTTTCTTTTAAGACCCGCTGGAGAGAGAAACTATCCGGTTGGGCTTCTTCCCAGAAGGCAAGTTTTAGGCCGGATAAATTATGCCACTTTTCTAAAAACTCCGGCCACAAAAGCAGGTCTTCTACCTTAGGACATTTTACTCTGTGTGCCTGTTTAGCAGCTTCTAAGGCTATCCGATTTAAACGTTGGATTTTATGGCTGGTTTTATCCTTTGCCCATCTGCTGACACTTAGGCTAGTCTGCACGGGTATTACTTGGTGTACCCCTAATTCCACTGCCTTTTGAACGATAAAATCGAGTTTATCTCCTTTGGGTAGCCCCTGAAAAAGGGTGATGTTATATGGTGGTTCAGTCGATTTATGCTCAGCGGTAATTTGGATTTTGGCTTTGTTTTTATCTAGTAAAAGCAGTTGCCCTTCAACTAACCTGTTACCATCGGAAAGAAGCAGTTTTTCTCCTCTTTTTAGCCGTAAAACCTGCATATGTTGGACTTGTTCATCAGAAATCTCTAGCTCTATCCCTAAAAGGGGTAAGGGTTTAGACACAAAAAACTGTTGCACTAGATAATCGCCTCCAAAGCAGTCCATTCACCTTTATCTAGTCGCTTTTTAATAGTAAAGCCATTATTTTTAAGGTTTTCTTCCACAAAAAGAACCCGCTCATCAATAATACCGGATAGCAGCCAGGTAAAATGAGAGAGTCGCTTTTTTAAAAGAGGTATAAACTCTACAATTACCTCCGCTAAAATATTAGTTAAAACTAAATCCGGTACCTCTTGGGGAAAGAGGCTGTCATCTTCTAGGAGGTTTCCATCTACAACCTTAATATTTTTTGAGACTCCGTTTTTTTCGGCATTGTCTCTAGTGGCCTGAGTGGCTAAAGGATCGATATCAAAAGCATAGACTAAAGCATTAAGCTTTGCGGCTGCAATCGCTAAAATACCAGAACCACTACCTATATCAAAAACTAAATGTGGGCTTTTATCTGCTAAAAGTTCCAACATTAAAGTAGTTGATTCGTGTGCACCTGTACCAAAGGCCATCCCGGGATCAAGGTCGATGATAATTTCGTCAGAACTTTTGTTATATTGTTCCCAACTTGGAACAATTACAAAGCGAGCTATTTTATTAACATGCCAATACTGTTTCCAGTTTTCGCCCCAGTTTTCGTCTTTAATATCATTTAAACTAAACTTTCCCCAAGTTTTTCCTACTTTGTTTTTTAATTCTGTCAGGTTAGTAGAGCCGGGTAGGTAAAATTTATAGTTTGTATCATCTTCTATTACACCCTGAATCCCTAACTCGAGAAGGTTGATAAGGAGCAGCTCTTTATCAGTGTTATTAAAAGGAACTGTTACCTCAAGCCACTTCATTTTGGAACCTCCTCACTTTTTACCCTTTAGGCGATCAACAAATCTCTGAAATGAAGATCTTGAATCGGCTTCAGGATCTTGAATTTTTAATAATTTTTCAAAGATCTCACGCTCTTCCAAAGAAAGCCTTTTTGGTGTTACCACCTTAAAAGTAACAATGAGATCTCCTTTGTTGGAACTATTTAATATAGTAATTCCCTGACCTCTGAGGCGTCTTATATCTCCCGACTGGATCCCGCTTGGAATTTTATAAGTTTGAAATGAGCCCTCGAGAGAAGGAATCTCAATTTCATCACCTAGGGCTGCCTGGGCAAATGAGACCGGTACCTCTAAAAGCAAATCAGCTCCCTGACGTTTAAAAACCTCATGGGGACGCACTCTTATATTAAGAACTAAATCTCCAAATGGACCTCCCAATTCTCCTTTGCCACCTTTGCCTCTGGCAATAACCCTATTGCCGGTATCAACCCCTGGAGGAATCTTTATCTCCATCTGTTCATCTAGGTAGGCTCTACCTTCACCTCTACAGTTTGAACAGGGCGTTTTAGCAATACGACCATCACCGCGACAGGTAGGGCAAGGTCTTACAGTTACACTGCGACCAAAGATGGTATTGACCTCCTGCCTTATCTGACCCTGGCCATGACAGTCCGGGCATTGGGTAATTGGTGTCCCAGGTTCGGCTCCATTGCCATTGCATTTTGGACAGATTGTTAAGCGTTTGTATTTTATATTCTTTGTTGTACCAAAGGCTGCTTCTTCAAAAGAAATATCTATAGTTACAGTGATATCCTGGCCTCTTGTCGGCCCTTTGCGCCTACTGCTACCTGTAAAGCTGCCAAAGAGATCAAAGATGTCACCAAAATCGCCGAAATCACCAAAAAAGTCGCCGAAAGGACCTGCCCCTCCGCCTGAAGCTTGATCAAAAGCGGCATGGCCGAATTGATCATATTTAGCCCGGGCTTCATCATCACTTAAAACTTGATAAGCTTCGTTGATTTCTTTGAACTTATCTTCAGCTTGGGGATCTTTTTTGTTTAAATCCGGATGGTATTTTTTTGCCAGTTGGCGGTAGGCCTTTTTTAGTTCATCTTTTGAAGCATTTTTTTCAACACCGAGTATTTCATAATAATCTTTTTTATTCGCACTCACTTAAAGAGCACCTCCAGCTTTAACCTGGGCTTAAAAAAAGGGCGGCCCTTACCGCCCCAATTAATTATTCCACATCTACCTGATCTCCACCTGCTTCAGGTTGGGGGTCATCTTTTCCCTGAGTCTCCTTATAGATTTCTGCACTTAGATCATAGAGTATTTTTTCAAGGTTGTCTTTTTTAGCCTTGATTTCATCTATATTATCTGTTGCCAACGCATCACTAAGCTGTTTTTTAGCCTCTTCAAGCTCGGCTTTTTGTTCTTCACTGACTTTATCTTTAACATCTTCCAGGGTTCTGTCTATCGAATAAAGTAATGTCTGGGCTTCATTTCTTAGTTCAATCTCCTGTTTTCTGGTTTCATCGTCAGCTTTGTGAGCTTCAGCGTCTTTAACCATTCTTTCGATCTCAGTCTCGGAAAGAGACTTAGAGCCGGTAACGGTAATCCGGTTTTCCCGGCCGGTACCTTTATCTTTGGCTGAAACATTGACAATACCGTTAACATCTATATCAAAGGTAACTTCAATTTGTGGTACTCCCCTTCGTGCCGGCGGAATACCTTCAAGATTAAAGCTTCCCAGACTAATATTATCTTTAGCCAGTGGTCTTTCACCCTGTAAGACATTGATGGTTACAGCAGTTTGATTATCGGCAGCTGTGGTAAAGATCTGAGATTTACTGGTAGGAATAGTAGTATTGCGTTCAATCATCTTGCTGAAGATGCCGCCTTCTGTTTCAATGCCTAGTGACAGAGGTGTGACATCCAAAAGGACTATGTCATGAACTTCGCCACCAAGGACACCAGCTTGAATGGCCGCACCGATAGATACACATTCGTCAGGGTTGATACCTTTGTGGGGTTCTTTGCCTAGATATTTTTTAATTGCCTCCTGGACGGCTGGGATTCTGGTCGAACCTCCAACAAGAATCACTTTGTCGATACCTGTTGGTTTTAGACCGGCATCGTTAAGAGCAACTTTGGTAGGTTCAATTGTTGCTTCCACCAAGTCTCTGGTAAGTTCATCAAATTTAGCTCTGGTTAATGAAATTTCCAGATGTTTGGGACCATCTTGGGTTACTGTGATATACGGAAGATTAATTGTGGTGGAAAGAACATTGGATAGTTCTTTTTTAGCATTCTCAGCAGCTTCGCCAAGTCTTTGCATGGCTTGTTTATCTTTGCTTAAATCCACACCTTCCTTGGTTTTAAATTCGCTGACTAAGTATTTAACCACCCGATTATCAAAATCGTCGCCACCAAGCTTTGTATTGCCGCTAGTAGCTTTTACCTCAAAAACGCCGTCACCGATTTCTAGTATTGATACATCAAAGGTTCCACCGCCTAGGTCAAAGACAAGGATTGTTTCGTTATCTTCAACTTTATCTAGTCCATAGGCCATAGCCGCAGCTGTAGGTTCATTAATAATTCTTAGTACTTCAAGTCCTGCAATGCGACCGGCATCTTTGGTTGCTTGGCGTTGAGCGTCCTTAAAATAGGCAGGTACGGTAATAACTGCCTGAGTTACTTTCTCTCCCAGATACTGTTCAGCATCTTCTTTTAACTTCATGAGGATAAAAGCCGATATCTCCTGGGGTGTATATTTTTTACCGCTGATATCAGCTTTAAAGTCACTTCCCATGTGCCTTTTAATAGATGCAATCGTCCGATCGGGATTAAGGACTGCTTGGCGTTTAGCCAGTTCACCCACGAGTTTTTCGCCATCTTCCTTAAAAGCCACCACTGAAGGAGTAGTGCGATTACCCTCGGCGTTTGTTATTACTGTCGGTTCGCCACCTTCCATTACTGCCACAACTGAATTTGTAGTACCTAAATCGATACCAATTATTTTACCCATTTGACCTACCTCCTACTTTGCAACCCTGACCATACTAGGGCGAATTAAATTACCACAAAAACAATAGCCTTTACGTAAATCCTCAACTACAGTACCAGCTTCATACTCATCACTTACCACTTGGTCTACCGCCTGATGGTAAGTGGGATCAAAGGGTTTACCTACAGCATCTATAGGTTTTAGACCTTCTTTTTCTAAAATATCCCGCAGTTGTTTGAAAATCTGTAAAACGCCGCTATCCCCCATCTCTTCAGCTTTTTCCAGGCTGTCCAAAACGGGCAACATCTTACTGATTAGATCACTGTTGGCTGTTAGAAAAAGGTCTTCTTTTTCTCTTTCTACCCGGCGTTTATAATTGCTAAAGTCAGCCTGTAGACGCAAATAGAGCTTTGTTACCTCCTCTATCTGTGTCTCCAAAAGAGCTGCTTTTTCAGCAAAATCTTCTTCTTTTTCCAAGCTACCTTCTGGCTTAGCCGGATCGATAAAAGTTTCCGTTTCATTAGCAGTTACTGCCTCTTGGAATGTAACTTTTTTTTCTTGATCCTCGCTCACCGGCAAAACCCTCCTTTAATTAAGATGATTCGTAAATACTCCTCTAAAAGGAATCCATTAGTTCACTTAACACTCCTGCTATCTCTTCCACTAGTGTTATAGCTCGGCCATAGGCCATGCGTGTGGGGCCTAAAACACCTATTGTGCCCATCGATTGCCCATTCAGATAGTAAGTTGCCGTCACAAGACTAAGCTCTTTTAGTTCCGGTTTAGTATTTTCCTCTCCGATAGAAACCTTAACCCCGGAACTTGACGCTAAATCCAAAAGAATACTAGCCAAGGTCTGCCTTTGTTCAATCATACCCAATAAAAGCTTAGTTTTATCTAGATCCTGAAATTCAGGTTGTTCAAAAAGATGCAATACTCCGTCATAGATTAACATCTCTTGTTTTGAATCTTGAAATCTTTCTTCCAGCAACTCCAAAAGACATTCTAGGAGGCCTTGGGCTTTTATAGAACTATCTTTAATCTCTCTTAGAATACTGCTGCTGATGGCTTCGACTTTTATGCCTCTAAGTTTTTTATTTAAATGATTTGAAATCTGTTCCAATTCACTCGGTAAAAAGCTTTTGGGGGTAAAGATAATCTTATTTTCAACAATTCCCGGTTCAATAACTATTATGGCCAGAATGTTGTGAGGATCTAAAGAAACAAGTTGGAGATGTTTAAAAACCGCCTGGTGGTGCTTGGGAATTACAGCCACCGAAATATACTCTGTAAGTTCGGCTAAGATCTTTGTCGATCTGCTGATCAATTTTTCCATAACCTCTTTTTTGAGATTAACTAACTGGTCAATCTTGGCTTGCTCCTGTCCGGTAATCTGCTCTTTTTCTACAAGAACATCCACATAATAACGATAACCTTTATCTGAGGGTATTCTACCTGCAGAGGTGTGTGGCTGATAAAGATAGCCGCTTTCTTCAAGATCGGCCATTTCATTGCGAATGGTAGCGGAACTTATACCGAGTTGATATCTGTTGGCAATTGTTCTTGAGCCCACCGGTTCAGCCGTATCTATATAGTCATCGGTGACAGCTCTTAGTATGCATTTTTTGCGTTCGTTAAGGTTGCTCACAGCTATCACCTAGCCCTTTGTTTAGCACTCACTTAAGATGAGTGCTAATACTTCATAAATAAAGATACCACTAGCACCTATCATTGTCAACAATAACAAAATATAACCACACTCAAAAAAAGCTACTAATTACGGTATTCATTATCGGAAGAGCTTTTTTTGTCAATCTAATATTAGACCCAACTTTTTCCAGAAACCCTTCTTTTAACAAAAAAGCTGTTTCCGAAGGATAAATTTCTTCTAAAGGCCTGCCAAAAAGCTGCTTAGGGTTAAGGCCTTTTTTTAATCTTAGTCCTAACATAATATTTTCTTTTAATAAAAGTTCATCTGTCAGTTTTTCACGCTCGACTATAATCTTTAAATTATTTTTTAAGCTAGTAATGTAGCCATCAGTTGAAGAGGTATTCTTAAACCTCAGTCTCCCCAAACGCGATACGGCACCTACACCTAATCCTAAATACTCTTCATTATACCAATAGATAAGGTTGTGTCTGCATTCTTTACCTTCTTTGGCAAAGTTAGAGACTTCATACTGAAAAAAACCGTTTTTCTCGAAAATCTCCAGCCCCAGATAATACATCTTGACAAATTCCGCATCAGCAATTAGCGTAGGGTTTTTCTGATATAACACACTACCTGGTTCAAGTTGCAGGCCATAATAGGAAATATGTTCAACAGGTAGTGCGACTGCTGTTTTTAAGGTCTTTTCCAAAGAATTTAAATCTGTCCCCGGATAACCATAGATAAGATCAATATTAATGTTTTTAAAACCAACCTCTCTGGCCAAATAGATTGCCTCTTTAGCTTCCAGGCTATTATGAATCCTTCCCATCAGCTGCAAAGTGCTATCGTCAAAGCTTTGCACACCGATACTAAGCCGATTTATGCCTGAAAAAAGCAAAGCTTGGAGGTAGTCTCTATCGACGGTAGCCGGATTAATCTCGATTGAAGCTTCAAAAAAGGGCCCGTAGGCTTGATTTAATTTAAAAATCAACTCTACTAATAAAGCAGGCGGTACCACTGAGGGGGTACCGCCACCGATAAACAATGTGAGTCCCTCTACATTAAAGCGTTTAATCTCAATTTCCAGAGCCTCCAGATAGGCTTTAATTTCTCCTGTTTGAGGGGGATGGGACAAAAAATCACAGTAAGCACATTTTTTTAGGCAAAAAGGCAGGTGTACATAGACACCGGCTTTAATCATCGTTATCTACCTTTAAAACTGCCATAAAAGCCTCTTGAGGTATCTCAACCTTACCGATTAATTTCATCCTCTTTTTACCTTCTTTTTGTTTTTCGAGCAGTTTTCTTTTGCGCGAAATATCGCCGCCATAACATTTAGACAAAACATCTTTTCTTAAAGCTCTAACCGTCTCTCTGGCAATTACCTTGCTGCCAATCGCAGCTTGTATGGGTACTTCAAACATCTGCTCGGGTATTACATCCTTCAGCTTTTTGGCTAACTGCCGGCCGTAAAAGGCTGCCTTGTCTCTGTGGATAATAGCCGAAAGAGCATCCACTGGCTTAGAACTGATTAAGATATCCAGTTTGACCAAGTCGGCTTTTTCATAGGCTATTATTTCATAATCAAGGCTAGCATAACCTTGAGTACTTGATTTTAGTTTGTCAAAAAAGTCCATCAGAATTTCCGAAAGAGGCAAAATATAGGTCAAAAGTATTCTGGTGGGATTTAGGTATTCCATGTTTTTAAAGCTCCCCCGCTTGTCCTGACAAAGCTGCATAACTGCCCCTACATATCTCTCCGGAGTAATAACAGTTGCTTTGACCATGGGTTCTCTGATTTCTATGATCTCTTGAACCGGTGGGAGTTTAGAAGGATTATCAATCTCAAGTTCTGTGCCACTTGTAGTAATAACTTTATAGATTACACTCGGTGCGGTAGTAATCAGGCTAAGATTATACTCTCTTTCTAAACGCTCTTGAATAATATCCATGTGCAACAGTCCTAAAAAACCACATCTAAAACCAAAACCGAGAGCGGCTGAAGTTTCGGGTTCAAATACTAATGAAGCATCATTTAATTGCAGTTTTTCCAAAGCTGTTCTTAGATCAGGAAACTGGTCATTATCAACTGGGTATAAACCACAATAGACCATAGGTTTGACTTTTTTATAGCCGGGTAGTGGCTCTTTTGCCGGATGGAGAGCATTAATAATCGTATCTCCTACCTGAGTATCCTTGACATCTTTCATCACCGCTACCAGATAACCGACCTCGCCTGTTTTAAGTGTCTCAAAACTAACCTGGGAAGGTATCATGGTTCCTACTTCTGTAACTTCAAATGTCTTGCCCGTTGAATACATGGTGATTTTATCACCTGGTTTAACACTCCCGTCAACTACCCTGATATAGGCTACCGCCCCTTTATATGAATCAAAGTAGGAGTCAAAAATCAGAGCTCTTAAGGGGTCATTGCTCTGTCCTTTGGGAGCAGGAATAGTGGTGACAATTGCTTCCAGAACAGCTAAAACACCTTCTCCTGTTTTTGCACTAACAGGATAGACTTTCTCTAGACCAATTATTTCTTCAATCTCTCGGGAAACCTCATCAACATCAGCACTCGGAAGGTCAATCTTGTTAATTACCGGGATAATAACCAAATCATGATCCAAAGCCTGGTAGAGATTAGCCAGAGTCTGAGCTTCAATCCCTTGGGTGGCATCTACTATAAGCAGTGCTCCTTCACAAGCAGCCAAAGATCTGGAGACCTCGTAACTAAAGTCTACATGGCCTGGTGTATCAATCAGATTAAGCTGATATACTTCACCGTTTTTAGCCTCATAGTGCATACGGGTAGCTTTGGCTTTAATGGTAATTCCTCTTTCTCTTTCCAGTTCCATAGAATCAAGTAACTGCTCTTTCATCTCTCTTTCAGAGACTGTATTGGTTAACTCCAGGAGCCTGTCGGCCAGGGTAGATTTACCATGATCAATATGAGCAATTATACAAAAATTACGTATTTTACTTTGATCAGTCAATTCCGGCACCTCCTGAACCTTTTTAGTAAAATGGTTGTATCAATTAATTATAGCATTTGGCTGGGGTGGGGGCAACTCAGTGAGTTGAACTTGACACTCCTTTAGCTGTGTAACTGTAACAATTACATCCTTTAGCCCATCTAGGTAAACAAGCTCAACTAAAAGGCCTTTTTCGGTCAGAGGCGGCTTTAACGGATCAAAAATAAAGTTGCCGACACTATAAAAGATAGGTTTGCTCTGATAAAAGATCCAGGGCTTAATCACATGAGGATGATGACCAAAAACCACATCAGCACCGGCATCAATAATAGATTGGGCCAGAGTTGCCTCTTCTTTGGTTGTTTTTTGGGAATACTCTATCCCCCAATGGAGACTGACTATAACCACATCAGCCTGGCTTTTTAATCTTTTAACATCGGCACATATTAAGGCCTTATCTAAAGGGGCTACTCCCGGGCAATCGCCTGCTATCCAATTAATATCGGTCCGACTATATAAAAACCAGGTTTCGGTATAAGCCAAAAAACCTATCCTTAACCCCTTTACGGTTAGTATTTCTCCGGTTGTAGCTTCTTTAAGATTCATGCCTGAACCAACCTGTTTTATCCCGGCTTCGCTTAAAAGTTCCCAGGTCTCAAAGAGACCTTCCTGATGATAGTCAAAAACATGATTGTTGGCTAAACTAACGATATCAATACCGACACTTACCAGTCCGTCTACAGCTTTAGGATGAGCCCGAAAAAGGTTGATGAACTCTCCCGTACTGCAGATAGGTGTCTCTAAGTTAGCAAAGGCAAGATCGGCACCTAATAACCGTTCTTTAACTGACAAAAAAGGGTAGCTCGCTCCATTTTTTTGGATATACTCACCTACTTTACGTCCTAACATGATATCGCCAACAAGAGCCACCCGCACTGGATTTAACTCAAGTTTGATAGTCTCATTAGCTTTTTTTACCCGAAACATTCTCCTGCCCTGCCATAACTTTTCTAGCAAGCTTATCTTTCGTTTTGCCAGTTTAATCTCACGCTTTTGAGGATAATTTTCTTCAAAGGGATAACTGCCCTTAAACGGCAGAGTTTTCTGTGTTGGTCTTTTACTTAGATAAGGAAGCCAAAAGCTTTCCTCATCAAGACAGCTTTCACATAAAGCCAAGGGTTCAAAACCTATAGTTCTTCCCTCGGTAAGACTTATATAAAAATCTGCTTCGGAAAAGATAGATGTGTAGACTAGGCCATTTTGGCGCGCAACTAATAAGGCTGCTTGTTTTAATTCCAGTGGTGCATAGATGGTAAGCGGTTCATAGATAGATGCAATTTTAAATAGCCATAACAATAAACAAAAACTTCCGTATAAACATAGTTTCCTGGTTTTGGGCATAGCTAACACCTCAAATTATCCTACGCTAAAAAACTTGTCCATATCACCCAAAGAATGACCCTGTAAGTTTTTTCCATCATTGGTTTGGAAGCATAAAAACCGCCATCCACCCTTTTTAGGCCCAAGAAATGCCGCTTACCGAAAGCTATATCCTAGGTATCCGATTAGGTTTAATTGAATTGAAAGGATAAAAATAAAAGAACCAGCGCAAGCATTGGAATAGGCTTGGTTTAAGCTGGTTCTTTTGTTTATTATCGGTTTTTAAGAGACCTTAATTATTCCAAGTGATCATTTCAAAAGCACTTGATTGAATTAAAAATAATATTTCTGAGCTTTTTTCGTTTAAAAATGTTTGTTCTGAGCTGTATTTTAGGACAGGAGTCCATCGGTTTTGGGCTTTAAACCCTATAACAGTAATTTAATTATTATTTTAAAATAAGATAAGTAAAGGATAGGCAAATTATTACCAGAACAAACTGGGTTAAAATGCCTCGGGGAAAAGATCGCTTGGGATGTTTAATCTTACCGTTATGGCTAGGATAGAGTGCTTCGAGACTATAGTTTGGAATCAAATGTTTTAGTGCTACTTCTAAATCAGGTATAGTTGCGCCTAAAGCTCCGTAGAACAAAGCTGAAGATAGATTGGGAAAACTTGTCCTGAAAAACCTTAAGGTAACAAGACCTAAGCCGAGATCCAAAAAAGCCGCCTTGACAGAACCATAATCATGGTGGGGAATCCTATCTAAGGCTCCATGACTGATAATGCCCAACCCCAAGGCCAAAGGAGGGCTTTTAGTTAGAGCTCCTGCTAAGAGCCCTGCACTTAAATGACTACTAAAATACATGACTACCTCACCTCAAGTAAAAGATCGCGAATAATCGGTGCCAGAAGTCTGGCTGTATATTGTGCTTCTGCATCTGTGTTACAATCGTTACCAACTTCTATTAATAATGAACCCGGATGTAAATGCTGGTTATATGCCCCTGTCTTAAAAATTGCCCCGCGACAAAGACCAGGATAGCGAGAGTTAATTAAATAAATCAGACGTTTAGCCATATCTCTGTTTAAACTACTATCCCAGCGACGACTGCTTCTTTCTCCCGTAGCTACAACCAAAGCAACTTGAGCGGCATATTGACCGTTAATAGCAATTCTAAAAGGATCTTCACCTTCCGCTCCATCACGATGGATATCTAAAACCAGGCGAGTATCACTAAAACGATTCAGTGCCTCCTTAACCGAATCCTCGCTATAGACATAAGCCATACGAAAGATCTGACCATCATGAATCTTTTTTATGCGATAAACATTAACACCCAGTCTTAATAGCTGTTCTTCCAGTTTAACTGCTACCCCAATTACACCCGCATCTTCACGCCAAGAGCCAAAACAATAATCAATACTTTCATCCTTATGATTAGAACCAATTATCCCATGGTAGGCCTCTGAAGAATGGGTGTTGTAGATAATAACTTCGACATTACCCCTTCTTATCTCCTCTTGAGGTATCTTTGTACTTTGAAGAGGTTCTGAAGTCAAAGGTGCAGCCTCTACAATTGATTGCTGTTGCACAATAACCGGTGTAACAGTCTCCATTGGTTTTTCGGAGGGAGGTACCATATAAAAAGCCGGTAAAGATTCAGCCACTATGCTTTTAGCTGAAAGAAAACCCCCTTCTGTAAAAGTAAATAAAAGACTGGCCAAAAGTCCAATCTGAGGTTCTTCTTCTCTGCCTAAGGATATATGCATTTCTTGCATCCCGGGAAAGGATGTGTTAAGGACTGTTTGCAATAAAGGAGTATCCAGGACTAAAATATGGGAAAAGTAGCCTGCAAGTGATAGAACTAAACCCAGAAACAAAAAAGCTGCTGCAGCGACAGCTACCTCCATTATCTGACGCTGCCAGCGATGTTTATAACGTATGTGCCAGATTACTAGAAAAGACTTTCTAGTCATATTCTCACTCCTAGGTATACTACTAAGCAGTAATATGCCTAAGTGTTTTCTAATATGTCAATTTAAATATGTAGCAACCTCATTGGGTCCTATGCCTTGATGAAAAGCTGCATTAAGTCCTCCAGCTATAACCTGGGCTAGATCTTCAACTAGGCTGTCTATTTGTCTTGGTGTTACAAAAAGACTGCCGAAATACCGGCTGAGGATATCTCTGACTATCCTTGGTTTATCAACTTGACCCTGAGCGATGCGACCTGTATCATAGCCTTTATTGGTCATGTAATCGACAGCATTTTCCACTAGTGTAATGGCATCTACTACCATTGGTACTCCAACGGCAATCACCGGTATTCCTAATGAATCGTAATTTAGAGCGGCTCTTTGATTACCCACACCGCTTCCTGGATTAATTCCACTGTCTGCAATCTGAATTGTAATGCCTAAACGTTCGATAGAATTAGTTGCCAAGGCATCGATAGCTAATATGAGCTTTGGTGTATTTTCTTTTACTAGGGCTTTTACGATTTCAAATGTTTCCATTCCGGTTGTACCTAAAACTCCCGGGGCCAGAGCCATAATTGGTCTTAGACGTCCCTTTAGTTCCGGGGGTACGAAGTTGCGCAAATGCCGAGTTACGAGAATCTTTTGCGTAACTAAAGGCCCCAGAGAATCTGGTGTGACCTGGCGATTACCGAGTCCCACAACTAAAATAGGTGCGTCAATGGCAACTGAAGCGAGGTATTTTTCTATCTCATGTGCTAATATAGTCGCAACTTCATTCTGCTTGGCTTTTTCTCTTAAACCTAGGCTTGGTGATTCTATTGTTACATAGCTACCCGGTGGTTTTCTCATCTGTATAGCCGATTCCTTTGAACTTACTTCTAAGCGAATTACCTTTCCTACAGGAGTCTCTTCCACTGTTTCGTTTACACCCGGCAAGCTCATAGCTCTATCCTGAAATGACTCATGAATATCAATTGCCAGATCGGTTCGCCAATTAATTTGGTTTTCCATCTTTTTCACTTCCTTGTAATTCTCTTATGTAGTTTAACCTGTCCTCCGGTTTGTAATGCGAAAAACTCCCTCTTAAGAGCAGGTTTTTAAGATAACAAACTAGAAAAGGATAACATCAGCTGCTCAAAGGAGTGTATTGAGTTGATCGATATTCACACCCATGTTTTACCTAATATCATAGATGATGACGGTCCAAAAGACCTTGAAATAAGCAAAGCCATGCTAGATAAAGCTTATAGTGAGGGCGTAACCAAAATTGTAGCCACACCCCATATGCTAAAGCCCCATCCGAATAGAAGAGCTGAGATTCTTAAAGCCATTCAATCCTTAGACCACAAGCAAGTCTCCCTATATGTTGGCAGTGAAATATTTGGTGACGAGCTCGTCTTAAAAGACAAAGAAAACTTAATCCCACTTGGTGATAGCAACTACTTATTAATCGAATTTTTCAGAGCCCAATTGCCACATAATTTAGAAGAAATCTTTTTTTCGCTCCAGACAAATGGTTTTGAATGTATCTTTGCTCATCCGGAAAGAAACGGTTCCATAATTGAGAACCCCAATTATCTGCTGCAACTAATTAACGCTGGTGTCCTTTGCCAGATCAATGCCGGTAGTCTGCTTGGCAGCTATGGTAAAGAGTCACAAAAAACAGCCCGCATTCTCCTTGAACACAATATGGCTCATTTTATTGCCAGTGATATGCATTCGTTAAAACATCGCTATTACTCATTAAAAGAAGCTGTGGCCATAGCTACTAAATATACGGAGAATGCTTTAGCTTTAGTTACAACCAATCCAAAGACCATTCTAGAAAAGGGGTATCTGGAAGTAAGCGAACCAAAAGAATATAAAAAGAAGGGCTTCTGGTTTTTGAAATTCTAAATCACCAATAGCTCGAGTTAATTGTAAAAATTACTTGTTGGTAAGAGGAGTTACTCCCTCTAGTCTTCTTTGGACTATTGACCATGAAGTGGTTTAATTTAGCTGTCCTACTTTATTGATATCAAGACCTTTCTAAATCTTCTAAATTGTACCGTGACTTGATACTATCCTCAGATTTTCTTAACTTGTAATTAACTTCAAGAAATGTTATACTTAATTATAATTGCCTTTTAGGGAGGTGAAAGAATGGCTAATATTAAATCAGCCAAGAAGCGCATTCTTATTTCCAAACGAGATTACGATATGAATCGTGCAGTACGCTCTTTAATGCGCACATCTATTAAGAAATTCCAACTCGCTGTAGCTGATGGTAATAAAGAAGATGCGGAAAATTTACTTAAAGCAGCTTTCAGCTCAATTGATAAAGCTGCCAAAAAAGGTGTTATTCACAAAAATCAGGCTAACAGACGTAAGGCTAGACTCCATAAAAGTCTTGCTGCTATGTGAGCTTACTGACCGATCCTCTGATCGGTCTTTTTCTTATAAAAAACGCTAGGATTTAACCTAGCGTTTTTTCTGTTCTCCAAATTACCTATCTTTGCTTAAGTGTTTAAAGATCCTCTGGTTTAATACCCAGACAGATCTTGTTTACCATAACCTCTAAAGCTACATCCGGCCGTAATAAACCGCGTTTAATATTCATATCAGCCTCTAAGGCCAGTAAAAACCAGTCTTCTATCTGTGATTTAGATAAATTTTTTAATGCTTCTTTGGCTTTGCGCAAAGCAAAATCTTTAAGATTCAGTTCTTTACCGGCTTCAGACCTTTGGCCTTTATAATCACATACTTTATAAAGGGTACGTATCTGCCACAAAACAGCTCCTAAAATAGCCATTGGTTCATTACCTGAAGCCAGCAATTCTTTTAAAACTAAGAGTGAACCCTGCCAATCTTTACGGATTAAAAGATCTACCAGACTAAAAACCTGATCCTCTAGGGCCGGTTCAACTAAAAGCTTGAGTAGATTTAGATTCAGTTTTTCAGGATACAAACTTAGTTTTTCTATCTCCACAAAACAACTAGCCAGATCTTGAGGTAAAGCTTCCAGTAGGTATTCTTTTTCTTTGTCGCCAAGGTTCAATTTAGCTAGTTCAGCGGTTAAGATTTTTTTGCGTTCATAAGATTTTAATGGTTGGCATTCAACCACCTGTGTTAATGTTTTTAATGATTTAACCCATTTTCTGTTGCTCTCCAGTTTTCTGGCTTTTAATATTACCAGCGTACTTACCGGTACTTTTCCTATAGCTTGGAGGATACTCTCACCTTTTTTTAAATCTATCTTCTCTAATTCATCTATAACAACAGCTCGTTTATCCGTGAAAAAAGCCAAGCTTAATAGTTCGTTTCTTAGCTGATTCTCATCAGCTTGGAAAGCAGAAAGTTTTGCTACTTCTTCAAAGCCTTGTAACAACTTTTGCTGATTTTTCTCAAGTAGATATTCATCTTCTCCCAATAACAGAAAGAGTCTTTCTGTAACTTTGCCCATAGCTTTTGAACACCTCCTGCTTTAAGCTTCTGTTCTCTTTCCAGAATAAATTTTGTCTGAAAAGAACCGTTTTGAAAACTAGCTACCTGGATTCTTTCCGGATAAAATCTCAACCTGATGGCTCCTTCTTTTTTTGTTATACAAACTCTACCGGTAAGTTCTCTCCAAGCTTCAATAGCTTTTGGATGAGGTCTATTGGCTTTACCTCCGGTAAAAACCGCTAAAGATGCTTTTGTCCCTTCCATCCACCTTTGGTGTAATGAATTAGGCGAGCCGTGGTGGGGAACTTTTACAACATCAACGGCAATTGCCTCTAAAGATTCCAGACCTTCTAACTCCCTATCGCCGGTAAATAAGACTCGCCAACCTAAAACCTCAACAATTTGTACTAAAGAATTATTATTAGGTTCTCCTTTTTCCTGACCTAGATCAACAATCTTTATTTTAATCCCATATGGATAATCTTCGTCCTTTGCCAACTCAACCGGTGCCTTTTTGGCCAGATTGTTTTTCTGCGACCAGAGCTCAAAACCTATCTTTATCTTATCACAAAAAACAAGGTCTTCTAAACCGCCTATATGATCTAGATGGCTGTGACTTAGATAAACTGTTTTTACCTCTTTAACCCCCATACCTAAAAGAGCCGGATTTATGATACGCTCCGCACAAGTGTAATTTTTTGTCTTTGAACCGGTATCAACTAAAACAGTTTTCCCGTAAGGCATTCTTAATACTGCGGCATCCCCGTCCAATACCTGTAAAAAATACAGCTCTACCGGGGAGACTGCTTCTTTTAAATTATACCAACAAAATAGGACACAACATAACAAAAATAGAGTGTAGGCTCTCTTTAGAAAAAGTCTTTTTTGAGGAATCAGACGTCCTTCATGCCATAAATAAAACCAAAAGCCCCAAAAAAGCAGAGCTTGTGGCCAATTAAACCCCGCAACCGGCCTTGCAAACCGTGCCAAGAAACTGTTGGCTTTAATAAATCCTGTGCCAAGATAATCCAGTAGCAATCTCAAGATGTAACAAGGAGTGACTAGATATATTAAAGCTAAAATCATCATCATACCAACACAAGGCCCCAGAAGTAAGTTGCCCAAAAGACTAACTAGATTAAGTTTATTGTTTTTAAGAATGGACAGAGGCAAAACCATGCCAAAAGCTCCTATACCCACTTTAAGAGGACCCCAAAATGGCCAATTCTCCAGAAGAGCAATTCCCAAAACAGCCAGAGCTGAATACTGAAAAGAAAGTGAAAAAAGCCACCTTGGTTTTACCACTAGCATGGTAGAAAGAGTAAGAAAAAGCCTATCTAGTAGTCTTGAGCTGTATCTTCTAGCTAGTAGATACGAAATTAAAGCTCTCCAGACAGAAGGTGTGCTGCCTACTATAAAAGCATATAAAAAAAGTATAGCTATTGTAACATAGGGCCCTAACTTTAAGGGTAGCTTGTTTATAATAGCTGCCATATACCCAATATGCAGGCCGGAGACTACCAGAAAATGAGATGTCCCGGCATCTTGAGCGATTTTTGCTAGCTCTGTTTCCATACTTTTACCTAGAATTAAGGCACTATAAAGCTCAGCAGTTTTTAGAGGACTAAACCTTAAACTGGCTTTTTCTCTCAGTATAAACAGTAATTTAAAAAACTGGCTTGGTAGAGTCTCTTTTCTCTTTTTAATCTGCCATTCCCAGTTAAGTTCGGCTGTCCCTGCCAAATCTTGTCGCTTTAGGTAAGAGGCAAAACAAAATTCACCTGGATTTTTAGCCGGAGTTAAAGACTTGAGATTTGTTCTAAAACAGACCACTTCCCCACGATAAAGAGGTAGATTGCTATAAAGGTAGTAGCGTCCGATTTTGCTTAAAACAATAGCTTTAAAACCGATATCTACATTCCCTTTTACTTCTTCAACATAAAAAACAAGATCTGCCGACTTATCCAGCACAATAATGTTATTGGGTTTTACTAAAAAAGTAGCTGCAACCGTTAATAAAAGCCAGTAGCTAAAAGAAGGGGCTTTTTGAGCATAAAGCCAGAGTAAAATGGCTCCCGGGAAAAACATTAACTTAATTGCCAGGGGGATTAAAACATAACGACCCAGGCAAATCCCGGTCACGAGAAAAATAAATACCAGTGGCCAAAAACCTACTCTAAAGAGTAAGATAGGGTTTAATCTTTTCAAGGGTTTTTGCACCAATACCTTTTACCTCCTTTAGTTCATCCAAGGAGAGAAAACGCTGTTTTTGTTCACGGTATTTAAGTATTCTTTCTGCCAAGACTTTGCCTATTCCGGGTATCTTAATTAATTCATTATAGGTAGCCGTATTGAGATTGATTTTTAAAACCGGTTGTTTGTGCTCTAGATTGCTATCTGTCTTAACAGGATTGCTTTCTGCGTTTAAATCTGTTTCTTGGTTGAGTTCTTCCTGTACAAATAGTTCTAAGTCACAAGCAGTATCATCTGCTGTTTCTTTAATACTTGTTACAATCTTTAACTGAGAATCCCCAACCTCACTTTGACTTGTATTTTCTTGCTCTGACTGTGTTTCCGTATTAAGCTTTGCTTCCAAATCATACATTTCCGCTTCTAAGTCTGCTGCCAGCCCAAGACGGTAACACTTTATCAAATACTCTAAGCCGGAAAGCAAAACTATAGTTACAGCTATAAACACCAAAAAACGTTTTTCTTTACCTGTTATTTTTAGCATCTAATCCCTCCAAAAAAATAAGGGAGTCTCATCACTAAAGATGAAACTCCCAGATGGATCTTACTTATCTTTTCTGTAGTTTTGTTTTTTATCCTGCTACAATATTGACTAGTTTGCCTGGTACGGCTATAACTTTGCGGATTTGTTTGCCTTCTAGCATCTCTTTTATTTTTTCACTATTAAAAGCGATCTCTTCTAACTCCTCTTTGGTAGCGTCCTGAGGTACAAAAAGACGATCTCTGATCTTTCCGTTTATCTGCAGTACAATCTCTACCTCATCTGCCTGAGCCAAGTTAGCATCAAAGAGAGGCCAATTTTGATTATGGACATCAGTATCATGCCCAGTAAGCTCCCACAGTTCAGAAGCTGTGTGGGGAATATATGGAGCCAGCATGAGAATAAGACTGTCTATTGTTTGTCTTAAAAGTCCTTGATGGTGACTTTTTTGTCCTTTATAAAGATAAATCTCGTTAACAAGCTCCATTAGACTGCTTAGAGCTGTGTTTAACTGAAATTTTACTTTAATATCTTCGGTTGCTTTAGCTATGGATTCATGTAGTTTTTGTTGCAGTTTTCGTTCTTTTTCTCCTAAGCCTTCACGACCAACATTAGTAAAAGGAACTCCCCTTAATTCAGGCTCTAATTCATTGACTAGACGCCAGACTCGGTTGATGAAACGGTAGGAACCTTCAATACCTGTATCGCTCCATTCAAGATCCCTTTCAGGTGGAGCCGTAAACAGCATAAAAAGCCTACAAGTATCGGCACCGTAAGTTTGAACCATCTCATCAGATTCGACAATATTGCCTTTGGATTTAGACATCTTTGCGCCGCCAAGAAGTACCATGCCTTGAGTCAGCAGATTGCAAAACGGTTCTTCTGCGGGCGAAAGACCCATATCAAAAAGAACCATATTGATAAAACGAGCATACATTAGATGCAAAATGGCATGTTCGACTCCACCAATATACTGATCTACATTCATCCAGTATTTAACTTCCTCTACATCAAAGATCATATCTTTGGATGGACCTGCATAACGCAGATAATACCAAGATGAATCCACAAAAGTATCCATGGTGTCTGTCTCTCTTTGAGCTTTCCCTCCACAAATTGGACAAACAGCCCTGGTAAATTCTTTTGCTATTTTCAATGGATTAGTTCCATGTTCTTCAAATTGAACATCGATTGGCAATAGGACAGGCAGATTTTCTTCTTTCTCCGGAACAATGCCACACTTATCACAATAAATCATGGGAATAGGCGCACCCCAATAGCGCTGTCTGGATATAAGCCAGTCCCGCAAACGATAGGTGACTTGAAAATGCCCTTTTGATCTTTTTTCCAGTTCAAGGGTAATTTCTTTTTGAGCCGTTTTATTATCTAGGCCATTAAAGGTGTCGGAGTTTTTCAAAACTCCCTCACCTTCATACGCTTTATTCTGAGGCAGATTATTTCCCTCGGAAAAGATCACATATTTAATCGGTAACTCATACTTGTTGGCAAAAGCATAGTCTCTACTATCATGAGCTGGAACTGCCATAACCGCACCGGTTCCGTAAGTAGCAACTACGTAGTTACCAAGCCAAACCGGTACTTTTTCCCCTGTTAAAGGATTCTTAGCGAAACTGCCGGTGAAAACTCCTTTTTTCTCCATATCCGTACTGAGACGCTCGATCTCATCTTGGGCAAGAACTTCATCAATAAATGCGCGGCAGTTTTTTTCTTGTGGCTTATCTTTAATCAACCTTTCTACTAAAGGATGTTCTGGTGCCACCACAATGTAGGTTACGCCGTAAAGGGTATCGGCTCTTGTGGTAAAGCATTCAATTTCTTCATCATCGAAGACAGCAAACTTAATAATTGTACCTTCTGAACGTCCAATCCAGTTCCTTTGCATAGCTTTAACCTTGTCCGGCCAGCCAGGCAGTTTATCGAGATTATTAAGCAGTCTATCAGCATAGTCTGTTATCTTAAAAAACCACTGTTCCAAATTCTTGTGGGTAATCTTTGCCCCACAACGCTCACACCCTCCATCTACCACCTGCTCATTAGCTAAAACCGTGGCACAAGAAGGGCACCAGTTAACTAGCTGTTCTTTCCTATAAACAAGGCCCTGCTCCCACAATTTCAAGAAAAGCCATTGTGTCCACTTATAGTAATCTGGGTCGCAAGTCGCAAACTCCCGATCCCAGTCATAGGTAAAACCAAGCCTTTTTAACTGACCCCTCATATAATCCATGTTGCCAAAGGTCCACTCGGCAGGGTGGGCTTTGTTTTTGATGGCCGCATTTTCTGCCGGTAGTCCAAAAGCATCCCAGCCCATTGGGTGAAGCACATTATAACCTTGCATTCTTTGAAAACGCGTGACAACATCACCAATGGCATAGTTCCTTATATGGCCCATATGCAATCTCCCTGAAGGATAAGGAAACATGTCCAGACAATAAAACTTAGGCTTTTCATTGGGAATGGTCTTATGAGCTTTGGTTTTATCCCATTTAGCTTGCCATTTTTGTTCAATTAATTCAAAGTTATACCGATCGCTCATTCTTACACACCTCTTTTTATGATAAAAAAACTCGCCCCTAAAAGGGACGAGAGCCTCCTCGTGGTACCACCCTAATTTAAATGGTGGAGCCTATGGGGATCGAACCCACGGCCTCTTGAATGCCATTCAAGCGCTCTCCCAGCTGAG